>WHTU01000048.1 GCA_009377575.1 Nitrososphaeraceae archaeon | reverse complement strand
CCTGCAATTACAAATGATGTTATAAATGATCCAAGAATAAGGTATCCAGAATGGGCAAAAAAGGAGAGGTTAAAATCCTATGCAGGATATCCACTTATTTACAAAGGAGAAGCAATAGCAGTTCTTGGAATGTTTAGTGAAAAGAAACTCAGTCCAGCTGATTTTGAAATTGTAGGAGTTTTTTGTGATCAACTCGCCAAAGAGCTTTCCTCCCTCTTTGGTGCAGCAGAATTTCTAGATATAAAATAATAAGATGTAAAATAAAGTAAGTAAGCGTAACTAATGTTACTTATAATTTAGGAATTTAGCTATGGAATATCACCGCGTATGAAACAATGAAATCAGCTGATTCCTGTGATCCTGGGAAAAAAAGTAAGTGAAGATTAGAAAGAAGCTATTGTCTTGTTGTTGTTGTTCTTTTTCTATATTTTATTTATTTGAAGATGGAGTGGGCAGGGTAATTGAGAATGTTTGTCCATCAATTGTGCTCACTTCTCACTCCTGTCTAATCCGTTTTCATCTGCAATTGGTGACAGCGATTATGTTTTTACATTTTTAGAACTTGACTTAATATCTTTATTTGCTCTTGTGCTGCCACTTCTCCTCTTGTTTTTGGTTCTCTAGATTGTATTGGTCTGTACGTCATAGCCTGTCGTACTACTCTCATTTGCTCTTGTGCTGCCACTTCTCCTCTGGTTCGTGGAGCACGCGGTTCTTCATTTGTTACAAAAACTTGCCCGAATATACGTATTTGCTCTTGTGCTGCCACTTCTCCTCTTGCTTTTGATGACTGTTGTCCTGCTTCAGTAATGACAATCTTTTCCTTCACATTTGATAATGTTGCATTTTCTAGATTTTTGGTGCTTTGCATACATATACTATGCTAAAATTAGTAAATATTTAGGTCGGAAATAAAGACAAAATCATATTTCCGTTGTGGAAGCCTTTGGCCCAATATCATACAAGAAAATAGCCAGAATTTCCAATCTGGAAATTACTATGATAGGGCTGCGTATATGGTAGGATGCTATTCTATATAACATGTCAAAGAAATTTCTAAGATCATTGTGCATGTTTGTCTAGATGGCAGCTGTATTGATCATCATGTCTTCAACTTCCATGATCTCTAAAAATTTGATTATTTACGTGAACTTTCCTGAAAGTGGTATTACAATTGGTAGAGGTACATTTGAACCAGGTTGGAGCTGGGGGAAGTGCGTCAAGCCAATTGTAAAAACAGATAGTTATACCTGTTATGAGAAGGCAAAGGAGCGGCAAAATAGTAAATATAACATCTATGGGAGGCAGGATATCGATTCCTCTTAGTGCTTTTTATCACGGCTCCAAATTTGCATTAGAAGGTCTGTCTGAATCAATGCGATATGAAACCCGTCCCTTTGGGATAAGAATTATTGCAATTGAACCAGGAGCAGTCAGCACTAACATCTTTAGCAATCTAAAGATGGCAAAGATGGCTGCCGATACTTCTACGCCCTCGCCTTATTCGCAAATGATGCAGGGTCTAGAAAAAGCTGCAGGCCAAATGCTAAAATACTCAATTCCTCCACTTGAGGTAGCAAAAGTGATAGTAAATGCAGTAACCTCTGATAATCCTGATTTTAGATACGTTGTCGGAGATGACGCAGCTCAAACTCTTGAAGCTGCAAAAAAGATGAGTAATAGAGAATTTGAAGAAACCATAGAGAAATGATTTTTCAGTCAAGCCTAGTTTCATTCAGCCTCTTACCTGTGTGAAATCAGCCAGCAAACCCAGATATAATAATAATGTAGTAGTAGGGTCAGAAGATCTGAGGCAGAACGACCAAGAAAGAATGTGTGAATATAACTGGATTACGTATACCAAAAAGACTTTTAGTCTCAACCGGCATACTACTAATACCTACTGAAAATGGTAAGGCAGACGGTCATTTAGGGTCTCACCAACACTCCATGACCGTTTGCCTTTTTCATTTAGTGTTTGTACTAATATTATCAAGGTTCGCGCAACCGATATTGAGATGGTGGCGACTGTTCCTTCCCTTTCGATTGGGTCACACTACCTTTTTCTAATCTAAGTCTAGTAGGACTTAAGTTGAAGACCTGCATTCAACGAAGGCGAACAAAGGGTAGATAACAAAACCTCAAGATCATTAGACTATTGCAGTCTTTTCATCAAGGTCGCCAAGGTAGATCCTGTCACGTACGAGTATCATCTAAAGGTTTCTGCATAATCTTTTGCAAACTTAGCAAACGTTATTGGTTTCCTTCCTGTTACTTCTTCAACTGCAGAAGACACGTATGAAGCATACCCTTTTCTATAATAGTTATATAATTCCAAAATTGTATTGATAAGCCAATCATTCATACCCATCTCTTTCATTCCTCCTCTAGCATCTTCATCTGAAATACTAACATAGTCTATTTTCTTGCCTGTTTCAGTGGTAAGTATGTCTGCTGCTTGATAATAAGATATTGCCTCTGGTCCTGTGATCAGATGCGCTTTATTTTTATGTATAACATTCCCGTTAATATCAGTAAGTGCCTTTACCGCTACTGCAGCGATATCTCGCACATCAACGATACTAACCTTTGCTTCTTGTGCGGGTATGTAAAAAACATTATTGTTCTTTATAGAATGACCATGGAAATTTATAAAATTCTGCATAAATTCATTTGGACGGAGAAAGGTATATGGTATTCCAGACTCTTCTATAATTTTCTCTGCTCTACGATGTAGACGCATTGTACCTACATCTGCATCCTCATCTGCTCCCATGACAGATTGCTTTACAATATATTTAACCCCCGCCTTTTTTGCTTCGTTAACCAAGTTGGATGCAAGTTCATGTGCGGTAGGTACATCTGGAGTAAGCAGGAAAAGCTTATCAACATTTTTTAAGGCTTCTTTTAGATTTTCTGGTTTATTGTAGTCCATAGATACAGCCTTAACTTTATCACTTTCCAAATTTTTTATCTTTTCGACGGAACGAGCGGCCGCCTTGATATTAACATCTGTAGAGTTGGAAAGCTGTCTAACAACTTCACTACCAAGAGTACCAGTAGCACCTGTTACTAAGATCGTCTCAGCCATTTTCATATTATTGTTTTGGAATTATTTATTGTTGGTGGTGTCCACGAATAGATCATCAGAGCAGTCTCGCAGAGATTGTACCAATCTATAGTCTATTCTAGCACGCCTTATTCGAGGACTGCTTCCACTATACCGTCTTCGTTTTCGACATTTCTTCGAAGTATGCTTGTCCCACCTTTCTAACTTCATCTGGCGAAAGATCCTTTTTGTGAGTTGCTATTGACCAGAGATGTCCAAATGGATCTCTCAAATATCCAGAACGGTCTCCATAGAACTGGTCTCTGACAGGATTTAGTACTGTGGCGCCTTCAGTTACAGCCTGATTAAATACGGCATCTACGTCTTTAACATAAAGATACATGCTAACTGGACTTCCACCGATAGATTCAGGAGAGAGAGCTTTCATCTCAGTTGATTCCTCTGTTAACATAAAGGCGGAGTCACCTATTTTGAGATCTGCGTGCATAATAGTCTTACCATCAGGCCCCTGCATACGAAAACGTTCTTCAGCACCGAATGCCTTTTTGTAGAACTCTATAGCCTTAGCTCCATTTCTTACAACTAAATAAGGGTTGATCGAATGATAGCCATCAGGGATTATCCTATCACTTTCGCTCATTATTATCTAATATTGATAATGACTTTTATAAAGTCATCTTTGAATTCATATGCAGTAATTAATCAATGAATGACGATTATTATAATAAAAATTATCAGAGCTCCAGCATAAAACATCACATATGCAATTCTTAATCGATACCGTCTCTTGTCCGCTTAAAAGTCATGACTTTATAAAATAATGCTATTAATTAGGTGCTGCTGCCAACACGAGATAATTTTAGTTGTTGACCTTTTGATGTACTATAGCTATGAGTCTGTGGGCACATCCAGGGGTCTAAAAGAATCTCATAAAATAGTCTACAATATAGTCATTGTTATTTCTAAAATTTCTCGCCAGGTACAGTTTGAGCACATCATATAATCCTGAATCAATAAAACGGCTCGATTCGATATTGCTGTTACAGATCCATATGTTTTAGAAAAAACTTAGAAATGAGAACGATCTACAAATCAAGATAGTGATGTTGCTTCTTGGGAAAACACCTGAATCCTAAAGTTCCCTGTGTCAGCAACATAAACATTCCCTTCAGAGTCTACATCTATACCCTCGGGCTCTATGAACTGTCCGTCACCTTCTCCCTCGCTACCGAATGCAGAGATAAAATCACCGCTGCTAGAGAATTTTTGGATTCGATGATTATTTGTATCAGTTATGTAAATGTTATCATTCAAGTCTACTGCTACACCTGCAGGACCATCAAACTGTCCATCAGCGCTATCTGGAGTGCCCCATTTTAATATGAAATTACCTTCGCTATCAAATTTTTGTATGCGGTCATTTCCATAATCAGCTACGTATACATTACCCTCAGAATCAACGTCCACACTTTCTAGGCTTGAGAACTGGCCATCAGATTCTCCGTCAGTACCCCATCCCGTTAGGAATGTACCATTAGTTGAGAATTTCTGGACATCATAGTTTTCCGTATCAGTAGCGTAAACGAAATCACGGGTAGGATCTACAGCTATACCATGTAGGTGTGTGAACTGGCCATCCCCCGTACCCTCACTTCCGAAAGCGGTTATAAAGTCCCCTCCAATTGAAAATTTTTGTATTCGGTGGTTATCCTTATCTGATACATAAATATTGCCTTCAGAGTCTACGTCTACGCTATGTGGATTATCAAATTCGCCTTCCAGATCTCCACTAGCTCCAATAATTTCTATAAGAGTACCATTGTCCGAGAATTTTTGAAGACGATGGTTGTCGTAATCCGGAACTATCACAAAACTATCTTCCAATGGAACTACATCATTCTGGCCGTCGAATTGTCCAGGTTCCTCGCCCTGAGACCCCCACTTTGTAACAAATTCATAGCCTGACGGACTTCCTGCTTGAGAAAGAGCTTCATCCTGAACAGTTGGGGTCAGCATTACAAAGCTCATCGTTGTAATAACACAGAAAAAAATGATTATAGAATAAACACATGATTTTTTTTGGAGCTCCAAAGGAATATGGGGCGATTGATTCATTTTTACCCTCAAATTTTAAGCTGCTTGTGCACTTTGAATTTAATATTTGTATGGTCAAAAATTTGTAGGGCGATTAGATTAAAAAAGTTAATCTAATGGAAATCTTTGGCCTCCTTCATTTATTGCTTGGCTATTTGAGTCAACTATATTAGAAAATGTCAAAAGAATGATCCGAAAGTTATTTGGATCCTTGTTTGTTCTGTTGGCATTGTCGTTTATTGTTTTCATAATATTTTCCAGTTATTCTA
Organism: Nitrososphaeraceae archaeon; assembly: GCA_009377575.1. GTDB lineage: Archaea > Thermoproteota > Nitrososphaeria > Nitrososphaerales > Nitrososphaeraceae > TH5896. The sequence continues at coordinate 18,829 of WHTU01000048.1, read as the reverse complement.
TTTTCCCAAAACGTAAAAACACTTGATTCCTGTGGATCTTGTATGTTAACCATTACCACAAATCCTTTCATCCCCTTTACTTTCCCTTCATGCTCATTGATTTAATCTAAAAGTATGGATGTGTTTACATCTCTTACCTGCTTTTAGATGACCTTTGTTATACTTGACATATTTTATTGAATTCAGTGTGCCTGATATTTAATATTTAAATGCTTCGCAATTGAATTTAATCCTTGTTGTCGCATAATATTTTTTGAACCGTGATAGCTATACGATATTTAAATAAATCAAGAAGTCCCTTTTCAACATTCAGAACGACAGATAGAATAATACTGAAAAACAATGTAAATGGGATTTAAGTCCCTTACACATTCTTTGGAAAAAATTTATCTAGTAACACAAAATCTTCCATCTTATATTTCTTAAGTCCCTCACACATATCTATCAGTTTTTTCTTTCTTCCATAGAGGATCATAGCCAGATTTCCATACTCATACTCTTCAACTATTTCAAGAGCGGCTCTATCTATTAAGTGACCCATTACATTATCCATAATTAGCTTGTAAAGTGCTCCTCTTTTATCGTGGAGGTACTCTTTGCTGACTTTAGGATCTATGTATGCTTTAAGATCGGTTCTATGAAATAGTAGAATTTCAGGGAACGTATCGTAGATACCACTCACACCACATATGTACTTCAGGATTCTCCATTGAAACTTTGAAAGGTCCTCTATTGTAATACATTCTTGAAATATTTCCTGTGCAGTCTTTTCATTCAAGGCAAACATACATACCTTTGCAAGATTTGTATTTAACAATTAAACTAGCAAAAACAGCTAATACTGAAAATAGCGGTTTGGATGAAGGAGTGATGAAAGCAACCTAACTTTCTTATCCTGGTTGTCATGGGTAAAGCGACCGTTGTCATTTCCCCAATTTGTGGATCATCAGCAATAATTCTAAAATTAGGTGAGCTGATATCCTTAGCAACGTCAGTATGACCATCAGGAGAGATTCTTACTCTAGCTACTAGGGTCCTAGTAAGGACCCTATGAAGTTGGAAAATAGCAAGATATTTTCCTTGGTATTCAAGAGGAACTGGTAACCTTTTGCAATATACAGGAAGCAGGACAATAATGTTATTTGAATTACTAACTGAAGTCATACCAAGACAATACTCAAGGTCGCTTGTGGATATCTCAATTTCGTCTTTCTTAATTCCCAGTTCTTCTATTGCCGTCATCGGAAAATTATGCATTGGTGTACAGACAATTTTATTGGTGAATCCGTTCGCTTCCTCCTTGTTGCTATACCCGGAATCATTAGTTATTTCCTTGTCAAGAATCGTATCATATTCATAACCTATGGGCTTGGACAAAACTCCGTTTATATTCAATCTTCCATGTTGGATCGCCTTAAAGACTTCATCAATCTGGTCTATTACCGAAGAAAGGAAGGACTTGTGGTCGTCACTACCCTAACCCTGTGCAGGTTTATTACCTCGTTGTCCTAATTACCTTTACATTTGCACATAAAAAGGATCCGGAACTTGGTTATCTTTACTAAAAATAGGTAGACGACCATATGAGGGTCATGCCAGAATCGATAATTATAGTGTAGGTCGTCTACCTAATGATATTGCGTGTCAAATAGACTCTGTCTGAATCGGCAGTTCATTTGCCGTACTGCGGCCGCTCAATGCACAATAAATTATTAAAAAAGGTCTAAAACTTGTGTTTGCAAATGATTGCTACGGTTTTTTATAGTTTAACAGGTAAAAGTAGGTTGCTACTGCTACTCCCACGGTGATGATGAGCTGGCAAAGTAATTCCCATCGTGAATAGTGGTAGTGATTCTTTCATGGCTTCTACCTAGCGGGAGTAATTCCCCTAGGTAGAGTTTTGAATATTATCTTTATATCTTGCATTTGACATTGGTGAAGTGTAAGTTCTTCCATCCATTCTCACTATCTTCATCATTGTCAACCAGTAAAGGGTATTGGCATATTATACAGCATGGTGGCTTAGTATTGTCCTTCCAACTCTTAATTAGAGCCCTGTAACCTGGTATCTCCGATACTGATAGTGATTGGTTGTTAATTCCAAGTGTCATGATTTTCCTTCTTCTATCTCTAACTTCTCACTGTGGACAGATACCATAAGCTATTAGTGGACTTGGCATTTTTCTTTCCTACTTTTTAGCGGGTTAATTAACTGTATGCTGTTGACTGAATGAGTTATAGGCTCAAGACCGATCCTGAACATTCAAGCTGATTGCCTATAAAATTATTTCAATGTTCAATGTAAATATTACATGAAATGAGTCAAAAAATAGAATACAATACATGTGAGAACTTTGGCACCAAATCCTGTGATTGTGGTTACTGCAATACTCAGGGATAGTTAGGCCCACAACTTAACTATTCACTTTTCAAGATTTATTACAGAATAGCGAACACTATGAAGAGTAATGAATAGTAGAATGTTTACTATTGGTGTTGTCCTGCTTTCTGTAGCTATAGGTCTTATTTTAATTGTCTTTGCTTTGCCAGTAGCCTCTACCAAAGCACAAATGGAATTGACAAATCTATTCATTGATGAGTTTCGGCAAGTAACAAACAACACAGGTTTAGATTTCTCACTTATCCAACATGAAGACAAGAGCGTTTCCTTTTATGCCTTTTCTGATATTGACAAACCTACCTTGTTAGAGGAATATGCTAATGTTCCCTCTCTCTATGGCCCTAATGGGGTGCAAGATATCCTCGATAATATTAGAGATATGGATATTAATACCACCTTTTCGTGAGTCATAAGAAGGAACAGATGGGGCAGAGCTTAGATCTTAGTAATGATATGCCCTTTTCTTATTCCCCATGTCAAGACTTTCTGTTGGTAGTTGACCGGCTAGATGACAGCAGGCACTTGCAATTCGAAGGAATCCAATATAAAACCAAAGCAATTATTTGCAAATTAAAGTACACTGAATAATTTTACAGATGTTAGGGGCCGGGGTTTTCTAAGGGTTTCGGCATTTCTCCCCGGCCTGATGTTCAAGAATGCTGCTTCTTGTGAGACTGGCATCAGAGTAGCAGCGATATTACTATGGTAAAAATAATATAAAAAAGGATAGGAAGCAATTACAAATAATGGCAACTCAAGTATTCTAAATGCGAGTCCCGGTTTTGGCGCGCCTCTAAGTGAACAAGAAACAGTAGACTTCTTGAAAGCAGGTAAATTAAACATACATCTTGGAACTGTCGATGAGAAGGGTCATGCAAATATTCATCCCGCATGGTACTATTACGATTCTGAGAACAACAGGATATACATTGAAACATCAAAACAGGCCAAGAAGACATATAACCTTAGAAAGAACGAGAATGTTTATTTTTGTATAGATGATCCTAATCCGCCTTACAAAGGGGTACGCGGAAAAGGGAGTGCAAAGATTCATGAAGACATCAACTTTAATGTTCCTATTGCGGAGAAGATAATGGTCAGGTACTTAGGAAATATAGAACATCCAATGGCACAGGAACTTATTGATGCAATTAAGAACGGTCAATCAGTTGTTCTAGAGATTAGTCCAAAGTATTACTCAACTTGGGATTACAGCAAACAGTGATCAGATTTGCGCGCAATTCTGTTGAATTGCGCCTTATCAGGTAAACCAATAGATTACTGTATGTTGATTGAGGATGACCAAGGACCCATCCACTTACCTGTCAGATGCGATCCCTAGTAGTAGTTTTACGGGGCGGGAGACCGATTAAATATCGTACATAGTCTGTAACCACTGTTTCTGCAAGAAGGTTTAAGATTAATCAAATCATTGTAATAGCGGTGATGCACGTTTTAGTATGCAGTGGATCTGGTCTAGATTGCGATTTTGTTATAAAAGGTGAAACAAAGGAAAAATTCTTGAAAAATGGCGCGGATCATGCAATACAAAAACACGGTATGCATGCCGAAGACATCTACTCGAACGATCTACCGGTCAATCTTTTGTGTCATTCCTTTAACGAAGAAACTAGGGTCCAATCAATTGGCCATAGGAACAATTAGAAGTTTTTTGCGAAGTTCCATTAACTTCATTATCTAGGCAGGCGACCATGGTTAGAGAGGATGTCGACAGGGTCGCCCACTCTTATGGCGTCTATTGCGAGTATGGGGGATTCTTATATGACACTCAACTTAATGGTCATTTCGTGACTAGATCATTTAGGACCACATGTTTCATAGTGTCTTCCCGCAAAAAGGTCAGTGACTCTTGACTTTTTGAACTCACATGTACGCCCGACAACCTTTATTTTGTCCTCATTAGACATAAGAACAATTGACGCCAGATTACTGGTATAGGCAGATAGAGAGATGGATGGATATATTCTCGGATGACGAACCTGATCTAATGGGTCTAGAATTAGTGAGGGAGTTTGATAACCTAACTAAGTACTTTTACACCACCTTTGATGAGAACATGAATGAATGGAGAGTCTTCAGAGATCTACGTGGGTATTACAAGTGAGGTTGTAAGGAAAGAGACGATCCTAGAGAGTTCATATCCTAGTATTAGGCCGACAAAGCTGAAAAGAACTAGAGCCGAATCCATTTCTTCAACTGCAAATGAGACTCTTAGGTCGAGAACTGGTGGAACTAAAAAGGACTCTTCAGAAGATGTAATTGTATCGGATAAGAACATCAAGATTGTATTTCAACTTCCCATTAATAATAAGAAAGAGAACATTAAGGTAGTTACCAATGATAAGCGATGATTACTCGGTTAAAATATCCTATATGAATAATGCGGGGAAAAGACGCAGTCGTACTCTAGATATTCCGTTTGATATTGACTTCGAGACTGCCAAAGCAACTTATAAGAATGGGATATTGGAAGTTAAATTCGATAGGCGATAAATAATTCAATATCCATCTACGCTATCCAATATCTTGTTATTCTTTTTTTGCGCGCATAATTTCATTCATTACTGACATCTTATGCATCGGTCGCCGTTTCGAACGCATCTCTTGTATTGCCTTCAACTGACATACATCCATCAACCTCACAAAATGATTGAGGCAGCCTACGCAATACTATATATTATCAGCTTGTTCAAGTAAAACGGTTTCAAATGCTACTGCTCTATTTGGTTCTGATGCATAAATAACATAGTGATGATTTCTCAAAAGTGAACTAATCCATTCATGTTTTCTTGTAGGCTCCATTTTAGAGATATCGTAATAACATAGTAGTGAACAATTTAATTCATCAAAATGCTGGTGCCCAGTTTTTTCTAGTAAAATGCCGAATTTCATTCCATCTTTTGTTTCTATATCTGATACTGTTTTTCCAACGAATCTGTAAGGGGGTTTCATGCCCTTTGTAGATTCTTCTATTTCATATATTCTCTGTTTAAAAGCATGAAGTATATCATGCTTATTGTCATCTGATCTTTCTACTTGGTAAATTCGTAACAGGTTTTTCTTTTTGAATGAGTGCACATCGATTCCCTCAGCGGATAGCTGTTTTTCAATTATTTCGGGTCTGTCAGCCGTTTTGAAAATACATGATTCCCCTTTTGCTAACCCATTGTGAAGATATCTACCTATTATCCAGTATGCATATTTTTGATCGTCATACAAAAGAATAATATGTTTATTCCTTTCCATTTGATCAACAAATTTCATTGGACGATAGTTTTTTAAATCGTTCTTGTTATTAGTATCCATATTTCCTTTATACTCCTCTCTTCATTTCATCAGTTGGCAGATCTAAATATTTTATGCCCATTTCAAGGATAAAATTAGATATTCTATCATAGTCTTGAAGAAAGTCTTTACCTTTTTCGGTTATAAAAAGTGGGCTTTGTAGTATCATTCTTTTATTTTCCAACTCATCTAGATATCTAGCAAGCTTATCGTATGCAAGATTACTGCGAAGCTGCACCCTTGTAGGCTTTGCCACATTATCATCATCATGTCTTATTTCATCCACAATTGCTTTGAGAATATCATTATACATCTCCAACTTATTACGTCTTGGTTTAGGCGACAGATTACATTACTATTTTATCCCTTATAAATAAACCTCCCCAAGGGGAGCAATGCTTTTTATTATTTCATTGATACAACGGCTATGAATAAGATTGTTTCAGATGAGGAATGGGTCGAGGCTCGCAAGGCGCTTCTAAAGAAGGGTATACTTTATGTTAAGGTAGCTGTCGTCGCAGTCTTAACTGTCATGATTTTTACTGCTGCTCCATCTGGACTAAATCTACAGCAACGAAGTATAGCACAAGAGCAACAGCAACCGCAACAACAACAAACCACGTACGATCCAGGAAAACCTATTGAAGATCTTTCTTTTGAGATTGATAATGTAACATTTTCGCATCATACAGCATCTGTTAATGGAATTCAGATGCACTATGTGATTGGAGGTCAAGGAGATCCTGTAGTATTATTGCATGGGTGGCCACAAACATGGTACGAATGGCGTCATGTTATGCCAGCTTTGGCTAAATATTATACGGTAGTAGCACCTGACCTTCGAGGATTTGGCGAATCTTCAAAACCTGTAACTGGTTATGATGGTAATACTACAGCAGAAGATCTCTATCAGCTGGTATCTCAGTTGGGATTCGATAAAAAAATCTATTTGGTAGGACATGATGTAGGAGCGCAGACGGCTTATTCCTACGCTGCAATTCATCCTGATAACGTTAGTAAGTTGGTGATTATGGATGCCGTATTCCCTGGATTCTTCCCCCCAAATTTTGAAGGTGCATGCTGGTGGTGTAGTTTTCATCAGACAAGAGATGTACCTGAATTGTTAACTGCCGGAAACGAGAGGGAATATCTCTCGTGGCACTATCTGGGCCTCGCCTATAACCCAGAGGCAATTACCGAAGCTGACATAGACACATATGTCAGTAGCTATTCTGCGCCAGGAGGTATGCGTGCTGGCTTTGAATACTACAGAGCATTCCCAATGAACGCAGAACAGAATAAGGCGTTATCTGAAACTAAGTTACAAATACCTGTATTGGCATTAGGTGGGGATATCTATCCTGCTTTTGGAGGGGACGCCCCTGGCAATTTTGCATTAGACTCTACGCAAGGTTTGGCCGAAAACGTAAAAGGTGTCATTGTTCCACTGTCAGGGCACTACATCGCAGAAGAGCGGCCAGACTTTCTCATTAAGGAGCTTGTAAAGTTCTTCAATGAGTAACAAAATAACGAAAGACATCTCCTATACAGATCTCTATCCTAGTAACTGGTACAACAGACACTGTCGGTAGTGAAATCGTAAGACAGCTTTCAGAAAAAGAGATACGGATTTTGTAGATCCGTGAATATCATCGAGTCAAAATTAATACTGGATTTGATTACGAAATGTCTGAAAGTTACGATAAACTATTTGGAGTAGATTATGGTGCTTTTATCTTCCGCCTCCGACCCCAAATGGCGGAGTGAGCTTTTTATTACTCCGTTACTCCGATTTGATAGAAGTATAGGGCCAGTTCATCTTGGTGACTCGGAATTTAGTCTATATTCCATAGGATTTGTGCGCACAAAAAGAGTCTTTCATAAGAAGCTCATTTTGACGGACTGCCCTGGCAGTTCTTATCATGAGCGCAAAAATAACGATCAAGAAGTCTTGGCGATATTCATTCTCGCAACCAATAGAGATATGATGGCGTTTCATAGTTTCCAAATCAATCGTTTTACTTGGCGAAGCTATCGAGAATCTCGTATGTACTCGTCGCGCCGCCGAAGCCACGGCACCGGTTCGTTCCGCCCATTCGGTGCCCGGTCGAGCCACTGGTACATTCCCCAGAGCGCGTCGAGGCCGCGCGCATAAGTGGAGTATGTGTGGTAGATGACGCCATCGGAGAGTGCGAACGCACTCATGCCCGGCGCCTCACGAGTGTAGGTGGGGATATCGGTGCCGGTCATGGCCGCGAACCGGCCGGGGGTCAAGGGGTCTTGACGGCCCTTTGAGCCGGCCTCCGAGTCGGGTGTCGTTCCGAGCGTATGGCTGTAGTTGTAGTCGATGCTGCCAGACTGCTGCTGTTCCTCGGTGAACGAGGTATTGAAGTCGTAATTGAAATCGCTGTCCAGCGACGAGGCCCATGTGAACGTCCAGCCCATACGGCGCTTGTAGGCCTGGAGCGCGGCGATTGGGGCGCGTGAGACCGCGATCATCGCGACGTCGTGGTGCTCAAGGTGCACGGCGAAGCCGTTAAAGCCGTCCGCGATCGCAGAGCATGCAGGGCAGCCTCCTGTGTACTCTGGGCCGAACATGAAGTGATAGATGAGGAGCTGCGAGCGTCCTCTGAAGAGATCGGCAAGAGACGCCATGCCCTCGTCGGTCTCGAAATGGTACTCCTTGTCAATTCGAACCCAAGGCAGCCTCTGCCGCCACTGCGCCAGTTCGTCACTGCGCCGCGTCAGCGCCTTCTCAGCCTTGAGCAGCTCCAGCCGGGCCGCAAGCCATTCTTCACGTGTTCCGATCTTGTGGTCGGTCATTGTTTTTCTCCTTCTTGCCGCCGAAAAAGCAATGTTGTATAAGCTATACTTCTAATCAATGCATGATCCTTTTCTCTTTCCATAAGACGATGGAACAGGAACAAATTATATAAATAAACCTCCCCAAGGGGAGCAATGCTTTTTATTATTTCATTGATACAACGGCTATGAACAAATTAGGCAATTTGGACATGGGGCAAAAAAGCAGTACCCGTATGCAGTTAGATGAAAGCAGATTATTACATGACAAGGTAGTTGCTATTTTTGGTGCAGGCGGAGCAATTGGAAGTCAAGTTGCTCGCGAATTCTCTAAAGAAGGGGCTACTGTGTTCCTATCAGGAAGACATTTGTCTTCAGTTGAAAGCGTTGCTAAGGAAATTCAAGCTTCCCACAGAAAAGCAGAGGCGGCAGAAGTGGATGCATTGAATGAAAGGGTTGTTACTACTTATATAGATAATATAGTGAAACGAACAGGGAAAGTCGATATCGTCTTCAACGCGATGGGACTACAACCAGTTGATTTCGACCATGGAAAATCTACCATGGAGCTTTCCTATGAAAAATTCATGATTCCTGTGACCACTTATGTAGTATCCAATTTCCTAACAGCCAGGGCCGCCGCACGTCACATGCTACCGCGTCATTCAGGTGTTATTGTCTTTTTAACAGCAACACCTGCAAAAGGAGTGGCCCCTCATGCTGCTGGAGTTGGGACCGCCTTCGGAGCTATCGAGGCACTATCACGATGTCTGGCAGCTGAGTGGAGTCCTTCGGGAGTCAGAGTCGTCTGTATTCGCTCCGGTGGAATGTACGATACTAATACGATTCAACAAGCATTCAAAAGCCGGGGATTATCAAAGGAAGCGATTTGGGATAATATTAAACAAGGTTATCTACTCAAGCGTATGCCTGTCATTAATGATACAGCAATGATTGCGGCTTTCATTGCGTCTGACCGGGCAAACACGTTAACAGGAACGATAATCAATGCTTCGTGCGGACAGGTACTTGATTGAGACTTACCGCACTGTACAGCAGGAGGGAGGAACATTCTTCGATTTATCTTTTACCTGCTGATGTTGTCTTCGGCGTCAACATGTACTGGGTTAATGCCAAGTGCCTTATCAAAACATTCGATAGCGGCGCCGTATTTAGCCTAAATACTCAAGATCATCTTCATTTAGGAATCTTTTGTATAGTTGTATCTTTTTCAGAAACACTATTTTCATCTTTTTATTATCTCCATGTGCGTCTTCTTGCTCTAGGTTTAGTTTGTCTTCTTCAGCCTTCAGTTCATCCATTAGCATTTTCATGTGATGATATACTATATTATGTTTAGACTCGAAGCTCCAGCATTACAATTATGGACCTTAACAGTTGATGATGCAAAGCGCATCCGACAACCAATCTTATATGTAGGAGGGGAAGATAGCGCAAAATATTTTCAAGAGGTACGTAAACTCATCTTTACTTGGTTTCCTCATAGAGAGGAAATAATGCTTCCACAAACAACTCACATGCTGCACATGATGTACCCACAGCGAGTAGCTGAAGGTTTAAGAAACTTCTTCTCTAAATATCATATTCAGTGAGCCTGCTCTACTATTTCACTGCCGACATTCCCAGTTGCACCTGTCACCAAAATTGTCTCAACCATATACGTAACATTAACGTGAAGTTATTTATCATTAACATACACGATACTACAAATTGCGGACAAATAGCTAGCCTCTCCTAATGGTGGTATCTCTTCTTGTGGTGTGTCTGCGACCATTTGCGGGTACTGTGTGGGATCTGGTTCGATTTCAGCTCATAACCACTGGACCTATAGTTTCGACTAAATAAGCCTTCTAACAATTGATTATTTATTTATAAACACATCGATATCTAACTGGTCATTCGTAGACAAGCGAATGATTTTGTTTGGACAATCCTTGCTTTGACTTATTTCGAAGATCACTTTTCGAAAATCTAGAGTCGTGTCTAGCTTTCTTCACCAATTTTTTGGTGCTATCATTACTATTGATTGTACCGTTATTTTCATGCTGATTTGAATATCGCAGCATAAGCTCTTTCATCGGATCTGATACAAATGTCGGATCCTGATCTTGGGGATTCTTAATTATATTTATGTCTGTATGCTTTTTTCCCATTTTTTGTCATCTGTTTTGTGGACACTCTTAGGCATTCTCAAACCTCTGTGTTCCCTGGCTGTCGACAGAAACGGAGCGCATTAATATGATATGTCATTCAAAATGAGGAAACAATTTAGTTAATAATGTGCACTACATTCCTTATTATTCCAAGAAACACTCAAGGTTTGACTGCGAAAGTAGCCACTACAAACAAGTAAGAAAGAAAAAGTATATAATCATTACTGTGAATTGTTCTAATCTGAGAGCTCTCTTGAAATGTAGAATCCAAATCATAAAGAATATAGATACGCGTAACGAGTACCGTTGACGTCGAGGAAAAGCGTCGGCGCGGAAATGTTACTCCCGGCGCTCATGGCGCGACTATTCCCTTTCTTGACTCTTTCAAATTCATAAGCCTATTAACAATTGGCTTGATAAAAGTATGGAAGTTACCGATCGGTAACATTCTTTCTATTTTGTGGAACTTATAGCAACCACCTCTAAGATGTGTTACCTCATAATGATGCATCTCCCCTATGTTGTTATAGAATGGTCTGACAGCTTCAAAGAATGTCGAGAATTCTGGACTAGTATGAAATCCTTTGAGGTGACCATGTTGTGAATCCCAATCTATTCGAAATATGTAACTTCTATACTAATGTACAAACTGATATGCCGGTCACAATAATACCAATGACAGGAAACGTTATTGCCGTCACATGATATGGAGCATGTAATGTGTATCACCTTTGTATATTTTTATATTATTTGCTCAGCTCCATCTAATTACCAGTTGTAAGTACACATCTAAACCTGGCCTTACCACTCATCATAAGATCATATGCCTCTTCTGCGCGCTCTAATAGAAATACTTCATTCATAGATCTTACATCAGAGAGAACACTAAATGAGAGTGTATCTTGCGAGTCGTTTGACGTACCAGCTGGCCGCCCACTACGCTTTCCACGACGGTCAGGCATATTTACGACAGAGTACCAGATTCTATGAATTCAAAGTTAATTGAAGATTTCCATTCTTATATGAAAGGTAACGCTACCTCTGAAAGACACCAGAATAACAACCTCAAAGCCGTTATTGCATTTGCTGAGTTCATAGGATATGAGACAACTTTCTATCAAATATCCACTAAAGAACAAGTAACCAAATTTCTGGACAAGAAAATTAGATCAAATTCGGAGGATCCTGAGCAGCGATGGATTACGATAAGGAATGACTATCTTGTCCGCATTAAGCATTTTTTTAGGTGGCTATACCTTTAGGTAATGTTCCTTTATGTCTCTTCAATTTCCGAAATTCATTACCGCTTTTCAATCCTAGTTTACGCATAACATTTCTAGCCTCTTCAAGTGATAATGGTTCTGGCTCAGGTTCATGTGTATCATTCTCTTCAACTATTTCCTCGTTCTCTATGCCCTCTCGCAATCTCTCATTTCCTCGCATGTGACCTTTAATGTTATTATCTCCTCTAAGAACCAAATTTTCTTACCATTTCTCGCAGCCGATAACTTTTCTGTCAATATTTATCATATTACCAGTGTTATAGATCCTATTCCTGAAGTACTTTATGGATAAGTGAGACCGCAACTGAACCTTCGCCTACAGCGGATGCGACACGCTTTATGCTGCCGCCACGTACGTCACCAACCGCGAAAACTCCCGGTAAACTGGTTTCGAGCAAATATGGCTGGCGGGAAAGAGACCAGCCCCCAGTACCCAGATTTTCTGGTGACAGATCAGGACCAGTCTTTATGAAGCCTTTATCGTCAAGTGCAACGCAGCCATCGAGCCAACTGGCGTTCGGATCGGCACCAGTCATAATGAATATGTGTCTGATCTTGTGCTCCTCAGTTTGCCACGTTTGATTATTTTGCCAGCGAACTGATTCAAGGTGATCGCCTCCTTTTAAACCGACAATCTCTGTGTGCGGTCTAACTACAATCTTAGGACTCTCTTCAATCCTGCGAATTAAATAGCGCGACATACTTGCAGCCAAACCGCTAGACCTACTGAGCATGTGTACACGTTTTGTCGTCTGCGCCAGAAACACTGCAGCCTGACCAGCTGAGTTTCCTCCACCAACCACGATCACCTCCTCTTCTCTTCCACATAACTGCGCTTCCACAAACGTCGCACCATAGTAGACACCTGCGCCCTCAAAGCGAGATAGGTTTTCCAATGGTAGCTTCCGATATTGCACACCGGTCGCTATTAGTACAGTACGAGCAGAAATTCGAGCTCCGTTTCCAACTTCTATGACATACGGTTTGCGGTCACAGATAAGTCGTTTGGCATCGGCAATGAGCATCTCAGCACCAAACTTCTGAGCCTGGACGTACGCTCTACCTGCTAGGTCCTGGCCAGAGATACCTGTTGGAAATCCCAAGTAATTTTCAATTCTTGAACTTGAACCAGCCTGGCCACCAGGAGAACTTGTTTCCAGGAGCAGAACGTCAAGTCCTTCCGAAGCACCATACACTGCAGCAGCTAGTCCCGATGGGCCCGCGCCGATGATGACAAGATCGCGCACCTTGGTTTGATCAACAGACTCATTAAAGCCAAGACAGTCTGCAATTTGCTGGTTATTAGGATTTTTAAGCACAACTTGACCTCGACATATTAACACAGGTATTTCACTTGCAGCAATACGAAAACTATCCAATAGGTTCTGCACGTCCGCGTCGCGTTCTAAATCTATGAAGGAATAGGGGTGTCCATTGCGCATTAGAAACTCTTTGATCCGAAGCGTACCGGCAGAATGTATTGACCCGATAAGAATAATATCGCCTACACCAGCTGCGATCAACTCCACCCTACGTAGGATGAAAGCCCGCATTACTATATCGCTAAGTTCAGCATCGGTCTGTATCAAATTCAGCATCTGCTCATGATTCAGTTCGATTACATTACCCGCCTTTGTGACACGTGCCCGGACCAAAGACCGGCGGCCGGAGATCATGTTGACTTCTCCTGTGAACTCACCAGAACCATGGACAGTGATTGTTGTCTCAGAGGCCCCAAAGGGACGCACAATCTCAACTTCGCCTGTCTTTACAACAAAGAATGGTACTGTTCTGTCACCCTGTTCGATAAGCACTTCTCCGGGCTGTACTGAACGTACGCGCCCTTGCGCTGCAACACGACGAATTTGATCTGGTGTTAATTTTGGAAATATACGCTCAAGACGGGAGCTTGTTAGTGGAAGTCCCCTGCGTGTATTGTTCATAGTGGTCATTTAAGGTGAAGTTGCTCCTCACAAATCATGCTCGGACTTTCCCCTCTATCAGACGAATTTGATTCCAACATTTTGAGACAGTTAAGAATAGTTAGGCTAAAATCGCCTCCCGTACCTAATGATATGACTATGCCTCTGTTTGCCATTGATGAAATCAGTATACAACTCTTCCTTCTAAATATACACTAGTTGAGATAAAAATTTTTCACATTTAGTATAAACCTGCTATGGCATTTCCATGATTAATATCTCAGCTTGTCAACTTCATCCAATAAGACTTACTTGGTTCTTCGGTCACAAAGTACTTGGAATATTTCTGCTTTTGATCCATCACTACTATCGACAAATTCTGATTTATCATTATAATAAATTAAATTGATCTACTGCATCGAAAATGCATTTCTGATGTTTATTGCATTTTCAATACAGGAAATCAATAATAATAAGTTGCGTTTTTCACGTACTTCCAAAGTCTCAATCTGCAAGGGATTGTCACTCCACTGTTAACTAAAAATATCGCTTTAATTCCTTTTTAGAAAGTTAGTTGATGTATCTACAATGACATACATGTCCAAAAATGAAACAAAAAAATTTCTTATGCAAGGTACTTTTACAGCAAAACTTACCACAGTCAATAAAGATGGAGGTCCACATGTTGTTCCAGTTTGGTTCGTATTAGATGAGCGAAAAAATCGAACAGCCAGGAAAATAGAAGATATTGTTTTTACTACATATGGAGATTCACTTAAGGCAACAAATATTCAACGCGATAATCGGGTGAGCATTTGTGTAGATGATCAGACACCCCAGTTTTCGTTTGTAACTATTCATGGTACCGCAAAAATAGTTCGTCAGAAATATAACGAATTATTAAAGTGGAATACCCGAATAGCAGAACGATATATGGGTAAGAGTAATGCAAAAGCGTATGGGAAAAGAAATACTACTGAAGGCGTTATTCTCGTACGTGTTAAGCCTACGAAAATAATAGCAGAGAAAGATATAGCTGCATGGGAATAATAATAACGATGATTGTCATAACATCGAAATTGACCAGCATAATGCATTTGGGTATATAAGTTACCATCGATCAATATGATGTTATGAAAAAGATAATTGATATTGTATTTCCTGAACTGGATGATAAAATTGTTAGACTAGAATTGGATGATTCTCTCTCCCCAAAGACTTTCGAAGCAATACTTGATAATTTACCAGTTGAAGTTAGTATCAACAAGTGGGGAGATGAGCTCTATACGGATCGGACTACAATAGCTACCGAACAAGATGACAATGCAATTACAGAAGTTAATGAATTAGACGTTGCTTACTGGCCTGAAGGAAATGCATTATGTTTATTTTATGGACCAACTCCTATTAGTAAGAACGGAAAAATTTTGGCGTACTCCCCTGTAAATATAGTAGGTAAGATTGTAGATTCATCTAATAAAGACGACATTTTGAACCAGATTAAAGATGGAACAAAAGTAATCATTAGAGAGTCTATCTGATTTTTGTAATTCAAGATGAAAAGTATTCTTTAGTTGGACTACAATTTCCGCGGCAGCACATTATTGCTGCTTTATTTCAGATTGGATCCAAAGATTTTCAAAGATAGAAGCATAAGATAATACTGTTGATTCACTATTGGAGTACGTAGCAATGCCTACTGGATCTTCATATTTCTTCTCTTCTAACTAATGATGATTCATTGTCTACTATTATCATTGTTAGTTTGCTAGATGGTAATTGATCAGTATATTGAATTTGAAGATTAGGAAAGGCGGAAATTTCTTGCCACGTTTCATGTGGTAGACGGTCTTTCTCAGATAGCAATATCCTGATGGGAATCTTATTTTCCACTTGTCTTTTTAATAGATTCAATAACCCTTCTTTTTTATATGATTGAAATGACTTAACAGTCGGAAACATGATCATTATTTCTTCTGTTGCTGAAGAGATAGATTTACGAATTAGATTTAATGTATCAGATGGATCTTGAATTGTTTCTATGAATTCTCTTTTAATGCCCTCTTCTATCTCCTTTATTCTTTGCTTAGCAGGAATAGCCTTTTTCCATAACATCTCAAAAAAGTATTGCTGTTGTTCTACAAATGCCTTCACTGTACTTTCAATAAGTAATGGGGGAGGTGAAGATCCACCTGCATTTCTTGCACTAGCCTGATTTATTCTTGTATCTCCAACTCCAAAATTTCCCTTAACTTCATTTAGATGCTTGAGTTCTACCACTTTCATCAATTCTTTACAAAATGAAATGTTTTCCTTAGTAATTTCAGTAATGAATCTTAATCTAATACCCCTTCTTTTCATATCAAGGAATCCCTTAGTTACTGGATGGCCTGGCATCACAAACATGGATGGTCCTTCGGCATCTGCACAGACATCACAACCAAGTTTTAATGAATAGAATGTTTCAAATGCTCGACGAATAATCTCATCTGTATCGTAAATCACATTCGTGGCTTCAGGATAATCTTCCTGCGAAGAAGCCATATTCTTTACAGGACAAAAAAAACTATATTAGGATTCTCTTTAGCGTAGTAGCCTAGTGCCTAAGTTCAAGCTATAAGAGCTGTAGCATTCTCCCTCAGGTATTAGAATATCATTATTTAATTTAATTACTTTGAACCAATTTATAATAAGAATTAATGACATACTGACTGTATTCAAAGGCTTCAATGTACCAATCATTTATCTAACAACAGATTTATTCCTAATACTATAGCAGGCGGTCCATATTGTTTCATAGCCAAAAATAACATATCTATGGATTCATTGGTAGCTCTCTCCTTCATCTTTGGAAGTAGTTGGTTTTTAAAGAAGTTTTTGAGTTGGGAACTTACACCTTCCTGACGTTCGACATTGGACATATATTTCTCTTCATCTATGGTAGCATAATCGATCAATTGTTTAGCAAAATAACTTCGGATAAAAAATCTCCCTTTTGCCTTTGCACTTATTTTGGCATATTCTTGTGCCCATCTATCAGCAATTTCTATAAAACCATCATTTTCTAATTCTGAAATTTGGTTACTTACAATATCCATGTCGGTAACGTCGGGAATAATATCATGGGGAGTGGTATCTGATAGCTCATTAATACTTACAGATATTGGTTCTGGAATAATGTGATCTTGTGAGTGATGAGTAATCCAGGAACGGTCATCTAATGCTCTTTCCTTCTGACGTTGTTTAGCTTCTTCTGAAGCAAGATATATTAAAATAAATAACTGGAACTTGGTATACCTTTTCTTCCTCCCTGAAGCCTTTTTCCCCTCAAATGAACGCTAATTATTCTCTTTTAATTATCATATTTATGTTGTATCTACACCTAGCGCAGTTCATATGGACTTTGAGTTAGGATGAACTCCTTTAGGCGAGCAGGAGTGAAAAGTAAAAAATGCAAAAGAAAAATAGTGAGAAAATCAATCGTGGCGTCAGAATCGAATATTCACTTTATCTCCAGCAGTACAATAACTGCATAACAGCCAAGTCAAATAATCTATCGTATTCGTTAATATTTGTAAAGATCGGCGAGGCAGGATTGAAACGATGAGCAAGATAGTTCCTTGTCAGATGAGATGACAGAAACATAATCACGATGAAATCCTCTTCGTTGCTGTGAGAAAATGACATGGATGCTATTTTTTGTAATTGAGTATGGTATGGGTATTGTGGATTGACACTGTAATCGTCATAATATGTAAGTGAATTAGGATTGTGCTTGGGTTTTCCTGTGTACTTCGCGTAAATTGAGAACCATTTTTCTTTAGAGAATGTCGTACGTATCAAATCTCCCAATGTACCGGAATTAGGGGCTTTGCCTAGAAATGTTTCAGTAAGCACATATACATTTAATAGGTTATTGAACATGATAATTTTTGTAAATGCATCATTTCTAGGAGCTAGCCTTTTCTTTCCTAAAATCAATCTAACAAGAAATAACTGTTCATCGAAGGACAGTTTTGAGAGCAACGATGCTAACGATGAAAAATTAAAGTATGAAGGTAAATCATTTTTCAACTTTTGAAGAAATAGTGCATCAATCTGTTGTCCGACGTGAAGTATAATCTTCTGGCGAGTTTCAGAAGCGGGAAGACTAGAAGCTTTCAAGGGCTGATTTTTATTATCTTCTTCACCAGCTTGCAGAACATTTGAAATTCCTTCGTCTAGATTACCATTATTCATTTGAGCTATTCCAATTTGGTATAATGCAAGCCCCTTACTCGCTCTTCTGTCAGAGCTGAGTACGACTCCTTCTTTTGTTCTGATACCAACTATTGTGGTCATTCTCTTTCTCCTTTCACCAGATATATCTACAACAGGGGAGTATTAATTGACCAGCATTTATGGAAATTAGTCACGAGTTATGTAACGCTTTACCTATAAGTTTGGGAGATTAACTTTTCATATCACTAAAGAATATTCTAACACTTTCACTCGTGTAAAAACGTTATCAATTATAGGGTAAACTTCCAGTGGAGTCTATTTATGCAGCAGAACTAGGCCCTCAGTGTCATTAGGATAGCAAAGAAACTGGCCTTCATGGGGGACTTTGACTCCTACGATAGCGTCTTTACAACTTGGACAAACCTGATAGTAAACGTACATTTGTTTGTTATCCTTATTCAGACCTATTGGGACATTCCACATTTGTGGGTGGAAATTGTTTTTGCAATTAGGACATTCCATGAGAGTAGTGCTACGAATTCACATATATAATATATGAAGCGAGTACTGATAGATCATGAATAGTTTTTAGGCGCTCTGACAAATTCTTCCCAAGAACTCAGCTAGGCTAGGGACAACCGTGCTTTCGGAACCAGATAAACAACAGATAGATAGAAGTTTAAAATCATTTGTGAATAGATGTTTTCCTAAATAAGAGAA
>WHTU01000047.1 GCA_009377575.1 Nitrososphaeraceae archaeon | reverse complement strand
TTTATTTATTTTCATATTATTATTCATCTCAAATCATATTTTAACTTACTATCATTAACTGATTGGAAGTTAGCTAAAAAAGATAGAGCGGTTTGCTCCTTAGTCGTCATCATCGTCGTCACAGTCGTCATCATCATCATCGTCACAGTAATGATGACGATCATCATCATCATTATCATCAGATGATGCCGCCGCTGCCGCTGATCCACCACTAGCTGCCGCCGCTGCTGAACTATCGCCTGCCGCTGCCGCCGCTGCTGCTGATCCACCACTAGCTGCCGCCGCTGCTGAACTATCGCCTGCCGCTGCCGCTGCTGATCCACCACTAGCTGCAGCCGATGCAGCAGAAGATGCGAAAGCCTGTCCTGAGGATACACTCACTCCTATCATTGCTGTAATTATGACTACAGCTAAAATTACGGGTACAGTTTTATACATTTAAGATATAGAAGTGATTCGACATATATCAAATAGACGAATACCATATCAGTAATTATCTTCTATAATGTTCGTATAGATTTATCTTTATTAATGTTAGCTAAACTTGAGCATAATAAATTAGATGAAATCTAATTAGCTGTTACGATAACTTCGAGCTCGTTATGCATATCACTAGTGATGTTTAGTACATTTTCAGATCTAGGAATAAGAGTACGTCTGCATCAGAAGATATATGACAAGTTACGATAGCTTATCTAACTATTTCATAAACTAGTATTCGTGTCTACCTTACTTATCGATAAACTAATATTCAATAGCCGACATGAACTTTTATGTTCCATGATCTTAAGCAATAGAGATTTCTTGTATAAAAATCATACACATTTCATATCCATTAAATTATATTTGAAGAGTCTCGTACCTTGCTAAAGTTTAAGAATTTAGACTAATGATGCAATCGCATAAGCCAAAGATACATCTCATCCATACTTCATTCATTTTATTTTCGTCCAGTCAGACAATTAATTATTAGAATTACTATGAAGAATATCTGGAAATGTCTAAATAAACAATAACAGGTTCCACATCAATAATTTTTTATTTATTCAAACTATCTGTACATGCAAGGTTGACAGCATTATTTATAGGGGAAGATACAGATACTTCAAGAAAACGATATCATTAGCCGTCGCGCTTATCAGCCTCTATTTATGACTAGTTCCTTTGACACATGTATGGAACACCTGAGTCATGACCGTTTTCTTTGCGATCTCAACTTATCTATTTGGCATACGAATTCCATTTCAATAGAATAATACTAGCGTAGCATCTAAATAGCTCGTTTGTGATTATCAAATAAGCAACATATGGCTCAACAGCAACTATTGGCACAAGAATTATCTGTTTCTCAAATTCTACGTAAGTATAGAAGACAACTAACACAGATCAGAGAACGACATGACGATAAACCAGATATTAACACGTTAAGTCAACAACAGCAACTATTGGCACAAG
This sequence comes from Nitrososphaeraceae archaeon, assembly GCA_009377575.1. GTDB lineage: Archaea > Thermoproteota > Nitrososphaeria > Nitrososphaerales > Nitrososphaeraceae > TH5896. Next base: position 24,061 of record WHTU01000047.1, on the reverse strand, counting down.
AATTATCTGTTTCTCAAATTCTACGCGCATATGGAAAACAGTTTACACAGATCAGGGAGCAATATACTGATGGGGTTAACGGAAGATGCGCGATGGGTGTCATCATGTCATACTATGGTTGGGATGGCAAGTGTTGTACTAATGCAGAAAGAAGACTATATGCTGCATTAGTTGCTTTGAGACGGGCAGGTATTAGTAAAGAATCATTGATAGAGCTGAATGACTCTGGTAGGACATTCGAGGAGATAGCTGATTATTTGGACCGAAATACTGACTAAAATGGTATATATTTAGTATTGTTATCAATTCGTTTGTCTAGTATCTCGTCTCATTTGGGTTTTGCTCAGTGATCATTTGTATTTCCTTTTCTGTTAAGAACTGCTCTTCTACATTTTCTACAAGTTTAGTTAGAAATATTCTCACTACCTTCTCAACATTGTACGGTAATGTAAAACTCTTTCTGTATCAATTCTAGTCTGCCAACTTATAATCGACCATATGAAAAGTTATAGATCCACATAATACAATGAATCTCATCCAATGTTATAATATGAGTTAGTTGATTGTGGGCATTTTACGGAAGAAGTTCATGCATATATAATAAAAGCCCAGAAGAATGGTCAAATATTCGAAAGGAGAGCGGGCATTTATACCGAGTCCTATCTTTGAATAATCTTTTCATTGCCCACTTAATTAGTCACCAAATGGATTCAACATATTCTGTTCATAAAATAAACATATAATAGAAATTTTACTTGGTAAGATATGATCTCACAATGCATATTAATACTAGGAAAATCTACATAACTCATTGTTCCGCCAAGAAAGATCCAGTTTTGATAAATAACAAGGAGAGAGTTACCCCTGATAAGCAGTCGGTAGAGGTTACTAAGCCAACTTCAAAAAAATATTAGGTCAATTTATAATCAAGTTCAATTTCGCTATATTCTTTTCTTCCTTCTTCTTCAAAGTTATTTCCTGATGCTTTTCATTCCAATGATCGACAAAATCATCAATTATGGGTTGAAGATAGCTTTTACATAATTCATTATGCTGTTTAGCAGTTTTCCCTATTTTGTTACCATATTTAATACATTTCCAACATCCTATAAACGGGATCAGATAAACCACTCTATATCCAAGATATCTTGAGGTATGTCCCCACGCCTCACCCACTATACACATTTCTGGCTTGCGAATGAGTGTATGTAAATCATCCTTATCAAGATCGGCTTCAAGTTTGTTTGACCAGGTTGGGCATATCTCCTCCAAAGCCAAAGAGGTTAGTTTAGTACTAGTATGACGGATTGAGGGTCGCAACATCGGGCGTACTATAATAGGAAATGCTTTGATTTATGTCTATCCAGTACAAATTAATTTTACTGTCGGCATGTTATAGGAAGCAGAAGACTACTTTATAATTGGTAATGAATGGAGTTTGTGAATATCTGGATATTTTTCTATTTATTATTAAGGTCATTGCCAGTAAGTTATAATATGGAATGTCCCAATTGCAACGTTAATTTCCGCCCGCAAATGAATAATGCTACGGTCGGCCAGAATAAAAATAAGGAGTGGGTTTTTGTCTACTACCAGATATGTCCGAAGTGTAACGAACCAATTATAGGAATAAAGGTTCCAAAAAAAAGGGAATGGTATCCGTCACGTTTTGACACCGAAGGTCTAGTTCTGCTACATAAATAAGTTCAACTAGACATTTGTCCTATAACCGATAATGTCTTTTCATGAGTGAAAGTGTTAAAATATCACTAGAGATATGTTTCAATGAGCAAAAGAAACCAATTAGTATACCTTAAAGGGATATACCACTCTACATTAATACACGAATAATCAATATTAAGTCATTGGCAAATCCAAAATGGTTTAAAAAGCAGCTCGATCCAGATGCCTTCTACTCATCAATCCAAGACGTATTTGCATCTTTTGGACCTCTATACGGAGCAGCTGATAATAAAATTATACCAAATGGCTTTTTTTGGTCTTCGTTAGCCATAAACGTACTTTTACAAAGCCGAGAATACTCTGACGAGCCCACTCAAAATCAATGCAGCAATAAAGAGGACGAAATTACTCAGTATAGCTATTTACATACTGAAACCGGGATGCTGATGTTAGGTATAATGGTTCTATCATGGCTAAAAGTTAATCTTAAGAAGAAAACAGAAAATGGACACTGCTATAATTCTCTTCATACTAGAACAGAGACTAATAAATCCGCGAGCTGTTCAATTGGAAGTAATTTTCACAGGGACTTGTACACCGATTATATATCAATATTAGGAGATTTTGTAAGTAGCGTAAGGGCTTGTACTCCAACACCAATAACATCATCGAATCAAAAATAAAAGAAGGACCAATAGTTATAGGTCTGCCTCATGTAATCTTAACAGAATTTTGGTTAATTAAGGTCATCTAAATGAATGTACTAGATTTTGCTGGCGAGGTTGTCTTTCTTTCTGCATCAGGTGTCTTATCTCCAGGTCCTCTATTTCTAGCTAATCTTATTTGTGGAACAAAACAAGGTTATCGAGCAGGTCTAAAAACCGCAACTGGTCATGCCATAATCGAATTTCCTCTAGTCATTATACTGACGATTAGTTTTTTCCAACTGGCTAATACCTCTACCGATACCTATAATCTAAATTTACTTGGTGTATTCGGCGGAATCTCCATAATCATATTTTCAATCATACAAATCACCAATACTACGAGAAGAAAGGCACAAAAGAATTTATCTAATAGCGGTGATCATAGATTCTCATCTATAGCCGACAAGCCACTCTTGTTAGGCATGGTCTTCACTGCTTTGAATCCATTTTTCATAGCTTGGTGGCTTACAATAGGACTAAAATTGGTCTCAGATTCAATTCCACTATTTGGTGTTACTACTGGAGGTTTCCTACTATTCTCTTTTCATATATGGATGGACTATGTTTGGCTCATACTTACAGCATATCTTATTTTCAAAGGGGTAGCCATAATTAATACAAAGTATTATTACCTTTTGCTTATGGGGTTGAATATCATATTAAGCTTTTATGGTATCTATATGGTAGTCTCAAGCATATCATTAATCTGAACTTCAGTCAGTACCAGCAAGGTACCCAAAGATACATTTAAGGACATGAACACGAACAATAAGGACACATCATGATAAGTTGAGCAATTCGTCATGAAAGCTAGGACCTCTTTTATGCTCCAAAATTTAGTAACAGAGTTGTTCTTGTTGTCTTCATAGTTAGCGCCCATTAGGATCTGAACAGACTCCGTCCGCAGTTAGCCTCAACTGGGATATTCTAATATGTAGCCATTGGTATAGCTTATTACTTTTGTTGGATAGGTACTTAATCAGAAAACATAAGGATCAGAAGAGAACTATCAATTGTAATTAGGCAGTTCGAAAAGAATGTAATACGAATGTCATCCTTAGTATTGATTAAAGATTTCATGGAAAATACTGATTCCCTTGGTCTTTCGAATTGAGTACGTAACTTGATAAGTCTGACAATAAGACGCTTATACCTAATTTGGCATTGGATTTCTTAAAACAAGACCATTTTTAAGTAGTTACTTTTTTTGCTAAACAGACTTCGATCTAGAGGAAAAAAAAGTATACTGGCACTGACATGATATCGATTATTCTTTGACAATATTAGTAGTCCATATCATCAATGTGGAATGGTACTCACAGAAATATGAGAGCCATAGATCGACCTGAATTGAAGATTACCGCAGTTGGACCATCTACTGTCTTGGTACTAAGATATCTTTTATGTGTCAATATTGTTAATAGTCTAGATACTCCTTCAAGAAATCACTGGTTTTAGATATGGCTATATTAGATTCAGTAGTGTTGTGAAAGAAAAGTATTTGAAATTCATGTGGCATACCTTCATATATGTCTAATTTGACTGGGATACCGGCTTGATCCAGTGCTTGATACAAACGAACAAAATCACTAAGGAGCATTTCTTTGGTACCACCTTGAATTAAAGTGGGTGGAAATCCGTTACTGAAATTATCGTACACCGGAGAAACATACGGATTCTTTTGATCAGATGGATTAGCATATGCATCCGCGCTGTTTCTGTCCAACTCAACATCAAGGAATGGATCAGCGTTTCTCAGTGTAAAATATGTATCACCTATTCCTGTTACATCTGTCCAAGGAGACCATAGTACCAGTGCAGCAGGCATTCCGATCCCTTCATCGCGCATTTTAAGAACGGAACCAGCTACTAAACCACCTCCAGCTGAATCTCCATACATGGCAATATCATCAAGAGAATAACCTTGATCTTTTAGTGCTTGTATAACTGAAATCACCTCATCAGTTGTTTGATTCCATTTTGAAAATGGGGCTAAACTATAATCTATGGAAATAACCCTAAGTCCAGTCGAATTGGCCACTGTGACGGCACTTACTAATGTAGAATTAGCATCTAAGAGAGTATATCCTCCACCATGCAGATATATCAGAACTTTCCCGTTGTCTCTCCAATCCTTTGGTTTGACATCAAATACATGTATATCTTCCAATTTAGTAGCTGTGATATTAGGTTGATAGCTATCCACAATCGGTTGAGACATTTCTATGACCATGGGACTTATCAGTCGGTTTAGTTCTTGCCATCCTTTCAAATCATCTGAGCTTGGTGTTACAAAGGTAGGCAAATTCATTGTTAAACTTTTTAGTATTTCTTGAGCTTCTTTGGATATGGTTGGGGGAATATAGATCTCTGGCTCACTATTGTTAGTTTGAATAATATTTGTTGAATTTTGAGCTTGAACAAAGGTGAATGATTGTAAAGACATAAAGAGAACATACTACAAAAGACTAAAGGATATAGTTAGAATTTGGGTGTCTCTCTTTGAATTATTTATCAGCTTAAGCATAATTAACGTGGTATAAAAGTGGATATGATATGTTGGATCGTTCCCCATCGTTTTTACTTGTTATCTCATCACTTTCTACCATATCATTCTGAATGCATTATAATTTATTAGGAAACCAAATAGAAGACTTTTGAGATATCCAAATATTGCAATGTGAGGAAGTGATTGACATCCTTCCCCATATACCACATTGCTAAATACGATTTAAATAAATTACATTTTCTTCATAAAGGGAGATTGAACTTAAAAAATTGAATCTTATGAAGACGAGATAAAAATGTGTATGCGAGACATATGCATAGATTTCTTATCGATTGTATTGATAAGAAATGTTTTAGTTATAGGGTATAGATGGAATATTGATGAGGCTAAAAAATTATACTATTATTATGTTTGTCAGTACTTTTTAGTTTTATCTCAGTAAATTCACTAAGCGAGGATTTAATAGCTGTAAGTATCAGCTACGACCTGACCAATCTAAAATCTCTTAATTCTACAGAATCAATTGTCTGGACTGATCAAGAAAATAGAATAATAGTAGCGTATCCATTTGATTGGGCTGCAGAAATAAAGCAGCTCCTAGTGCGGCTGCTGCGTCCTGCGTGATTGCATCATTTAAAGTAGCGACTGCTTCATCCAATGCCATTCAATTTCACTTTATTTGATAATTTTTTTGATATGATCGTATTCTTTCAACAAACTGTCAAAATCATCACTTTGGAAAATTCGGAGGAGGTCCAGGCCCAGGCCCAGGGTTTCTTGGGTTCTACTTCGAACACTTCCTGGATCAAACTTTTTATCACTTCTAGGTTTTTGTGTAGTAGTAAGACTATTCTAAGTACTTCTATTCTGAGTATGGCTATTGTGAGCGGACTGGATAAATCGTAATAGCTCCAGAAGAAGAGATTGCCATGATCTTTTTAGACAGTTATTCGTAATTTATAAGACAACTATTCAACTTTTTTTCTATCCATCTACAACTTCTATGCTCAAGGACTAGACATTGGTAAGTGTTGATAAGGGATCAAACTAATGTAAAGCAAATATGTACTCCAACTATATAACATAGTTATATCAGAGTGTTATATATGATATATTACTAAAGTAACTATATATGAGTTCATTTGATATTTGTACCTATGAACAAAACTAAGGATTTCGCACTAGTTGCGATCGCAGTAATCGCTGTATTACTAGTCACAGCCGCCGCGGTAGCCGATCCAGACGATGCGCTTGCCAAGAAAAAGAAGAAGAAAGGTGGTTCAGCAGCAGCAGCAGCAGCAGCAGCATCTGGCGGCTCAGCAGCAGCGGCAGCAGCATCTGGCGGCTCAGCAGCAGCGGCAGCAGAATCTGGCGGCTCAGCAGCAGCGGCAGCAGCATCGAATTAGACTCGCAGCAATCACCTAGAAGAATCGTCAAAACATTTCCTTTTTTCTTTTTTTAAGAATTAGAGAAGATCTTTTTCTACCGAGAATGTATAACTATCTAATATAGTTATAAAAGTCTTTATTACTTATCTCGGTATCAAAAGATATGACAAGTAATGTTCAAGTCAGAACATACTCTCATGCTAGTCGACCAATATATCTTATACAATAAGGTTACTGTGAACATCAGATAAGATTTATAAGATTTTAGTAGTAGCCAGAATATTCGCACCAGTTATAGTCTTTATTTTTGTCTGAAGCAATAGTATGAAATCATACACGACTTTAGCAATAGTGGCAGCAGTAGCAGTTATGCTAGTTGCATCCGCAGCCGTAGCAACAGAAGACGCATTTGCAGACAAAAAGAAGAAGAAAGAATACAACCAAGCGCTATCACAAGCAAATGCTTGTGGAAATGGTAAACTACCATTGAACGTATTCTGTTCAAATAGTGCCTCACAGATTCAAGGCGATGAAAACGCAGTCAGTACCTCATCTAATCAAGCAAGCGACTAAGATCATCAAGTCTAATCACAGACACGAGAGATAACAAAGCCAACCCCTCATTCCTTTTTCATATTTATTCAATTTGTACCTAGAGAAAATTCAGTACTAGCGATATTCGAAAAATTGAAGAGGTGGTTTAGCAACGGATTCCTGGCAGAGAATATTGGTGTCAAAACACTGCGTCCCAAGTTCAAGGCTAGCCGATGAGAACGTGATAACGCAAGCAGCAGAACAAGTATTCCCAGGATTCCATCACGAAGAATCTGAATAATAGATAAACCCTACAACATTTCACTTCTTTATTTTTCTAGCGACGGTATGTTTAAGATTTGAGATATCAGATTTCTGAAGTGATATAGTTAAATTTAATTTACCGCCTGTTTAGATTTGGTATTGTCGTCAGTGCACGTATTCCCCAAGTGCCTTTAGCAGGATTTGATATACATGTCGTTTGGAATTCTATTGATATCTATCGTTGGAAGTAGCCTTGTCTGATGCTACGTCAATTTAGCGTACGTTGTAATGTCACAGTAGAATCTTATATATGAAAAATGACTGAAGTTTAATTCTTAATACATTGAATACTCATGTATAAGCGATGGGATTATTGACATTGGTTCTAATTGTATTAGTAATTCTTGCAGTTATTGGTCTTGGATGGAAAACTTTTTCGTCAGGAATTATTAGTGGGTTCGAGACGGTTCTGGACATGAGTCAACCTATTGTCAAGAATTTAACTCAAGAAGCTAGAGAATATGTTAATAGCCAAAATCTTATACTAAGTTCTACAGCTTACCGATGAAAAGTATAGATGAGCATTTTTGGCTGGAAATATTTGTAACTCATCAGCTTTTGTATTTGCTCAGATGAAAGTCTCCTATCACTGTGTACCGGCTTTGGCAATATTAGTGGTCGTGCTGTTGCTTTATCTCAATTGTCAAGGATATGCAACATCAAAATTAACACCTTCTCATGTTCGCATGAGCTTTAGCAATGAGACGGAAAATAATCTTGAGATAAGCAAAATTATTCCATTCAACAATACTCGTCTTTCATCTTTATCCATTGATTCAATATCAGATCGTGTTTATGTCTCTGCTGCACCAGATTACTCTTCCGCCAATCCATCTACTCACTGCTTACAACAGGACACCACAGAATCTAGTATTTTTTTAAGTTCCAACTTTTCTTGTTCTTTAATCTATATTCTTGAAGGAAATACTGGGCAACTAAATAACATATTTAGACTAAGATACGGAGAGCAGATACATGACATAGATCTTGATCCTCATTCTGGTAAGGTATATGCAGCAGGTGAATATAACTATCTAGAAAATGATACAACAGTGAATGAAGAATTGATTCAGTATGAAGATGATGTAGTATATGTAATCAATGGGACAAAAGTTACTTCTCCGCATACAATAACCGCTAATGACATCCAGAGAATAAGACTTTATGGAGAATTAGAAGAGGGGAAAGAAGGTGATATGTCATCCATAGCACTGGACAGCAATACCAATATGGTCTATGCTAGTATAAGGTATTTCCAGGGTGGACGTGAGGGTGTGTTTATTGTCGATATTGATAATAATACCACCACATATGAGATACATAATAATGATGTCACACCTACTACTAAACTAAATGCAACCAATGCGCCTGCAACAAATGTAATAAAATTTATTCCTCTCGGTGACACTGGACCAGAATCAAATTCTGGTGAATAATAATACAAATGCCATCTATACTTCGCTTGAGAACGATGACTTCGTAGGCCTTATTGATGTAACAAATAACACAGTACAAGAAAAAATAATATTGCAAGAGCCTAGAGCAATGTCGATTAATCCCTCATCGGGGTTACTTTATGTAGCTAGTGGAACTAGCCACTGGTTTAATGTCATAGATATGAATACAAGTAAAGTGATATCGGCTAACACACAAATAGCCTATCCTGTAGCATCTGTTGCAAATAAAATAACAGGCAAGGTCTATGTAGCTGATTGTCTTCTATGCGACGATAGTAATTTCACAAACGGAACTTCAATCTATGAGTTAGATAGTAATGGCTCAACTATTAATTGGGAAACATACTATAACATTAACATTAAAGAAAACGGGTTAGCAATTAATCCGTCTACGAATAAGTTGTATGCAATTGGCACCGATTTACAGTCAGGAATGCCAAATCTATATGTGATCAATACATCTTTACAATAGGTCGCCATAATTATCTCTTCTGATTTTTGTCATCTAGTGACATTCTGTCTGATTAAGTATTTTAGACTGAAATGGTTGTACGCCGCCATTTCTGCAAAGTATCAATTACGTTAGAATTTGATAACTTACCTAGCACCAAATAGGTATAAAACATAAAGTAAGAATTAGTTATATTGTATATTTTCTGTGACGAGCTAGTTAGCTGAATAAACTATTTTGGTTGGTATAGAAAAACAACTTAATGCTGAATTGAAAAATAATGAAAATAACGATCCCCAAAACAATTTATGATAGAAGACCAAAAACCAAAATTAATAATATTCTATTCCATTTATAATATCAAAAATATTTCAGATATTTCGAATTATTTCGAGTATAGCCAATTTCTCAAGATATGTATAAAAGTATCGAAACTGTAATGACTTCTTCTTTTCTTTAGTACTTATTTACCTCATACGGTTTCAACAGATAACAATCTATAAACAGTACTGTGCCCATCATTAACCGATCTGATCATTGCAAACACTCATTCTGGATAATAATGATCTTAAAATTCTCAACTTACTTGCAAGAAATGGTAGATTGTCTTATAGAAAAAGTTTCTAAAATAGTAGATATTTGATTAACCTCGTGTAACTCTTCATCTTCCAAGTCAAGGGAATCCGCTATTTCATCAATATCAAATCATTATTCTATGGAACAAATCAATTTGCTGCTATGAAACTATTAGAAATGCGGACTTATCAATACAAAAGATATTATGCATATAGAAAAACTATGAAGATAGTAAACATGAGCAGTTTTCCATCTAGGTGTTACTATTGTGATAGTAAAAACTTTGGTTCAGTAAACGGATATGAACGTCATGTCGTAACTAGGCACCCAAACTTACCCGGTTATCCTGGACCTGCTGATATCAAATATTACCGTTTAGAAAAACAAGATATGTACTGGGAACGCGAGATAAAAGCGGATTTTGAATGGAAATAGTTAATTACTCGCCATTTTGATACAGCCTAATTATGCATGTAAATGTTGACGACAAAGAGAAAATCGAGATAGATATTACCAATATTCATAATGATCTAAATGATTGGGTTGAACGAATAGGCAAGACAGCTAATGAGATATGTAATGATCCAGATTGTAATCGCATAAAGCTGAAAACATCTAATAATGGACAACATACGGGTTTTATCATAGAATCTAATGACGCCGGTGCATTGGGCTGCATAGGCTGGGTCATCTAGAGACACCTTGATGCTATCCCACCTAAACTAAAGCCAACATTTCAGAAAATTCTCGAGGATACTAAAACTAGGAAAGATAATTTAGAAAGATCGTAACACGACAAATCTTTTTTTATAATTTGCTGCATGAATACCGCAGAGAAAATTCTAGCAAACCTATAGGTGGGAGTAACACCAGCTTCTGGTGGTTATCCTACCTTTTTTATAATTGTTGTACTCATTCATAGCAGTATCTCTAGCTACTGTTATGGATAATAAATCCACTAAACTTCAAACGTCCCATCGTGACTCAAACAGGTTAGATAGGAATAGTTACCAGGTTCGGGGATAGGGATAGCCTGGTAGCTTTCTACCTCCATTAAAAAAGATAACCTAGCCGGAAAGTCTTGTATGTTTAAATGTCGGTAACTACATGTCGCAAACCTGCACAAGGTGAAGGTAGTGACGGCCAACATATCGGCATAAATCTCGGTCGTTCCTACCTTTCTACAAAGTTTTAAATGCCCATTTTGTGAGAACTGTGACCAAGGTTTAACTGGATACAAAGGCGCGGTGACCCCATGGTGAATGGCTAGGGCTGTGACGTGGATAGACCTAGCTCAGGGAGAAATATCAAAATCTCAAACTTTCAAAGTCTTGAAGTCTGTCCACATATTAATTCCAATAACTACAAAAACCTGAAAGTGAAGGTGTGGTAGATAGGTATAGCCAGTCATTCCAACCTTAGCTATCTCTTCCCCTGCTATGACATGTTGACCAACTTTCACTTTTGAACTATTGTAGCTTAGGTGATCGTATCGAGAGTATTCTCCATTTGAGTGCATGATTACAATAAAGTTTGTATGCCCCCAATAAACTGGATTAGCTCCTCCGATATTTGAGCTATCGTTAACAAAAATTATTATTCCATCGTCTGCTGCTAGAACGGGTGTCTCGTTATCAACTATGAAATCAATGGCGTTTCGAAGTTTGCCCAAATGTGCTGGCGATGAAGTTCTGTCGATACGCTGTAACAGATCTTTCGGTACCGGTAGTTTATATTTATTGATAGCATTTTTCCTCACCATGATTTTGTCGATCTCATAAATCTGATATTTTTTCTATTAGAACGAAAGATATTACTCTGCTGACATTTGAGTACTAAACCAGAACATCTCAGTCAATGAGAACCCACTACAATATGTGGTTCAGCATCTCCTATGAACAAGCTTTATAAATTGAAAATCTTGTTGCGCTCCTGTTGAAAACTGCCAAAAATGCGTTGCGAGTCAGACCCATCTGCAAACCATTTAAAAGGTATGTATACGTAATTGACGTTAAATGTTAAACGACCAGGAACAAATGAATATTCTACAACATAAAATATTAATGAGTCTCAATCCCGATGAAACCAGTTCATTAATAAATCAATTAGAAGCGTTCGGTCACAAATCTTTACCATGTATGTCTGAGATATTGAAGCTGTCTCACAATAGTGATATTGTACGACTCACTAATCTTTGCATCTCACGGATAAAACAACAGTTCGAGTGGTCAGATTCATAACATAGTCCCTGTTATTAAACAGCAATCCGCCCACGAATATAGAGTTCGACGTTTGATATTAGAGTAACGTGGGTCCAGTCAGTAAAAATCGTATAGTTGCCGAAGACGAATCCAAGCCGTCTTTTAATTCTAATAACTTTCTATCGAAGTTATTAGATTATCTAAAAACGGATTTTCTCTAGACTGACTATGGTACTGGCAGTGAGACGGTTCTCTCACAAAGAGTCTCTAAGTTTAAGTTCAACTAAACGACTTTGGCCTTTTTTTAATTTGAATCGCTTCCCACCATAAACTTCAAAAGATTCTGAACAAAGACATTAGACTAGTCTATTAGTTTTGTTCACGCTAAACACATAAAAGATCAGGAAGTTGATATGAACTCTAAATATGGGTTCTATTATCTGCGTAAGATGTGGCGCAAATCTTATGCCCCACTCATATTGTAATGTATGCCATGATATACTATATTTCACATGTTCATCTTGTTCCATGAATACTGATGAAAGATTTCACGCGTATTGCCAAAATCCTGATACTATTAATAATGACTTAAAAGATAAACAAAAATTAATACAAAGGCCGCAATCTTCTCAGTTAATTATGGATGATGATCATTATCGCATACAAAACCAACTCAATGATGAAATAAAATATAATTCAATTAACCTCTTAACATCGTATTGGAACAATATATTTGAATCCATAAAATTGATAAATAGATATTGGAGTAAAATATTTAATATTGGTATCGATAATTCGCCTGTAGCGTTTGAACAAGATCGTACTATACTATATCTGAAATAACGTAGCATAACCTATTACTCATTAAGAGTAACTAGTGATATAATTATGGGATAGGATAAAAATGGAAAAGTTATTTAGTGTAGCGACATAAACAAAAACCTAAGTCGTATCTGTTGAACCTGCTGCTATTTCTGCAGTAGCAAAATTATCTTTCACAGAATTAATCTTAATCTTTACGCTTTTGTATCCGGCTTTTGCATCTTTTACAAAGATTATTAAACCTTCTATTCTCGCAATACCGTCTCCATCTCTACCTGTGTCAGTAATATCTACTGTGTACTCTTTGCCTATTTCTACAGGTTTTGAGGAACTTCCCGCGTTCTGTCCGTAACTCATTAAAAGTCAATAGTTGGATAGGCATTATGATAATATGAACTAATGTATTAATGTAGTATAATCTGTATCACTTTCTAATGTTTTGCCTGTCTAAACGCTAGTTGGTTTACAGGTTACGATATTTATTTGCCCATTCGTTTTAGTTGTTGGTTTTTAATATCGATAGCTCTACCTAGATCAGATAATTGTGCCTTGTAGAACTAGCTCTCACAAATATGACGATTACGTATTTAAAGACCCAAGTTTCCGTGAGGAAAGTACAGAATATTAACTTTCAGGTTTTTTGCGTATTTTGCGTAAATCTTCAAACGGCAGCAGCATTTGTATCCATTTTATACAATTACCACAAGATTAATCAAATAATCATTGATCTTTTGCCCAACTTGAACCCATATACTGGAGAATTCTAAATTGTTATCCCTAATTATGGATCATTTTATTATCTAGTACGAAAAATTAAGGTATTAATATAGAAATCTTATACTAATTCTATTATCAAGGCGTCTTTAGTATCGAACTAATCCGTCCTTTATTTAATGGAGTAAAATTACTACAAGGACATGATCTGTTATGTACTGAATACATACATCGCCCAGTTATATCTATGTGCCTAGATGAAAGATAATACCATTTGTAAGGCACTAAACTAGACAAATACAAACACTTATGAATCCCTTTATACAATCCAATGTTCAACATAGGCGTGAAAATAAACGAAAGTTCCGGTCAGAATCAACTAATTAATCATGACATCCTAACTACTGATGATCCAATTACAGAGTATATAGAATCAGTAAGAAATATGTCATCATCTACAGCGCATGAATACCACCTCCGATTAGACAATTTTAGGCAGTTCGTTACTAACGAATTTGACATATCTATAGACCAGTTGATGCAAGGATTAGAACAAGGTGTTTTTGATGTTTATCATGTACTTTCAAAATATGTAAAATATCTCTGCTCCAAGGATAACGGGCGTAATCTTTCTCCAACTACAATTAAATTACGAATAAGCACTGCAAGGGGTTTCTTGGAATCGCAATCAGATAAGATAGAAATATCTCCACGAAAATTCATACTACGCGTGAAAATGCCAAAGATTATTAAAAGAAAGAAAGCCGCCTTATCAAAAACTGACGTAATAAATATAATTAATTCATGTTCTAATATTCGATTAAAGACGTATATTCTGCTTCTCGCTTCAACAGGAATGCGGGCTACTGAAGCATTCTCTACTCGGGTATGTGATTATGAACTAGACTCCGCCCATCCAACGGTTGTTATTAGGGGCGAATATACAAAAACAAAGACAGATAGAACTGTTCTCTTAAATAAGGAACTGGTTCAACAGATTAAACTTTGGAAAGAGTACAAATATCGCAGGAGGAGAATATCATTTTACAGTAGTACTACTAACATCAAACAAGGTAAGAGGAAAGCATTATCAAAATATGTAGTGCCCGAACGAAATGATGAGCATCTGTTATTTGCAATAAGAGAAGAAGAAGACATTAAACCAGGAAGCCTCTATAAAGAACTTTGTGCGGAATTTGCACGCACATTAGATCGAATAGGAAAAGGATCTAGAGAAAACAACAACTTTAAAGGCCGAAGAAAAATCACATTGCATTCATTTAGAAGATACGTTAAAACCACGATATCTGATCTTGGTTTCTCTGATTTTTCTGAGTACTATATAGGTCATTCCGGTAGTATGTACTACACTAAGCCTGAGAAAGATACAATACAGATTTTTGAGAAAATAGAACCCTATCTAACCTTTCTTGATTATGAGGAATTAGAAAGAAAAGGTGCAGATATTGCATCACAGCTTGAAGAGAAAGATAAAATGATTCAAAATATGATGCGTAAGCAGGAACAATTTGAACAACTAATTCAATCACTTATTGATTCAGGGCAGCTGAAACCGACTAATCATAGATAGACAATATTATTGTGGATCGGGTGAAGTTAATCCAGTTAAACTGAGAATAAAGAAGAAGTGAGAATTTGGATTTTGTAGCAAGTATCTTTCAAAGGCCTTTTTATCTTCTTCTAAGTCTTTATTTGCCCTATCCGCAAGTGCCGTCTTAAATGATTCCAGATCTATTTTATCTCGATCTAAGTCAGGAAAAGTACTGGTAATACACGCGGTCAAAAAGGCATTGGCATTTTCATCTCCTTTCTTAATTGCTTCTAATACGTCGTCTATTAAGAGTTCATAAAAGGGTCTAAGTAAATTATTATATTTAGCTAATTTTTGATTTATAATCATAAGCGTGTTGGGATTTCCTATAATCCGCTTATAATCCTCTATCGATCTACTAGTTTTACGTATTACCAGATAACCTCCACGTCTTTTTAGACCTACTTTTGGTTTACGAGGAAGGCTTTCTGGAGATTTTGATTTAATATTTTTCTTTCCCTCTATTTTGCAAAAGATGTCATAGGATTCTAATTTCTTTAACAACTTTGATAGCTCAGGTAAGCACATATAGTTGGTATTTTGTTTCAACAAATGTTGTGCTATTTGTTTATTTATCTGCTCAGGAAACTTTCCATTTGTATAATCTATGTTATACAAGTTGGATATCAGAGAAGTAAATGCTCGTTTACTATGGCTAGATCCTAGTGTAGAGTAACCTTTAGCCAGTTTTTCTGCCGAATATCTACCACGATTTTCTATATAGCTATGGCAGATGATGGCTAGTGTAATTACGATCGATTCTATTATTTCCATATCGTTGTCAGAGATTCCATAAAGGTGGTTATTGCCAGTTTTCAATACAAATTGGGAAACTTCTTAGAAATATTTTGTTTTCGTTAGTGAATGAAATGAGTGCTCGACATACAATAACACTAACAACTGAAGCCTTTCGGAAACTGCGAAAGGAAGGAATATTCGGGGAATCGTATTCCGAACTTATACTTCGTCTTATCGGTAATGGTGAACTGAAAGGAGATCGAAAGTGATAGATATTGATTTGCTTGAATTCAAGAGCAAGGAATGCATCCACGTTGCACACCAGAAATGTGCTAGACAATGGGAAGGCCTTGGTTTTAGGGTTTCATGTAGGTGCAAGTGTCATTTAAGTTAACGAGAGAGTTTTTGAATGTCAGATAATAATCTAAAAACACACAACAAAGAAATCGAAGATATTTTCAAAAGAGCTAGTTCTGAATTAAAAGAGATAGATAATGTTCTAGCAAAAGTTACAGGCGATTTCGATGAAGATGGTAACATTGCAAACCCGGATATCCTGCAACAACTGGGCTGTAGACATATACCATTAAAGGATAACAATGACAAGGAGAAGAAGGGGAAAATAAAAGAGGATGAAAGCAAGTCTAAAGAAGATTGGAGTACTTCTAGACTATTTGAAATGTATGAAAATCTAAAAAATGTTACACTAAAAAATATGCCAAATCTTTGGCCTGGTTTAGAATTTGCTCTTTCAGTAAAAACTATTTTGAATATCAATCGGTGTACACTTCCTTTTGCTGGCATAATCCTTGGTCCAGCAAGCTCGCTAAAGACTTCAATAATCGAATTATTCAGAGGACATAAGCACACTTTCTATACTGATAATTTTAGTCCTAAATCGCTTGTTTCGCACAATTCTGCTGTAAAAAAAGAGAAGTTGAAAGAGATTGATATGCTTCCTAAAATGAAAAATAAGCTTTTTCTTACTCCTGAATTAGCTCCTGTCTTTGCGGCAAGAGATGATGACTTATTGCAGATATTAGGAATACTCACAAGAGTAGCAGACGGTCATGGTTATGAAAGTGATAGTGGAGCACAAGGACATAGAGGATATAATGAAAGGATTATGTATGCCTGGCTAGGTGCTTCGGTAGATATCCCGTATAAGGTGCATAAACTTCTAGGTAATTTAGGTCCAAAATTATACTTCTTTAGACTACCACGGATAGAAGAAACTGAGGACTATTACTACAATACAAGACATGAAAGCTTCGCAGAGAAGTTACAAGAAATCCGCGAAGCTCTACTTGAATATCTGGCATATTTCGAAATGAATCCAGACATTATCATGGATGAGGATGAGGGTTTGCCAAAAATATCCTTGAATTCTGAAAGAGATGAAGAATTAGCATATAGGATCATAATCAGGCTTGCCAAACTATTAGGGCATTTAAGGGCACTTGTTCCTACGTGGGAAACCAAAGATACACAAGGTTCAGAATATGCATATACACTTGCGAAGATAGAAGATCCATCTAGAGCGATAACTCAGCTTCGAAATTTAGCTAGAGGTCATGCTCTGTCTATGGGTAGAAGTTACATTACTGAAGACGATATTCCAGTAGTGATACATACTGCTTTGTCCACTGCTACTCTGGAAAGGACCAGGGTATTTGAGCTCTTATTAGAAAACAAGGGAAGACTTACAACTGCCCAAATCGTTAACTTTTTAAACACAACGAAGCCGACTGCTCTTAGAACTATGGTGGAGCTGAAAGCAATAGGCCTAGTAGACGTAACATACCATCCCGATCAATACAATTCTCTAAAAGAGATGAGCTTGAAATCTGAATTTGATTGGTTCCTATCTGACAAGTTTACAGAGCTAAGGAGGTGTAAAGAAAAAACTCCCCCTCCTGAACGTTCTACTGATATATTAGTAGAGGATAGGGGATATAAAGAAAATTACCCCCCACGCACACCACCTCTATTCTTGTATGAATATACTATAAATAAAAAATCAAATATCTATCGGATAGATTCTTTACAACAGAATGTGTGTGTGCGAGGGGAGGATTTTTCTTTACAGCAAAATAAGGGGATCGAAAAGCGATTTATACAACAAGAATCTCTCTCTTATGGAACAACGCAGTCTGAATCTAGTGGAGAAATAGCTTATACCTGTGTTTACTGCTCTATCATTGGTGGAAGTAACAAAATTAATCCTTTTGATAGTGAGGATTCGTACGTACGACATGTCGTGAAAAAGCATAAAGGTTGGCCCGCTTTTCATGGACCGGCTGATATAGAGAAATTTAGACAGACACTAAATGAGAAAGGGCGGGTATGATATATACAAACTGCGAGGAACTAACGTCAATTCAATAATAATAAGGGTTAGAAATATTTTTTAAATTATTATTAAATTCAGGCAACCTCTTCAATAATTCTTGAGAGGCATATGAGTTAGCAAATAAGAGTGTCTTGCAAGATTCGCACCGGATCATCAATTTATTTGTTTTTGTCCATCTCACACCTGCCCAGTCAGCACATAGAGGACAGTGTACATAGCGGAAATAGCCATACTCATGAAAGTTATTCCTCAATTGGTATTTAATATCCATATAATTTGATTTAAGTTTTTAAGTTATAGCTATTAAATTACTATATATATAGTAAAAGTTGATATGATAACCACTGGGCTTCTGGGTATACCTGAAACAGCCTCGTATTAAGCCAGTTAATATTCTACTACCTTTTTCAACTTAGTCGATTTATCTCTTTTCATCTATAACATTTTTCTTGAGCTTGACAAACTCTTCCTCAGTAATTACTCCTAGCTCCTTTAGCATGCGAGTTTAGTCAATTCATCTGCAACTGAGGATCTAGTATTAACTGATTGACGAGGATTGGATCGAATCTTATTACTGCTGTATCCTTAGTGATGGATTTCTGAGTGTATCACTTCGACCAAGTCCTCTGTCTTTTCGGAATTGCTTCGATGACTCCCTCATGATCATTCTCTTGACTCACTATTCCACGAAGTAGTCTGTAATCGTTTTTCTTTTTTTCTTTTTCTCTATGTACACCTTTTGTAATTCCAATACCTTTTCATTTTTTTCATTTTCTAATTCTTTGTGTATTGCAAAGTCAATCCATTTCTTCTTCAAATCGTCTTCTTTGGTGTCCGCCCTTCGTCCTTTAGAAGTAATTTTATATCGGTATTGTTCTGCATCTACCTTCTGAACAAATCCGATATTTTCGGCCACAGAAAGGATCTTACTGCAAATAACTTTGATTTGTTCCTCTTCCAAATAAATTAATTCTTCCTTGACTAAATCGTTTAAGTCTGAAAGAGCAAAGCATCTTTCTTCATCTTCTTCTACTAATAAAAGAATTTTAAGCTGAGCCACAATATGGCTCTCGGGAAACATACTTTTGTAATCGAAAGAAGTTGGAATATTTTTTAGTTTTTGTGTTAGTATGGGATCTTCGTGCAGCATTGATTTTGCAACTTCGTTATTTGCTAGTGGTCTAAATAAGGATAACACAGGGCGATCTGATCCCAAGCGATGACCAGCAGCCCATACCTTGATTTTGCCACCTTTTCTTAACACAGTCTTATGAATTTCATTACTTTCTGGAAACTCTGCTCCCAGAACAAACTCTGTCCTCGTATTTTGGTTCTTAATGTACTTATCTTTGATGTAACTGTCATTTTTTTCTACTTCCTTCATGCGTAACTTTAGTTCATCAACAATTTTTTGTGAATCATTAATGCTTCCCTTCACCTCTCCAAAAATCGAACAAGTTGGAGAGTCAGGATGAAATAAAAGAAAATCCAAGTTTGATATTCCTAGTTCCGACAAAGGCGATGCCCTTACAAAATAATAACCAAGACTAGATAAGGATCCGTCATGGGAAAAAGGAAAAATACAAGCGTTGAGAATCATTCTATGGCGTTTATCGATTTCAGTTTCTTGAGAATACTTGCGGATTAGTTTTTGTCTTTGTTTTAGATACGTATTATTTATGTCTGAAATAAGTTCTTTCTTTCTCTGAGTATATTCTTTTTTCAAATCGTCAAACGTAAGAGATTCTAAGAATTCTTTATCGTCAAGCAAAGTATCCTTCACCTGAAAATAGCTAAACCAGCATCATGATCAAAGTTTTCTGCAATATAATTAAAGAAATTGAGAAATGATTCAAATGTAGTTCTGTGTTTCGGGATCAGTGCAATCCCATTCTCTTCGCCACTAATGCCGAATACAGTTCCCTTAGTTTCATCTAAGACGGTTGCAGCGAAAATCAATGGATGTTCTTGTATAAATGTATCTAAGAAGGAGAAATTAGTTTCCATCCTGTCCTCATCGTCAATATTTGCATATCCTGGATCGTAATTCAAATCGTTGTGTTTGTGAAACATGTTATCTATTGTTAGTTTAGACTGTATTCTGTTTGGAAGTATTATTTTACCCGCTACTACACTCTGAACTTTTAATTCATTTCTGCCTTCGCCCAAGCTCTTTGTCTTAATAATAAATTCTTCAGAGATATTTCGAATGCGAATCTGTTCAGCCAGGATCTTTTCAATTATTTCTTGCAGAACACCAATTGTCGTCCTATTGATGTGCCTGATGACGAACAGCCCATTCCTATTAATTTGGAATTTGGATTCGCCTATTCGCATATCAATTGAAGATGGTATAATTCCATAGAGCTCAGCCAATTCATTCAAGGCGTAATCAGCATCTTCTCCTGAGTAGGATATACGCCTATCATAATCGGATCTTATTTTCGTGGGATATTTCCAGTATCTGAACCTCCTACCTATGAACCGATAAGTTAGGGCATGATGACTCTCAATCAAGTACTTCCTTATCTGATCCATTAGAAATGGCCTTATCCAAGATTGTGTGATCCCCCTCTTTGACGCTATAAAGTGTTTTATTGTTCTCTCATAATATTCTTGAGTAGATGATGTAAATAGCAAGATCAGTCCTGGAATCCATTGATATACGTAATATTCCGTTGTGACTCCTAAAGGATTACCAATTGGATTTGTATCGAATATAATATGGGTAATCTCTCCATACTTCTCTTTTTTCAATCCTTCGAACAGCTTCTCCCAATCTTTGATGGTATACACTAGGTAAACCTTAAGCCACTTACGTTCCTGTTTTTCATGAAACACTTTTTCGGTGTTCTTAATGATATAATCCAGAAACGATTCGAGAGTATAGTTTTGTCTAGGTATTTCCATAGTTTACCACTAGCTATCTGGTTATAATTATTGAATATAGTCCAGTATTTAAGGAAAAATTAACAAATGAAAATATGGCAAAGTAATACATTTGACGATAGCCATAGCAATTAATAAGGTGATTCTGTATTATCTCTATCGACCTCACGTTAAAGCATTCTTTAGTAATTCACAACCGTCAACAACTATTCAAAGATAAATTGTTTATGATGCGAGATGAACGATCGAGGTTCGAATCTAATCATTGGCTTCTCACTCGTGAATCTACATAACTAGAATTGGAATCTTTTTCCATGCTCTTCATCTGACGGTAAGTTTAAATGTATACTTCCTCTAGATTTTTTGTTTATCAAAATGCTCCATGAAAACAGGACCTCCTTCACATTAGCATCTTCAATATTTAGCATGTTTGTATCATTCACTTTTGCCGCAGTACTATTGTTCTTAGGTTTGGCATCCTTCGGGCAACAGATTTTAGCACAGCTACCTTCCGACAATGTTTCCTTATCTACGTATTCGAGTCCATATTATGGGTTTAATATTGAGTTTCCATCTGATTGGACCTATACGGAACCTGACATTGCTTCCAACACTACGATATATTCTATTCTTGACGTTATTCCACCAATCTCAGATGAGCCCACTTTATCTACTAATCTGCAGATAGGGATAGAAGATTTAGAAATTGGACAGTTGCCATCTCTAGATCAGTACGCAAGAAATACAATTAATGCTTATAGAAACAGCTATTCCAACTTCAGCCTTGAATCAGTTCAAACCAATAGCACTATTTCGGGAATGCCTGCTTATGAGATAGTTTTTACAGATAATTCTAATGGTTTGGCAAGAAAGTCGGTTGAAACAGGTTTAATTGATGAAACCAATAACAGGGCTTATTATCTATTTTTTGAAACTGAAAATTCAACATATGATCAATTCTATCCAATTGTTCAAGACATCTTTGATTCCTTCCAATTGGTAGACTCTTTATCATTTCTTGATGAAGATTTCAATGGCATGACAGAGGATGAATCATCTTTTGGTTTTCAAGGTGAGAATTTTTCAGAAGGCTTCTCTCCATTCATGGAAGAAGATTCAGGAATGGCCGGCATGCAAGACTTTGAGCTATTCATGAATAGTTTTGCAGGTAGCATATTCAATGGATCATCTATATTTGGTGCAGTCGGAACGAGTATGATCGAAGGTATCAAAATCGCTGGAATAGCAGTCGAAGAGAATGATATTGGCACAAATTCCTTAAGTGACGGTAATGATAATGATAACGAAACTGATGGGTTGACTGTGAATTTAATCGCTTCAGACATCAACAGTAATGATTCAGTTAGTGTCATAGGAGCTCGAATCCCCTTCAGTATGCAAGATATACTATCTTTAGCTTCTATGAATGGACGGAACCAGTTAAGTAATGAGATAACTCCGTTTGCAGGTCAAGGCTTATCCCAAGATTTCAATCCTTTCGGATCTCTGTCCAATTTACAAATAGGAAGTACAAATCTAATTAACCCAGATTGGTCATCCCCTCAATTAGTAAATATGAGTCTTGTAGGAGGTGGAGCAACCAATAAATCGCTTTCTCAGATGGATAAAGAAAGTACTTTGGATTTAGTATTTGTGTCAGTGATTCCACATACAGGGAACTAAAGGAATTAGTTAAACGGATAGAGATACTCAATTAAGATGTCATAAATGCAGGATATCAATTTGCTGCATTAATTTATATGCATTAGCCAATTTAGATTAAGATTTTAATTCTATCATGATCGTAATTCAAGATAGCCCCCTGTATTTGATCATGAATTTAAGATTCAGATAGCAAAAATAAAAAGGGATGGAGTCAGTTTCACTGTTCACTATTCACAGAATTTGATATTTTTTACTTATCTCCGTTTTCATCATCGTCTTCGATTGATGGGAATACTTGATCTGCTGCAAGTGCTACTGAGTTCTCATCTCCTTGAATCTGTGAACCAACGTTCTGACAACCGACATTCAACGGAAGTTCGCCATTTCCACATGCATTAGCCTGTGATGTTGCCTGGTTGTATTCTCTCTTCTTTCCTGCGAATGCACTGTCTGCTGTTGCAAGTGCTGTTGCTCCGACCAGCATGGCTGTCATTGCTGCTACGATTACCAAATATTTGGTGTTCATGATTGGTATCAGAGCGCGCGTTTTGCTTATCTGCATTAAGCAAATTCAGACGCTCTCATAAATCTGATATTTTTTCTATTAGAACAAATGATAAGTTAACGCATTGCAGAACAGTCTTCGTCTGACCATGTGCGCCTAAAAGGTATGATCTTATTAGTTTCTTCATCCCACCACTTAATCGAACTATTGCATGTGCGGCATTGCAACTCTATTTTCGAACCTATTATCACAAATTCTACTGAATGAGGCATTCGTCGATCACAACTACATTCTTTAGTCGGTGGCATATACTAACTCTGCATAATAGCGAGAATGGTTAATACCAGATCCGATCCTCCTGACCATTAGAAGAGTATTGATATAAGTACTTGTCAGGTTTGGTATGATAGCTATATAATTTTTTGTTAGAGGCCTTCTATATGTAGCTCTACCTATTCTCTGATCATATTTGGAAGCCTTATGATCTCTTATAGAATATATCTATGACTAGAGCTACAGCATTATAGATCCTAACTCAGAAAAATGAAATAGTCGATAAATTTCGTAGGATGAAGCTAACTGCCGATGTTCACCTTAAGATAATTATGCCTATTATTATAGCATTACCTATTCTTTTACTTTGTGCAGTTGCTGTACCTATAAGTGCTGATAATGGTCATGACTGGAGATTTAATGCTCACAGCAGAAGTATTGACATTGATATTTGTGTTAGATGTACATCTACAATCCCTGGACCGCCAGGACCGCCAGGCGAACAAGGAATCCCTGGAGAAAAAGGCGATAAAGGTGATCCTGGAGAACAAGGACCTCCAGGCGAACAAGGAGAGCAAGGAATTCAAGGTGAGAAGGGTGAGAAGGGTGATCCTGGAGAACAAGGACCTCCAGGCGAACAAGGAGAGCAAGGAATTCAAG
>WHTU01000046.1 GCA_009377575.1 Nitrososphaeraceae archaeon | reverse complement strand
AGTTGTGAGACAAGTAATCCAAGTGGTCTGTGTATAGGAAGGTAATAAAGAATAGGAAGAACGAAAAGTCTCCGATTCATAAATTTTTTATTAACGCAATATGGGTTGATCCATAAAAAGAGTTGTTGATGGAATAAAATCAGAAGACGACTCTCCTTAGATTGGATTAGCCTATTTAGAAAACTTTATGAAATTAATCATTAGCTAAACTGGATTGTTGTGAGTCAATTTATTCTCCTGCGCTTAACTGTTTTCTTTATTTCATCGAAGAACAATTAATGATTACTTGAACAAAATCAGCTAATCCTTGTACGACATAGGTGACATAAATTAGGCTTTCCGAATGAAATGAATTCCTTAGGAAGTCTGTAGTGGTGTAGTATGCAATCAAGTTCATTGATCCAAAAAAAGGCCGCATCAAGTATGAACGAGTCTAGTAATAAATCAAAAAACTTAGAAAAGAGGAAGTACACCGAATGTCCAGAGAAAAGGAGAGCAAGGGGTGGTGATGTCAACGAACTGACATTTGAGACATTAGAGGATCTGGACAGATATAATGGCAGCAGTTTCGGTAATAATAAGCTAAATCTAAGGAAAGTGATCTATTCGGTAAATATCATTTTCGACAAGACCGAAAAAGCACGTAGGGTGTTTGCCCTAATTGCACAAGATATTAGGAGCCTCAACTACCATGCCGTACTTTTTATCTACAAGCCGCGCTAGCTTTTGAGCGAAGTTTTGTTTGAGGCGCGGGTTCAAGTTGAATGAGCTAGTTAAGCTGTTTAGCATCATTTCGAAGCTTCCAAGAATGATCAATTTTTCCTTAGATCGAGAGATTGCTACGTTTAGGTCTTGAAGTGAGCCGACGGCTCCTACCACTCTTTCGGGATTATTTCTGACTAGAGAGAAAATAACGATATCTGCTTGTGTTCCCAGCGCACCGGTCGTTGTCAACACCCGGGCATCTATGTCAAGGGACTGAAGATATTTTAATATTGTACGCCTTTGCTCTGTATATCGGGTTACTACGGAGATCGACTTTGAAGGGGCCACTCTTCTAAGTTCAGAACAGATGCGGACGCAAGCTTTTGCCTCTAATTCATTATACCATGAGCTAGGACCTCCCATCTCTTCGTTACCATTCAGATTTACCCAGGTAATGACCTCTTCCGGATTGAGAACATTCTTAAATTTCTCATCGATGGCATACTTCACGTCCATCCTTCTACTTGCGATTTCGGGAGCCGAATTCAAGCCACCATAATCAGCAAACTCATCTACTAACATCGCCAGCTTATCAGGAAGTCGATGGGTAGTAAAGAGTGTGTCATACTTGGCACACTTAAGTACCCATTCCATTGCACTAAGATCATAATCCGCTAATCCTATAGGTCTTGATTGCTTAGGATCGCCTACAACAGTAGCTACAATACCACACTGTGATGCAAGTTCGATTATGTTATTGGTTTCAAATGAAATGTTCTCTTTCATAAGATGAATACCTAACTGGTTGATTCCAAGAGCAAATGGTGACAAAAGATGTTCTAGCCTTTCGATACCAGCTTCATCAATAATCATATTATCAAACTTTATGGAGGCAGATAATCGCTTGAGTGATTGTGTTGTACAAATTACGATTTTCTTGGCCCTTACGATCTCAATGTTATTACTAAAAGGTATAGGGAGCCTGAGATCCGCACCAGGCGCATATCCACTTCTGACGCACAGGAATTTTGATCCTTCAGGACCCAACACCATGCTCAATTCTCTTGAAAATTCGTTGGCGGCCGAATTGGTAAAGGCTACTAAGAGCACATTTTTAGCATACCCCTCGCAAATCATCTTGACAGCTAGAAAG
This sequence comes from Nitrososphaeraceae archaeon, assembly GCA_009377575.1. Classification (GTDB taxonomy): domain Archaea; phylum Thermoproteota; class Nitrososphaeria; order Nitrososphaerales; family Nitrososphaeraceae; genus TH5896. The sequence goes on along the minus strand of WHTU01000046.1, from coordinate 24,334 downwards.
CTGCCCGTAGTTGTTTTTCCGCATCCTGCTGGTCCAATGACACCAGCCACCCCTCCTGAACTAACGCGCCAGTTCAGTATTCTAGATTGATCTGGATTAAGATTTATCGTCATAGCAATAGCTCCCGTGGAATAAAAACATCAGCGGCTAGTTTGTGAAATTGATGTATAGGTCGCAGCATGCTTCGTGTGAGATTAAGCTCATCCCTTAAAAAGAAAATAGGCAAATGAAATAGTTGCTTCTTCGCCCTACGCACAGCAATCTTCGACCTAAAACCAAGAGTGATCTTACTATTTTTTACTTCCATTACACTTGCTTGCTCACTTATACACGAGAGAAGTGATTTGCCTGGTTCAGCTCCTATTACTCTTACAATCCTACGTGGCTCCAGCGGAATGTTATCGTCAGCTCTCGAAAAAACAACTCTTTCATCAACATCAAAATCATAGGAGTACCCTCTGCATAGCACGCCGATTTTTTCCAACCTTCGCAAGGCTTCTTCCTCTCCATGCTTGTTAATCAGCACAGAAGCAACATGTTTGTGTAAGTGAGTTTCTGCTCTCTCCTTTAAGATGGCATAGCGTTTAGCAAAAAATTGTTTTGTCATCTTATCGTACTGCGCTGGTAGTTTGCCTTCATACGCTAATCTAGCATCACGTTGATAGAAAAGACATTCCTTACTTCCCTCTAAGCCCTTATCGCATACGGGGCAGAATTTTGGTCTCTGAACACGAACTCTTTGCCCACAGAGGACCATGTGGGCAAATTGTCTATTGGTCTTAATTCTCTCCACTTCCTTTGTCATAGTTTCTGTTTTAGGGAAGTAAACCCCACCATTGTGTACTATGCAGGAAAAATTGTGTTCCGTCCAATCGTCTTCGTTCCGCTTGTATCTGAAATTTGCAAGTAGGGTATTAGCAATGAGCTGCCATTTCTCTCGACCACTAATAGTATTGCTAAGATCGTAACTTTTCCAGTCTAATAAGCCGTATCCATTAGGATACTCTAGGATGGCGTCGATCCTCCCTTCGTGATGGTTCTTGATATTGGTAATTGTAACTTCCGTCAAGGCTCTTGAAGGTTTTTCGTACTTCTTCATCAGCCTCCTAGTCATGCCCAGTACAAGACCATGAAAGATATCATTGACTTGGATTTCGAAATCGTCTGGGACAAATCTATTTTCTCGGTTTGCGCCATCTAACGTATCCTTGATAATGATATTTACTATATTGGATGATTCATTTACAATTTTCTCTCCAAGCTGCTCATAATTCTCTAACCCACTATGCCAATTTTCAAGGATGGGGCCGCTCACACACAAACTCATTATATCATGAACAGTATTCGCGACTAAGTAGTCTTTATCGCTTCTGATTGCTCCATAAGGATAATCTAGTTTGAAGAGATTTTGGCAGACACATGCGGTGGCAATTTCTGAAGACTGTACTAGATGGGTCTGGGATTTTCTCAAATAGTCATATGTTTTTCTCACATCAATGATATCGTTATTCATGTTTATGTATCATCCCCGTTTACTTTCATTAATTCTCAAGACGGTCGTTGCCTGTGTACAACAGAAGGCGATCGTCCATCTAGTGATCCATCAGCTGTCGGTATTTAAGTCGAAGATACTGTGACGGGGAGGGAGAGAGGGTAGGTTATTGAAGAGGGAAAACAGCATGGACATAAAAGAATGATCTATTCGGCGCTATAGGTCGTGCGCTTCTGGAGGTAAACAAATTATTACAAGACTTATTCGACAGCTGCTGATTGACTGTTCTCAAATGCAATATAAACACGAATCCATCTAACGCTAAGGATGTAACTGAAATCTTAGAGAGGGCTAAATAACTACTATTTAGCATTTTATTACGGTGTGGGTGCGGTCAGTAGTCTGTTAAATAAAAGTAATTAACTTATGTGTCCTACATTTAATATGTCTACAAATATTCTTTATATTGAAAGCAAAATTATCACACATTCTTTAATTATATTTTCACCATTGCGACTACATCATGCATAATAGGTCGCTTAGGAATAATTCGAAAAGGTTACCTGTTTACCATACTATATCTTCACTATTAGTGTTTTTAGCATTAAATACTCTACGGTTTTTTGCGTCAACTGCTCAAGCAATGTGAAAAATGTTTATATCATATCCTCTTTTTTGTGACCTATAAAAATGAAACTTAGATCTATTTCAATATGTGTGCTTGTAGTGATCATGCTTGGGGGGATAATCTTGAAGTAGTTCTTCTAAGCCAAATACGAGCGTCTGCACCTAGTGGAGCAACATCCACAGAGTGCCCACAAGGATTTGAAGGAACACAACCTAATTGTTTCCCAATAGGAAATACTGGCCCAGCAGCACCCCAATGTAAAGAAGGATTTACAGGAGTACCTCCTAATTGTGATCTCGTAGCGCCTCAGGACCTAGCGTAGACAATGGTGACAGCGACAGTGAAAATGGTGTTGTCGATAGCGACTAGAAATGTATGAGGGGAATTTCCTTCCTTTCTTGATTTTATATATTTGTAGCTCACAGACCAACGACCTTGTTTGACGGAAACGCTAATTATGATGATATGATTATGGGATGGGATACGGTGCTGTCGGTACCAATTTTTAATGCGTTTGCATTCCAATTGTAAGGTTGATAAATCTACGCTCAGATTTCCATTAGATAAATTAAGTATTGTCTCGACTTATTCGCATGTCCTTGATGTTCTGGTATCTAAAAAGATCTTGTCTGGTCATGATAGCCTTCTATCTGGATAGTGGCATGGGTGATTCTAAAATTCTTCTCGAGCAAAGAATTTATCTCTTGAAGCACTTCTAAAGACCTACTCGGATCGATCACTACAACATGGGCGGATAATGCATTCAGACCTGAGGTAATAGTCCAGATATGCAACTCAAAAATTCCAGTTACGCCCTTGATTTGAAGAATTGCATTCTTAACCTCTTCGTGTGATATATTGGCAGGAACTCCCTCCATGAGAATATGAAGCGATTTGTTGAGTAGTCTCCAAGTCCTCGGAAAGATGAATAAAGCGAGAGCGATGCTTACTATGGGGTCAGCCAAATAAAAGCCGGTTACATATATGACAACGGCTGCAATGATTATCCCAACTGATCCTAGTGTATCGCTAAGGACTTCAAGATAGGCGCCTTGCATATTCAAGTCCCCCTCTTTTTCCTTCTTAGGATGATGATGATCTTTGTCCAATGTTAGATCAGCTCTTTCGACTGAATTTAGAGGGATATTGTGAGTGTGGCTCTTGAGAAGTAATATTCCTATGACATTTACGACAAGTCCTACGCACGCTACCACCAGCATTGGAAGAACATCGATTTGACGAGGTTCTATTATGCGCCAATATGCTTCATAGAGTATGTAAAAGGAGATCAAAATCAGTACAACTCCATTTGCTAGCGCGGCAAGTATTTCCATCCTATAAAATCCGAAGGTTCTTTGAGGTGTGGGAGGCTTTCGGGAGTAGGATATTGCGAAGAGAGCTAGGGCAAGCCCTCCGGCATCTGCAACCATATGACCGGCATCTGCTAGTAACGCCAAACTACCAGTTATAAGACCGAAAACTACTTCTACAGCTAGAAATCCGGTAACAATAAAGAATACAATCCTAAGCTTTCTAATCCGATGCTTTGTTATCTCATCTCTAGTTTTGGACAATTTTTTCTTTCAGTCCGCTCTCAGTCGGTCTATTATAATGATATTCTTTATACATATGTATTGGTAGTATGTGTCTCATTAGCGTGTACATCAATTATGTAAAAGTTTGGGAAGAATTGGACCCTGGTATTTCTTGTGTATGTAAATAGGTATGAGTAGATACGATGTTCGATGTTCAAAAAAAGGAAAAATAAAAACCTGTATAGGTACCAGCTCACCGTAACGCAGATTGTCGTGGTGGTGACACAGACCTGTTTTCTTTCTCAATGTAATTGTGGAACAAATCTATCCATGTTGCTGCATATCAGTTCATAGCAATATGCGATGGAGAGAATTATCTCCTCCTTAAAAGGAGGCCCAACTATTTGAACTCCTACTGGCATATTGCTATTGGTAAATCCTATCGGAATACTAATGGCAGGTAGGCCAGTACTATTAAATACTATTGTATTTCGCAGTAAGGCTTGGCGAGTTCCTAACACAACGTTCTTGCCTACCCGAACTACATTATCATCGACTCTAGGGGCAGGTGCAATGGTACTAGGAACGACAATAGCGTCAATCTTCCGATTTGAAAACATGGCTAAGAACTCACTTCTTATTTCTTTTACCGTTCTTAGGGAATTGATATAATCAACTGCAGATATTCTTTTGCCCTGTACCAACATTTCTCTTACTTCAGGGCTATAATCCTCTGCCCTTCTGTTAATCCAATTCAGATGAACGTTTGTAGCCTCTGCAAGTCTAATGTTTCTCCACGACTCGTAGTATTCTTCAGTATCTTGCAAATTTATGTCATCTATTACTACAGTCTTCATGGAGCGTAAAAAATCAACAAACTCATAAAACAGGCCTGCTATTTCAGAGTGCAAACTGTCGCAGAAATATTCTTCTAGGACTGCAATTCGTAGCCCTTTAAGATTTGGTTTCTCTATGATTTTAGTATATGAAGGCACATTATTATTTGCTGAAGTGGCATCTAAAGCATCCCAACCAGCAGCGTATTCCAACACGGCAGCTGCGTCCCATACACTTTTTGTAATGCAACCTGCATGGTCCAGAGTAGGGGCTAATGGAAAAATATTATTCACGCTAATCCTACCGTAAGTAGGTTTTAGTCCAACAACGCCGCATAGCGATGCGGGAACCGTAATGGATCCTCCAGTATCTGTTCCTAAGGAAAATAAAACCATACCTGCTGAGACAGCAACCGCAGATCCACCGCTTGAGCCCCCTGATAGCCTGGTTGTATCCCACGGATTTTTGGATGATCCATAGAATGGATTTAACCCAGTTATTCCCGAAGCAAATTCATTTAAATTATTTGTACCGATGAGAATTGCCCCGGCTTTCTTCATTCTTCGCACAACAGATGCGCTAGACTTGGGAACATAATCCGTAAGTATTTTCGAACCTGCAGTAGATCTAATTCCTTTTGCATGGATAATATCTTTAATTGAAAATGGGATACCATGCAGGGCGCCACGGTACTTTCCGTGACTAATTTCTTTTTCGGCTATTTGAGCCTGCCTGAATAATTCATCTCGCTCAATAACTGTAATAAATGCGTTAAGGATAGGATCTAATATCTTGATCTTGTCCAAGGATACTTCAATTAATTCAGTAGGAGATATATCCCCATCCTTTATTCTCTCCGACATACGCTTGATTGAAAAAATTGGTGACCCCACTTCTACCCCAACCTAAAACTAATTTCTTTTTGATACCTCTGAAGGATTTTATATTTCTGAACTGAGGCGTCCGGCGACGGTTTTGAGAGGTAATGTGAAGCAAAACGTAGCACCTCGTCCATTGGAGTTATTGAAGGCCCATATTTTACCTCCGTGTGCCTCAACAAGGTTTTTTGACACGTACAGACCAAGTCCGGTTCCACCATCAGTCGTAGTAGCAAATTTGGTAAATAATTTTCCGTTCATGCTCTTATCAATCCCCGTTCCTCTGTCACTCACAATTATGGTGATTTCCTCAGAACTATTATCTTTTTTCATCGAGACTTTGATTGGAAAAATTTCATCATTACCTACAATCCTTCTTTTGTTTGAAGCATTTAGGGCATTGTTTATAAGATTAGATAGGACTTGAATAATCCTGTCCTTATCCACTTCTATCATGACAGAGCGTACGTCTGCTGAAGGGCTGTAATGTATTTGACTAAACAGGTCTTTATCTTCCTTGTTGACGCCATCGTCGTTCTTGTTTCTGACCTTTCCAATTTTTTTTTGTTCTATAGATGTTTGGTATTCTGTTACTAGCGATGATATCAAATTATCTAAATCGACCATTCCCTTATCTAGTCTTAGTATTTTGCCTTCAATCCTGGTGACATCCAATATATTATTAGTAAGGCGGTGTAACCGCTCTGCATTTCTTGCAATTATTGTCAGATATTCTTTGAGATCCTCGTCCTTGTTACTCTTCAGTACAATCTCCGATAATCCTAGTATCGGTTGAATGGGTGTACGCAGCTCATGAGCAGCGGTATTAATAAACTCCCGTTGTGCTACATCACGCAACCTTAGTTCCTCATTTAGCTCTTCAAGGCGCTCATAGAGTTCACTCTGCCTCCAAAGTGTTTCAAATATGGAAGCATAAGAAAGAACCGTGGATTTGCTATTGGAATAGGTACTAAAGCCTATAGCGTCAACTGTTCGGTCCTTTGTGTCGTCATTGAGCTCCACTGCCAGAGAGTACTTCTTATCCACAAGCAATAGAGAGATTTTAGTCTGTAAGTCTTCTTTGAGATGCCTTACTTTGATTTGATTATGAAATTTGAAGGTACTCTTGTCATATCTCTGTGTAAAGCTTAAAATCTTCTTGTTACTAGGACTCAAGATTCTTATATTTACACCATTGTCGGCTGCAGCTTGCTCTAGCAACTTGAAGGAACCAGCTCTAACCTGGCGCAAAAATGCGTTACTAGTAGCAAATACTATCAATATTTCAACTCTAGAAATCTTTATGAGCTCGTAGGTAAGTTTTTGTACTTCATAGGGGTCCTTGATAGTATCAATGAAATCTTCATCCGTTCCTCTTTGTATTTGTTCAATCCTTCGCTCTGCGGGTAAGGCTTTGCTCCACAAAGTCTCAAAGAAATACTGCTGTTGTTCCACATATGCTCTGATATTGCTCCGAATAAGCTGTACTGGGGCCTCACCTTCTTTTGCAGACGAGCCTGCTCCATAACTTCTTCCATCAATTATGCCAAAATTTCCTTTCACTTTTTCGAGATGTCTTAGCTCGCACACTTTCAGAAGTTTTTCGCAATATTTCATATTCTCCCTAGTGATTTCAGTAATGAATCTCAATCTGATTCCTCTTTTTGGCAGCTCTGCATAGTCTGACCAAATAGGAGAATCTACAAAAAGTGACGGTCCTGTGAAATCAGTACAGCTATCGAATCTTTCCTTCGCATACTTGAGGTCAAGTAGAAAATGCTTAACAATGTTCTCTTGTCCATACAAAATCTCAGTCTTCTCTACTGGAAGATTTTTTTCAAGTTGTACCATTCTGATCTCTGCAGGTACAGATGCATTCCAAAGAAATTCGAACAGGAATTGATGAGCTTCAACTATTGCCTTAGTGTTAGTTGATAAACCCTGGGGCTGAGCTATATTTGAGAATGCATATCCAAGATATTGTCTACCATCAGCCACAACAAAATTGGATCTGATGTTATCAAGATGCCTTATTTCAGCACTTGGCATGATTTTGTTTATTTCTGACACATTTTCATTGGTAATTTCTGTCAGGATTCTGACCCTAACGTTCTTACCTACATTTAATTTAAGGAGCCCCTTCCTTATCTCGCCTTTAGCAAGAAGCAAAGATATTTCTCGGTGATCAAGACAAGCATCAAATTTGTCAACAACCCAAGTTAGCGTTTCAACCATGTCCTTACCCATCATTTCACTACTATGAAACGCATTCGTTGCTTCGGATGGCGGAGTGAATTTCATGCGAATACCAGTAACATATCAGTATATGAAAATAGGATAATAATATATCGCAAATACTTGTCTCAAGGTAGTGGCATTTTGAGGTCGGTCTAGCAACAAATCACCACAGATGACAAAATCTTGGACAATCTAATAATACGGTAATGCTAATGCTTGGCTCACTCCTCAACAAACGGCATTTGTTTCAGGTACTTTTGGAACCGATCTGCGTACACCTTAAACACATTTTCTCCTGTAATATCATGCAATTCTTCTAATTGGGATATCTGTGCCTTGTGATACTCAGCTGTAGCCTGATTCTCCAACAAATCATAAGAAGACCAGCTTCCTGTATCATATCTCCAGAGATTCTTCTTCAAGTAGTTTATTCCTTTATCGAAGATAACTTTTGCATTAGAATCGTTAGTTATTTCCGAATAACGCCACAAAAAGATCAAAGCTTGAGTATGACCGTTTAGGACATACGTCTTGACGAATTCTGGTTTGGCTAATATTTGCAGGAATATTGAAGAGCCGTCAGGGGTCTCTATCGTGACCATACCCCCAACATCATAATCAACAAAAAAAACCTTCATTGCCTTATTTGCAGTCAGGAGATACTTTTCGTCATTTGTGAGGTCAAATGCTAAAGCCAAAACATAAATCGATTCTGCCTGAGCTAATGCAGAATAGTATGGTGGTTCAATCCAACCATAGAATCTCCAAGGAAAATCGTATTCCCAGACGATATATTCTTCTCCATTTTTCAAACCATCCGTTTTATTTATCGAATTCTTAACGAGCCAGTCGGCAGTGTTGATAAAATACTCCTTTGATTTTTCTGTGTCAATATAATTTTCGAGGTCTCTGTAATATAGCAGGCCACCATTTGCTGATATCAGAGGATTGTACACTTTTCTTTGCACTCCATGATAATTGCTTATCATTACACCATTCTCATCAGGCTCTGGTTCTGCAAGCAAGACAAACAATGATCTAAAATTCCCAGATCCAGCCAAAATTAGTGCTTGTAAAAAAATAAAAATGAGGAAATATTTTAGCACAATTGACATGCCTTATTATTATTTTTTCAATCCGCAAATGCTAATTACATTCAACCTTTGATTACCTCTCTACTATTGTATAGGATAGTCGATAATCACAATTGGTGTCTACAGTATCAAATAAATCCCCTACTTCGCCAGCAGACTCAGAACAATCATAGTGATCGCCAACCCCAAAATTATTCCTAACATCAAATTCTCTGGCAATTATGCCTATTGCATCATTTCTATCATATGTTGTTAAGAGTTGAATAGAGTCTTCAACCTTATCTCTGTATTCAGGTAGAGGGGCTTCAACGTCTAAAATTCCTGAAATGTCAGGTAACACTCCCTCACTAGTATCGTCTCCTCCCCCATATGCACTAGGCTGGTTATTTTTGTTCAGGCCATCAATATCACCCTCGTCCATCTCTGCCCCAACAGTTACAATTCGCAAACTACCATTTTCAGGAACATCTATAGTAACCGATTTGCCATTGAAATCGATTACCTGTCCACCTTCGACGCGATCTAATCCTGTGTTATCTGATAGCTGGACTCTTTTGTTATTTGCGTAACCATCTAATTCCCATTCTGCTGGAAACAATATATCGTGGTCGTCGTTAACGAAAATAGAGTTAAAAGTAACATTCAATTTGCGAATAGAGTCTTCTGATTTTGACGCATTTACCGATGAGGAATTGTTGTCCCTGTCCAAAGTTCTGTTCGAAACGGAGTGAGTTGTATTATTATTATTATTATTATTATTATTATCGCGGTCATAATCGGCTCCCCCAGTCTCTTGCTCCTTAAAAGATTCTGAAGCCTGAGAGATTGAATCATTGTCACCGATATTGGAACTAGCAAAGACTGATGCAGAATTGGAGCTTGGAAGGCCCGTCTCCAATAGGAGGAGATCTTCGTCCACATTATTCAGGTGCTGTAATGCTTCTATCAGATCTCCTTTTTGCAATGCTAGTCTGACTTCCATTATATTTTCTCGTATTTCTTCCAAGTCTTCAGTTTTGAGTGAGGACTGTTGAATGGCCAAGATGGTTTTCCCATTTGACACGAGGATAACACCCGCAAGTAGGATGCTAAAGGTAATAATGATACATTTCATTACAAGCCGTATCGACAATTTATTTTCTACCTTTCTATACAGACAAGAGACGAATAATTGTCTTGCTAATGGTCACCGAAAAATGAGGGAATATGAAAGAAAACTCTTTGGTACCAAAAGCAAAAAACATTTCTGATTTACCTTCCATGTCCCCTAGTTCCCTTTTCTTCCTCACAAAAACCATGATAGGATCGAGAAGTATAGGCCCCGGTGGCACTTCCTGTCCAACCTTTACCATTCCAACTACCATAGTAATCTTTTTTTAAGCCAAATTGGCAGTACCAACTTACAATTTATTCTGTCGCTGTAGCAGAGAATATTCATCTATCCCCACACGTCGTCAGATCATGTCACACTCAGAATGGCATTGCCTATATACCTTCTATTAGCAACAAAGCCACTATTGATTAGTAGAATCAACGAAGTACATGGTCTCTATCATCTTTCCTATCTCTTCTAAATTTCTTGTAAACTCTTCATAACTATCAGCTATGTATGAAATTTCGTAGACTTTCTCTCCCCTTGTCAGCCACATTGACATGCCGTATCTGTTGGTTTGGTCGTCAATACTGAAGGAATAATCAAGGACCCAGTATGGATACCCATCAATACTTTCATTTGCCTGTTTGTTTTCCGTGATATGTAGATCATGATCAGAAAAGAGCTGCCTGAAATCATAAGTTCTGATTTCTGCATATTCTTTTAAAGTTAAATTATGATATGGCGATTTAAGAGATACTATAGAAAGGTTAGGATTTACTAACCCACTATCTCCAGCTGAAATTCCTCCATTTCCTTGTTTTAAATGGTCGTTATCATTGATAATGTCAAATGAAACAACACCATCAATATCCTTTATAAAAACAGGATCGAACCCTGCTTCAAACTTAATCCAATTGGCAGGGTATTGGAATGATAGGCCCAAGTCGATACCATCAAAGGTTTCATACGATGATGATGGTGATGATGATGATGAAAAACTCACAGATCCAGGACTTGATGTACTCAATACTTCTGGCTGTGAAAAAAATGTAAACGAGATCCCTGTTACAAGGAAAACACATGAACCAATTTACTTTATCATCAGACTAACTTGCATTTTTGCACCTAATCGTAGAACATGTCGTTCGTGCTTCTATTTCTTACCATTCTACATTTTGTTCATGCGGTAGTCTCAGCGCCGCACTTCCACGTCAAGCGACCTATCCAAGTGTTCAATCAGTGTTGATGGAATTCCACGTGCCGTTTACGTAGAAGGTTTGATATGGCTCTCGTTTTCAACCTTTCTAATAATAACAATAAGCGATGGTTTCTCTAATTACTATGTTACCTAAATCTATTTGACATAATACTATTTGACATAATAGCATTCCATTCATATTTAATCCTGTCCACATGTGAGCATGTCATAATCATAATCTTTGTTGAAATTCATAGCGGGTAGGTATTTTATCGGCTTGAATTGGCCCAAAAACTAATGCCATCTCATCATGGGCGTTAATGTGGACATTTCTTAAGTCAGTGTCTGTTGGTACCTTTACACCATTTACGTACATGCTTAATGCGTTAGTTGTTTCATTAAGGTTGTTATCAAATAGTTGTGTGTTGTTAAAGGTCTTGGTCCAGATATCAATAAAATTTCCAATAGTAAATTGTCTCTCCACTGGGGATTCTATGTGGATAATTCCGCTATCATCATGTGTATGCAGCCAATATAGACAGCGGCCTTCGGGATCAATGCCGATCTGTGAGGGTACTGTGAATGGCTTACCATCGACAAAGATGTCAAGATGTGCGTGAATGTGAAACGTGGTAAATTCCATGGTATCACATCTTATCCCATCAACCATTGTCATATTTGGTGTAGATGAAAAAACTTCTTCTCCGATCGAATAAGACATATCCAAGGTGATGGCCGCTATTGTGACGGACGTACCTAGATAGATTGCCAGAAATAAGGTAAACGATATTTCACACCTGCTGAATGTTATCGACATAGAGCTAGTCCCTCTTTAGACTTCTTTATAGTCATTGAACACCGAAGAAGCAATATCAAATAAAAAGATTAAGCGTCTGCAGAATACCAAGTTGTGCCCAAATCATACAAGTAGAACGGAAACCCGAATCCAATAGCGAGATATTGATCTACGTACCTTTTATTATGTCGGGCGCTGTATCACAAAATAAAAAAGAGTGAAAATTAGTTAGTGTTTGTCACTTGCAACCAGCATGTGCCCATCCCGCGTCATAGCCATGATGGAAGTCATGAGAATGACCTGAATCTGGGTCGTACGCCTTTCCACCTCTGCAGTCGGCAGCTCTCGATTCGCACCCGCTCTTCCAATTATCATTCTTGCCCTTTTGACTTTTGCACCACGTCGCCCCGTAGGGTTATCAATAGACAAATATTGACGAGCCAGTCGCCAAAGTGTCAGTATCGCGTTCTAGCCGTGCCATGCTCTCGCTTCGTCTTACTAATTGCATTTATGCAGTCACCTAAATACTTCTAGTATATAACAAAAAGCTTTCTGATTTAGATATGCCAAATTTAGCAAGCACTTCTGAAATTTCATAAAATTCATATTTTTCATGATTTATCTGATTTGGCGTGAACAATTGAATTCTATCAAACAAGTTGGATGATAATATTATGTTCACAACAAATACCAACAGATTCTCCAAGGAAGCCGAGGTTGGAGCATCAACATAAACTATTTGAAGTGAAGAATCTTCGTCATCATACGCTGCATTCTCTTCTTCATTATCATCTTTTTTCTGTTCTTTATCTTCCATTTGATTCTGTTCAGCACAATACCCTTTATGTAGGGAATTATTTGTGATTGCTAATCCTCCAATTTCCTGCATGTCATCGGTCCTAACTATTACTATTTTTTTACAGGCTACCAGATCTGAGATTTTAGAGTACTCCAAGCCCAATTCATACCATTTCCAGGATTGAACATATCTACGCGCGCCAGAAATGAAGGTTTTTGATCCAGATAAGAAAGTGATAATTTTCTCGATGTCCTCTGGGGATGCAAATGAGACATTCTTGCTTCCACAAATTGCGCTTGTATCATCATCAGAAACGTTGCTCTGATTATTTTCAAAGACGTAATTCCTAATTGTTAAACCATTCATGTTTGCCTGTTGCACATTTTTCTTGTATCCTGCGTAGTAAGTCCATTTAGCTTTCTCATGGAACCCATTCTTTTCCATCATACGCCTTGAAGCAGTATTACCTTGAGCTGTAATCGCGGCTGCTTCTCTAGCATTACTACCAATCTCCTTGCCATGTTTTATCATTTGATATGTGAGCTTGGAAGCAATTCCCATACGTCGGTATTTAGGATTAATTCTAATACCTTCAAGCCATATCTGCTTCCCTATTGGACAAACATAGGCATGAGATACCCCTACTACGACATGACTTGTCCCGGAAGATAATCTGTTTTCAGGGGAAGCAGCAGTCTTGGCCACATGTTCGTCGTTGAGATCGATATCTTTGGGCGTTATTTCAGCTACCATTAAGACGCCTCGGTGATCCAAATACCAAGAATCCCAAACTTCATGAATGTAGTCTCCCCAACGAAACGTGTTGATACAGAATTCCAAGACCTTAGATTTGTCAGACCTAACTGCCTTTCTTACCTTAATATCAATAACTGAAATCCCGCAGGGTATGCAATTTCATTGTTTCTATACCATTACGTTCAGAAAATTGTTGCTCTTACATTAGAAATCATTATGCTGAATATTATTACCAATTTTTTATTCTTCGAACAATCGCCCAAAAGGATTGGGCCTCGAAATTGGGATTTGGGGCGAGGTAGTAGACATATGGGAGGTATTGTGTAGAAGATGGAGTCTGTCCATACTAAAAAGTCTAAGTACCAAATAAGTCATACGATTTAACGAATTGAAGAGGATACTTCCTGGCATAAGTAGTACTATCTTCCCAGCGCTCATAGTCCTGATGGAAAGGTTAACGTCAAGGTTATTGCAGGCAAATCTATGGACACTACTGCAGTCATAGAGACGAAGATCCCTATCATTTACCTTCATTTTACCATAGAATTAGGATCTAAAGTAGTACAGAGTGTTCCTAGAGACTATAACACTTTTGCCTACGTTCTGAATGGAAGAGGAATATTTGGAAATAATAACCAAGTTGCATCAAAGGGACAAATAGTTCTATTCAAAAATGAAGGCGAGCAGATTCAAATTAGGGAGGCAAGCGCTATGGCCGATAATGTTAATGATGATGATGAGATGTCAGTCTTAGACGGATTGCTAATCGGATGAGAACCTCTAAACGAACCTGTGGCGAGATACGGACCATTTGTAATGAATACACAAGATGAAATATACAAGGCAATCGAAGATTATCGAAGTGGTAGACTAGGTGCAATAAATCCCAATATCGAAAGCTAGGATACATTAATGCTGTCTCTAATGAGCAACTGCATGGCAAGGAAGCGACTACTTTAGATAAATTCTCTTGTGATCGAATGCATGCATGAGTGCATGAATGCATCCATGTTTGGAATATCTATGTGACAGTGATTCTTATCAAGTCCATATGGAATATGGAATAATGATATATTTCCAATTTTTTAGAAACTGAAGATTACGACCGGTCTTTGGTTATGTGGTGATGTAAATCATCTTGACCTAGGCTCAATTACGTGTGATATTCAAGGACACTCTGATGGTGCAGATACCACGTCTTCGCATCACTATTATTATCTCATTCATTCCCTAGTTAACCTCTTTAGTTCGAGGCTTGAGACTTGATGAATCTGGTCTAACGCATGAGTATGGAATTGCACTATACGCTCAGCTGTACATATGTTGGTTTTAGACATTATCTTGTAAATTAGATGCGCAGGAACACGGAAAATGTCACAAAGAGTCTTCTAAGCTTGCAGAATTGTACTTAAACGCAGTCACGAGCTCTTGATGTCTAAAAACTAAAAGATTGCGTAAGCGAGGAGACAGAGTGTTTATCTATATTACATGTCAAGACCCCCACGAGATTTCGAATGAGTCAACCTACTATTCACAAGGAGGAAAAAAGACAATTTGAGGACGCAGAAAGTTTCAATACTGGTAGCAAATGGTTACCAATTACACACTGGATCGAAAGCATCAAAAATTCGAGGCAAAGTCAGATTTACAAGTATCTATTTGGAGGACGCGATATTTTATCACTACTTAGGTCACAGATCCTTCTCTTTAATTCTAGGAAAAAATGGGGTTTGTTATTTGCCCTGGCTACCATCTCAGGGATGTTTTGTGTACCAACTGCCTTAGATCAGATTCAAGGCAATCTGTTGGGGTCAGCCGATAACCGCATGAGTTTTCTGATAAATCTGGTCCTTCCAATGTCTACGCTTCTGATCATCATAGGTATGTATGTGCTCAACGACTTATTTGATGCGGACCTTGATCGCATCAATGGAAAGACTAAACGTCAAATACCGTCTGGAAAAGTCTCAAAGAGACAAGCGTTAGTTTTTGTCGTATTGATGAACGTAGTTGGGCTCTCTGTTCCTATTCTTGCAAACAACCTATTAGGGACTATACTAGCGTCAACAATAGCATTGATTGGTGTTCTGTACTCGCTCCCAAAGATTTCACTCAAAGACAAGTTCATCATAAAAACCTGCGCTATTGGAATTGCTATGGCCTGTTCATTGTTGCTTGGGGCAAGCATGTACTTGAATGATAATGTTGGAACTGATATTAGTACTATGTTTGACTGGATAAGTGTTCAAACGGGAGGTCAAATCTTGTATCCTATGTTTTCGGGCCTTATGCTTGCAATGATGATCTTCGTTACATCTCCATTGAACGATTTGGGGGATATTAAAGGAGATAAGCAAGCAGGTAGAAGGACAATCCCGATAGTACTGGGAAAGGAGAATACTGTGAGACTATCTATGTTGATAACTATAGGCATTGCAATTTCATCATGGATGCTTTATGTAACATCACTTTCCTCATTTGAGAGCGATGCTATCCGCTTAAATGATAAGATCGGTGCATTCTCGTTAGCTCTTCCTTTGATCGTCTCTGGAACATGTCTGCTGGTTGTTTTTCACTTATTGAACGTGTCGAAGCGAATTGAAGACCAAAACTACATAAGGGAATCGGTAAGTAAAAAATCAATGCCACTTCATTTGCTATTGCAGCTATCGCTAGTTGTCGGCTGCCTGCTGTTATAATGGAGAAGAGGATGAATCAGTATTATAATGAATGGAAGGTGAAACAGTAAATATCTCGCACGTAATATCAAGATAGATCATTTTCATGGCTGCTCAATACCCAACCAATTACGCGTTGCTGTCACTGAACGAAGAAAGATAAGTTAACGTGTTACCGTGACGACGCCCGAGCAGTTTCTTCCAAAAACATCGGAGACCCAGCATCCTGTTTCAGCAAATGGAAATATGTAATGTATTTTTCGGCAAGAGAGCTATCGTCATAATTAGCTATTCCTATCATAAAGTCGTGCGGATTAACATAACTGACAGTCTCATACACAACTTGTCTGTCATCGACGACGATAAAACTGGTAGAAAGATTCTCCAGTCTAAATAGCTCAAATCTAGGAGATCGGATCATATTTACAACCTGTCTATAAGTTTCTTTATCAGGCGCCGTCCTAAGTATGGCATTGATTCTAGAATCAAGAGAGGTCTGTGCAGGATTTCCGTCTATGATATGTAACCTGACACCGCTGGCAAATTTCTTAATCACAAGGCTTGAAACGTGTGGGTCGTGATATCGCGATGCAAAGTAGATCTCCTTCTTTGCATTGTCTAACACGCGTAGTACTTCAATGATCAATCTTTCAAAATTCCTTACAATGGTAAAACTAGACAAATGTGTGTCATTAGTTATCTGGTTCAGCTCTGATACCTCTAAAAGCTCCTTTATTAATAGGTCCCTCTCAGTACCCGGCAAATCATTTCGACCTTTGAGGACGTCAACTGCGTGCAGATGCCAAAAACTGCCAAGGATCTTTTCCAGAGTTCTAAAATTGCTATTGTATACAAGGGACCCAAGAGATGTCGTTCTGTACATGTTGTCTTCTTTTTTTTCTACTAGTCCCAAGTCTTTGAGGCGTTTGAGGCGCGTCACGTATTGCCTCTTGTTCAATTTGCCAGCGACATTGGAAAAGTCATCTTTTACTCCAGAATATGCGGTTTTCAACATTCTCGCCATCAGAGGATCAGATAATCCTGCAAATATCTGGTAGGTGCTTGGCACAGACTTGGGTTTGACTTTCGTTCTTTCAGACTCTAATCTTCTTGCACCCATCCCCTTACGTCACACTCCATTGTACCTCAAGGTTAAATAGGCTTTCGTCCATTATTTGTCTGATTGTATTCTGAGCGCGTGCTGTAGCCAATTCTAGGTAATGATGATGTAGGATGACACCAATGCTTTCTGTTTTCAACAATTCACACTGCCCCGACCAAAAAAGGAGATATTTCGTAATTTATGCATTGATAATTTTGCAGTCGCAAAAGGAGAGGGTTTTGTTATGCTTTAATAAATTGTTTTACCTTTTCATCTTTTACCAGAGCATCCATGATCTTGCTGCGTTCCGAGGCCGGTATGCCTGAAGAATCAAGAACATCTAGTGCCTTTAGCTTCCAGTACTCATCTGATATAGCATGCATCAATACAAGGTGCCAGTCAAAAACCACCTTCCCAAAGGAAGTTAAGCGATACCTACCGTTTGCCTTGCTGACCAGATTATAAATTATCAATGCGTGAAGTCTAGAATAGAACTGTTTTCGTGTTAATTGTAGACCAGATATTGAAAAAGATTGGCCCTCTTTAATCATAGCTAGCATCTCTCTGCACTTATCGTCTGAAATACAACTCAGAACCTGGGATTCTGTTACCAATTATACTTTAAATAGGAAAATCTGGCTTTATTAATCTTTTGAAGAGTGACATTTTTTATTCCACTTACCTTGTTGGAAAAGATATCAACCGTTAGTGATTCAAGTAGGAAGGATTGGATCCTACACCATTGAGCTGGGGTAAGATTACTTCCAAACATCCAGTGATGAACATTGTGCCGATTTGACAAGCTATCTTCCATATAGAAGTTCTTCTTCTTGGAATCTTTAAACGTATTTAGCATTATGATTGGCTACCGTTGAGGAATAGTATCACTTGATAGTATTCTTTTTTTATGGTGTTTCTTATCAGTTACTCCCAGTATTAGAATCAAAGGCGCGGAATATCACTGGAAAATGTCTTCAGCATTGACTAGCAGCCATTCTAACGCTCTTTTCTGAAGCTTCCCTTCATAAAGATGGCCGTTTACAAGTTCAATCGTTCCTTGTATGATCCTCTCCGTCTTTTCTAAAAGTCCGTAATGAATATGGCGTAAAACAGGTACGACTGGGATTTCCCCTTCTCCAAGCATTAATCCCTCTCCTGCTGCTGGATGTGTGCCCCTCCCGTCATTAATATGCAGCTGTCTTAGAGACTTCCCAATTATCCCGATACACCCTTCCCATGAGGGTGCAGTGGTGCCGTATATCTGCTTGTCTAAATCCAAAATGGCGTTTCCGTTACCGGAGGATAGATAACTACGATATATATTGTAGTGAGAAAAGTCAAAGGTTATCTCTATTCCGAATTTGTCAAGTCGGATCAGTTCTGATCGATGGAACATGTTTATTGTTGAATATCTGGTTCCGGCGGTAAAGTATTTGGGAAAAACATTTTCAACAGTCAGCGTAGCAAAGCCATCAAAGTAATCGCACTTTTTGTCCTGAAAACTTAGAAGTTCCTGCTCAGAATTTTTGAGAATTTTGAATTTGAGTCCTTTGTTCAGGTTTGGAATTTCCTCTAAGCCGATCACGCTTGGAAGATGGTATACAATCACAACTTCATCCTTGAGTCCACATTCTGTGTGCACTAATTCAGCTTCCCGCAGAGTCGCAAGTAATGAATCGTTTGCTTTTTCATTAGAGCGCTCATCAATGAGGCTCTGTCCTTCATTCCTCGGGATCGGCGCATGATATGTAACGTACTCTATATCATTTTTGGAACAAAAGCTCGAGACTATATGTGCCCGATCTCTTGGAGTCGATCTTTCCAAATTTGATCTGTGATGTATCTCATGGCCTCTAATCCTGTACCCCCACCTTTTCTTGACGAACGAAATGATATTCCCAGTATCCAAAAGGGGCTTCTCATCTGAAGAGGATTTAAGCTGGAGCACAATCATTCAATATCTCACTGTCAACAAATCCCTTGGATCATTTGCCTCATTTTAATTAAAACGCTAAAACGCGAAGGTCAGGATTGTTTTGCAACAGGAAAACGTATGATGGCTGCTATAGTAAAGACAGTTTAATCCAACAATGTGCCAACCGTAAAGGGCGACGGTCCTTTTGCCATAATATCATCTCTGACGTGAACGATTTGGGATGGGCGATAGCTAATTCAGGACTGGACAGAGACAGCTCAAGACAAAGTCAAGCCAAGGCCATGACCACACAACTTAACCCCACCACTTTATGTTGTCAATCCACTCGTAATATCATGGATTGGTTCACGATAAGGTATTCATTCAATCATGTACTTGAAGCTGATTTCGTTTCCATTTTAGTATATGAATCTTGCTTTCCTTTATTGTATTCCCTCGTAGTAGTATATACCGTTTTAACCGTGGATTAGATAGAGATAGGGGATTAATATCTTTGGTGATAATTTCCTGATGCTCAACGGCTGCTATGTGGATAAGGGGAAATCATGAACTACATAGTATAACCGAATTATGGAGATACATCGAGTACCGAGTCGCCGTTATGTAGCTGGTTTGCTCGATATACTTGTCGTCGTGTGTATAAATCAAACCATGAATTGAATGGCATCGTACGAAAGCTGATACATATTACATGAAAATTCTTGATGTATTAATATTAAGCTTGTTACCGTTACGGGGATCTAGTTACGACGTCAGATTTCGAGAACTTGACTTCAAAAAAAAGAGTATGATCTATCGAATGTCAGGAATTCGACACCTGGTTGATGTCCTTATTCTTCTCGTTTAACACTTTTTCTGCATCATCTTCACCTTGCTTTATTAGTTTCTTAATCGTAACAAGTGAAAAATCAGCATCCTCAAAAATATACCGAATATCTTCAGCTCTTTCAATCTTTGTTATCTCTTCAATTATAGCCCCTCTATCAGTGGCTAATTTATGATAATCTTCTTCTATTTTAATAAAGATATCTTTCATAGCATCATCGATATGGGCATTATTTAGAAGATCATGCATTTGCCTCATGAGGGTTAGATATTTTGATATTATCTTTGACATATGGATATTATGATCGGTCTTATCTGTATGTATGATATCTCTAGCTCTATGCCAGATATCAAACATATTGGTCGGAAGTTCCTTTTGAATTTTTGGAAATAGATTCACAATGTAGACTCGTTTATGATTTTTTGGTGATGCATCTATTACTTCTCTTAAAGGAGTATTACTTAGCAAACTTCCATCCCATAAAAAAAGGCCGTTCTTTTTTGTCCAAGGTAAGCCGTAAAATGGAAATCCAGTACAAGCAATAACATGGCCGGCATCTATTTCCATATTGTCACTATTGAAAGTAACTGATTCACTTCTCTGGATATCTGTGCAGGTCATTATCAGTCTAGGAGAGGCTCCCTTACTTTCCTTCTTGGGGACGGACATACTTGGGATGCCATTTTTGTACATTTTGTTTATTCTCTGGAAATCGACGAATTTAGTTAGAGTTTCCTCCAGGGGTTTAACATCATACAGATGAGGAGGTATTCTTGTATAACTAGAGAAAATAGAATAATAATTGAGCAAGGAAGCAGGATAAAACCAGACAGGTTCGAACAAATTCTTGTTGCCATATAAGGATCCAATGAAAGAGGAGAAAATAGCCCTAATATTATCTTCAAGAAAAGAAGGAGTTATGCGTTCGGCTAATGATAACCAAAATTGCTCAAGGATTTTTGCTGATGATTCAGAATTATTTCCTGCAATTATGGCCGCATTTATGGCGCCAATAGATGTGCCAGCCACTATGTCAAATTCCAACTCATGTCTTTTCAGGGTTTTATATACACCACATTCATAGGCACCCAAGGAACCGCCTCCCTGCATTACCAAGACTGTCTCGTGTGGTGTTAGAGGTGTATCATGTGCCACAATTCTACTTTCCAATATGTTAAAGTAAACAAAATCTCAAAAAAAATCATTTGGTTACTATGCTTCAAACGCAGATAAAGTTATGGCACATAGAGCCAATAGAATGGAAATAGGCATCTAATGAAACCCAAATTAGCTGTATTAATCCGCCGTTCCTTAGTGCTCGTGACACCAATAATCAGGGTATCTTCAATTGTCTGTCTGGTATAACTACGTTTCAATACATTAGATTATTTCAAAACCATTACCTCGAGCTCGATATCCTTATCCTTATTCATCGTCATACTGCAAGGACAGATCTTTTAAAGCGTCTATCTCCCTCATTGCCTAACGTTTTTTCGCAAACAATTATTTTCATTTAAAGCGGCAAAATTAATACAATTCAATGCGGCCACCATTAGTTTCTATATATATTTTAAGGAAGATAGACCGAGGCTGAAATTTATTAGTCTTAATGACGTATTACATGTATGCAAACAACAATTAACCATGATAAAATTACAACGATCAATCCTGCGACAGGAAAGGCCATTTCTTCTTATGATCAGACATCTACCCAACAAATATCTCAAGTAGTCGGGGATGCTAGGACAGCTTTTGAAAAGTGGCGGAAGAAGGATATACTTGAACGCTGTGACTACATAAGAAATCTGGAAAAAATACTTAAAAAGAACCAAGACCTGTATGCCAGGAATATTACCCAAGAAATGGGTAAACCCATAATTCAATCATATGCAGAAATTGAAAAGTGTGCATGGCTATGTAATTATTATTCTGAATACGCGGAATCATTTTTGCGAGAACAAATAATACCAACTGAATTTCGAAGAAGCTTTGTTTCATTCGAACCCCTAGGAATAACGGTAGGTATCATGCCTTGGAATTTTCCATTCTGGCAGGTCATGCGATTTGTGGTTCCAACTTTAATTGCTGGAAATGTAGCGATCCTAAAGCATTCTAGTATATGTGTTGAGTGTGCTCTCAATATCAAAGATACACTAGATGAAGCCGGATTCCCGTCTGGGGTTTTTCAAATAGTCATTGGTGATTACAGAGCTGGCGAAGCACTTGTCCAGTCAAGGATTGATGCGGTATCGGTCACAGGAAGTGTAAATACCGGCAAAAGAGTCGCAGAGCTTGCAGCCAGAGATTTGAAAAAGTGTGTACTAGAATTAGGAGGTAGCGATCCATTCATCGTATTAGAAGATGCTGATTTGGATCATACAGTACCTCAAGCAGTTCATTCGAGATTACTAAATACTGGTCAAAGTTGTATTGCGGCAAAGAGATTCATCGTTGTGAAAGAAATAGCAGATAAATTCACAAGATTATTTGTGCAAAAGACCAAAGAAGAAATAGTTGGAGATCCAATGGATACGAAAACTACCGTAGGACCATTAGTTAGAGAAAATCAGAGACAAGCACTAATAAGACAAGTCGCGGACGCAAAGTCAAAGGATGCCGAAATACTGTTAGGTGGCAGAATAGTTGAAGGTACCGGCTACTATTACGAACCAACTGTAATCTCTAATGTAAATCATCAAATGGAAGTGTTAAGGGAAGAAGTATTCGGCCCTGCTGCACCTATTATAGTAGTAGAAAATGAAATAGAAGCTATCACGGAGGCAAACAATTCAGAATTTGGACTAGGTGCTAGCATATGGACTAGCAACTTTGAGAGAGGGATCAGGCTCTCCAGAGAGATTCATAGTGGAGTGGTCAAAGTAAATGAAATGGTAAGATCAGATCCTAGATTACCATTTGGAGGAGTAAAATTCTCTGGTATTGGAAGGGAGTTATCCGAATTTGGTATAAGGGAATTTGTGAATGTAAAATCGATAGCAGTAAAAGACATAACACCAAAAATACTGGTGGAATGAGATACAGGATGCAATGCCTAGAAACCAACGGTTACTTGATACATATGTTACCGTTAGCAATACAGACTACATACTCCCTATTTTAAGGCGATTGGATCTTGTCGACTACAGAGAACTACCATGGGTCAAATGCCAACAGAATAGACGAATTCAAAGTGCTTGGTGAACAGCTATATGAGATATATACCAATACTATCCGCAATGCACAACAAGCAAAAGACAAATTTCAAACTACTTTAAGAGAAAAAGGATATGAAAGAGTAAAGGAAAAATTATGTAGTCGCGATAACGTTTTCTGTTATTTAGCACTAAGAAACCAGAATTTATCCGATTTACAGCTAAGATTGGCTGAAGAAGGTCTTTCTTCGTTAGGAACACTAGAGAATCATGTACTTGTTGGCATTGAACGGGTTCTCAAACATTTTGGAATCCCGGCCTCTCGCACAAATGCGAGTGGGTTGTGCAAAATTAATTCTTACGAGGGCAGCTCACTATTGGCAGAACGTAGTGAATTTTTATTTGGCCCCATAGGAAAAGGAAGAAGTACTCGTATTATGGTAACACTTGACTCCTCTGATATCTATCAGCACGAATTGATGCAGCATTTACTCGAGAATGGCATGGACCTTGCTCGTATCAACTGCGCTCATAACACAGAAAGAGAATGGAAGTTGATAATTGAGACTCTACGGGGCGCAGAAGAACAACTAGTCCGAAAAGGGAGAAGAATTTCAGGAAGCAAGTGTACCATTTTGATGGACCTAGCGGGACCCAAAATTCGAACTGGCCCCATGGAACATAAAGTTCGGCCCATACAAATATCTGCTCCAAAGGATATCTATGGTCGTCCGGTCCGTTTTTCAGAAGGATACTTGGACAGTGAGGCTAACCAAACGGAAGTATTATTGACGGTGGATGGTGCGCCATCTAATTTTGTTATAGCAATATCTAAGACCAATTATGGTGCACTGGGAAGCCTAAAGATAGGTCAAAAGATAATCCTCAAGGATGCTCGGGATGAACGATCACACACCATTACAGTACTTGAAAGAACAGGGCCCACTAGAGTGAGGATAGGAATCGAAGATACAGCTTTTCTAAATGGAGGAACAAAACTAGAATGTCAAATAGATGATGCTGATCAAGATGACAAGTGTTCCTTTACTGTAGGAGCGATAAAAGCACAGCCCATTGAAGTAACCGTAGAAGCTGGAAATAAGCTGCGCCTTTACAAAGATACAAGGTTAGGTCATGCCTCTGGCAGTGATAGTTGGGATGATGATGATGATGATGATGCACCGGCTGCTATCAGTTGTACGCATCCCGAAATCCTTGACCATGTCCGGGTTAGTCATAGAGTGTTTATCGACGACGGAAAAATTGAAGCAATCGTGAGATCAACAAATGAGG
>WHTU01000045.1 GCA_009377575.1 Nitrososphaeraceae archaeon | reverse complement strand
ACGATACATACGTGTAATGGCCGTGCTATTAGGGAAGCCTTAATTAGTTTCACCTTGGACAAATAGTCTTCAGGCTAATGAGGTAATATACATAAGACTTAACTAATACGCTATTTAAGAGGGAACATTATAGCCTATCAACTCTTGTGACTCTTGTAACTTCGAAGTCCTTCGAATTTACCTTAGATCCAGTAATTAAACAATATTGGAGCAAATACTTAAAGTATTCTTCTGGTTTTGTATTCCTTCGAAATTCAGCCTCATCCACAGTTACTGTTAATTCACACGATATCCTATATACGTTTTCTGTCATTATCACTTTTATTGTTCCGTCCCCCTTAATTAGTATATCAAGTTTAAAGATTCTTCAAGTCTACTGATATCTTTGGTCGTTATTGTCATAAAGCAGTATATTTAAAGAGATTTTAGACTGGGAGTACCTACTGAAAGTGATTTTCAGCTAGTCAAAGTAAATGTTCTAAAATATGGTTGGTGAGAGCATGCTAAAGTACTCTCACCTTATAGAATCTTCGCTATTTACTTTCCTTTTGTTGCATTGAGCATAAAATCGGCGATTTCAGTTGGATGCTAGACAAAAAGACGCATGGGGATTGGAATCGCATCAATAATTTCTGTACTTTCATATTATCTTATTGTTAGAGATACATGTAATGAGTTAATATAACCTTTGTCGTCATACTAAGAAGTATTAATAGTAGCTCTTCAAAGAGAACAGGACACAAAGAATTGCTTATCAGTAATTATAGTACTAACATGGGATTACCTTAAATACACGTACTAGCAGTTCCTAAATATCATTATCAGTGATGTTAAAAGGAACAGGGATAAGCCAGCATATTATTAAGAATAGTAAACATTGAATCATGAATCGATAGAAAATGCTGCAGGAAATGTATCAAATGTCGAATATTCCTATTACCTTCTGCAATAATCTGCCAATTAGGGACATATCCTCGTTCACCTCATAAGCTTCTAGTGCTTCCCCGCCTAGCTAGATCAGAGCTTTATGAGGATGTACGATTGATTTGTCAACTGAAAACTTTTCGTCTTCAAATATTAGTTTCTCAATATTGTTATCTTTCTTCACTAAGATACTGAAATTGTACTCAGATTAAAGTGGATGCCAATAGGAGTACTGTCCTAACGGTAGAACTCATTTTGCATGAGTTATGGTGTATTACGCAAAATAGTTTAACGAATAGCATCTCTCAGGGGGACTTGATCTTGGAAGTGATCAAGTTTTTATGATTCGTTGCATACAGATAATATATTAGAACAGATTGGTAAAACCTCCAGGCCATGGTGCTATTTTCGGTTTTAGTCTACCATTGTCTTGATTAATTGAATTGGAACATCCGAGAGTTAACTAGCTAACTCGGGGTCATTAATTCTCATTTCTGATTCCGCAAATGTAAAGGACCAAATAATTAGGAGGGTTTTACTTCGTCATTTCCATCATTTTTGTCTGATGTTTCTAAGGAGTCCTAGAGCAGGTCCAGGGTTGTGATCAAGGTCTGTATCCTGTCGTCATTCGTCTTTTAGACAAAGAAGAATATCAGTTTTGAATCTATTGATGTAATTTATTGAAAGTGAAACAACTTTACTAGAAAATGGTTCATCATATCTGAATTTGAAAACGTATAAAGATATGCAAACATTACTCGTAACAATCAAACAGTCAATCAATCAATCAATCAAAAAATTAATTAAAGTGTTTCTATGTAAGAATTCAACAAAGAAATAGGTATAGATATCGAGCAAGTACTCCAAAAAATCTAGTCTACTCCAAAATCAATATCATCTTTTATTCACCAAGCACCTTCACTAATATTCTTCTATCTCTACGGCCGCCAAATTCTCCGTAAAATATCTGCTCCCATGGGCCAAAATCTAACTTTCCATTTGTGATGGCAACTATGACCTCACGACCCATTATTTGTCGCTTTAAGTGTGCATCGGCATTATCTTCTCCCGTTTCATTGTGTTCATACTGATCCGTGGGAGCGTGGGGTGCTAATTTTTCTAACCATTTATCAAAATCTTGATGCAATCCACTTTCGTTATCATTTATAAAAACACAAGCAGTGATATGCATAGCATTTACTATAGCAAATACCTTCCAAAGATTGCCGCCATTCTCCTTATTTTCATGAGTGTAGGAATCCTTGTAGGAATAGTATGATTTCATTATCCCATCCATCCATCCATCCATCCAGTACATCAAAATTCAGGAGTATCTGGCCACTCCTAACTCCTGATTCATTACAGGAATGCCAGTCAGTCAGATGTAAGAAAGAGGCAGAACAGCTGCCGAAGTAAGAGATCTAGATAATAAACTCTTGAGAGGTTTGGAAGGAATCTTAAGGTTCTATTCTTTTTCTTTATTAACTTTGTTACTTTCTAATTCTTATGCTGGTAGTAAGCCATCCAACTTTGATGAAATACAGATACATTGCAAGAGTAAATACTGCCGACATAATCAAGACTATAATCAGTGTGGTATAGGTTCCAAGAAATGTCCAAGGGCCAATCTCTATGCCACCGGGCAAGTTAACATTCATGCCATAAAAAGTACCTATGGCCACAGGAGGAATGGAAAGAGTAAACCATATCGTAAGCATAGCAAGGATCCTGTTCGTTTTTTCTGCACCCAGCATAAAATCAGTATCTTTATAGATCTCAATTGTTTCTCTAGAACTCTCTAAGACCTCTAACACCTTGTTTACGTGGTCTTCTACATCATTAAAATATTGCGTCAAATCCTCTTCTGAGAATTTTTGTATGTCATTTGTTACCTCCGATACTATCCTTTTTAGTGGAGTTACAATCCTTCTAAGAAGAACAATCTCTCTCCTGAGAAGTGAGATTTCTTTCACTACCCCTATTTTATCGTCAAATACCGCATCCTCAATATCATCAAGATTACCTATTATCTTCATCATCATATGAAAAAGGTCGTCTACCAGGACATCTATGATGGTGTGAAGTAAATACCCAGAAGTCTTACCCATGAGTTCATTTCTTTGGTCGCTATTCGCTTTGCACTGATAAAACAAGTCATTGAGGGGTTGAAGGTCTCCCTGATGAACAGTCACTACGAAATTCCAACCTGCGAATATCGATAGCTGACTAAAATGTAATAGATTTGAAGGGTGATCTCTTCTTGCTCTCTTTTTTGTTGATATAGCCGTAGTACCAGTATGAAGATGTGAAGGAAAATGAAACAGTATGAAGATGTAATCAGAATGTTTGTCAACCTTTGCAATCTGTCTTTTTGAAAGACAGTCTTCAATGTTTAATTCATGAAAATGATATCCTCTGCTTGCAAGCTCCTTCTCCATCGTGTTGCGTGTAGGTCTCCCCAGGTTTATCCAAGTCAACCCCCCGTTAACAACAGTATCTAGTCTTGCTTCCTCCATTTCTTTTTCTTCTTCCTCCCCTTTGTCGGTCTTCCATACAATCTACATAAAAGGTTTTGGTTGGTGTACCTGCCATTTATTATATGTACTCTTTAGTCTTGGTATTAGTAAGTTGAAAGAGGAAACAATACATTCAGGTGTGAAGCCGATAGATATAGCCCTGACCTACTACTTTCATATCAACACCGACTTTATACATGAACTTCATAGGTTAAACCTTTTCTAGCACAAAATTAGAAACTAGTAGAAGGAAGGTCGAATCAAAGGAATTAGCTGTCTGCCGCACTTTTACAAGCGTCTTCTGTGTTACCTTCTACTGACTTACAGCACGATAATACTGTTTTCCTCTATCTTTATGTTTTTATATCGTAAGTACTCAATCAAACAAGAAATAACTTGACAGCTCTTGATTCAAAACAATACAAGGAAGCTGAACGTCAGAGCTGGAATAGTGTAGCTCCCGCTTGGCAGAAGTGGTGGAAGACAATCGAAAGAGGTACCGAAGGAGTTAGTAGACGGTTAGTAGAACTTGCAGAGATTAAACCAGGTTCTAGAGTTCTGGACATTGCAACAGGTATTGGAGAACCTGCTCTTACCGCTGCAAAGCAGTTAGGTAAGAGTGGTCACGTACTGGCCACAGATATTTCACCACAGATGTTATCTTTTGCTAAACAAAGAGCTATCTCTTTAGGTCTACAAGATGTGATTGAATTTAAAGAAGGTGATGCAGAAACAATTGACTTACCACCTTCAACGTTTGATGCTGCACTTTGCAGATGGGGATTGATGTTATTACAAGACTTTAAGGCAGGTTTATCTAATATTTATAGGTCATTAGTAGTAGGAGGTCATTTTGCGGCTGCTGTTTGGGCTTCACCAGACAAGGTTCCTTTCATTTTCGTACCCATGAACACCGTACTGAAAGAAACAAACAGTCCGCCACCTCCGCCGGGAACCCCTGGACCATTTAGCATGTCGGACCAAAATAGCCTTAAGAATTCCTATCTAATGTCAGGATTCAAAGATCCTGCTATCGAAAGGATGAATGTGGCTTTTGATTTTGATTCACCTGATGATTTTACAACCTTTACAATTGAGCATGCTGGTCCTTCTCTTCAAAAAATGCTGGCAGGTCAGACAAATGAAAGAAGAAAAGAAATATTGAAAGCAATTAGTAAAGCAGCAGAAAAGTATGCTGACAATATCACAGGGAAGGTCAGATTCGAAAACGAAGCTATACTTATCGTTGGTAGAAAATGAATGAATAATCTTGTCGAAGCATTAGGATAGTAGGTAATCCAGAAGGAAGTGAAATGTCTAGAATCCTTCTAATCGATCAGTCATTTGCTACAATTCAAACTGATATTGGTGTCAATACAGACCAAGTTCCAAACATTAATGCATCATCCATCTTTGACACTCATCGAATGATACTTGGGAATAAGATCATATCCTAAATGCATTTGCCACTCTATGCTGGGTTTCAATCTACCAATAGTCTCGCTTGTTTCTAAATTAACTCTGACCAGATCTTTCTCTTTCAAATTATAACGTGGAACTCCTGAAGGAGTTATCCACATCCATTTCTTATTTCGTATCCTAATACTATGATTGCCTGATACTGGTGAGGTAAAGCCCATATTATACAAAGATTTAACACAATTTACGAGAGTCTTTTTGTTATCTAAATAACATCGCCTTATTTTTCTTCATAGTATAGTAAGTAAAAGGTTTTGCGTGAAATCCAATTAAACACAACAGAATACATCTCCATCATCGAGGCCTTCCCTGAGCGTTATTCTGACTTTGGTTAGGGTGCTGAATCTGACGTGAAATCGCTATTTATATGGTAATATCATAGGGATGAATAATCAAGGCTTTTTTACCCTATCAATTAGCATTTAATAGACAGACTTGAATTGATTGCTAATTCATACACTTATTCAGAAGTATCATATCTGTCGGTGTTACATAGACGGTTCAAGTACAGTTCTCATTAGACAAGTCTGTAAAGATTACGGCGAGACAATAAGGTACGATTTGATAGAAGAGAGGACCTGAGACCTACTAGGAACGGATTGTAGAAGACCGCTCATAACCCCACCAGCAAATCTGAGTTGTTCAATGATCTGGTCGTCCTTTTCCTAGTCACCATTTTTATAACATATGGTGCAGTATACTACTGACAGTTGGAACCTTTAAATCACTCCTAAAAGTCTCACTGTCAGTCAAGGGATATGAAGTAGACCAGGATTTAGGTGTCGATCCCAATTAATTTGACCATCTGGACCTACCTCTAAGAGACGTACCGCGCTATAGTGTGATTGTGTGGTTCCATCTGGGTGTATAAATATAACATTGCGCCGAGCAGAAGTTGTATCATTTACAAGTTGGCTTTGTCTTGTTGCCTCTTCAGTATCAATGAAATTGCTAGATGCGATCGTGCTATTCACACCTAATTGTGTAGTACTGTTATAGTCCCTAACAGGACTCATCATGGATGTAACATTATCTTCTTGAGCTAACACTACGATATTCTGTGTACTGAATGTCAGACTAGTGATTATCGACACCGTATTCAATACTAGTAATAGAGATATGATTATGGTTTGCAACTTTATTGAAAATGAGGCCACATCCTTATTCTGTCTTTCATACATTAATAGTCATTGATAATTTTTGCATATGTATTTTTGCTATAATAATCGTATAGATAACCATAGATGATTAACCACACATATTTAGACAATCAAACCAAAGAGCTGTCATTCTAATACCAATTTTATTAGTAATTGCTTTAGAAAGCAGATTCATAAAGAGTAACAATAACACAGAACAATACAACAACTCGAAACAGATAAAACCATTCAATCTAGGACTTTAAGAACTGTTTTGTCAATTCGTTGATTCAGATAATGTCAGAATATGGAGGTATTCTATCCTCGTCCATGAATATTACATCAGCTCTCACCTGTATATTTACACAGAATTTTCCGGCAGATTCTCAGCCTATGGTGACTGATCTATTCGTCACATACACCGTCTCATTTTCGATTACAATTGTCACCCCTGGAGGAGGAAAGCTGTTTACATCAATATCTGTTGCTCCTTCAGTACTAATTTGTTGCGTTCCGTTTGGTGGAAGCAATTCTGAAGGGTCGACGGCGACATCAATATCCAGCTCGTCTGCAGACTGATTCTGGATACTATTTTGCTGAATCAACAAGGGAGGGGTTTCCTTACTCAAAGTTGTTGCATAAGCGTTTGTTATTACCATTATCAAAAGTATGATAAAATATGGTGTTACTATCAATAGGGATGGCATAATTATTTTATGATCGTTCAAACGCATTTACCCACTCAATTATATATCGCTACCTTATTGAATATTGCGATCTATCTATAGGTGTTGCTGATAGGTAGCTAACAAAAAATATCCTGCAAAGAATTCTATCTACTTCTTTCCCATAGATCATATTGATTGTCATAATTTCTACAAGGTTCAGAAAAGGCTACTGCACTAGTAGATTTTATAAATTGGGCGATTACTGATGTACAACAGTTTGCTTCCGAACTAGACTATGCGCCTCTACCTGAGCAGGTCGTACAACTAAACCAGGATACTCTTAGTCAGATAACCTACAACGGAAATCCGGTAATGGATTCAACTGGAGCATAGGAAGCGTCATAACCCCATTCATATCTTTTTTTCAAGCTATTCTCACTTTTATAAACAATCGTAGTTGAACAGCCATGTGATATTAATATCGTAGTCATGTAAAACTAGAAGACTGATAACTCAGGTCCTAATTTATCGTCCAACTTTGCCTCAGCAGCTGTTAAGCGTTCGCCGCAACTACGACAATATTTCGACATTGGTAATTAACCTGAATCCTAACTACTTGTACCTCAACTTTCCCTTTTAATACTAACTAAAGCTAACGTGTCACATATAGTGATCATTACATGTTCAATATTCATAAACTGGAAGAAGAAGGTAATAGGTAGTATAAACTTATAGAACACAGTTAAAAAGTGGGATTATATAAAATACACACTAAACAGGAGCTACAAATCTGAAAGCCATCTCTATCTTTCAATGAAATATAAACATTAGACATGTATAATGGCCTACAATTCAAAGAGGCTTGTAATCAAACCTTGCTGGGGTAACATTTCAGATTTTAGGTATGTTAATACTGAAGTGGTGTGATAGCAAATTAGAAGTAGTATATGAAAATCTTTTGAAGGCACCGCTACTCATTACTTAGCCTCAAAATACCAGGTAGGGCAGATTCAGTCAGATTTCCGCTCAGTTGTCATTTGGGTATGCCATGACAAGATTCATAAAAGAATCTCCTTCAATGGTTTTGGAGCACCAAAGGCAGTTGCATTTACCCATGTCACTTCTAGTAGACAGTATTGTTTATTAAGGTAAACAAAAACTAGAAACAATAGGCAGGACGACGATAACAGCTAAATTGACTGCGTTAGCCGCCTATCTATAATGGATCATTTCCACATCTTTTGTACTATTGTATATAGCAGCTAGAGGATTGCACTGATCGACTCTTGGCTATATCTAAATGAGATTATATGTGTCCTGATAAATATACCAAGCTGGACACTATTCAAATAAGTGATATAGTTTTCTATGTATATACACAAGTAGTACAATCACATAGAAAAAAGTGTAAACAAGTTGTCCTATACAAAATGTCATACTGCCTTAGGCAGATTCTGCTTGGCTATTAGATGTACTAGCATAGAGTAATAACACAATATAAAAGTGAATTTCTGCCATCATCAACAAGAAGGTTAACAATCTAAGATTGGTATGTACAACTATTATATAGTTTGTAGTTCTAACCCCGTCGATAACCTCGAACACAACTAGAGGAATCGTTGCTACAATATTTGTAGCTGTAGCCGCTTTAGCAATAGCTGCAGCGACATCTACAGAGGGAATATCGATAACTACACCCGCATTCGCACAAGACGGAAATATGACAGATGGAGGTAATGTTACGGAAGGAAACATGACCACCCCCGATATTGCAGGCAGTGGAGTAGCAACACCACCAGTAATGACGCCGTAGGCAAGCTGTCTGTATCGGCTTAGATATTCTTATACATATTTTTTAAATCACTTCTGAGATTGGTTGACAGGTAAACATTGGATGACATCTAATAGTTTTGGATTTGAATGATTCAATAAATGATGAAAATAGCTATCACGATAATAACAACAGAATAAATAACCTGAATATTCCAAATGGCTTAAAGGAGATGCTCATTGACCATCAGTTCACTATAGACAGACTACATGACATTTCGCCAGAGGATCTCTCAATAACACTTGGTATTGATGCTTCTGTAGCAAGGATAATAATAAATGCAGTTAAGGAACTACATGATGAGAACTAGAAAATAGTTTGAGGTATTGGATCATTTGTTGATCTTATTTCAAAATATAACTTGCACTTACGCCCAATGTCAATTGGGTTTTAACTACTTCTAACTATAGGTCAATTTTGGTGTAGTAAAAGTTAGGCAACTAAAGGTAATGAGGTTAAATAGAACATATATGAAATTCAGGGAATTTGAAATGAATCATCGATTTGATCGTAGTCTGATATGCAATAGTTTTTAGATTGACAAGCTTATTCAACGATTCCAAGTTCAGACGTGATATCATACATATTACGATATAGTTTGTTATAGCTACCAGAATACTGCGTTACATAAATAAATGTTTTACATCGACTAATGACGTAATGAACTCATGTTCAAATTAAGCTAAAATGTACATTGGCTTATCCGACAGGTTCGGTAAGATCAACATAATAACTAAATTTTTGAACAGGAACAGAACTTATTATTTCATTGAAAAAGGTTATAATTTCCTGGGAGATAGGAACAAATGATAACCATATGTCACCCTTTGACTCTTTTATAGGCCGATTTTTATTGAAATAATAGATTGTCTTATTCCATCTAATTTCAGTATCTTTCAAGCTTCCTGCAGGCACAAACAGACCATTGTTATGAAAAGAGTTACGAAGGTATATTATGAGATCGATAAACTTATCTCTCTTTTTTAGGCCTAAGTCTTTTGTCATTCCTTTACACAAACCATTAAAACTCTTTTCCTGCTCTTGGAACAGTTTATTATTATACTTCGCACATATCAATCGCATCGCGTGTTCAAATACGTTAAATGTAAAAAGAAAATAATAATTCATTACTATTTGGTCAAAGAATTGTCTTTCTTTATCGTAGCCATAAAGTCTGCGTGAAAGCGTATACTCATTGTGAATAGCTTCCAAGTTTGAATCGTCTAAATATTTGTCTACAATTATTAACGATAGAACGGTAGGATCGAGGATGTTATGCAAATGCTTAAAAAATGCCACTCTAACGTCGTTTTGTTTCAGCTTTTGAATTTCCAAAAGATTGTATATAATGTTCGAACACTCGTTTACTAAAGAATCGATTTGCTTAATGAGTTGTTTACGCTTTGCCAATCTAAAAATAGGCTATGTGATAGTCCACTTAATAAATTTGCTTTTACAGCGTAAATAATTTGCAACATTCGAGTTAGGCATCATGATGTAACCGATCATGAAGGCTCGCTTATTACCCAAAAAACCTTTTATTTTATATTTATAAAAATATGGTTGTCGGTTTACCAACTGACAGCTCAAGCCGTGGCAGTAATACGCTGTTATCCCGGCATAGTTTTCTT
Organism: Nitrososphaeraceae archaeon; assembly: GCA_009377575.1. Lineage (GTDB taxonomy): Archaea > Thermoproteota > Nitrososphaeria > Nitrososphaerales > Nitrososphaeraceae > TH5896. Next base: position 18,021 of record WHTU01000045.1, on the reverse strand, counting down.
AACTTTCATTGGTGGTAATCATCAAATGAAACAATCAGTTTGGCGTTGCCATAGAAAACCTTGTCCAGGTGAAGGAACGAATGAAGTGTAATCGTTCAAAGACTTGACGTCGATTATACACTCGGTCGGTTTTACATACGTGAAAAAACCGAAGGTAATGAAGGGGTATTCGTAAAATTAAAGGTTAACGGCACGGTAACAGAACGCGTAGACATCGCAGCAGTTTGCTTAGATGTTTAGCTATAAAGAGTTGAAACAAAAGATTGGAATGCCAAAAGACAATCATGTACATCAAATTTTATTGGAACCCAGTTTTACATAATAAAATCAAATTCAAAAAGGTTTTCTATTCACCAATTAACTTTACTAACACTCTTTTATTTCTACGACCATCAAATTCTCCATAAAATATCTGCTCCCATGGCCCAAAATCTAGTTTTCCATTTGTAATGGCAACTACAACCTCACGACCCATTATTTGTCGTTTTAAATGTGCATCAGCGTTATCTTCCCCTGTTTCATTATGCTCATACTGATCTGTCGGAGCATGGGGTGCTAATTTTTCTAACCATTTATCAAAATCTTGATGCAATCCACTCTCGTTATCATTTATAAAAACACTAGCTGTAATATGCATCGCATCTACCAAACAAATTCCTTCCTTTATTCCACTTTTTTCAACTATCTTTCTTACATTTGAAGTAATGTTAACATATGCACGTCTTGTAGGAGTATTAAAGGTAAGATATTCTGTTTTATATTTCATTTCAAGAATACGAATGTAATATGCTTGTTATAATCTTAGCTAAACTGCTAAATAGGTCATAATGCCTGTTCCTGATATATTGAACTTGAAGGCCAACCAAATAGTATCCATTTAGTACAAGATTCATCTCCATACTCATGTTTTTCCATAATTATCCATTACATGTATGTGTACAGTATTGTAAAATATTTAATTCCATATAAAAGGAATAAAGAGAGATTTACCTTATGCTACCTTATACTTACTATTTTACTATTCATTATATATAGAGGGATGATCCAAAGCGATCTTTATCTTAATGTTTTGTTAAGTTGAATGAGATGTTGTTAATGAATGCCAAGAAAGGAACACCCTAGATTTTCTCTTGTTTCTTTTTCTCTGTCTTCTTCTCCGTGGTAAACCGCTCCAATTCATAAGTATTCAGATCCACGAATTTTATTCCTTCCGCAAGAATAGGATTCTTTTCTTCTATATATTTAAAGAGTCGTTGGCATACGCTTCGATAGTCTGCGTGTCCTTGGGGTAAGGTTCTAAGTTCGATCATATGACAGGCTTCACGTAAATTGATTTTCAGAAAATAGGGATATCTAAATGCTAAATTTACTACGTATTGCGCTTGTTCTGGCATCCGATTAGATAGTATTTCGTAAACTTCGTTACATTCATACATACAATCTTTAAATTCGTTAGAAATTCCTAGATCTACAATCTCCTGAGGGATATCATAACCGTGTTTGGTAGAAAGCAATTGTCTTTCAATTGTAACAAGCCTATGCCTATGCAAATCACGAAACATACCAAAATTCGTAAGCAGCTCAAATGTGTAATCAACCATTTCGAATGCCCTACCTGGCCTATGCCTTCTGTTGGACCGAAATTTTGTATACATTCGAATTATATTTATGCGCTCGTTATTCTTGAGAGATCGAACGTATTTGATGATGCTCTCCAATGACTGCCCTTTAGCAAATTCATATAATATAGCTGCTGCAACTTTAACTTCAGCTTCAAAATTATCTGGAAATTCAAGTAAATGGATAGTCTCAGGATTTCTATTCGGTTGGATATTCTTTAAATGGGATTCAGAGAGTTTGATTATGGCGTTTCTAGTATTTATGAAGTATTCTTGTAATACTTTGCCATATTTTTCATCATTCGCTCGACTTACGAATGAAGGTATAATCTTGTCAAGTTCACCATGCAAATGATTTGCTAAATTCCTTAATTCAATTAAGCCTGATGAGAACATCCTAGATAATAGGTATTCAAAAGCCCTACCATTACCGGTGATACCAATATTAGTGAGTGTTGACGCTGGCAAAATGCCTCGTAATATGTCCAAAGACTTGGCCTTAATGGTCAATCTATAGATTCTATTAGCCGACTCTATATCTTTAGAGTCTTTGAGATTGCGGTACGATACATCGCGTTTTGTAATGGAATCAAAAAAGTAAAATTTTTCAATAGGTCCTAACTCTTCTAGATATTTCAACATTGAACTGATATTCTTAGAATATAGATCAAAGGCATGATCACATGCTTGAATATATTTGTCTGAGAATTTAGATGACATAATAAGATCCTCCCGATAATATTTGTACTTACCCCTAATTTTTTGATCCAATGCTACATATCGGGATGATTTCTCCAGATAAGATAATCCAATCCTTCGATCCTCAAGTTTCTTGGCTGCAATATTTGAAATCCACTCTATTGCGATTTGAGCTTCGCCTAATTCAGCTACTGAATCATCTCCATATTCCAATAATACTCTATCATAAAATTCTTTACCTCGATTAGGATTACGGATGAATTCGTCCAAAAATACTCGTCTCATAGTCTTATCTGTTCTAGAGTATCTAGACATTAATGCTCCTCTATCAACCTGTTTAGGTGTGATAATAGCAAAAATATTCTTGTCAGCGTTTGAAAAATGCGATTGGAGTATAGCTCTTTCTTCCTCTATGAAGGTATCATAGAACGGGTTGTCATTTTCAGTATGGTCAATCAATTTTTTTCAATTGTTATCAAGAACTATTTTAGATGTCTTGTTTCAGATGAATCAAAGTCTCGGTACGAATGTCGCTTATTTTGATCTATTACCATTACTGATAAGGGATTGAAGTTCATTCCTTCCAGATCGATAGCTTTTCCTCTAAAAATAGTTTCTTTATTGTATTTGCTAAGGTATTCAAAGACCCATACTTTGAGAATGGAAGTATCAATTCCATGGAGTTTAAGGAATTTGGCGATATCTGATTGCATGAAATTCCTTGAAGGATCATCAGGCCAAGGACGAGGAAGCAGAATCACACTTTTCTTATCCATTATTGCATTGATTAGTTCTTTCTTCTTTTTTTCTATATCATCGGAAATATGAAACGAAAGTATATATGATTTATCTAATGGTATCATGGATTTAGAAGAAGCGACTTGGATAGAGCTTATTCCAGGAATAATCTCTACATTGTTATCTCCAAAAATCTCTAGTAATCGATCAACAACTTCTGATTCAGAAAAGTTGGCATCTCCTGTAAAAGGTACCGTACAATATTCTCTATCTTTCATTTTGTTGTATACATGTTGATATATCGATTCTTGATTCCGCATTGTTATATGATAAACCTCCTGTCTGGTCTTATCGATTATACTCTCTACAGTGTCCAATGTGTATTTGTATCCGACTATATATTTGGACTTCTTAATGGCATCCATAGCAACGCAAGTCAAATATTGTGGGGAACCAGGTCCAACCCCGACAATTAACAAATTTTTCTGCAAGGTATATCTCTAACAATCCCTATATTTTATTCCTATATTAAATAACCTGGATTTAAGTGCACTAATCCATATACTAGATCAAATAACAATTCAGTTTGTATTATTATTTTTACTATTATTTCTAAAGAAGCCAGAAATTAAACTAGGTCTGTACATTCTTGTAACCATTGCCTCCCTCTCCCTTCCTTTTTATAGCTACCCAAAATATTAGCAATAATTGAGAGACATTTTGTGTAATGAACAAGGTCAATACTTTGACAACAAATAGTGCTAATAAAATTAAATCTCAAAAGGTTCCAAATATTCGATTTGATGGCTCAATTCGGACTAAGCAGAAAAATACTGAAATAGAAACTAGTAAGGAACTAGAAATAATTGAAGGTATTAAGGACTCTAATTTAAAACGACAGGTATACTTGGATAGCATAGCCTCAGCTAATAAGGAAATTTTGCTTTTTTTTCCGACTGCTAATTCATTTCTTTGGCATGAAAAGACTGGAGCAATCGAAGCATTAACCGATGCTGTGATACAACGTAATGTCAGAGTAAGAATATTAGTACCCCGTAATCCGCTAATCGAGAAGTTTGTAGAACAGAAACCATTTTTGCTACAGACAACTCATAATACGAGCATCGATAAAGAGAATAATAATAGCATTGAATCGATCAGATACATTCAAGAGATCTCTGGGACTAGAGCAACAATACTAGTGATTGATAAGAGTACTTCACTCGTAACAGAACTAGAGGATGACACTGAAGAGTCATTTGATGCAGCTACAAGTTTTTCAACGTATTCGACTGACCTCTCTAGGATATTTCCTTATATTTCTATTTTTGAGAATTTATGGACCCAAGCTGGACTGTATCAACAGGTATGGTGCGCCTATGTAGTACTTTATTTGAAAATTTATACTTAATATAAACATGTTATTAATAATGTTTTAACACATTTACTCATAAAAAAACGTTATCGGTTACAGCGTAACTTTCGAGTTGAAAGCCACTACTTAGCTTCTTGATATCATACCGTTATATGAGCTCAGAGGAAGAACTGTATGTTAGAACAATGAATCATTTATGCTACGATTTGCAATCATCGGTGCCTCTTCACTCTTGGGATTACTCTCTATGGGAGTAAAGGAATTGAATGCGAATACGCAGGTCGTGTCCAACCATCACATTACTCTATAATTCAGAACATGACAAGAAAACTCTAATACTGAATGTTTACACAAGGGAATAAACTATCGATATGCGTTATAGTTGATGTTAATATTATAGCGCAAGATACAGAAAGCGAGACGGCTAGTCAATATTATTGCCAAGAACTACGGTAATGTACCGAACATATGGCCTTACTCCCCCTCACCCTCACGTCATTCCAAGTATAATAATTCGTTGTAACAAATATTGTTAAATGTATAAACATGCTGTACCAGACTCATACATTATAGAATCACATACATTGCATCAGGTGATAAATAAACTGAATCTTATTCCTTAACCCATATGAGGTTTCAAAAATGATGTCACGTAATACAAGTCCATCATTCATTGATCGGCTTAGGTCACAAGCAGATTACGAGTCCTTCTTTGCCTATTTCCTATTCGTAGATGTAGTTGGTTCGTCTATAGTAACTCTTAATATTAAACAGCAGATTCATAAACTTGAATCTTTCTATAGCACTCTCAGAGATATTTTGCATCCAATGTTCTATCCAGCCGTTACGGAGTCATTTGAACCAAGATATTGGAACTCGACCGGGGACGGAGCAGTATTTTGTTTCACTAAACCATTGGATCCATTTCGACTATCTATTGCTCTGCGCAAGGAATTGGAGAGATACAATATGCAAAAGTCATCACCATCAGAAAAGATAGAACTAAGGATAGGAATCAGTGGTGGTGCAACTTTAGATGTCAAACAGGCTGATGGAAAATCCGCGCCATGGGGAAGAGGCATGATAGTTGCCAGAAGAGTAATGGACATGGCCAGACCAAATCAAATTCTCTGTAGCGAATGGATGACAAATGATGTGAAGCTATTTAACCTGTCTTTTAGATTTTACAGTCTGGGCGAACATACCATCAGATGGGGTGACAGAGTAGCTGTAACTTCATTTTTGTATGAGGATGAAGATATCAAACTTGATAATACTACACCCGTAGATTGTGACTGTGCGGAACATGCTACTATTAGTTCAGATAAGATGTGAAATGTCAGACATTAGAATACATTTTCAATCATATACGATAGGATTCCAAGTACTGTATAGGGATGAGAATACCAGTATAAATCGTATCTAAGAGGAGAAGAAACATGTTCCAGTAAAGCCTGAACTCCTCCAAGTTTAACATTTTGTTTGGTGGATATCGAATCAAGTAGATCTTGTAGACGATTGATAGGAAGGACATCATGCGCCATCTTTAGTCGTTTAAGTTCTGGAAGAAAAGACCGAACAGGGATTTTATGATCTAACATTCATGGATTTATAGTTAAAGTATTAATAGTTTCTATTTAAATTCTGTTATTATCCGATAGTTGGCTAAAGAACGTAAACGACACCAATATTTGAGCCAGGAGCAAATCAAATTGCGTATCCTGTCGTATTTATGCTCACAAAAAGAGAGCGGAGCCAACGCTTATACAATAGCCAATAGGGCAGGAATTCCAAAACAGGAATCAAACCGTTTTAAGGGCTTCTTGCAAGAATTGTATGAGAAAGAATGCATAACCACAATTTCAATGGATACTTCTACTCAAGAAAGAGGCAGAGTTATTCTCCAGATCACTGCAATAGGAGAAAGAATAATTAGTGCTTATAATCAGCACAACTTCGCGCTTGTTTTAGGACCATTAGATGACGCAGATGAAAATGGTTACTAACTTATCCATAGCACTGAATAACCATTGGCCTCCTTACTCAATAAGTCTATCTTCAAGTTTGATTGTATCGTTTTAGTCATTAGTTTTTCTAAAGAATCTCTAATCAAGAAGTCCTGCTCATATTCCTAACAGATCCAAGGGATTTCATTTATTTAACATTTTCATAAAGCATATAGATACTTGACCATCATTTTTGCAGTCTGTCAAATTTCTTCAGTTCCGATTCATAAAAATAGGAAAAATTAGAAGGTTTTTATGTCCATTCTAAGCATTTCTGGCCTACTCTCCCTCTTCATCTTCATCAGGAGAATCAGTATTACTGGCCGGTTCGTCATCATTACCGCTACCACCATCGCCGACATCATCATCATTATTATTACCCAAACTTTCCTCTCCACCATTTTCATTGTTGCCAGCAGGTGTAGCAGTATCAAGATCCACTGTATCAGATTGTGTTTCCGCAGTTGCTCCTTCTGTGATCTCGACAGGATTATTTGTCACCGTGAGTGTAGTATTTGTTACGACAATTGATACGCCCAGAGGAGGAAGAGCATCTATATCTATGTCGTCTGCTTCGGAAATATCCACTACGAGCGTGCCATTCGCAGGAAGAGGCTCGGTAGCATCTACTTTAACGTCTAATTCTTCTGTGGCGTTAGTTGGTGGCTCATCCACATCCACCACCTGAGCATTTGCAACATAAATATCGTCATTAGTAGGGAGTAACGCAAGCAGTCCTGCTGCTAATATGGTTGTAAGAATTGTTATGGATAATGATCCTATTATCCTCTCAGATGAAATGAAATTAATCATCAACCACTAATGACTGGAACTAGATTTATTGATTACTGTCGGCTGCTTTATGCCTCGACTATGTCTTCTATGCTTTTGGAGCAGTTTGATGCTGCTTAGATATCTTTTTAGTTCTATGTTGATGAGTTTCTAGTAAGAACGATGCTAACATTCATACCGCCCCATAAAAATTAGGAACTCTTCTGTAACGCGTATAAGTACCTTATGGCAACTCGATTCTGTTAGTATGTGAAACCAGAAATGATTCTAGTTATTGTAATACTCATAACAACAATCTTTTCTTTATCCCCTACAATGTTTGGTTTATCAGTTCGTGCCTCAACAGCTGACCTTCCCTCTCCTGAGACATTTGATTCATCGTCATCATCATTCTCATCAGAAACCTCTTCCGATTGTGTAACCTTTGATTCTGAAGAAAGGATTATAGGCATAACCTGTTCGGCTACTAACCTATCACATGTTGATGACCAACTTAATGACCCAGACATATTACGTAGAGACGATGTTCTTGACAAAGGATGGGTACTAAATGCAGGAATCACAGTAGCAGAAAACGCAACGCTTTACATCAATTCTAGCGATACTTCATGGCTGAAAATATTAGCGGATGAAGAAACTGCATATCCTATACAAGTTTCTGGCAGTCTGAAGATTGATTCAGTTAGAATAAGTTCATGGAATCCTAATACAAATAATTACACATCAAGTCTAGACTCTCATAGAAATGGTGAAGATGTACAGATTGGTACGCCAAGACCTTACATTGTAGTTGATAATGAAGCAACTGGAACTACAGATATTACAAATTCAGAAATAGCATACCATGGATATGAATCAGGATATGGCGGAGGCCGTACTGGTCTTAGATATGAGGGTGGTGATGGTAGTATAATACGAGGAAACAATATTCACGATCTCTACTTTGGTTTCTACTCAAAAGGCGTTGGCGGCATTCAGATAGAGAATAATTATGTGCATGATAATATTCATTACGGATTAGATCCACATACTGGAACACATGACATGGTTATTAAGAATAATACGGTGCATGATAACGGTTCCATTGGAATTATTTGTTCATTAGATTGCTATAATATTACAATAGAAGATAATGTGGTATATAATAATACTAAAATGGGTATTATGTTTAGCAGAAATATGACAGATTCTATTGCTAGAAATAATTTTGTTAGCAATGAAGATAGAGGAATAGTAATTTCTGAATCTGCCAATAATGAAATCTATAATAATACAGTTTCAAATAGTAGTAGCGGCATAGATCTGGATGAAAATTCATCTGGGAATATTATACATGATAATACTCTAGTGAATATGGCCGATCCTGAGGATGCATTAGGTATCGAGGATGGTGCAGGAACCCAGAATACATTGTTCTCAAACACACTTATAGATACTAGTGATGGATCGAAGATAGACCTCGATCAGCCATGATCACTGGACCCCTGTACTACGGCTAAAGTGAAGAAAAGTTAAAACCTCCTACTAATCAGCAAATGAGAGTGAACTATTACGTTTATAAAACTACAGATAAGGTGAAAAGAATATAATTGAAACTTCGTGGATAGCGTAGCTAAGCTAGTCTTAATTTCTATATCGGTTTACATAATCTGGACATTTGCCACATTCATTTTTGAAGGTAGAGTCAATCTCCTTCAAAAAGTAGATCTCCTTCAAAAAGTAGACACATTACATACTACGTTCTAATCTAGCGCACAAAAATGTACGAGAACTGTTTTCTTATTCTGAACTTTGTACTAATAGAAAAGATATCAGATTTATCTAATCGCCTGATTTTGCTTAATGCAAATAAGCACATCTGTTGTTAAGCTTTCAAATGAATACTAAATACATGTTCATTGTAGCAGCAATGGCAGTAATGCTCATAGGTGCAACAGCTCTTGCAACCGAAGATGCATTTGCTGGTAAGAAGAAACACAAAGAGTACAACCAGGCAACATCACAAGCAAACGCTTGTGGAAATGGTAAATTGCCGTTGAACGTGTTCTGTCAAAACATTGGCTCACAAGTTCAAGGCGATGAAAACGCAGTATCAGCAGCTGGCGCCCAGCAAGACTGAGAACACAATTAACCCTTCTTTTTTTTGTTTTGTCTTGAATGTGGATTGATGCATTGATTATTCACCTTTGCAATCCTTTCGTTCGGCATTAGATCGAGACAGCAAAACCATCTAAAAACTTGAATCTGGTAAGTAACTATCTTCTATAAGAAAAAGTATTCATATTCGTACTTGTATACATCGAACTTAAATACATAAAACAAGTATGGTAATATCGAAGGGTGAGTTTTAGAAGCACATATGACGTATGAGGTAACTTGTTTACCTTGCGGAATACGAGAACGCTTTGCAGAAGAAGACGAAGCAATCATGCATGCATACAACCATGAGAGAGTATTAACACATAGTACATCAAGCGGGTATTTCGTGAGCGTGGATGAAGTATAGTAACTACTGCTTCATGCATGCCATTTACTATGTAGTAAGGATGCAAAGCTAACCTTCCACTTCTCTTGAGAAGTGGCTAGACAGAGTCACTTTAGGAAACAAAAGAGAATTGACAAAGAGTAACCTCCACTAAGGTAATATTGTATTATTAACGGTACGTTTCTCTTTATTAGAATGATTCTGATGTAGTCAGTCTCTGCAAATCCAGTAACCAACCTCACTGATTGGTAATGTCAAAATCCAATATGATTGTACACGTTATGTGCGTGAGATCCCTGGCACGCACATATGTCTAATTTTCAGGTAGACCTTTTGTATTTGTTTCAAATATTATTAGTATTTGGTACAATTAATAACTTTATTTAGTTCTCCTATCTTAGGTCCTTATCCCTTCTAACCTTATCAGCCTCTTCCACATCTGTAACTCTATGCACATGCAAATCTAGGTGCCCATAGCAGTAGTGATTCCTACACTTCGGACATTGACTAGTTGGTGGATGTCTGTTGTAAATATTCCATATCATACCTAGGAGGATATTACTTCTTGTGGAATGCTATCGTCTGTTCGTAGTTGATCTCGCTTTCGCCAACGCAATTTCAACGATGAAGGCCATTCTTTGTGGCCCAAAAAGATCCTCTATATCGAAGTTGAAATTTGAGGTACTATCATCTTTATCCTTAATGTTGGTCCTTTCCTATGTGAACATGCGCTTGCAATCTTAGTAGTAGCTATAATACGCTAGACTTGAGGTACCTTAACCAACAATGCATCCATTCTACTATACATTTGCAATGCTTGCATTCCTTTTGGAGTTGTTTTGAATGTTCTGTCTCCTTCTGTGTATTCAATAAGATCATTTTGACGCAATTGGAGTAGATACTCCTTTACCATGTTATATGAGAGATATGTTTTGAATTGGATCTCAGTCAATCCGACCCGATTGCCATTAGTCACTTCAAGAATTGATGAGATTATCTCCGATTTGGACCTACGTTTCAGTTGTTTTGGCACCTCTCTTATTTCTGTTTAGTTACTGATGACATCTTTACTTATTTGTGACTACTAATGTGAGTACTAGAAGAATCAAGTACATGTGGTGCTTCATCCCCACGAAATTGTTTGAATCGAATGAACAAGGAACGGAATCACCAATGGCAAACCGTGCGTAATAGATCAGTTAGATCAGTATAGGCAGATAGTCGTCAGGTTCTTTTCATTCAATTCAGCACACATTCGATGACCATTAAATTTCATTATATCTTTATCTTTTGTGACATAACACAACAATTATGTGCCTTTTTATCTGTGTTAGAGTGTGCTAACATTTATTAAGGCATGTAATTAATAAGTCAATGTGCCTAGGCATTTACTATTAATAGGCCTCCTGACATTTATTGGAACGTCAATAATCGTCATAGGGGTGATTTCAGGCGTGTATAAGGATTTTATACTGAATAGTTCGAGTGACAACAGCAATACAGTTATCAGTAGATCGAACAACTCAGACTCCTCAATAGGCGGCCATACACCTGGCTATCCTATCGGGGACACTTCAGGGACAGTTATAGATCCAATTGAACAAGTGGTTGATTCTCAAGATTCAGTAGTTGATCCAGAAAAATATCTCCATGAGTTCAACTATGGAAGAGTATCAACGCTTCCCAACGGTACAACGCTGAGAGAATTCACACTAGTAGCATCAGACCAATTAGTCAAAGAAGTATCTCCTGGCGTATCTTACAACGTATGGACATTTAATGGGACAGTTCCAGGTCCCACGATTAGGGCTACCGAAGGAGATATTGTAAGAATAAACTTCGTTAACAACGGATCAATGCCTCACTCTCTTCATACCCATGGTATTCATCCCGCTGAAATGGATGGAGTTTTCGAAATGATCTCACCTAGGGGAAAATTCACGTACGAATTTGTTGCAGAACCATTTGGTGTTTTTCCGTATCATTGTCATATGACACCATTAGAAGAGCATATTGCTCATGGCCTTTATGGGGTCTATATAGTTGATCCCAAAACACCTCGACCTCCTGCAGACGAAATGGTCATGGTTATGAATGGATACGATACTGATTTTGATACTGAGAATAATTTCTACACTGTGAATGGAATACCATATTATTACATGCACCATCCAATACAGATTGAAAAGGATAAGCCGGTAAGAATATATCTGGTAAACATGCTAGAATTTGACCCGCTTAACAATCTTCATCTACACGCAAACATGTTCAATTACTATCCAAGCGGAACAAATCTGCAACCTGACGAATTGACCGATATCGTTAGTTTGAATCAAGCTGAAAGAGGAATAATGGAGTTCGAATACAAATATCCAGGAAAATATATGTTTCATGCACATAAAACAGAGTTTGCAGAGAAGGGTTGGATGGGTACATTTTTTGTAAATGACAAGAGCACAACAACTCAGAACTCAAGTCGGATAGATAATAGCCCCTTCTATGATACCCTCAATAACTCTTTTGTTACTAGAGCGCCAGAAACTGATGGAGGTCGATTGTAATTGTCAAGTTACGTAATTAGTATGATTGGGAGTGGTTGTCGAAATTGTTAAGTGGGGACAAAAATGCCAAGGCTGGCAAACACATTACCCAGAAAGCCCCTATGATTCTAGCGTTTATCCCGATCGTAGTACTGGCAGCGATGATTATATTCTTACTTAGTCCGTACGGGCAATCCCTCATAAATACAGGAATCCCATTACCTCAGGTTACTATTGAAAAGGTCGAATTTCATGAGAATCAGATATTGGCATTTATACGGAACACCGGTCCTTTGGAAGTAGTTGTATCACAAGCCGATGTCAATGACCGAATCCAGTCTGCTGCAGTAGAACCCAGTAGTGAGATCCCGAGGCTCGGTGAAGCCAAAGTGATGATTCCATTTCCTTGGATCCCTGGTACACCATATGAAATTGGCATAACCACCTCTGATGGTACAAGGTTTAGCAAAAGTGTAGAAGCAGCTGCTCTGGCACCGAGTCCTGATGCAAATCAGGCACTACTCTTCACATCCTTGGGCGTATATGTTGGCGTGATTCCTGTAATGATAGGTCTTATGTGGTATCCATATATACGTAGAATAAGTATTGGTAAGTACAGCTTTTTCCTCAGCCTTACTGCAGGGCTACTTGTGTTTCTGGGTATTGACGCTCTGCTAGAAGTCAACGAAATTGTCAATCAGAATTTGGCCGCTGTATTCAATGGTCAGGCGTTAAGTGTACTGGTAACAATTTCCTCATTTGTTGTCTTACTCTATACTTCTGAGCGATTAACCCAAAGAGCCATAGAAAGGGCCGTATTGAATCAGAATAGTCATTCTTTAACTTCGTCTTCATCTGTCAAAGAACTAGTAAAGAAACCGGAGAAAACCTTTACACAAAAACAGGAGGGCGAAATTTACAGTAAATCTGCGAAAGTATCTTCTTCTTCTTCAACCCAAGAAGTACAGATACAAATGCAGAGGTATCAGCAACTACTCAAACCCCTGACTATATCGATGATGATAGCAATTGGAATAGGGCTGCACAATTTTGGTGAAGGATTGGCAATAGGGGCTGCCATGCTTCTTGGCGAAGTCGCACTAAGTACGTTTCTAATAGTTGGTTTTACTCTGCACAACACCACTGAAGGATTGGCCATAGTTGCTCCCATTGCAAAAATAGAAAGAAGTAGGCGCATGATGATTAGAAGATTGGTTATGATGGGATTGATTGCAGGAGTACCAACAATAGCCGGAACCTGGATAGGTGGTTTTCTTTATTCTCCAATAGCAGCAGTTATATTTTTGTCAGTGGGAGCTGGGGCAATTTTCCAGGTAGTATATTCTTTAATTTCTTGGATTTCCCATCACCAAAAATCCGGACCATCATCATCAACTTTCTTATCAGGACATGTCATAGCTGGATTTATTACAGGCCTTTTGATAATGTATCTTACAGGTCTATTTGTATGATAGTGATGGGGGCAATGTTCTGATGAATAACGATCAAAATGGTGACGGAAACTTCTCAAAGACCGGATCAAGAGACAATTATGAGGGTCAGTTACTGCAGAGAACCCAAGCATCAGGCACAAGGCTTGCATCCATTCGTGACGCCAATAGAATAGTAAGAGGGAGCCGCACAGACAGAATGGAAGACTATCTAGAAGTAGTCTACGAACTTGTCCGTCAGAAGGGTTATGCAACAACCGTTGATATTTCTGATTATCTCAATGTTTCTTCGCCTAGTGTCACAAGTATGATGAAGAAGCTTGATGAGAAAGGATTCCTCAGATACGAAAAATACAGAGGAATGAGCCTAACAGAGAAGGGAATAGAAGTGGCCAAAGCCATGCATAAAAGACATGGAATCCTCTCAGACTTTTTTAAAATGATTGGCGTTCAAAACGATATCGCTAATGAAGACGCTGAGGGAATAGAGCATCACCTACATCTTGAGACATTAATGAAACTAGAAGAATTCGTAAACAGCCACAAGTTGGCAGAGAAGATATGAAAATCATGTTAGCCAAAGTAATTCAAATGGCATAATCAATCAATAGATGTTGAATGCTAGTTTGACTTATAGTACATCATGATAGTCTGGCTCATTCGATGGTGTAGGTTTTGTTTGTCCTAGGGCTATTGTCTGAGTGCTTGCGTGCGAACTCAAACTATATTATAAAATGTTTATATAGGATTTTTTTTCTTAGCTTAACGGTGTAATGTCTTCTTCAACCACAACTCAAATTCCGAAGTGGAATATGAATTCAGACTATGTTGAAACATGTAATTGTGATTATGGTTGTCCTTGTAACTTTAATGGCTTTCCCACTTATGGCTCATGCCAGTCTCTGATTTTATTTCATATAAGGTCTGGAAGTTATGGCGATACTAGGCTTGACGATCTTGATTTTATCACTGCGTTGTATTGGCCAAAGGCGATCCATGAAGGTAACGGCACAGCGCAGTTATTCATTACCAATAAAGCTAGTGATGAACAGAGACAGGCGCTTATAAACATTGTTTCAGGCCAAGCGAAGGGAGATGGACCTTTTGCATTATTTGCTGGAACATTCAAATATTTCCTTGAGCCACAGTTCGTTGATATCAAAGTTAATTTAAATGGAAAAAAGAGTAGTTTTTCAGTACCAGGTGTTATGGATGTACAAACTGAAGGTTTCATAAATCCTGTAACGGGAGAAGAACAAGACACAAAGATACAGCTACCAAAAGGGTTCATTTGGAAACTTGCAGAGGCAGCAAAATCAAAGATTATGCGGATTACAACTCAGAGCCTAAATTTCGACCACTCAGGACAAAATGCCTTTTATTCGGTAGTGGATTTTAAAGGACCGTAATTGTGCACACCAAGGTTATGAGAAAACAGAAATCAGCTTAGATGGATTGCCACTGAAGAATTTTTTACCACGTGTCACTGTTCATTCTACTTAGTAACATTGGACCTACTAGTATACAGCTAGACGTAGAAAAAATTGTGTCAAAAGATGCAAAGCTGAGGAGCCAACAGAATTTTGATAGAATCGTATTCAAGGACAAGTTAGAGGAGTATCATAATTTTGTCAGATCATAGTTATCTGAATCTGACTAAAGGGCATGATATTGTTCATAGATACTCCTTTACTTAATAGGTAGAATTGATATTTACAACCCTAGAAATACAAATAAGCATTAGAAGTAAACAACACTGCCTCAGATTCTTATATGGAGATTAAATGATAAATACCTTCCAGACGGGTGTATGAATAATACTTGACCAGCAATAGCGGAAAAGCACTATAAGGAAAGAAAGGACTATTAGTATAGTATGTAATAAAAGTAAGTGGACTCAACTTAGTAGCGAAGATTCTATACCTTAATCCCGCAAGAATTTGGACCAGCCTCAATACTACGTTCTACCGAATCGCAGGAGATCATATTTTTGTTTATAGATACTATTTTTTCATGGTTCATAGGTTGAGGAGGTAGATTAGTGGTCACAAATTTAACAAATTTGTCTTCCGGAGTGGAAAGTAGTTCTAGTCTCTCCTTAATTGATTTTATTGTAGAAAAAATGGGTTTACTATGCTCAAAACTAGCGCTGAAATGAGCTGGAAGAATTAGAGTTTCATCTGACAGATTCAATATCTTTGTTTGATAGCTGTTATAGAGATTGTGTGTAAATTCTTCGGCTTTGTTATGAAGATCTGGTCTTCCTATTCCGTCGACAAACAATGTATCCCCTGTAAATAGGTAGATATGGATATTATCCTTCTTCGATTCAAAGCTATTATCTATTTTCTTAGCAACGCCATTAACTTGAAGTTTAAGACATATACTGCCATTTGTATGGCCTGGAGTATGAATTGCCTCCAAGACAAGCCCGTCTCCAACTGTTATTTTGTCACCTGTTTTAATCAAATTGATATTTATACCATCATCATTAGCACTTTTTGTCATGTACTGTTCTAATGAACTGATATATACACTACTTCCATATTTTTTTGCTAATTTTGTTGCCCCCGATAAATGGTCTGCATGCATATGTGTCTCAATCAGCGTAGTGATCTCAAGATCATTTTCATTTACAAGGTTGTCTACGGCCTTATCGATTCCACATGTCGCATCTATTATTACAGATTTTTTATCTGAATGACTTGCAATCACATAACTCATGCATCCTTTAGATATTCGCCTTATCTGCCAGATATTTACAAAAGAACCAGCGTTAGTCACGGGTGCTATGTCATTTACCGTGTTCCAGCCATCTAAACCTCCTTCAATTGTCTTAACATTATAACCTTTTTCTGAAAGCATCTTAGCGGCACTCATAGATCTATTTCCGTGACCACAAAATGTGACAACCTCTTTATCTCTTGGGATTTGCTTTAATGCTTCAGGGGATGATAGATCATTTAGTGGAATTACAGCAGTATCCTGGTATCTATCATAAGAAACTTTCCAAGGTTCATGTTCTTTAGAATCTCTAACATCCAAAATAAATATATCTTCACCATTATCTATCTTCCCCTTTAGCTCTGTAGGTTTTATCTTAAGATTGGGATCGTTTTTATTCTTATTATCGTCAGTCATATTCATCTAACAATTCAGAACACGTTTGAACTATTTAAATTGCTTTACACGCATCATGTTTTGTAGTATTAAAGCTTCACTTTAGTTTCCCGCATAACTGCAAGAACAAATATTCCAGAACCCAATGATATCCATGCGACTACCTGAATGGCAGTACTTAAACTTGACACATCTGCAATGAAACCTATCCCAATAGCCCCAAAAACAAATCCCAAATCCCTCCAAAATCTATAGACACCTAAAGAAGTAGCCCTCCAACGTGGATTCGCTATATCACTTATTGCAGCAAGTAACGTGGGATACACAAGAGCTGTTCCTACACCTAAAAGGATCATGCCAATAATTAGTCCAAAGAAGATACTTCCAGACATTAGTATTACCCAAATACCAACTGCTTGAACAATCATCCCAGGATAAATGAGCCTCTTTCTACCTAGGCTATCACTTAGAGGGCCTGTTGCAAGTTGTAAGAATCCCCATACACCAGGGTGTAACGCTTTTAGAAATGCAGTGTCGTTTATGCCTATTCCAAGAGATATAAAATAGATTGTAAATACACCCCAGGTTACACCGAATATCAAATTGTTAACTAACCCTGCTTGGCTAGCCGCTAATAGAGACCTGTTTTTCCAAGAAGTTTCTAAGAATATCTGTTTAAAGCTTAGACTGCTTTCGGCTGATTGGTATGGCCCGTTAGTGAAATGGGGATCTTTTTCTTTAGATTCTAGCCTCTTTTCTAGATCTTCTTTGTCCTTGTTTTGTCCCTTGACTTTTCCATCTTCCTTTTCCAGCTCCAGTTCATTTCTTAATTCTAATTCTGTGAATCTTGATGTATCTTTAACAAAGACCAAGGATATTATTAGACCTAATAATGAAAAGGCAATTCCTAAATAGAGTGGATATGGTTCTAGGCCATAGATAACCGCTATGTAACCTGTGAAAAAGCCTACCAAAGCAACTGCAATATAACCGGCAAATTCATTAAGTCCTAGTGCCAATCCTCTTCTCTCCTTTCCTACAAGATCAATTTTCATATTTACAGTCATTGACCACGCTAGACCTTGGTTTACCCCTAACAGCACGTTAGCAAATAAAACCCAGTTCCAATCAGGACCATAGAGTAAGATGAAAGGAACAGGCACAGCAAATAGCCATCCTAATACTAAAACCTTTTT
>WHTU01000044.1 GCA_009377575.1 Nitrososphaeraceae archaeon | reverse complement strand
GTTAGATACTTCTCATAAAGCAGATAATGCCTAGAAGGATAAGTTGGTAAATTTTGTGAATTAGTAGGGATTTAGGAAGATCCTTGCTTTGGTTAAATTTGACTATTATATACCTGACTACGAAACGAAATCACCATAATTTTTCTGAAAGATAAATCCTGTGCAAACAGCAATTTGAATTGTATGTGGCCTATTGGGACGGAGTAGCGTTAATGACGATACCATATTCATCTACTGAGCTTAAGTCTAGTTCTAATGGTTGGCATATTCGCATAGTTATTCATTAGAAAACAGACTAGTAGCAGTTATTTCATCTTAGAACAAAGTCGTTAGCATCAGGATCAAATGATTCTATAGAATAATGCTATTTATTCAAGGCTTCATAAAACGATCTATTGAAGTCAGAGCTTACTACTATCTGTAAACTGCTAATCATAATCTCAAATATAGTTTAGAGAGCATGTTGATCTTTCTATCAGTTTTATTTTTTATTCTCTTCATCAAAACTTCAGTGTCCCATTTCTCGGTATAGAATCTGGTGACATCCTCTATACTGTTGGAAGAAAATGCTATGATGTGCTCATATTCTTTCCGCCAATTTTGTTCATAATAATGAGGATGGTTGAAAGAAATTGGATATTCTAAAGTTGAATCTATGTGTATCCATTTTGATCGAATGTAAGTCTCATTCCAGCAATGATCAAGATAATCATGTACAATTCTAGTTGGAAATGACAATGAATTCAAAATAGCTCCAAAAAGCATCGACCATTCGCTACATCGTCCTACCCTAGTATCTGCAATCTTTTTAATTTCACCATATCGCGGAAAGACATATTTTGAACCACATTTCATACATTCGTAAATCTCAATAGCTCTTACTTCCCATGATTTACCTGGTAAATATTGGAGCTTCATTTGTATATTGCATATGTTACATTGCAAATTCTTAGGCATCCATTTCATAAAGTCATTTTTAAACCATTGAAATATGACCCTGAAAGACTGATCTTCTTGATAGCTATGTCTATTAAATTGCAACAGCACATTATGTGGGATCATATGATTTACATATGTAAGAATTTCATTGTCATTATACTGCCTTGAGATCTGCTTATACAGCGTGAGGTTCAAGTATGTAACCCCCTTATCAAACAAGCAAGTTTATTTTTGGACACCTAACATTCATTTTAATATCTAAAACACCTACATAGAAATAAGGCTTTAGGATTTTATATTGGTAACGATAGATCTTACTTTATAGCTCATATAAAATCCGGAAGTTGAAAAGGAAAAGAGCTTATTCGTTTATCATATGTTAAAGAATTTTGGTTTGAATGAGTGGTACTTCATCTAGAGACGGAGTTGTATAACCCAACCTTGAATGGTTAAGGAAATGGCTATATAACAATTGTTAAGAAAGGATAATGTAATTTGATATTTCACGAAGAACGGAAAAGATTTTGTGATGGGAAAATGAAAGTAAATCTTCTACCATCGATAGTGATAATGACAGCATTAGTATTTGGTACTTTATCATTTTCATTTCATACTCTTTGGTCATTTTTTGAACATAATTTGTTGATAATAGCACAGACTGATGATTCTATAGAATCATCACCATTTTCACTATCAAGTCTGATAAAATCAGGATCACCTTATTTTGGAGATCTTTTAGCCCCTATTACTATTGTAGATTTTAGCGACATTTAATGTCATCTATGTGCTAGGTACGTAAAAAATACTGGACCCTTAATTAATGAAACATATATTCAAACGGGAAAGGTAGTTTTAGTGTTTAAACACCTTCCAAATAGAGGATTTGATTCTGTGGGTGCTCACCTGGCCTTTCAATGTGCAAACGAATAAGGAAAGTTCTGACAATTTCACAAGCTACTATATGAGAACCAGCAAGGTATTGATTCAGGATGGGTAAATGAAGATAATTTGAAAAGGTTTGCATCTCAAATCCCAGGACTAGAAATGGGGCAGTTCAACTGTTGTTTTGATGGTCAAACGTATAAGGAATTTATCGATAGTGTTGTCGAACTTGGTAATTTGCAAGGTTTTTTTTGATACTCCTTCTTTTATTATCGTAGATAACGCTTTTGAATATTTAGGTACTACTCTTCGAGCACGGACAAAATATTACCTGCCGGGTCCTTAAACCACGCGATATTTGGCCCGCCATCACGGGAAATACCCTTTTCATCCGTCTTAAGGTCAGCCTCATTATATATTTCAAAACGCACGCCCCGCCTGGTTAGTTCATCTACAGCTTGCTCAATATTGTCCACGGGGAGATTAAGGACGGTAAAAGTCGCCGGAATGTGATTAGACTTGGAATAAATTAGTACTTTTGCATCATTTCCAATGTGTAGATTTAAGAATCCGTCCATTTC
The DNA here is from genome assembly GCA_009377575.1 of Nitrososphaeraceae archaeon. Classification (GTDB taxonomy): domain Archaea; phylum Thermoproteota; class Nitrososphaeria; order Nitrososphaerales; family Nitrososphaeraceae; genus TH5896. The sequence goes on along the minus strand of WHTU01000044.1, from coordinate 27,305 downwards.
CGAGACATCGAATAAAAGAGTTTTACTGTAAAATTCTTTGGCCTTTTGTAAGTTATTCACTGAAAATCCACTGAATACTTTACTATTTTTAAATACCGATTTACTCATTGAAGTCAATGACACATTATCATATTTAAGACTTAGTCACATTCGTCTTTTATTCTAAGATTATCAATCAAGTGTGAAAATCTTAAAGAAACTTTTACTTGAGGTATGTCCAGACCGTATACTATTCATGGCCGCTTTTCAATATTTTTTTCTAATCCTCTAAGGTTCGATAACCGGCAGCTCAAATGCTGGCCCAACGCCACCAGCGAGAAAGATGTTGTACAAATACTGCATCTACATGTAGGTACGGTTTGCAGACACCAAAGCTTTGAAATAATTGTCATAATTGTTTTTATAGAATGTGTCAATGAATAGTGAATTCATGAAGATACTACGCATGTTATCACAAAATGATATTATCCCTTACGCCGTAGTAATATTGGTGACAAAATGACAAAATATATTGAATTCAACGAACAAAATTATAGCTTTTTAGTGATCGATTCCTCGACCAATAAGGTCATAGAACGAATTACGCTTGATAGTGAACAAGAATCTATGAAAGTAATTCGATTACTGCAAGTATTGGATATCGATTTTGTGCATGGAAGCCTTCCATTTTCTTTGAATAAAACAGTCAACTTTGTGTTATTGAAGGAGCAGGCAGAAACGATCCGTAAGTATTTGCTTAAAGGCATGGAGGATGGTAGGTTCAATGATGCATATTCTATAAGTCGAGTTATTTCTACAATTGATGAAGCGTTAGGAAAGGTAGAAGATAAAGAAAGTAACAACTCGCAATCTGAAAGAGAAAAAGAAACAGATTAGTTCAGTCTTTATCAATTCATTCAGTTCGTCGGAATTGTCTGAGAATAGAATTCGACGAAAAAAGTATTTTTATTCAATTTTTGGCTCTTTTCAAGAGCAAAAACATCTATTTTTATTACTATCATCATGTCCTACAGTTATATCACCTAACTTTGGTGCAATTGCTCTACTGGTTTTGAATACTTTTATGTTTGTTAGTTGAAAGAGGAGTAGTCCGTCGATGAGAATCCAAATCTAAGGTTATATTCGTGGGTCTGATGATATTGAAACACATCTAGCATTTCCTAAGAGGTCTTATAGAATAGGAAAAGGTTATTTCTTATTTATTTAGATTTTATCCAGTTAGTGGTAGAAGAATAATCCTTCTAGCCATAATCTTTTCGTCCGACATTACAAGAATGTACTAGCTCTGTTTAACACTAATAACGGTAACAATACTTAAAGTAAACTTAACATATTATGTTATTGTGAGAAGGAGATCTACCTCAGCCTCAACCTCAACTAGATCGTCTAAGGCTGTCACTCCTGACGCTCAGTTAAAAAATAAAGCAGAACAAACTGCTAAAGCTATCAAAAATGCAGCAAAGACGATACAACAAACAGCTATCTCAACAAGAGAAGCAGTCAAGGCATTCAATGAAAGTGGTGCTCTTATGGAGCTTGCTGAATCTGTACAAGTAGCAGCAACAGCTGCTAAGAATACAGCGCAAGATGCTAAGAATACAACAAGGGAGCTGCGTGATAGTCATGTAGCAGCTGAAACTGCTAATGCCATAGAACAATCATTATCGTCAGTGGAAGAAACATCGGTTATAGCAAAACAGACAGCAGCTCAATTACCAAAGTCTGCTCCCAAAACAACAAGAAGGGCTAAAAAAATAATCAATAGAATAACGGCATCTACTAAACCAACTGCCCCACGGACGAGAAAAACATTAGCCAATGGAAAGACTAAAGCACAAAAAGAATCTAAGAGGTTACAAAGGAAGACAAAAACAGTAATAACACAGAAACAAAAGAAAAAAAGAAGGTCGAAATAATTAGAAGTGCTCTTTCAAGATTCAGGTATAATCTAAAATCGCTTTAAATAGTATACCTTATTTATCTTTATATCGATGAGAAATATAATTTTTGGGATACTCACTGTGACACCATTAGTTGTGGTAATATCAGTAATAATAATAGGAAATGACATTGCAATCGATTTTCCAATCATTGCGTTTGCTGTAGTAACTGAGCAGCAATTTGCTGCAAAACTATTCGGCGAAATGGAAGTACCATCAACAGAAACCAATGCTACTGGGTTGGCCGAATTTAAGCCTAAATTGAATGAGAACGCAGTAACTTATTCTCTAAATGTGACAGACATAGACAATGTTACAGCAGCCCACATTAATAGTGGTGAACAAGGCCAAAATGGACCTATTATGGTAACATTGTTTCAACCAGATACACCTACACAGAAGATGGTTTCTGGCCTCTTGTCTGAAGGAAATATAACATCTGCTAATCTTGAAGGACCATTGGCTGGCAAACAACTTTCTGATCTCCTAAGTTCTATGCATTCTATGGGAATATATGTGAACGTTCACACAACTCAATATCCAAATGGAGAAATCCGTGGACAAATATCAAATTCAACAAGCGGTATGATGATGAAATGATGAAATGACCGCTTCCCCTCTAATCTATTCTCAATATTGATAGACCGACCATTTGAAAGTATTACCTAAATTTAATAGTCGGAGGTAGTAGGCCAGGAGTGAAGCCGACAGATAGGAATGCCCGGACCCCTACTTCCTTACACCATGCTCAAAATTGAAAACAAGTTCCACAATGCAACTGCATCTCGGACATTCAATTTCCATATCTAATTCAGATAATGCTGCGTTTTGGCCTTGATGGCTAAGTTTTTCCGTTTTAAGCCTCTGACTTTCCGTCCAATTTTTTTTTGGAACTAGTACTCTCTGGGTTGTCATAATCTATCTGTACCAGATCATGGTGATCAAATCTCCTGTCCATACCCTTCTTTTAGTTATGGAACGCACACCGCCTGCGATCCTCAAATCAGCTCCATTAGACGAAAACTGCTTTTGGAAAATGGCAGAAGTCATACAGACTCATCAATTCAATACTGCATGCAAGTCACAGTATTGAATTTAGTACGATTATTCAGTAAATATATATCCAAAATTATTTATCAAATGCATAGAAAAAACTAATGTCGATACAACTTCAATATTGAGGAAGTATAGATGACAATTGGGTCCGATCATATGCATTAAATGGCCTTATTACTATCATTTCGAGCATTTTGCAACCTGACCGTAAACGGCAGAGCTTGCAAATATAGATTTGGAAAATGATGAAGGGTTATTGATGGAGCGATATGGAACTACGATTTAGGCAATACAGGATAATGAAAAGGAAGTCCAAAACAGCACTGTACTCCTAGGTTTCGTTTATTTCCAGATGAATTATGTAGTGGTCGTCATGTTTGAAGAAACTCCGAGTATTAAGTTCCAGTAAACATAATGCCGCTCTAACTTAAACTCTCAAGCCCAAGGCGACGAAAATATGTCACAGTTGATAGCAGGTCCGGTAGATGAAGATCCAAATTTGGGTGCTCCATTTTCATAAAAGCTCTTATATATATATGACAACGGATGCGGTGTCTAAATGAGTTGGTGATCATGATTTTAGTAATATGAGTCAACCTACGTTAATCGATGGAATATACTCTTGATCAAGGACCATAATTATTGTCATCTTGCTGTTAAACATTTAATTTCCCTAAATACGATTTGGCATTTTCTAACGTGTTAGCTTCCTTTTCTGTTAGCTTAATTCCCAACATCTCTTTGAATTCTAATGCGTTAATAACAGCTTTGCCTCCATAATGATTGTTAAAGTATATCCTAAGAACTTTGGTCTGTTCCTTTATTTTATCTATTTTTTCAACCCACGGTTCTAGCTCCTCCTTGCTATACAAATAGTCATACCAATAATGACCCTTGGTATTTCTACCATGAAACCGCACAAAAGAATGATCAGCTGTAGTTACGGTGGTTTCAGATAAAAATTCAAGGTTTTCTTTTTTCGGTGAATCTGTAATTACGGAAGCGATATTATAATGGCTTAGTAGTTCCCACGGGCCTTCTGTCTTCCATGAAGGGTGTCTGAATTCAAGGGCATATTGATAATCATCGCTAGTACTACTTTTATCCTCATGTAAACTCTCTCTATGTTCGCTAGAAAAGACTGATAACTCATCCAGAAATGATTCGACATTCTTAAATTCACCAACTGTAAAGCTTGGCGGTAGTTGTATTAACATTGCTCCGAGTTTGTTGGTGTTTCTCAGTGGTGAAATCTTTTCAAGAAAAGCTTCAAAGTCTTTTAGAGCATTCTTTTTAACGTCTAATCTTTTTTTGTGAGTAATAGTTTCGGGAACTTTGACTGAAAATTGAAATCCGACTGGGGTTGCTTTACTCATACCGATAAATGTCCCCTTTGTCATACTATTATAGAATCGCTCATAGAATGAGGCATCCATCTCTGCAGTATCAAAGAATTCAGAATAATGCCGCAATCTCTTGGTTTCTTTGTCTGGATAAAATACTCCTATCCATCCTCCATCCTCTTCAGGTAGGCTACCGTAATTCCAACCCGAGCAGCCTATAGTGAGTCTTCCCATTGTTATGTACAGATGGTAAGAAGAATATGATTTAAAGCATTATCGTAATATTTACAAACGATATATGCATAACGGTTTGACAGTTTTAGCAAGCTTCGAACACCCGTCTTCATTTTATAATATACATTGAAATATAATAGGACCAAGATAGGAACACTTTCTTTTATGCAAATATAATGGGTATACTATCGCTTTCCCGCTTATACGCAGCTACGTTTGGTTTTTTCGCCCTCTTCCCCCTAAGCAAAAATAAAAGACTACATATCGATCAGTATTCTACTTCTTAATTGATTTGTGAAATACAGAAGCAGAGAGCTGTTTGCGTTATGCTAGTCACTGATCCATTCATTTAAGACAATAAGAGTCTGCTTATGAGCTATAGTTGCTGAAATAGCTCCTTAATCTTAATTTACACTAGTTATCATAATTTTTTACTATTAATTAATAGGTCCCGATAAGGAATGCTCAGTCCATACTTGGAAAGATACTCTTTGGTCATACAAAACAGTATTGATAATTACAATCCTCGTAGGGATATCTATTGGTAGAGGATCCGTTTGCTGTCATACTATCATTAGTTTGAGAATACTACATTTGTATCTCAAGCTCGTTTCATTAATTGACACTATATGATAGAGGATTGACTCAAAAAGCATAAAAAGGCGAGTACTTTTTCCTAGGTTATGCTTTCATAAAGATCATAGATTTTTCCACCCGTATAATTGCTTACATAATTCCACATTTCTGTGCTAATAGGTAATAATCTGAATTCACGCTTTAGTTTTTCATCTAATAGGTCGTAGACCATTTGTCCTATCACAATGTGATCCGGTTTAGCCATGGAAGTCATTTTTGTCGCGATATTAACAGTGTACCCTAACATATCAAGATGAGCATCTTTCATCACCACCTTTCCATTTTTAGAATGTGTATCCCAACCATACTGTACCACTGCACTTTCTCCAACATCCACACCAATTCTGACTCCTAATTCAGGATAATCGTATTGATTTAGTATTGGATTAATGCCGTTACATACAACTCTGATCATCGAGCAAGCGGCATTTACTGCATTTATACATGGCAAGTATACATTATTGTCCTGTTTCTTCTCTTTATCATATTCTGTAACCACAAAAAATGCCAAAATAGCATCGCCTACGTATTTTAATACATATCCTCCATAGGCCGCTATCATCATAGACATTTCTTGGGTAAATGCCCTAATTATTGTAGTAAGACTATCGACTGGAAGTATCATTGATAGATTGGTAGATTCGACAAGATCGATATACAGAATCACAAATGTGCCTTTTGAACCAGCAAAACCCTGTAGAATATTTTGGGTTTCTTCCATAGATATATCAAAATCTGATTTTATTTTTAAGACTTGCCATACACGACGCTGTGCTTGTTTGATAGCCAGATCTATATTTACTACTGTGTCCAGGTAGAGACTACTTATTAATGGCATAGTAGGCCGCTTATTTGAGGTTGTTTTTGTTGTTGTTTCTGATTCTTGATTTACCGCTGCTTCTTTTATTATGTTCGTTATGTCCTCTTGACTTAAATCCATTTCAAGTGCTATAATATCTGGGGTTATACCAGAATTGTATAAATTAAGTATGCTTTTCCTTTGCTCTAAGGTTGTCATGTGATATTTCCCTCTTATTCAGATTCCTATCATATAAATAGGAATGGTATTCAGAGTTATATACATGAAGGACTTATTGATTAAGTCGTAAGTCAAATAATTTAGGACCAATAACAGAATTTCTCATTGATACTAGTAATCGATTTGAACACGCTGATAGAAAGATCGATAGAATTACGGAAGGTTTACTACCATTTTTCGGCAAACAGCTTAAGAGCACATCAGCGAACAATTCTGCTACTATATGTGATTATATCAGTACTATGAATAGAGAGATCAATTTCTTACAAAGTAATAGGAAGGATAGTATCAAGATCTTGTGCACATTATCTACGTTCGTCGCGACTACTTGGCATCGTTGTATCAAGCCCTGGATCAAGCCGGCATTCCAATCAAATTAGACATTTATGAAGGCATACCACATGTATTTCAAACATTCTTTCACAACTCTCCAGAATCTAATATAGCAATGTCAAAAACAAATGATTTCTTAAAGGAGTATCTAAACTATTAATTATGTTAATAAGTTAGCCTCAGTACCTAGAGTTGGAATCTATCCATAAATATCACGATACATCGATTTTGAATGTGTCAATAAAGTTAAGCTCGCCGATTGGTCACTTAGAGTACCTGCGTTTGGCAAGTTTCGGCTAGTTTACTATTTTAATAGCCACATATCCTAGATGATTCTCAAAAATAAGAGAGCGTTTCGGGCTGACCTGAATTAAGGGATGGATTTTGTTCATTCGAAACTTGATGTTTATCATCTTAATCTGCCGATATGTTAAAAAAAGGAGTTTTAATATATATTCATCATTGAGAATTCTCCATTTATCTGATTATGCCTTACCAGATTGGAGAATAGAGAAATCTGCCATTAGTGCATTAAATCGTAACTATCAAGTATTTTTTGCAGGTCTGCCATCAAATACTAGCAATAGCATTTTTTCAAAAGTGTATGAAATTAATTGGACACCTAGAGCGCGACGTGGTTTTCCATATTATTGGTACTGTGTTAAAAAACAGCTCAAGAAAATTGTACGTGAGGCAAGGCCAGATATTGTCCATGCTCATAATGTTTTCTCTGCAAAGATGGTGTCAGAAATTGATATCCCTTTTGTATACGACGATCATGAATACTGGCCATCATATGTAAGAAGACAAATCGAATCATACAACTCAAGCTTAGAGCAATCGGGTGGGAATAATGTTAGCCCTAGAAGGATAATGCAAAAAACAATACTTAGTTTATTGAACTACAGATTTTTGAAATTGGGATTAAAATGGGAAAAGCAACTAGTTTCATCAACCCCTGCACTAACAGTTTCTGAAAGTATTGCAACAGAACTCCGACAATTAGGAAACACTAGCAAAGTATTCATCACCCCTAACTTTCCTATGAAAAACGAAATAAAGGATATACAACCTCCCAAGTTTCATAAGGAGTTGACTTCAGTTTATGCAGGCATGGAGCCAAAGAATAATGCCAAAATAGCTCATCGTAATATGGAAGGGTTTGTAGACATATTCAATCGATATGATGATGTTGGAACTTTAACAATGATAGGGATTGAAGAACCAGCATATAATACTCCTTCTTCCTCTAATCCTACGAATCCTAGGATAGCATATAAAGGCTATCTACCACGACATATGATGTACCACGAAATGCAAAATAGTTCTATTGGAATAGTACCTTTTAGAAAACATTGGTCTCATAAATATATCAGTCCTAACAAGGCATATGAATACGCCCATGCAGGCCTCGTAGTTCTATGTACTTCTTCACTTGTTCCAATAAAAAATATCCTTAGGGATTACTGTCTTACATTTGAACACTATGATGATATGATATCTCAGCTTCGAGATTCCAGAGATAATATGGAAAAAATCTATAAAAAGCGTATAGGCGTCTACCAGTTTGCAAAAGAGAATCTTTTGTGGGAGAACTTTGAACAGAATATTTTCGATGCGTATAGGGCAGCTTAGAAAGAAAATTATATTGATAAGTAGTTAATTTGTCCTCATATGAACTATATAGTGGGTATAAGAAAGAAAACTGGTGTTGTAATTGAAAATAATTATTGTTAAGAATGCTATGATATTTAGCCGATGAAAATAATTTGATGAATAATGAATTACTATAAGTAGTTGTATATGAAGATATTATCGATCGATGGTATCTAAACTCATAAAGAATTAATCATACCTCTAAAAAGAGGAAGGTGGCAAAGAGGACTCGTAAACAGCTCGATCCTTGCCCCGATTTCTAGTCCCCTGTATATGGAATCACTGACACAAACACTAAATCCAAAGTATCTTCTTCCATTTGAGTAAGCGAGTTATTAGTTAATCCTCCTGCTCCTCCTACAAGGCTCATAGTCAATGATTGGGTTGTCGACCAATCTGGATTGATTAGGCTTGTACAATACTGTTCCTTTCGTACGAAAGATGCATCGACAGTAGAATTCTCAGTTCCAATACAAGCTAACTCTCAAAAAAGTATCGTATATAGTATTCAGACCATAATTCAAGGTGAATAAGTAAATGGAATTCCTTTATCTCGGTAGTTTTTTTAGATGATGATGAACTTTTTTGTTGATCAATTAAGATATTTCGGGTCGAAGCCCATAAGTATATGAATCAGTAAAATAGATCTTTAAAGAGTCATGGTTAGGAGAAAAGCAAGCCGAACAAAAAGTACGATTACCTCCCAAAACAAAACCAAGAGAACAAGGAAAAGGACAAAAATTTCATCTGTGCAAGGAAAAACGGCTACTAGACCTAACAAAAAAAATCAAAGATCGGTCAAGAAACCAGGAATGGATACTTCACAATCTCGTAATTCGGTTAAGAAATCAAATGTCAAATTGAATAAGTCAGATAGAATTCATAAAACAGTAGGAGCACCAAAAAAGACCACAAGGACAAGGACAAACCCTAAGAGAGAAAAATCCATATACGTTAAAAGATCTAGCGGTCGGCAAGAAAAATTCGACTCGGATCGAATGACGCAGACCGTCAGCCGATCTGGAGTACCATTTCTCATGGCCAGAGATATAACAAAAAAAGTTGTACGCAAGATAGGTCGCAGACAAAGAAACAAAGGGATGAACACGAGTTCAAAATCAAGTAAAAACTCAAATTCGCAAAGGAAAAAAGTGACAAAAGAAGTGATCATCCCAGGAAATGAAATTAGAAGTATGATCAGCGAAGAGCTTCGAAACCGAAACAGATCAGATATTGCTGGATCATATGAGGGGCAAAGTCCAAGTAACCCCAAATTAGAGCGAGACGAAAGTATCGATCCTACGGTACCTTCTCTACATAACGTTACTACCCCAAAAACCAATATTATTCATGATAAGAGCAAATATGGTGGGGCATAATGTCTTGACTTCGGTAACCGATTTTTTCCTTTCTTTCTTAAATCAAGTGTTATCTTTGCTATTCTGTTATTGATTTCTTATTCGCTCACTCTAATGACATCATTTGATTACTACTAATATACAATCGTTTATTCAGTTCTCGCGTGACGGCCAGAAATCGCTTTTGCCTACTAGGGTGTAGATGAAAGGATGTGCGGTCGACCTGGTTTGACCAACTTATTTGCTTCACCGCCTTTACGCTCTTTCTTTTTCAAGCCGGATGAGACGCGATCCACCCAATCCTAAAGGCCTTTCATTAGTTCGATGCACTCTCAGCAGCTATAACAGTAAAATACTATCTTGAACATTCAAATCTGAACAAAAGTTGACTTCTGTTAATGATCATCTGGATGGAAAATCAGCAAGAAATAATGAATCTCTCTTTAGTTTCAAATACACTGAATCAGGTGGTTTGAGCAACAAGTATCTTCTAATCTCATATGATTCAGCAACGAAGGAAATTAAAGCTTCTACAGATATGACAGGTTCAAACATGGTACAGAAGACGCTGACTGATTCAGATGAGGAAACATTAAGAGAATGTTTTAAAGGAGATAGATTCTTTGGATTTGATGCCGACTATCCAGTTGGAAAAGACACAGAAAAGGATGATAGCAATGTATTGTCATTCACACTTATCGTAACAATTGGGAACAAGGTCCATACTGTGATGTGGACTAATAAATCAAAAGAGATTCCTGATGAATTGACTCAGATCAAAGACAAAATTAAAGAGATAGTTTCGAGCAAGAAAATGATTTGACATTATTGCATGTGCACGTGAAGTCATCATCTTTCCAGAGGGTTATTCTAATATCTGTTAGCGTTTCGATGAGCAGTTTGATTCATACTTCGTTGAGAACATGACTGAGAATGTAATTGGTAAGTGCTGAAAATAAAAAAACTCCACACACACAATTAGAATCAACTAAACAGCTTTCATTCGTCTAAAGGACAGCACTCCAACAGTTCCTAAAACTGCTGCGGAGAGCAGCAAAACACTAATGTTTAATGCGAATGAGTTCATTCCTGTTATTCCCAGCATTACTTCTCTCAATGCGCCTACCCCGTAAGTAACTGGATCTAGGGTAGTTAAAATAGAAAGCCATGTTGGAAGATTATTGAGCGGAAAAAGAGCTCCGCTTAGGAAGTAAAGAGGAAATACAACAAAGCTTACGATTAGCTGAAAACCCTCCAAACTTTCCATATGACTTCCCAAAGTGAGACCGAGCGATGTGAGTGTGAATGAAAGAAGTAGGATTATAATAATAATAAAAACCATGGACAACGGAGTATAGTGAATTCCAATCACAAATCCAACTACTAACAATATAGCGGCTTGTATCAATGAAGTAGTCATGCCTCCAAAAGCCTTCCCCAGGAAGATCGTAGTTCTACTAACGGGAGCTACCATCACACTTTTGAGAAAGTCAAACTTTCTATCCCAGATTATATAGGAACCAAAGAATACTGAAGTAAATATGACTGACATGCATATTATTCCAGGAAAAATAAACTGTTGATACCCTATATAAGAATCGGCTGCAAAATCCATTGTACCAAAGAAATCAGTTGTAGATCCAAATCCTTCTCCAATAACAAATAGCCACAGTAACGGAGTAAATGTAGATGCGATGAGCCTACTTTTTTCTCTTAAAAAGACTTTGAATTCTCTAAGCCAAATAGCGTATAGTCTACCTAATCCTAATTCTATCCAGCTCTTATTTATTACCATATTGGGCATATTTTTCCATAAATCCTCCTTCAGAATCATCCTCGTCCTCATCTTGTCCTTGTTTCTTTGTAATGTGTCTTTGTGCAAATTTAAGAAAAACATCGTTGAGAGTAGGGCTTCTAAGTTCTACCGATTCTACCTCAGTATTATTGGCCTTATCCAATATTTTGAGAATAGTCGGTAGATTGTGGCTTGCGTCATCTACATAAATGAGAACATTTCCGTTTTTTGCTTCTAGTTCAACTTTACGCACAAAGTTGCATTGTTTTAAAACACGGTCTATATTTTCTTTATCAACATGTTTGTTTGCAAACTCCATTTCTATTACCTCTCCTCCAAGTTGTTCTTTCAATTGCGTTGGTGAATCAAGAGCAATTATCGTCCCTTTATCTATGATGCCAATTCTATCACAAAGAAAATCCGCTTCCTCCATATAATGCGTCGTAAGTATAAGAGTAATTTTTTCATCCTTTACTAATCGATTAATATATTTCCACATCACTTCTCTGCTACTAGGATCAAGCCCAAGTGTTGGTTCATCCAGAAAGATTACAGTTGGTTTGTGAAGCAATCCTCTGGCTATTTCTAAACGTCTACGCATTCCTCCAGAATATTTTTTGACTTGGTCATCTTTTCTGTTGGTAAGGCCTACCAGTTCTAGTACTTCAGATATCCTTTTTTCCCGAAGTTCTTTCGGGACTGCGTATAGAAGTGAATGTAACTTCAAGTTTTCGTAGCCAGTAAGCATATCGTCACTACTTGGAGCTTGGAATACAATACCTATACTAGATCTGACTTCGGAAGGATTTTTAATGATATCATATCCATTCACTGTTGCTGTGCCAGCAGTTGGTTTGATCAAGGTAGCAAGAATATGGATTAGTGTGGTCTTACCAGCACCATTTGGTCCAAGGAGTCCAAATACCTCATTATCAAATACTTCGATATTAATATCATTAAGAACAGTTACATTGTCATACTGTTTGAAAAGATTCTTAATGATTATCAATATACGCTCTTAACCAATTGGAAATCCGGACTCTCGACATATATCCTCTTGTATTGCCTACTCTGTTATTAGTATATCATAAAGTATTTAATCTCTGTATATGGTATCCAAGGATGATTCTTACAGGGATTTAGGTCGTATTGTATATGCGATATGTATAAATATGAAAGTAACCATATATCGTATGACCAATATGGAATATAAGGAAGTGATCTTCACCACACAATGATACCAGTTTCAGAAGACTCTATCATTAATGCGGTTGAAAAAGTTAGCAAAAGTGTAGTCAACATAGCCAGCGTTAGGTTGATGCAAGATCAGCTTTTTAGAGTATTTCCGGTACAAGGTGTTGGCTCGGGCATCATACTTGACAATAAAGGGCATATACTAACAAATAATCATGTAATAGATGACACCGAAAGGCTAAGGGTAACTCTTGGTGATTCCAAACAGGCGAACGCCAAGACGGTAGGCAAAGATGAGGTAACCGATTTGGCCGTTGTTAAGGCAGAGCCACTTGAACTCTACAGCAATGATGAGATGAGCTTTCAACCTGCAGATTTTGGGAACTCCGATGAGCTTAGGGTTGGACAAATAGTTATGGCATTAGGCAACCCTTTTGGTCTTACTGGAGCGCCAACGGTGACTGCAGGAATTATTAGTTCACTAAATAGAAATGTACAATTCGAGAATGGGATCTTGGAATTGGTCCAAACTGACGCAGCGATAAATCCTGGTAATTCCGGTGGCCCACTAATTAACACAAGGGGAGAAGTAGTTGCAATAAACACGGCAAAAATACCATATGGACAAGGAATCGGGTTTGCTGTTCCTATCAATACGGTAAAATCAATATTAGCTGAATTGATAGAGGATGGACAAGTATCAAGACCATGGTTAGGCATAAGTACAATAAAGATAGATCCAAATATAGCCAGATTCTACAGACTACCGATTATAGAAGGTGCATTAATCGTTAATGTCGAACCGTATAGTCCTGCAGATAATGCGGGGCTCAGAAGAGGAGACATTATTGAAGAGGTTGATGGAAATAGAATACAGAGTCCTTCACAAATATCATCGTATATAAGACAGAAAAAGAAAGCTAACGACCGGGTGACAGTTATGGTTAACAGATATGGTAGAGTATATGAAATCCCTTTCCAGTTAGAAGCCCATCCATAGACCTTAAACCATAAGATCATGAATAGATCCCATCTTTTTTCCGATCAAGACTCAGAGCTAACAAAAAAACAACAAAACAACAAAGCAAAAACTATTGAACGTTTAGTGCAATGATATGAAAGAAAACAGCTAAAGAGGGGAGGGCGATGATCTGTTGCTTATTTTCTGATAACTTATGCTTTCAGTCACTACCTGAATCCTAAATCTCTTTCCAGGTCGTCTTTGTACTCTTTTAGCATTGAAACCTTTTCTTCTTTAGTTAAGACGCTTCTTTTGCCTGGTGATGTGAAGGATTAGTACATAGCCTGAGAAGGTTTTACTATGACTTTTTGGAGTAGGCTGAAAACTCATGTCTCATGTTCCACTAAGAAAATTTCTTTACCAAGAAACAGATAGACATCTTTGCCATCTTTACCAAGGCATAGGCTTACCCTCATTGTTGAAGAAACCACCACTTGGCCCACCATCTGGCAATGTTGCAGCCCATAAAATACCACGCATTCCTTCCTCTATTGGTCTTCCACCAGGTCCGCCCATATCCGTAGCAAGCCAACCAGGATCAATAGAGTTGACAAGGATACCTGTCCCTTGAAGCTCTGCTGCAAGTTTTCGGGTAAGAACATTTAGAGCTGCTTTTGAAATACTATAAGCAGGCGTACTCCCTTCCTGCATATAATGTAACGAACCTCCAAGGCTTGAAATATTTATTATGCGCCCATACCCATTTCTCCTCATGATAGGTATAAATGCTTGACATAATCTCCATGGTCCATAGACATTGGTAACTATAGCTTGATTCACAACTTCTAGATCTGGATCTATTGCATGCTGCCAAGTATCATAAAGAATTGCAGCATTATTGATTAGCACATTTAGGCTACCGTACTGTTGTTCTACCTGTTTGGATATGGCTCTAATGTGATCCGTATTTGTTACATCAAGTAAGTAAAAAATAACATCTAACCCTTCTTTATTAACTAGCTTATTAACAGCCATGTTGCCTTTATTTGGATCTCGAGCTGTTAGCAGGACAGTAAAACCCAATCTTGCAAGCTGACGACAAGTTTCAAGCCCAATACCACGATTGCCACCCGTAACTAAAGCAATTCTTTTCTGCATTTAGCTTCTTTTATATTTAAGGATAAAAATGTTATAACTTATAGTAGTTCAAGTCTCCTTAATGATGATGGAAAGGAAACCTATCTTACAAGTTTATCAATCTGTCGTGTCACATCAATTATATCGTCAATACTATTACTAATTGGTGATCGATTGTAATTAAGTATTGCAAGGTTTACTCCAATTTCTCCGATTTGTCGTAGGTCGTCTCCTACTTGTTCCAAGTTTCCATTTAATAGATGTCTGGATTTATTTTGTTGCCTTTGCCATTTAATTGTCGATTCTGTTGGTTCAATATAGTCGTCACTACTCAAACCTTCAATATTGGGATAGACAATCGCAGCGATTTCAATATCATCGGGATCCCTATTCACTTTCAGGCATTCTTTTTTTATCATATCAATATTTGACTTAGTCTGTGTCAACGAATCACGAATAGTACAAATCCATCCGTTAGCATGATTTGCTATTCTCGTAAATGTTTTCTCACTATAGCCACCAAGATAGATAGGGATATGAGGTATCTGAAGTGGTTTAGGACCGATCTTTGAAGGAGGAACACCATAATACTGCCCTCCAAATTCTACTACGTCATTTGCCCATATCTTTTTTAGTACTTGTAGGTATTCGTCTGCTCTATCACCTCGATTCGTGAAAGGAATATCTGAGGCTTGATATTCCTCTCTTGCCCAACCAATTCCTAAACCTGCAATAGCCCTTCCATCAGATAAAATATCAAGCGTAGCAAACCTTTTTGATAGTATTATAGGATTGTGAAAAAGCATATCAACCACTGATGTCCCCAGTTTAATCCTTTTAGTTTTTGCTGCTGCAAAGGTGAGCGTTTCAATTGGATCAAGTATGTATTGCCAGTCATGAGGGAATTTGCCATCTTTACTTCCTGGGTATGGATCCTGTGGATTAATAGGCCACATCAACCTCTCTAGCACCCATAGAGAATGAAAACCTGCAATATCAGCCTCTTCTGCAAGATGTATGATATTTTCTTTTTTGGCCTGGTTTATGCCAAATTGTGGTAGCCGTAATCCTAGTTGCATATTTCTACTTGTGAATCATATGATATAATAGGGCTACGAGATTTAATAAAAGATGACAATTTGCTCGGATATTCTTCGTAATCATTGGTATAAGTATGAGTATAATTATATTGTATATAACAATCAGACCGACTGACAAACAACAGATTGAGTTATCTGCTTTTCTTGCCGCCACCTTCATCCTGATCTATAATATCAGTCTCTATTGACTAAACTTACGATACTGTGCTATAGTATTATTGCAATCCCGACATCTGTATTCTCCTTTCTCGACCAAAATAACATTTTCAGCTATCTCTTCATTAGGAACTTCATAAATGAGCAATGGCCAGCCATCGTGTTCCTTTCCACACTTATTACAATAATATCTCAAAAATCTATCTTCGGCTAATCTTCCCACATTTCCCAGGAATAGATGAGGCACTCCAAGATTCGCTTTCATTTCCTCATCTTCAGTCAGTTTGGCGATCGCATAGCCACCTGAGCCTAACAATTTTTTTTCCTCTAGATCTTCGTTGTTTTGACTCATTTCTATATCTCAGTCATTTTTTCTTGCTTCTCTTTTTTGCCCAACTTAATCTCTTATCATTTAGCGATTCAAAGTTTTCGTAAATGTACGGTCTCTTTTTTCTCATTCCCTTAACTATTGGTTCGGCCTTTAGCCAGAACGGCGTAGGATTAAACATATCAAAATAGATGTTCAGATCTATCAACTTATGTTTTACAATAATACCTGATAATTCAAAAAAACCACAAACAGCAATGAACTGTGATCGTTCATTTGAAGAACCTGGATATTTCTGTAGATACTCCTGATAACTTTTGGCATCGAGGTCTTCTAAAAACCAGAGTATGGAATGCCTATGTTCGTCATACAGCTTGTATAAGTTTAGCAATGTGTCTGTGTCTATATTCTTATTATAGTTATCCTTCATTATGTTCTCTTCAAACTCATAAAGTTAAAACATTTCTATTAGAATACCGTTCTAACACGATACCTATAAGGGCTTCACCACCATCATGACTTGGACGAGTTTAGTTAATACCATTCTTTGTGTTTGTGTTAAGAAGCGCATAAGGGTAGACCTAGTCCAAATAAAGGTAATAAAATCTCAGATGAAACGCGTAAGAAAATGTCTGAATCAGCAAAGAGACGATTTTCACTTACAACTCATCCAAAAACAGGTTCCAAGTTAACGCAAGAACATAAAGACATCTAATATAGAGTCGCCCGGAGTCAGGTCTGGATAGCCATACCCACTTTTACATAGGAATTCAACTGCACTAATGCGGCAATATCCATAAATATGATAAACATTTTACTTTTGAAACATGAGATTCTTAATAAGTGCAAAGATTCCTACAGAAGCCGGAAACAAAATGGTACAGGACCCAAACTTCTTAAGAAAACTTGAAGAATATATAAACAAAGTCAAGGCTGAAGCAACATATTTCTTTGAAGCGGATGGCAATAGGGTGGCTGCCTTTATTGTTGATATCCAGAGTGCAGACCAGATACCAGTGTTGGCTGAACCGCTATTTAGTGGAATGGATGCTCATGTGGAGTTCCATCCGGTAATGAGCCTTGATGATCTAAAGAAGGGAATACCACAAGCCATTGTTGAAGCAAACTCATATCGTTACTAGTTAGCGAACGCTCAAAACATATCAATAATGGACCATTTTCAGGTGTCAAACCTAATCTTATATGTTTGTTCTTTACTATTCGTATATCAATATTGATTGATACTTCCAAGAGAAAGAAGGTAGTTTACTCGATCTTCTTCTTCCTTTTAGCGAGCGTATGTGAAATTGGTGGTGGTTACTTAGTTTGGTTATGGCTTAGATCAGGTATGAGTTGGATACTGGGTGTCATAGGTGGCTTTATCTTATTCTTGTATGGCATAATTCCAACATTCCAGCCTACATATTTCCATAGAATTTATGCAACTTATGGGGGCATCTTTATTGTCATGGCTTTGCTCTGGGGTTTTATCTTTGAAAAGGAGGTCCCAGATATTTTTGATATAGTTGGTGCGGTCGTAGCAATAGTTGGCATAATAATAATATTCTATGCTCCTAGAAGGGGCGAAGAATCTTTGTGGTCGAAGCAGCATTGATATTGTCTGACCAGAATACAGCGTTTTTTGTACTTACGAGTATCGCATTATTTTTTGTTGCAGCTGTTGCTGAAATAGGAGGGGGTTATATGGTATGGAAATGGCTACGTGAAAGAAAAGGAATGCTCTTTGGGATAATCGGAGGAATAGTTCTATTTATCTATGGAGTGGTTCCAACTTTCCAACCTGCCCAATTTGGAAGAGTGTATGCAGCTTATGGAGGGATATTTATTATATCTTCGATTCTTTGGGGGATGTTTATAGAGAGAAAAAAACCAGATCGATATGAAGTAATTGGATCAGTAATTGCTGTAATGGGAGCAGTGATAATATTTTACAGTCCGCGTTAGATATGAAGGAATAGCACACAGATAATACATTTTCTCCTATGTCATTCATTTTTCATTTTGTTAGACTGGCCAATATCGCTATTATACCGGTGTATTCTGAATGATAATAAATACAACAATATCCAAGACTTTTCTATGGGTTAGCTGTATTGATTGATAGATAATGATGATAAAAAGAGATTGGGGACCATGAGAGAACATGATATCCCACATCGCTTCATCTTAGCCCCAACTTCAATGAGTTCTTCCTGCTGATAGATGAATGCCCTTTGTAGGCGTATTAATCGGTTTAGAACAAACAGCCAGTGTTTCTGAATCGTATTAGATTTTATAGGTCTATAATGATTTAGTTGTCATACCATCAACAATAATATGGAGAAATCTTCTCCGAGATTAGCTTAACTAACTCATTTCTATTTGGACTTGAATTTGTTAAGACGATTTCAGTAAATCCCAACTCTACATACTTTTTGAGCTTCTCTATCCCTTCCTCCGCAGTTGATATCACAAGGAACATCTTCTCTAGTGTATCATCACCTATGATCTGACCATTTTCTTGAATTTTTCTGGGATCATGAACGTCTACATCAAAGAATGCCTTTATCATCGCGCCACGCCAGAATCTAATCGATTCTAATGCTTTTTGTTTGTCCTCGTGATACGATGCTGGTAAAAACAGGATCTTCTCCAATGAACTATAATCTTTTCCTGAGATTGTGGCACCTTCCTTTAGTGCGGGAAACAATTTATCTCTTATCACTCCAATATCCAGTTCATTAGTAACAAACCCATCTGCTTCTTCGCCAGCTAGTCGAGCACTTTGTTTACCTATGCCTGCAAGATAAAGCGGGATATGATTCGAAGGTTTGGTATACAATTTAGAGTCTTTTACCCAATAATAGTTTCCCTTGAAATCAACCCAATCTCCAGTCCAAAGTTTTCTAATCAAGTATATAGCTTCTTTTAGCCTCTCAAATTTTTCAGCATTGGAAGGCCAAGAGTGCCCTGAAGTAACTTCGTTAAGAGCTTCCCCTCTTCCAATTCCAAGAAATACCCTACCTGGAAACATATATTCAAGTGTAGCAAATACTTGTGCAACGATGGCTGGATGATATCGAAGTATAGGAGCTGTTACGCCAGTACCTATTACTATATTTCTAGTCCTAGCTAATGCAGCTCCAAGCCATGGCCATGCAGCCCCTCCTGAAGCCCCACTATCCCACCATGGCATATAATGATCGCTTGTCCAACACCTTTGAATCCCTTTCTCGTCCATGGTTACAACGTCACTTAGCAGATCTTTTGGATTCACTTGTTCATGAGCAGCCTGAATACTAATCCTTGTCATCTATTATCAATATCCATCACTCAATGTAAAATATAGCGTATATACGTTGCATATTGCTAATGAGTACATCAATTACTGACCATTATTTATTTATCAAATTCGTGGCCTGATAATTCTGGCATTTTTCCTAGATTTCAATAGCCTATAATATCAAAAATTAATAGTTAGATTTCTATTCTGAGCTCGAAGTTTGATGGCTTTCTTCTTGCAAGGTTTCATATATCCTCATCATCGCACAGCATGTCTAATGGATTGGGAATTGAAATGGTACTGCTACTTGTCACACTATTATTAAGCCCCATTTCACTCTTTATCTTTGACTGGAATTTTGTTCCGTCCGAACTAGAATCGCAGTTTATCTGAGTATTTTTAGATCCATGAGTTAATACAACTTCACAGTTATCAGAATTCGTATCGCCTTTTGTTGGTGCAAAATCTATTATGGTATCGTAACCCTCTCCACAATCAAAGTAATCTGCACCCTTACTTCCAAATAGTATATCATCTCCTGCTCCAGAATAGAGTTCGTCATTGCCTGATCCTCCAAATAGGAAATCACCTCCAAAACCACCTTGAATTACATCGGCACCATCTCCGCCGACCAACTTATCATTTCCATCTGCACCTGTAAGTTGATCATTATCCTCATCGCCCCGAATAGAATCATCTGCAGATGAACCTTGCAATACATCATCGCCTTCTAATCCGATAAGTAGATCTCCTTGCCTGCAATCGGAGATTGTTACAGGCAGCAACTGTTCGGGGGGATTCATATTGGGAACTTGAACTACTTGCATGCTCTGAATGAAGGTGAGAAATGAACAACCTATTATGACATCATCTTCATCAGTGCCAATAGTTGTATTAGATGTACCTATGATAATGTTGACCCCATGGACGTTCAGAGTTGGAAGTAAAAGGGATAGGGTAAAGCAAAATAAAACAAGGCATGAGATATAATATGAGACATAATATGTTATAATCATCCGAATAAGGAGAACAAGTTAAATTATTAAGAAATCAGTTTGAGAGCTATGTGCAAATGCATTATAATGTATTTTAGTATGAGTGTATACTAAACATAAATAGTCTGTATTCTCTAGTTATTTTTAATTGACGGCTAAATTACCTATTTAGGTACAGTTCCAGGTATAACTACTGATGATCCGCAGAGTTCCAAGACAGATACATAAAAAAATAGCGCATCGATCCGTTGATAATTGATCTAAATATCCCAAAACTTCCCTTACTAGTGAAGAGAAAATCTATTAATTGATCTAGGCGTGAGGGGATGGATATCACATATTCTCCATTTTTAATCGCTTGAAAAGCCCAATGTTTTTCGTCTAAATTGCGTAATTCTTTTAAGTCTTTTTCAACTAGCGGTGTGGAGTTTTCGTTGACATTTCCTGTGCTAGGACAATTTCCAGTTTGTTGCTGTTCTTTCCCATGCGCATAATTTCTTGAATCCAGTTCTATAGCTTTCAAGTGAACGGGCTGGAAACCCAATGAGACAATCGTAGTAATCGCCGAATTGAGTATAAGTTCCATCAATCCTTTTTGTAAATCATCTTTGAGGGTTTGAGGTTCATGAACGTGTTTATCGTCTACAATTTTTTTAGGATCACATTTGTGGGGAGGGGGAGGCTCATACAAGAATTTTGCTTCCTTTTCATTATCATATAATATATCTACCCAAGATGATTTACAATTATAACAAGTACGGCCTCTATATCCAACATTTCTATTTTCATAGATGACTTTTAGCAACGGCAGCATGTTATTTTGACTAATTGGCTTCTGTGGTATGATCATCCTAGCAAAGAATGGCAAGAGGCCTGCAAATGCCGGTTGATCAGACGTAGCCTTATTCTGATTTGGTATATTAATCATCTCAAGGTATTTCCTGTAAGTTTCAAATAGATCGTCCATAGGATCTGTAATCTCACCTGGTGTTGATTCTTCCTTTATCTTAGAATCAAATCCTGGAGAAGAATACAGATTATTAGATGGATAGATTCCACGGGAAATTTGGTCATTGTGATCGTGTATATGACGTGGGTGTGGGTAATCGTTTCTTTCAAGACCTTTCGTCTTTAAAGACGTGAATTGTACTCGAGTTGATGGTGATGAAACGTCAGGTCGGGTAGTTCCTCTTTTTCCTGCGTGATTTCTTTCAATATGAACCTTCAGGTTCCATTTCCTCGTACAGGCCTGACTACAATTGGGACACTGATAAAGTTCTCTTTTCATTTGTTCTCACTTTCGTCTAGTATATTGTTCTGGGCGATACTAGTAATCAAGGCATCTACTGCAGTGACTGCAGTGACTGCGGGCGGCCGAGTTTTAACATTCTGGTTCATAATCATAGGAGTTTATAAAATACAGTTTAAAAAGAAAGTAAACCTAGGAATCATTTCACAGTTAGAATAGTCTGAAAAATCCAATAGGGAAAATTGGGAAAATTGATATATTCCTTGTGGAAACTTTGTAATCTGAATATGTAGAATCTGAAATCTGTGGAATTTCCTCAATAACTTCAATATCTTTCCTCATGACTCCCGCTTGTCGTTAACGGCTGAACGGGTCGAATCCCGGTTTGTACCTCAACGGTTTTTTTATTGCTGCTTCTGGATATATGCAAGAATTGCATAGAATGCTAATTTAGTGCAAGATATCCTATCATTAAATAATACCCTGAGTATAAATCTACGATTATTTTTGAAGGGCAAGGAGCTACAGGATCCACAGCAGCAGCGACAGCGTCAGGAAAGTGAACATTTACAGCACAATCAACATCAACGACGACGACAAGAGACAGCTGGTGATAATAGACCACCGAAGCTCTATCATATAACTTCAGGTAATCTGGCACCTCTTACGATTGAACAATATGAGAGGGACGTCAACCAGTTTTTACATTACTTCAAAATAAAGGATATCCAAGTCTTGCTAGACTTTGGTCGTGATGCTATTCAGGCGATGGTTATCAAGTATATCAGCGAACATCTTAGAGAACAGCGGAAACTAGGTCATGGTTCTATCAAGTTGCACGTAGCTGGCCTTTACTATTTTCTTGATGGGGAAGACATCATTTTGAACCGACAGAAAATAAGACGTCACTACCCACGCGACGATTTTATACATGATGATCGATGCTATACACGCGAGGAGATTCAAAGTATCCTTTCCAAGTGCGATGAACGAACTAGGGCCATGGTACTGCTTATGGTGTCCAGTGGTATGCGCATCGGAGCATTGCGCGAGCTACAGATAGGCGACCTACCGAAGGCGCTGGTACCGAATTTAAACCTAAGTTTATTCAAAATATGGGTTTATGCCAGGTCTAGAGACAGGTACTATACATTCTGCACACCTGAATGTAGAGCTGCCGTTCTAGACTACCTTGCAACAAGGGAACGATTCGGAGAAGATATTACAAAGAAGACTAGCCCACTGTTCAGAGAACAGTATAACTTAGCTGACCATCTTCGCATTCAATCACCTGCCTATGGCAGTAGACGCCAAGCATGATACTCTACTACTGCTTCCTGGTTGCTATTCTTGTCGTTGTCGCTTTGCTTTATGAACTCTGTAAAGTTTGTACAATCCATTATGCTGTCACTGACTTAGTTGCCAAGTTAACTTTACTAATAGTTAAGAACTATATCCAACGATGCCTATGCGTAAGATTCAGACTATAGAGTATGAATGTAATCGCTGTGGGTATAAGTGGATAGAAAGAAGAAATGGAAGGGAAAGAAGAAAAGAGGACCTTCCTAGCTACTGTCGTGCAAGTCGTATCTATGGAATACGGAACGCACAAAAAATACAGTTATTAAAGCGAGGAAGTGGGATGAGAGGAATGTCTAATGCATTCACTACAACTGACCCCGACTGATGTTGAGTTAATTAACTAATGCCCGCCAAACCCATATCCTATAGGTCAAGGTATGAAATCGCTAGTGACTCACCTTTTTGTAGTAAAAAAAGTAAGTTAAGTTCAAGTTATGAAAATTGCACTAGTAATGAAGCAGGGTGGAAGTTCCTGGTAAGCATGTGAAGATCATTCGTCATCGAGGGCCGCACAGAGAGAACTATGAGATAGTCAATGACATATTGCAATTCGTTGCATCAAAGTATAACTGTAACAGGGCAGAAGTTACTTTTGCTGCCAGTCTAACTTACGGTCAACAGAAGCGGTATATGGGTTTCTTGACACATATGGGGCTAATCCTGATCTCGTCGGAGTCTGATTATTTCAAAGGTTATGAAATCAGTCAGTTAGGTCGAAAATATCTGCAGGTATTCGCAGAAATAGAGGACGATTTAAGGCCTGCGGGATGAGGCATAAACTGTTTAAGACAGGATAACATGGTCATAATGCTAATAATGTGAAATATGCTGAAACGATCGCGATAAAAAGGGTCTTGATACAATTCGTTTCTTCGAGTCTGCAGGTGACGATGGCACTGTTAAACACTGGGTCAGGGCAGTTAGTATCTGATCTGACTAAATCTGGCAGTATTCATAAACAAGAAATAATCTTATGAAATAAGAGATATAAGAAGAATGACGAAAGTCCTAGAGTATTCTACGTCTAATAGGTCTCTTACAATGAGAAATATTGACAAGTCTGGTTTTGGTATAATCGCAAAGGAGGAGATTCATATTGACGAGGGTGACATAAAGAAGATAGGGAATCTATTTGAGAGTGTGGGTATTCCCTTTCGTATTGTAAATGATTTGCATGGTACTTCAAAGTCAGAAATAATAACTCTTGAATTATTCAAGAATGAAGCAGAGAAGGTTCTTAGTCTACTAACCAAGGAAAGGCTACAAGTAGTTGATGAACTAGGAAACCAAGATAAAGAGCAGATTTATAAAATAATCATGACACTTGACAATATACAAAAGAAGATAGAAAGAGGAATAGCCAAAAGCCACAAATAAGAATGAAAGCAGTCAATAGAATTGGCTGATGACGTTATCTAATCTTGCTACTTGAGACTGCCGTCAAAATTGAACTTTGCTATAACTTTTCTTGGTGGTTCGGGCCATAAAGACCTATATTTTATGTCTAACTGAAATTCGGTAGACTAAACTTGATCCCGTTACGTAACAATAAATTCATTCCTTTAATTTTGAGGATCGATTTAGCTGACGTATAAATCAATTTCTTTCTCATACTAATCAATTGATGGGATAGTGTAAGAAATTCACGTGTATCAATTTGTATGAGCTTCTTGCTCCAACCTAGCTTCAAGTTGGGAAATCAGCACTCGAACTCAATCCAAAGTTTGAGAAGGGAAACAACTACCATAACAGGCCTACTAGTATAGTGGTGCCATACCCTTATAGCGCTAATCGTCATCAAGGGATGATGGACATCACAATACTTTTGCTATCACAAATCCACTTGCATTATAGGCATGCATGGCGGCCCCAGATGGAATCTGTCCAATCACGAGGACAATACAAAGCACAATTAACAAAAAACAGAATCCGATTCAGGGACAAGTTGCTAACTTTTCAATACAAATTGTTCAGGAGAACATATACACATCTTCAGATAAGAGATAAAAAACACGCGTTTTGAAAACTATATCTTAAATTTCACTCAGACAGGTATATTCATGAAAGTATTGACGAGGGTTATTCAAATCATGTGATGGGTATGAAGACTAGATGTATAAAAACGACCAATTATTTCAAAGTGAAGGGAGGTCTGAACGATTGAAAGGGCAAGAAAATAATAATAAATGTCAGTTTCATATGGTTATTCCTGCAGAAAATGTTCCAAAGGAAGACAGACATTGCTCCCAGAATGGTGTTAGAAATATTTTAGGTCTTGTCGACGGTAACCATGTAGCCATAGGATTCTGTGAGGAACACTATCATATAGTGAAACAGTTTATTGAGGAGGAGTAGGATGGGAATTAAAAAACAACTACTGTGCAAATGAAGTCAGGGGCCTTATCTCCCGACTTCACTACCGAATCTGCTTCTCTACCAATAACGACCACAGAAAAAAGTTGACTCTGATGAATGTATTACGATTTGTGAGGAAGACAATGACAGGATCTGAAGAAAATCGCAGATTTAAATAACAATCATAAACATCAACAGCGTAATCGCAGGTGAGATCAAAAGCACGAGAACTTGGTTCCGAAGTCAAAAGTACATCTTTATAGGGATAGAAAAAATCTATCTCAACGTTACTGACAATTCTTTGAATGAATTTGAGATGCAGATCGCACAGGATGAAGCAAGAAGAGTATCGAACGCTGTCAATTAGTTAACTGAGAATTTGTTCAAGTATTAGATTAATGCAACAAAAGCTGAATAGTTGTTGATGATAACAGCTCTGTTCTAGATCGTAATTATTATGACGTTTAAAAATGGAATGAAGGAACAAACACTCAACTTGTTATCAGGATAATTAATGTATTATCCCTATTTCTATATTCGTCCCTTATCCCAGGCAGATTGACTCTTCTTATAGCTGCTATAAGACTCTTGCAAAATGCAATCGTCTTGGGTTTGAACCACAATTTCCAGTGTTGCATGTCTTTTCCCATCTCCCACTCGGTAGCCTTGATATGACGTAATGAAATACTATGAGAGGAACGAATATGATCGCGCTCAATACAGAAAGGGTATAATTATGAATGAATAACAAGTACAACGAAATTCCTAGCGCGGTCATTATTTCAATGTACGTGCAAGTGCAAAGCTGTAACGCGATACTTTTAAAATCAATCTTGATCAAGTCTTTTTTCATCATAGATTTAAGTCCAGAAGTCACATAAATCCATTATTCCAGATTACATCCAAATTTACTCCAGATAAATAAGAATTAGACATTTGCATTAATAAACGATAATCTTACAGTCATATTGCAGTTCGCTTTAATATGGCCATAACCATCCCAACTTAGATAGTATGCCTACAGGAATGGAAATAAAAGCTTCCTTAATTCGATTCCATTGATTCCATTGGAAGCATATTATCGGAAAACTATCTAGCTTGGAGTAGATGTCTCAAGAGCTCATCATTTTGACTATGGTTGTACTTTTTAAAAAATTTTGATAAAATAATGTATAAATTATATCGAATGAATTTTTATCCTCAATAATATGTCATAAAATCGGATCCTTGAAGGTAACACAATTGGATTAATTCAATATTATTGAGTTAATATTATAAATTGATATGCTTTAACAACTGACCTCTTGGAAATATAATTCATAAACTGTTATATAGATTACTGTCATAACGGAAACTAAGAATACTGACTTGTATGCTAGACCTAACCATGTTCAAGTTGTGTGGGGTAAAGAAAAGTACAAGAATGCCGAACATGACGACAACACTGTCGAATGTTTGATGAAATGCCTTGAATTAGAAAACTACGAGCAGCTAGAAGATTTTCTCCAGCACTGTCATGTTCCATCGTTCAATTAGATCGAGTTCGAAGTCTTCTTTTACTTTAAAAACTTATGCGCTTATTCACAATCTCTTAGCAATACCTGTATCGAATATGAACTTGGCAGGCGCTAAAAATAAAACGATACATTACAAAGAACTATATGATAATAAAATACAAGATAAATAAGCTCGAGATCATAAAGGATCAATCTGATATGAATTACAATAAACTTACCAGTGAACAAGAACGAGTTATAATCCATAAAGCAACAGAAGCTCCCTTCACCGGAGAATA
>WHTU01000043.1:30169-30523 GCA_009377575.1 Nitrososphaeraceae archaeon | reverse complement strand
AAGTTTCCCAAAGTGTAAGTTGGGAAATAGCCAAAGAGGCCATTGCTCCAATGTGTATCTTGAAGCACTCCCTGTGAATCCTTACTTGGTCTCACTCCAAGTAGTTGCTCCATTCTATCGTTCCAGAATTCAGGAATCTCAGAGACGTTGAGCTCATCTCCAAATATTTTTTTCTCTATCTCATATCTTATTGCTATATGTAAATTGTAAGTAACTTCATCGGCGTCAACTCGTATATAGTCAGCCTTGACATTATTGAAATAAAGGTACAATTCGTCATCAGTTGCTTGGTTTGCGAAACTTACTTGCTTTCCAATCAAGGGAGCTATCAATTGAACAAAAGGCAGGCTTCTG
>WHTU01000043.1:0-30159 GCA_009377575.1 Nitrososphaeraceae archaeon | reverse complement strand
TGATTTTCCAAGTTTGCTCTCTTTGCAGAACGGGCTGCTTGAATCTACGAGTTTTTTCAGAATCTTCTGAATACGCGGAGTCAATGCACCGAATACTTTATCCAAGTCATCTACTGTAAGCTCTTCTTCGAAAGTATCCAAAAGCGCATCATATGGATGCTTTTCATAACCTATCTTCTCAGCGATTTGCTTCTTTATTTCTATCATTTTCTTCAAGTGGGGTTCGTACATCCTGAAAACAGATTTTGCTCTCGCTTCCCTCTACGCCATGTTTCCCCGTATTCTTTCCAGAGATTCTGCTTCAGTCAACTCTTTGGGTATCTTGATCTGCTTGGTTATTTCCCTGTTGAGTACTCGTACAATGCCCTTCTCTAGGGCGCTTAGGCTCCCCAGTTTCTTCGCTGACTCAACAAGACCAATAAAATCTTTGTTTAGCAGAAGATCTTTGTGCAGCATGTGAAGTTGAGAATCGGCCACACCTCTTTCTTCCGTGCCTTCCCTAGGCATATAAGTCTCAAAGTCCCAACCCATTAGAGAAATGGCATGTTTTAACGACCACATTGGTTTGTAAGCATCGAGAATCTGATTCATGACAGGGTTCTCGTATCTCATTTCGTCACACCTTTCATGAACTCAATAACATCGGTCAATTAATCATTGCTAGCGATGATTGCATCTTTGAAAAATCGAGGTAATTGCATTAAAGTGAAAAGTGAAAATCGTATAGTTCAATGTTCATAGCCTATCTTTTTTAAACTGCATCCTATAGGTAGAATTCAAAATAGACTTGACTACCATCCGTTGAGATAAAAGACACCGGTGTAGGTAATCCAAGTGTTTTAGTGGATTCGGTAGGCTCCAATACACAAGTGTATCTAATCTAATTTTGGCGGGTTCGGTGGGATGCAATACACTATTGTGTGTAATCCAAGAGCAAACGTCGATGACCTAGACTAACTAATTACAGTATAGGTGCCGGAAAAGATGTTTTGTTTCTACATTCATCTAGACCTGCGTTGTGCCGCCATCGACGAATAGCTCGATGCCTGTAACGAAGCTGGAATCATCGGATGCCAGAAAGAGCGCAGCGGCCGCAATTTCATGCGGCTTGCCCCATCGACCCATTGGGATTATGGATGCATGAATTGGAATATTTGCATTGCTTCATTGGCGTCTTCAACATCGACGACTGACTTGAGTTTAAGACGGGCAATGCCAATGGATACTCTCAACAATGAATCAAATTTCCGGAATAGTCCATCGACGCCAGATTTGGCCATCTGTTTAAGGAAATGTCTTAACAGTAGTTCGACATCATCGCCGATCTTTGGATTAAATGTCCTGGCATATGCGATGTATTTCTGTACTTTTTCAAGATCGCCTTCATAGATTCCCTGCCTATAATTCTTGGCTACCTGTATTCTTGTCTTAGTATAGTGATCAAGAAAGGCCTCTTCCGTATTTTCTCTAAAGATATAGATTAAATCAAACCTATCAGCGATCTGAAGTAAAACAGGAAATTCTTCGATACTAATCTTGTCTTCATTTTTCCATTTATTGCTGATCGGATTGGCGGTAGCCAGAACAGACACGTGACATTCAATATTGGCGGGGAATCCGTACTTTACCATGTCAGTTACTCCTTCCTCCATTGCATCGAATAAGTGAGGCTGCTGGTCTAACTTCAATCTCCCAATTTCATTTATTCTTCCTATGCCGTTCTTTGCTAGTGCAAGGGTTCCAAGATTAACACTCATTGCACCGCTGCTATCTCTATTGACTACTGCAATCAGCGATATACCACTTGATGCGATCCCATTAACAGATTGACAGTTAGGAATTAGTTTGATCGCCGCATTTGATAGTGCACCCTTTGCGGTGCCTGGATCTCCGATAAAAAGGACGTTGATCTTCATTCTTATCGGCAGCCGCTCCTTATCGTTCTTTATGCCAGCATTCACACATTGAATGAATATCCCCTTTTTTACATGGTCGAAGCCTATCATTTCAGGAGCGAATAATCTAGTTAGTTCATCGATTACACTTACTCCTTTTTTATCAAGTGCAGATTTCCATCCTTGTATTTCATCTTTATCCTGCTTAGTTAATGCGATCTCCTTCCTTTTAGTATAAACTAAATCATCGGTAAACAGAACACATTCAGGTTTACTATTTAGATTATCATTATTTCTAACCACATAAATATGACCTATGACATCGACGATTTCTCCAGCACTAATATCATAGGTGTTTGCGTCGAACAGTTTTACCTGTAATCTATTCAATTCAGTACTATTTTCTATGTCCTGAATCCAGATATCTACGGTTGAAGTATATTCGTACTCTGCAACTGCGGTATCTCCCCCTTTATGTCCTTTCGACCAGTTAGGACATCTAGACCATTCTTTAGCGTGTGGTCTATATAGCGGTGTTTTGTAGACTGTTGTTTCATCGTAACCGCAATCGTCACATATTACACGCATTGACTTGAACATTTGATAAACTGTTGACATTCCTACAATACTCCCTCTGACTTTGATATATCCGGATTGGGTTCGCTTTGCCTCTGAAACGGATTTGTTGACTAGTTGTGTTTGCTCTCTTTGCCGCTTGGCTTTTCGGTCTGTACGCCACATAAACTTCAAATTATCAAGCAACAAGGTGGCTGAGAAAATGTCCTGTCCGGCTATCTTATTGGCAATCAATTCTGCTAATTTAGGAGCGCCTTCGATCTCTTCGCCGTCGAAGCCTTTTTCGTAAGTCGCTGTTAACGTAATCTGTCTCGCCATAGATTCTTCATCGTTTGTTTTTGCACATAATTCCGCTATTATCTGGGTGGCAGATTCTTCTGATATCCTAGAATGGAACATCATGCCAGAGAACCTTAAGTAAAATTCATTGCGATAACCCTTAGTCAGAAATTCAGATAAATAGCCTGCAGTCGCCTTGATTATAGATGGTGACAGTACGACTAGATTCTTGATAACTCGGTCCTTCTTGTTATTTTTCTGGTTCTTATCGTCCTTCTCTTTGTTACTGTGATTCTTCGTCTTATCTTTGATATTGTCATCCGGTTTACCATTTATAATACAATCTTTGAACATCTCCAGAAACAGATCGTAAAGTATATCATTGGCTAGAAGGTGATCGGTAACTCCTACCGCAGTATATCGATAGGTAGGGTCGTCCTTATGCGCTGAACCTGGCAATGTGCAGAGGCCTAAACTGTTATCTGTCTTGATTTCAAATTCGTAGCCTTTTCTACAGTCAGCGGTTCCGATTGCCTTCCTCTGCTGCTTTGAAAGCCAGTAAATGTGATGTCCAAATTCCTTCCGAGTCTTGGTTACAAAGGTTGATTGCCTGAAAACATCCAGCAGACTGTGATCACAATCTCCGTTTACTACTCCCACACCTACTAGGAATGCTTTGATTAAATCCCTTAACCTGTCTGTTACCCAGTCCCAGGAGGAACCGTCCAATAGCTGTCCAATCGAAATACTTAGACGATTATGTACTGTTTGACAATCTGTATCTAATGCATTTAGATTAAGATACTCTCCTGTTTCCCGGTCTTTAATATGAGTACGTCCAAGCATACTAGCACCATTTTCAAACGTATATCGGTCTTGTTGCTTAATCGGCAAAGTAGTCGTAGACCATCGGTATTCTGGGTCTAGGTACGCTTGTTTCCAGTTTAATCCGGCAGCATTGCTAGGTAGATATATTCCTAGATATCTTAGTCCAAGACATTCGTATTGTTTGACGGGTTCTTCAGTGAACATCTCTTTGTTTCTTTCTACCCTAGGCCTGTTAGGGCCCACGGCTTTGTCTCTCTGACATTAACGGAATTCTTAAAGCTAAGCTGTGTGTATTTACGTATAGGCAATATGGAAGTCAGCTCCATCAGTCATTCGAGCGAGAAAAGACTGGCATGTTGCTACGGGTTGGACCTGTCTGGAGAAATTAGTCCAACCTGGGCTTGATTATCTGACTTATCTCCGTCGTGTGTATGCAGTCGTAATGGGCACTGACACAACACAGTGACGTTTCTTTTCTGTTTCAAATTACAAGCCTCCGAATCAAAATTCCGTCGGGCGTCTCTTCAACTATTACGTGCGATGGTTCATCCAGCTTGTATTTTTTTGCAATTTCCTTAGGAATGATAAGGGTACAGGAACACTGGCCTGTTAACCAGGTTTTTGTCATTTCTTTACGGTCTAAACAATTTGGCATTATTAAAATAACAACGATTTTAGGTAACTTATGTACATTCAGGTCCTATGACATACAATAGACAAGAAAAGTCCAAACCAAAAAGTTACCTTCCAGAACGCCCAATTGTCAATTATATGAACGAAAAGTTGCGGTTTGAAAGATCAGAAAGTCGGATAGACTTGCGGGGGGAAGCACTTCAAAAAAATCGTACTTATTCCAACCTAAAAAAAAGAAAAGTTGAAGTTCTAGACAGAATTTTCATTTCAATGGCGAACCTTACCTTTTTTGTAGAGTGTATAGCAGAAGAAGAGGAGCTCAGGAGAGATTTTGAAGATGATTTTAAGGATCTGTTAGGTTTAAGACGCAGTGATCCAGCCAATCAGTTATACGGATTTGTATTCTATCATCTGATTACTGGTATCTTAAGGGCAGGAAAGGAAACCAGAACAGTACGAGGTCAGGCGATTGTCGTGGACTTTAGTTTGATACAAAATCACCAGCTTCAACAGATCGTACGGGACAAAACAAAAATGGCTCTACCTCGTGACCTTAAATCTGGGGGAACCCTGAATGCCATATCGAATAATTTTGAGATGGTATTAGGTTGGACAGGACTCTTGGCAAATCGCATTGATCGCGAGAATGAAAAACCCGATAGAACTATTGATTTTAGAACGACTAAACTGCTCCCTGTAGATAGCATGAAATCACTGATAATTTTGAGGGGTCCTGCCGGATCAGGGAAAACTACTATCTGTGATGTGATGGTTGAGGTTTTAGGTGCATACCATTCAAACGTACTAGATCTTGACATTACAGGATCCCAAGAGTATAAATTCAAGAGAAATCTCACAAATTGCTTGTCTTCTGAATATGTTATCGGCATGATGTTCTATGGTAATTCTCATACCACCGAGCCATCGAAGTGGATGGAAAGATTTCGAGAAAAAGGGTACAAAATTTTATCCGTTATCCTATATGCTAGCAAAGAGACATGCTTCAACAGGTGCCGCGAAGATAATAATACTGGACGACATCCTGTCAACAAGGAAAAAGATCGAATATACAAGTACTATGATGAGTTCTACGCACGTGAGAATAGTAGTCCATTTGCTGATGCAGCAGGAATTGTCGGAATAAAGATAAATACGGAAAATAGGACGCCCGATGAAATTGCGAAGGAAATTTTGGAAAAGTATAACGAGATCTTTCATCGCTGACTTCAAATTACAGCATCCAAAACCCATAACAGTGACGATCTGACAAGCTTTTTTAAAGAAAGTTTCTATGTATTTGTGCTGTATATGCCAAGTGTCTCGCATTAGTCAGGTGTGGATATATCGGCAGTTTGCCAGCATTAACCTCAATAAAAAATACACATGGAATCTCTTTATTGGTAATACTACGGGCGCTGCTTCTTTAATTCCTGTACTTCAACCATAAGTTTCATAACTTGATCTGAAAGTGTAATTAACGCATCATCTTTTTCTTGGAGCTTGGCCGTGATAACATATTCATTAGTCTGAGCCTTTGAGGTGAGATCATCTATCTGTTTTCTTAAATTCGAAGATTCCATATTAATTTCCAAACTATCTATTGACTTAAGGTAATCTTCTAGCAGTTCGTTCTCTGTTGCCCTATAGTAGGCATCTGAGATCCCAGTTGAGTGGTTCATTAGCTTTTCTATATTGATTGGTTTCATGCCTGAGATCTCGCAACGCGTCTTAAACCATTTCCTTAGCGAGTGATTTGCTTGGTATGGATGACGCTTCTTTCCAGGTGCCGATTTAGTACGTAGGCCTTGCGCCCAAATCGCTCTTTCCATAAGCCTCTTCACCCCCACAGAAGATAGCTTCTTAGGTAGGCTAGCAAATCCTCTTCCCTGCGCTACTCTTGTGTCCCACAAATCACGCATTACCCAACTGGAGTCACTTATCTTTTCGCCCGAAGTCTGCCTGTAATCCATCCATTTTTTTAATTCGTGCCATGCTGAAGGTGAAATAAATGTGAAATATTCCTCATCTTCTCCAGCATAGACTATCATTTTGGCGGCCACTATTTCCCCGTTTTTTTCGACTGGTCGTATATGACCCCACTGTATATAATCCCATGCTCCTATACGGATTCCTGAAGAAGCCATAGTGTATACGATGGCCTTGATCCTTCTATCCGGATATTCTACTAATTTCTTAATTTCTTCAAGTGTGGGGATTCTGTCATCAGCATATTTCCGCCCTCTTGGAAGCCCTCGTGTTATTTTGTTCCATTGGATAGGGATGTCTGCCATCTCACAAAATAATTTAATACTTTTTACGTAATTTCGAACGGTAGCACCAGTTATTTCTTTTCTATCGACGCGTTGTTTCTGAAAATAGGTAAACTTCATAATGCTATTGAATGCCCAAGTGCGATCGTTTCTTGATCTAGTTACAAAGGTTCTCGCCTTTTCTTCTATTGTTATTCCATCAATTTCAATGAACTCAAAGAATTTTGCAACCCTAGTCTGATAACGGTCTCTAGTCATCGGTGCTTTCATCGCATAGATAAATAATGACCAGGGTTCCAATTCTTCAGACATCATTGTTTTTTGATTATCCAATCCTTATGTTTCATCTTATAGTGAAACCTACATTTAAGCACCAGTATCGTCACGGGCTCGGAGGGATTTGAACCCTCGGCCTGACGCTTAGGAGGCGTCCGCGCTGTCCATTTTACGCCTGAACACTTTTTCATTTGTTCAGTCTGCGCCACGAGCCCTACATTCCCGTTGGTGCCATACCAACTATTATATTAACCGGTGTTAAACAAATGCCTCTCGAATCTCTTGTAGGAAGAAATTTTAACATGGGGAGGAGATAGCCATTATTGGAAACGAAAATCACACTTTAGAGCAAGCTGTGACAAAATTCAAACATTTAGATTTTTATTGATTCCAACAGGGAGCGGGATCATTGACCCCAAGCCTGTGCTCGCTTGACTCTTTACTCGACAGAGATGGTTAACTATAAAGATGCCAGTAAAGTCCCAAAGCCTAACTCTGAGGGTTAATGAGCACAGTGAAAAGGTC
This sequence comes from Nitrososphaeraceae archaeon, assembly GCA_009377575.1. GTDB lineage: Archaea > Thermoproteota > Nitrososphaeria > Nitrososphaerales > Nitrososphaeraceae > TH5896. The sequence continues at coordinate 22,877 of WHTU01000043.1, read as the reverse complement.
GACCGTTAGAGGAAACAGAAGAAAACGCGGACTACAATCTGAATGCAGATTAGGTAAAACCAAATGGGACTGATTTAGACTGGACGCAATTTGAAATTGGCAGGCCAATTTCCTGTTTGGTTACTAATCGATATAAATCATACTAGCGATTAGAACAACTTCTATATCAAGTATTGGATAAACGGAAGAATCTCGAAACTACCTGAACCAACAAATTAGACATTCTATTTTGGAATTATGTAACATAAAACTTCTTGCCTAATAGTATCGTAGGAACCAGAAATATAAAAGTACCCATCCCCAAATGCCAGCTATCCAAAGATCCTCCGATGTAAACTGCATCATGAACGATGATTCCTACAATCAACAGACTTATTATTCCCTGCACCATAGAATTCGTCATCGGCTTTGAAGAAGTAGCAAACTTAAGCGTAGAAAATATAAAGCTACCAAAAATAAAGAGATAGATCCATGCATTACCATTAAAGAGTCCGACACTGGCGGTATAAACACTGATACTTAGAGGTAGGAGAAAAGGTATAGTATGAAACCATCTTAAATGGAACGTTGAATTCTTGTTAGTCTCATACCTACTGAGAGCTGAAATACCTGCTATGTAGACAAACTCAGAAAAGCAAACCAAACATAGTCTGTATAACCCGTCATCAAACTGGCCCACAATTAGATTGCTCAGATTCGGACTTGCACCCAATAGAATGTTTAGTACCCGAGTAGCACCCATGACCACCGGACCAAAAAAGGAATTTTTGAGCACAAAGTCGTAAAGCATAATGGTTGCGATAAGGATAAACCCAACAATGAAGGTAACAGCAGAAATTAAATAGCTAACTGTGATCGATATTGCCATGAGTAACAATGCTAGAATGATTGCACTTCTCTGTGTAACCTTGCCGGATGGGATTGGACGATTAGGACGCTCTTTTCGATCTATTTGTCTATCAGCTATGTCATTAAAGATCACCCCTGCGGCATACAGACACGCCGAGCTCAAGATAACAAGAATTATGGTATTTATTTCGATCTCGTTGTATGTATTTGATGAAAAGTATCCTGCTAAGACGTTCGAAGGCAACGTAAACAGGTTTGGAAATCTGACTAGTGTTAAATAATTCTTGATTTGTTGGACGCTCATTATCGATTCACCCGATTAAGTTTAGATACATTAGCTCAGGGATATCCATTGCGATTCCGATTCTACTATCTTTTTGCTCCACATGATGAATTGGAAGACAGACGTAAAGGTTACGCATAAATGTCACAACGATTACAATATTGTAAAAAGTGGGAGAACCTATCTTGCCGGGTGACGAAGGTATAGTTTTGAAATTGGAGGAAATGCAAGTAGAAGAACTATATCATTGCGTTTTTGATGGGATAGTCTATTTGTTCTATAAGGATTCGCAGAATCTTCTTCATTGTTATGAGATTGGTGACAAACAAGTGGTGAGCGAAATTGAGGACCACCCAGATGATCTTAAGGATATAATTAAAAAATATAGCATTGAAAGAGGGTCGCAATAACATTATATATAGTAATATAAGGGATAGAGTTAAAAGATGTCAGCACAGGGTAATAACGGAAGCAAGCCGAGGAATGCAGTCTTTATAGGTAAAAAACCTCTCATGACGTATGTAACTGCAACTTTGGTACAATTGGCAAATGAACCCATTGTTGTTATCAAGGCAAGAGGAAAAAGCATCACAAGAGCTGTTGACGTGGCACAAATCATTGTTAAGCGCATGGACACATTAGGATACAAAATTGGACCTGTAAAAGTGGGAACTGAGGTAGTTTCATCCGAAGATGGAAGGCCACGTAATGTATCCACCATAGAAGTTTCAATATCCAGGGCGAAATAACTCTGATCAGATTCCCAATGAATAGTATATCCTAGCATAGCATAACATTATCAGCTCAAGAACTATCATGATCTGTCTCCCCGGAGGTGGAGTTGGGGCTGTTATACCAGAAACTGGAGCTTGGAATCTTTGAGCTTCAATCAAACAGCTTGGATTAATCATTTCATTTGATCATTCTTTAAATATTGAGTCTCCAATATTCGTAGGTGGCTTGAAAAAACATTTAGTTGTCTTTAATGTGGTGGGTCTAGAATCATCTAATATTTTTGCTGATAACCTACCCAACATTCAACAAGTTGCAGAGCATGGGGCCTACTGCCCAGTCACTCCTGTTTTCCCTGCAGTCACGTCTACGGTGCAGGCAAGTTTGTTAACCGGTAAGTATCCTAACGAACATGGAATAATATCAAACGGGACTTACAATAGATCAAACTTTTCAGTTTCATACTGGGATCAAGATAGCTCACTAGTTCAGGCTCCAAGGATATGGGACTTCCTAGGTAACGGCAAATCTGATGACGTAAGGAGCGCGGTGCTGTTCTGGCAGAACACGCTCCATGCAAAATCAGACGTAGTCGTGACTCCCAAGCCTATTCATCTTGAAAATGGGATGATCATGTGGTGCTATTCTAGACCTCCAAACTTTTATGAGGACGTTCTAAAACCAAAGTTAGGTGAATTTCAACTAGCTACTTATTGGGGACCTATAGCATCATACAAATCAACTGAGTGGATAGCTGGAGCGACGGAAATTACTTTCGAAACGCAAAGACCCTCCATACTCTTTACTTATTTTCCTCACGTTGATTATTCAGCTCAACGATTTGGAAAAGATAGCAGCGAAGTAAAAGGGGATCTAATTAATGCGGATAAATTAATAGGCAGGATCATCGAAAAGGTAAACAAAATAGGTTTGCTCGATTACACAGATTTTGTAATCTTGTCAGAATATCCATTTAGCGATGTTGAGGGATTTATCAATTTAAATCAGCTGCTCCGAGACGAAGGCCTATTACACGTTAGACAAATAGGCGGTTATGAATTCATAGACTTCGAATACAGCGAGGCTTTTGCAATGGTCGATCATCAAATAGCTCACATTTACGTAAGGAAACCAATTCATGTCGATCAAATAAAGAAATATTTGCGCAAAATTCATGGAATAGACAAGGTGTTGTCGACAGTTGGTGAGAAGCATAAATATCAAATTGATCACCCCAACAGTGGTGATTTGATTGCAATCTCTGAAAAAAATAAGTGGTTTTCGTACTACTGGTGGTATGATTCTGATAAGGCTCCTCCATTTGCTACTACCGTAGACATACATAGAAAACCGGGTTATGATCCGGTTGAATTATTCTTCGACCATCACAAAAAATCCATTCCTTTGGACGCCGGCCTAGTGAAAAGCTCTCATGGACGTCCTCTGCAATTTGATAGTGGAGATTCAGCCTCCGTTTTTATAACAAGCAAAAAGGACGATAAAGTAAATTCACTCCTCACAAAGGACTCTGTAACGTCTGCAGAAATAGGATCATATCTCATAGAATCGTACACTTGAGCATGTGATGGAGGATGAAATATTCAGTTACCATGAGCTCCTTTAAAGAGATATTTGAACCGCTCACAGACGCATTACCTGTGCTAAAGCGACTAAATTATGATGCTGTTGAATTTATCGGAGAGGATCAATCAAGCAGGGACTTGAATAATTTCACCGAGATCTTAGTTGCACATGACCTTAAAGTTTCAGGCGTTACTGGCATGTGGGGTAACGTGAGCAGCAAAGCAGGGACTAGGCGTCTGTTGAGCCTTGATGGAAGTATGGTCGAAAATGCTAAGAGATATGTAACTCGATGCATAGAACTCTGCGGACAATTAGGTGGACAGCAGTTCAATGTTTGCCTTTTCGCTGATCCTGGTACCACAATGCTTGACTTTAGCCATAGAGTACTTTCCCAAAGGCAGAAACTTAAGTTGGTTGAAAAATCTATTCCTCTTCTGCGGAGCCTTGCGAACTATGCGAAGGACTATGGAGTTCTCCTCTTATTGGAGCCTCTTAACAGATACGCTACTCCGTACTGTTGTACCGCAGCGGATGCGTTACGCATCTGTAACACCGTAGACCAGCCGAGTTTTGGTATATTATTGGACACTTTTCATATGAATATTGAGGAGGATTCGTTTTCACGGGCAATAGAATTGGCAGGGGTTCTCTTGTTCCACATGCACTTTGCAGACAACAATCGAAAAATGCCCGGAAGTGCGCATCTAGATTTTACTTCGGTCTTGAAGGCCCTACACAACATCAAATATCAGCGATATATCAGTTTTGAACCAAATTTGGAACGGAGAAGTTATTATAATTCCTTAAAGGAGGGAATCGCATATATCAAAGGAATTGATTCTACAATTAGTACAGGATGACTCGTACTCTAAGTATACGTTCCTTTGCACAACTTATTTATGAACCTAATATTGCTATCTATACGAACAAGGTATAGAAATGCAGCCATTTGTTTCACGTAATATATCCTTTGTCGAACATCTTGCCAGGGATATAGTTGACGGGCTTTCAGAAGAGACAAATAAAAAATGGATAAAGCCAAGATATCTTTATGATGCAATAGGATCTAGTCTTTTCGAGAGAATATGTGATCAGCCAGAATACTACCCTTTCAGAACAGAAACAGGAATTCTGAAGAGATTTGGACAACGTATCTTCGATTTTTTGAACGATGATGTCACCGTCATCGAGCTAGGGAGTGGCAATTCAGCAAAGACTAGGATCCTGCTTTCCACCTTACTTGAGAAGCAAAAACACATTTTCTACCTTCCGATTGATGTCTCCCAAGAAATTCTTTTGAAAACTACACAAAATCTCAATCGGGAGTTCACTCGACTAGAAACCTTCGGCATAGCAGCTGATTATTCAGAAGGGATCCGGGAGGCTTGCAAAATTTCAGCTAAAAATGCAACAGTGCCTGAAAGGAAATTTGTACTTTTCCTAGGATCTACTATCGGAAATTTTGAATATCAAGATGCTATTGAATTTCTGATTTCGTTACGAGAGAACATGCAAACAGGTGATTTCTTACTTTTAGGATTTGACCTTGAGAAGGATGTTAAATTGCTTGAAGATGCATACAATGATAGATTAGGATTTACTGCCGCATTTAATCTTAATCTACTATCTCGAATAAATCGCGAGCTAGGAGGTGAATTCAGCCAGAGCAACTTTCGTCATCTAGCATTTTACAATACTGAACACCATAGGATAGAGATGAATCTGATCTCGAAAACGACACACGAGGTATATGTGAATAGACTCAGGAAATCGTTTTCCTTTTTTAAGAATGAAAGAATTCATACAGAAAATTCGTACAAATTCACTCTAGAAAAAATGAAGCATATTGTTGAACATTCAGGCTTTCGAATTGCAGAAAATTTTCTCGATCATGAGAATTTGTATTGCGTAGGTTTGATGGTTGCGAGCAATTAAGGATATTAAATGTAACTGTAAAGGAAGATCCGAAAAAATTAAGGGTCAGCAGCACATCTGAAACCTGAAAAGAGTATTCGCTCGTTTGGCCTGAAATAATTTCTATAGCTATTTCTGATTTGTAAACATGGTGTGGCAAATGAACCTCCTCTGAGAACTTTCTGGTTAACGGACCACTTATCGGTATACTCAGAAAATTTCGATTTAAATCGTGGATACAAGCTGTACTCTGAAGAGGTCCATTCCCAGACGTCCCCGATCATTTGAAAGCATCCAAAGTAGCTTCTTCCCTGTCTATATGCTCCGATACGAGAAGGTGCCCAATTGTTAGACTCAAGAACGTTTGCGTATTTGTGAACGGCCAAATCTTCTCCCCATGGATACGAACATTTGCGGTGTAATTTCTCATTCCAGCTGGCGGCCTTCTCCCATTCTGCCTCAGTTGGGAGCCGTTTTCCTGCCCATCTGGCATATGCGTTTGCTTCGTAGAAGCTTACATTCACAACCGGTTCATTGGGATCCAGCTTAATGCTTCCTCTAAAGTCCTTCTTCATCCAGCATCTTTCTCCCTTTTCATAGGTCCAATAGAGAGGAGCTTTCCACTCGTGCTCTTTAACCAAGTCCCATCCGTCAGCCAACCATAAATTAAAATCATCGTATCCGCCGTCATCCATAAATCGCAGAAAATCTCCGTTGGTGACTGGGAATATATCTATCAAGTAATTCTCAAGAAAGACTTTGTGTTCTGGAAGCTCATTATCATAGCAGAACTGGTTGCTAGGATAGCCAAGGTTGTAAATTCCTCCAGGGATCTTCACCATAGAAAGACGTGCCTCGTTAACATTTGTATTTTCATCAATGGGGTCTTCCTTTGCTTCAGGAGATTTCATAGCTGGGGGTCGAAAATTATCATCTGGATCGATGAAACGATTGAAGTAATACTGTAAATCGTAAATCATTAGCTCCTGATGCTGCATTTCATGCTGATTGGCTAATTTTATGTCATAATATAGATCATCATGAGAATTGGCATTTCTCTGTTTCAGAAATCCCACAACTTCCTTGTCTATAAATGATCTATATTGCAAGGTTTGTCTGATGGTCGGCCTTGGAAAACTTCCTCTTTGAGGTTTACTCAAAATAAAATCATATTTTTGATAATATGAGTTTAAGTAGGCCAAGTTTATTTCCTTGGGTAGAGATATTTTTACTCCGTGCTTCTCAAGCATTTTTTGGAAAAACCAGCTAACATGGGCTAGGTGCCAATTAGGTGGGCTGCCAAAATCACTTGCTTGTACCACTGCATCCTCATGCCTAAGCTGAGAGAATATTTCAAGGGTAGTTCGCCTTGTGGACTTGAATTCTTTTGTTAGGGATTCTAACGAATCATGAAGGACCTGCGTCACCTATTAACATGTAGAAATATCATTTATAAATCGATCTTTGCCACCATCACTCATTCAAGATTGAACTGGTAGTTTCTTTGGATTAACAGATAGAGGAACCATTGCCTAAGGCCAGTCATACTGTCGCTCTGTTTGCCCACTTGACGATTGTTAAAGTGCTTACCGCAGAACCAACTATTCCTGCTACCAGCGCCCCTACAGTCTTGTGATCTATGAAGCCTGGCACAGCCTGGCCTAACCATTCAGCAATATCTGGCAACACGATATATCCAGCGAATCCTATTAAGAAGCCCATTACCCAGAACAAGAAAATTATGAGTCCTCTTGACATCTCAATTAGTCCTCCGCAGTTGCACGTCTCCAAAACAATTCGTGATTACCTCTAAATCACTGTACAGACGGCGATCCACAACCCAGTTTTGTCATTTCGCAGATAAGCATTAATGTCAAATATTATCGCATAGATGCACAAAATATTACCTGCTGGACTCTTCAAATTAGCTATTCAAATCATCATCTGTATCTACAAAAGCTTTCAATTAAAATAAATACTTATGACCATTTCAAATAAATATAATGCTGGCTTCTGCGTTCTGACGATCAAGGTGGTTGGATATGCTCACGTGATTTGGATCACTAACAAAATGGTGGAGAATGCTTTTTCTATTATTTTTTGGAAATCGATGGTTGCAATATCGGGATTTACTTATGCCAGAGACCGTGTCAGTAGTTTTCACGCCCTAGCTATGGAGCATGATCAGGAGGGGCGCTTTGAATCAGGGGTAGCTAATCAAGTATGACAAGCATAGACTATTGTACGATATGTCCTGAATGCAATTCTCGATTAATACATGACCAAAGCAAAGGCGAATACATTTGCGAAAGGTGTGGATGTGTTGTTATGGATCAGATAAATGACTATGGCCCTGAGAGTCATTCTAATGATTTTGAAGAGAAGAATAAGTCGACGAGGGCAAGTGGTCATACAAGTTATTCCTTGCATGATTATGGACTAAGAACCGAGATAGGATTTAGTTCGAAGGACTACAGCGGCAAAAATATTGATTCCGCAATTGCGGAACAAATGAATACTATGAGAAAATGGCAATCCCGAATTAGGGTTGCTTCTCCAAAGGAAAGAAGACTGTCAAATGTCTTGTACAAGATCAACGAGATATGTTCGCTATTGTCTCTTCCTAAGACTATTACTGAAACTGCTGCAATGTTCTATCGCCTCTTTGAAAATAGGAGTGAGGCAAAAGGAAAATCAGTGATTTGTATTGCAGCCGCTACAATCTATCTTGCTTGCAAGAAATGCAATGTGGTGAGGTCTTTTGAGGAAATTGTTAGTCCATTAGGCACTGGTGAAAAATCCAAAGCAAATACTAGATTAGCTTCCAAATACTACAGATCCATGGTCATGGAAATGGGAATGTTCTCCAAATCATATATTCGGCCTAGATACGAATATCGGCATTTCGAGAATTTATCGGAAAAGCCTAGGATAGGCCCAAATTATTTTGAAGAGTCAAATAGCCAGAATAATTTACGAACAAGCAACTTGACAGGCCACGCCTTGCTTCCTGTTACAACCCGGACTCCGACTCTTTCGGTCATTCAACACGATACTTATCCTGTTTCTGCAGCAATAGATCAGTATATATCTAAATTGGCCAACATGGCCAAGATCGATACAAAAGTTGAAAGACTGGCGATCGATATAGCTCACAAGACAAATGATCATCTCTTGGCTGATGGTAAATCGCCACATGGTCTTGCAGCAGCTTACATATATCTTGCGTCGGTACTCTTGGGGGTAAGTTTGTTACAGATGGAGATTTCAAGCTTTGCGGGGATTACGGAAGTAACCATAAGAAATAGGTGTAAGGATATATTGTCTTCGTTCAAGATGACCATATATGTACGACCGTTACATAAAATGTAGGACTTGTGAATCTTTGGATTAGCCTGATAGATTAGAGATTTTTACGACTCAGTTTTGATCTTAGTCATCTTAAGTACGCTAAGATGTTGTGCTTAAGGGGACGACGTATAAGTCAAAAATATGTTTAGAATTCAGTGTAGTACGTAACTTAACTGGTTCTAGGATTAGAAATGTGTATAATACCACCAAGTGTTATCATGTTTAAGCCTTAAAAATCGACAGAACAATCAAGGGGGGACAAGACTATTCCTCATACTATGATTCCCTCACTATAAGAGAGTAGAACAAATGTAAGACTTGTTCGCATTGATCTTCTATGAAATGCAGATCTAATGACTTACTCTTTGGAAGCTGACCAAATAGAGTTCAAAACTCCTCGCGAGTTATATGTTGTCAAAAATTAGCTCCGATGAAGAACATCCCCCTCTTATTGGCGTACAACTTATATTGAAGAAATACAAATTGGATTTCCATGGGTGGCGGGAAAAAGAGACCAGTAGGCTCAAACGCGAAAAATAAAGATTCAACTACAGCATCAAGCTCCAACCAAGCTCAATCCCAGACCCAGAAGAAAGAAGATTCAAAAAAATCAAGTGGGGGTAGACAAAAACTATCAGTCGCAATTGAGGAGACGGCAGGAAGGAAGGCCCTGCAGAACATGAAAGCCATCACAGTCCAAGCTTTAGCGAGAAATTTAGGTGTAAAGATATCTGTTGCTAATTCTTTTATAAGAACCATGGAGACCAGAGGTTCGGTCAAACTCGCTGGTGGATATAGTGGACATCGAATTTATCAACTGGTCCAATAGGTAAAATACCTGTTACCAGAATTGCATGCCTAAGGTGAACTTATTTGTTATTATTTCTTCAAAGTTAAGATGTTGCCGATCCTGCTTCCACTAAGCCTGTCTATGCTAGATTTTGCCATCCCCATCAGATTCATTGGTGAAATACTGCACTCCTGTAGGAAAAAGCATATCGACGACGAATTTGTTAGAAATGCCATATCTCCAGGCTTAAAGGTGGTTCTTGGTTTTTCACCTCCGACTTGGAGCTCCGTTTGAATATACGCAAATTTATTGTCGTAAAAATGTACAGTATCAGAGATTGGTAGCGCATTAAAAACTCTGCCGATCGTAAGGGGTGCGAGATGTCTGACGAGTTCGTATTCAATTGTTCCTTGTCCCTGTATTTCGAGCATAACGGTTAACCTGGAAACTGATTTCAGGTCATTTTTCTCGTTATTCCCCATGTGATCATTCTAATTTGAATACTAAAATATTAAGTTAGCATCAATTATCTATACCAACAGGAGCGCAGAGCCTCAGGCCATTTTCTGCTTAACTATGTTAGCGCCGATAACCGTTCCAACTTCACAAAGGAAAACGTTTAATTAGATCCATTCATGACTATTTCAGAATATTCGGAACATTTAATTATATATTTACTTCCCCTTTGCTTTGTTCTTGGTACTTAAAGAGTCTCCTAACAAACAGTCTTCAATTAAGAAAGTAACTTCTAAAAAGAAACAGAAGTCGTCGAGCGCAGCACCTCCAAAGAGAAAGAAAATCTCGTCGACGGGCACTAAGACAGAATCAGACGCAACCAAAAAGAAATCCACTAAAGTCTTGGCAAAATCAGTTGAAAGTAACACCACAGGCGGAGGAAAGGGAAATTCTATGCAAGAGCTCTCCTTAAGCACGCGGCCGAAAGACGAGGTTGTTACGTATGACGAAATCGATTTCCACCTCCAAGAAATTTCTGGTCCATCCACTAAAGTTATGATTGGCCCGTTGAGTCTTACGCGATTTGAAAAGGCAAGAATTACCGGTGCAAGATCACTGCAACTTTCTCTTGGAGCCCCTAGCCTCATTGCGATCCCTGGTGGAATCAAAGATTCAATCTCCCTAGCAGTAGCAGAATTGGAAGTAAGAGCCTTACCAATTTCAATTAGAAGACTTCTTCCAAACGGTCTGTATCAGGACATACCTATTGACTGGCTGCGATGATTGCAACTATAGTTAGGTTCTTTTTTATGACATAGATTGGGCCCGATTAATACTTTAGTTTAAAACCGAAAGAAATTTTTCTAGGCTCGTCCTTTAATCAACATGATAAGAATAGTATTTCTTATCTCAACTCATTTTCAGATTAACTTCTTAGGCACGATTGAGAATCAGGTCTTTTCAACGAATAGTGTGTTGTCGTAGAAAGAACTTATTTACTCTATTGCTATCCGAGCTATGCCAGCTCATCTCAATGTCGTGTGAAATTTTCTTATCAATTCACCACAGCACAGGCAATTCTCATGCCAAGGGAAATATCTTGCTGTAAAATAGTACTTATCATTTATACTATCTTATACCTCTAAGCTATTAATGTAACTTATTCGTCATAACTTCGAAATTTTCCAGACCATAAAATGATTCCACACCCAAAATTGCATACCTGCATGACCCCTAATCATTAATCAAGATACGAATATGTCGTCGAAGTAAAAGAGTGGGGGCAAGATTTCTCTGACCCTCCAATTTCACTATCGTAGCTTTTGGGTGTGTGTGTTGTTATTGTTATTATTGTTTTGTGTATGTATCGATTTTATTCAATCGCTTGGCCAAAGAAGCATTACTTTTCCCGGGTAATCCTTGCCTTCTTGTGAAATTCCATATCTAAGATAAAGTACTTGCCGCTACTTTCGTTAAAACCTATTACTTGGCCGTCGAAGCAATTCATTTCGTCACGGAACCGCCGCCGCCGCCCTTGATTTCTTTCCTCAGAGCGTCTTCTACTAGTTCAGACAGATCAATCTCTCGGTTAATCGCTTCTATCTTTGCCTTTTTCCATAATTCAGGATCGACTTTTATGGATGTGACTTCTCTTTTTTTATGTGTGGTTGAATGTTTTGCTTTCATACTATATCGTTAACAGTATAAGTGTTATAAATATATATATCCTAATTATTACAAAATACTTTATAAATAACTAGCAGTCATTACTTTTAAGGCGAGTATTTAGAATCAGAAAAATTATTGATATACCTACTAAATATTGCTATATATATTCTTTTATTTTTTATTAAGCTCAGATGGGGTTGTTAATGAGGATCGGATCAGTCTACATTGATTGTGAATAATGCCACTTATCTCCTTCTCTGTTCCAACTAACCACCCGACTTATGTGAACAAAAACTCGAGGTCTGAAGAAAATTGAAGGTAATACCATCCTTAAGGGTATTTAGAAGCTACTATTCACAAACAAAGAATGGATTAGTGGGCCAAGAGTATCTCTTTAATCTTCATATTGTCTATTAGAGATTCAAGGATCCTTTCTCTTTCTTCATGCGGTACTCGTGTGGTCTTTGCGAATTCAAGACTATCTAAAGCCTTTAATTTCCAAAAATTAGTGAGGCCAAGTTCAATGATTTCTAAAGCATCATACACCATTTTCCCAAATGATGTCAGCGTATAATTACTGTGATACTTTCTAATTAGTCCAACTTCCACCATCTCAGAGAGCCTAGTATAGTACTGTTTTCTAGATAGGCTAAGCTGGCTACGCAGGGTCGATGTATCAGAGGGCTGTTTTGCTATGTATTTAAATATAGACAAAGATTTTCGATCGCCTAAAGAATCCATCACTTTTTCAAGTTCAATCAAAGCTTGTATAATTTATAAAAGGAATATCACTAATATTAGCATTGGGGTCAATTGTATCCATTCAAGGAGCCTAGTTTGAGCTTTTTTTTCTCATCCTAATTTGATACTTGATAATCTTGTTAATGCTACTGCTCCTCGGATTATTTCCTTTTTGAACAAAATAGTGATGCTACGGGGAACCCAAATGTGATATTGTGATTGAGCTAGCTTTGGGAAACTTTATGGCTGATGCCCCTGAATTATATAATGTAATTGCGGTTGTTTCGACGAGACCGTGGATCGAACTCTTATCTGCAATATTTGGTGTGATGTAAGAATCAACAATCTCCTTATCTGGATATTCAATTCTGAACATACACAGCTCTCCATCAGGGACCCCATCAATTAGGTGCATCTTGGGGGGTGGATAGGCTATGCTCGACCAATTTTCCAGCAATACAACTCTTAACGGAGTTTCATGTTTATCATTGCAGGGGATTCTAGCAGTTGCAAAAATCTTACTTTTATCGCCGCCGCTCTCCTCATCGCTGGAAACTACAAGATAATCCTTGGGTGGGATGTTCGTGCCATACAGAAGAATTGTAGAAAATTCAGTATTGAGGAGGCTTATGGTCTTATTAGGTGCCGTTTGCGCCTGAGGAGGAGCGTCTGTGTTACTAGCTCCGCTTTGACGTATGTCATCTATTGCAGAAGAAAGGAGAGAACTAGGATTTACCATCTTCTCAATTGCGCTTTGAGTCGTTTCACTAGCCTCTTCTGCTGTTGAGGCTCCCTGCGCTGCTGTCCCAGTTTCGGACATTAGATCAGGAACGGGTAGAAAAGAGCTATTAATGGTCAAATCCTTGTTTTGGGGTTGGTCAGTTTCTGTAAGACTAAAGTTGAAAGCAGGATATATTGCGTCAGAGGTATTTTCTCCAATAATCCCATCTGCGTCAAATCCAAACGATCCAGCAATACTGTAATTATCATGCTCTTTTACCGGCGAGGCAAGGACATTACTATTCAAAGGGCTGCTCCATGGCTCATGCATCGTTATGTGATATACTCTAGCTGGAGGTAAAGCTAACAATGGAATCATTATCATTAGAATCATGATGGTAATGAATAAAATGGTCAAATGTTTTATGATAAATTATATCTTTGAAAAAATCAATGGTTTAAATTTATTGATTACCCATTAGGACAATCCCTCATCAGTCATATGAGCATTTCTTCTGCAGTTTTGCACTTTTCGGAGTGGGATCATGCTGTGAGATATCTTAATCGAGAAAAATAAATGAAGTCCTGAAAAACTGCGAAATCAATTGCTCATACGATACTATCTAGATTCTATTGTAAACTAGGAAAATTAATTCATTGGTGAGCACATATGTGCGAGGATGATTGCCCGACAAATTGATGTGGCAACAAGTAGTTCAAGTAATTGACAAAGTATTAGCGCATATTTCTCCTTATATAAGAAATGCTGTTCAGTCGCGGCCTTTTCCTATGCTCAGCATGTTCCATAGAGCCGAATATCGAATTTTTTTGCTCAAGATGCGAGAATCGATAGCAGACCGGATCGGAACTGGTCCATGCACGATAAGTTCTGTTTTTTTTAACGTGCTCGTCTTCCAAGTTCCTTCAAAATCTCAAGAAGCTTCCTCAATTGTTCATGTCTGAACTGTCCCAATTTGATTTGATTGATGTCAACATCTAATTTCCTAAGCTCTTGATATACTTCCGTATCTTCAAGGATTTCGATGAACTGCCTCTCATTAAATGGCTTTTGAACTAGCTCGACCAATTGTCTAAACTGTCTCACTGCCTCCATCAATACGTCCCTCACGTATGCGGATGCAAATATTATTCGTTGATGAGGATTAACCGCTAAGATCTCCTTAGCAACTTCAAGTCCATTACGTCCGGGCATCTTGTAATCTAGCACCACTGCGTCAAACGGTTGAATCTTTTGCATTGCATCCGTCTGCAATCTTATATTTTCAAACTCATCGTGGTATATTTTCAAACATTCTAAACCGTCTTTCGCCGAAATATGAACATGCTGGTACTTTTGAAAAAGTACATCGTAGTAAAATCGAGTATCTGGATTGTCCTCAGCTATAAGCACTTTCACGCATAGTTTTAAGGAGGGAAATAATATATACTTATTTTCGTCCTCAGTTGTGTCTCATTAGGCAGTTCTTGTAAAGAATAAAATGGCATGTTAAAAGAAGTAAGTATAAAGTAAGTATAAAGTAGTTCACATTGAGTGAGAGGAATCATTATCACATTGCTATAATTGGCGGCGGTATCCTTGGATGTTCTATAGCTTATTTACTGTCCTACAATCTCAGGCCAGGGACCCGGATACTTCTTGTCGAACAAGAAACATCTGCAGGGTTTCACGCCAGCTCTAGAAATACTGGAAAAGTGCATGCCCCATTCCTGTATGATCCATCAAAGAGAAAATTGTTTGCAAAGTCTGCATCTATTGGTTTTGAAATGCTCGCACAATATTGTCACTCAAGGCATTTGCCGTTCATAAATGATGGCGTTCTGGAGGTCGCCACTAGTGAAAACGGAATAGCCCATCTGGACAGGTATATTGAGTGGGGGTATTCAAATGGCTTAAGCCAACATGAACTCAGATACCTTGATAAGCAACAGGTTGCTGCTTTGGAACCAAATGTTAGGTGCACAGGTGCCATCCATTGCACAAAGGATGCCTCAGTTAATTATGGCGAAATTACAAGGAGCCTTTTGGTAGACGCTCAAAATCTTGGATGTGAAGTAATGTTTGAAACCAAAGTATTGTCATTAGTGTCAGCAGAACATTCATACTTTGACCACGGCTTTGAAGGCCTTCATCAAGATTCAATACAGCAGCAGCATCCCAAATTTCAACTCAAGTTACTACGAAAACGTACATTCTCAGAAACCACTTCGCCAGCCGATGTCCGGCCAGGATCTCTTCCGGACATTAACGTTCAAACAAATGTCACACATTCCCCCGCTGACTGCCAAAGGTTATCACTTGTCGATTTATCAGCAGATTACCTAATTAATGTGGCAGGAGGAGCGGCTCTGAATCTTGCTCATGGTATGGGTTTGGCTAAAGGCTATGCGGCCTTGCATTTTAGAGGTGAATATTGGGTGGCTCCCTCCTCTTTCAGAGATTTAACAAGGATGAGCGTTTACTCTGTTCCAAGATATCCAGAGTATCCATTTCTCGATCCACATTGGGTTGTCAGGATTGATGGAAGTAGAGAGGTGGGACCGAATGCAGTCTTGGTATCTGGCCCGTTTGCCTACAACTGGAACCAAAACATGAGATTAATACTACCAAAAATCCTACAGTCTATCAGGGACACAGGGAGAGTAGGCCTCTTTAGTCTTTTCACCGACAAGAAATTTGTAACACTGACTCTTCATGAGTTTAGAAGTTCTCTTTCTAAGAGGGTGATGATAAATCGGGCGAGGCGGTTTCTTCCTGCACTCGACCCCTCTCAATTTACTAAAAGAGGCACATCGGGTATAAGATCCTCTTTAGTAAATCCAGATGGTAAATTCGTATCTGACATTTTTATCGTTGGAAATGAAGACTCTGTACATATGTTAAATTACAATTCTCCTGGAGCAACCGGAGCCTTGCCGGTGGCGGCACTAATAGTTGATCGGATAGTGAAGCAGGATAGATTTAGGCCCTTAGCACGATCCTATAGTGGTGAAAAGGTTGGTTCTGCAAGAGATCTTGGTCCAGTGTCAAAATGGGATATACACCATATAGGAGATTTATTGCTTGAAAGAACAGGTCATTGATGATATAATTCGGACTTTACACTGAATGAAATTGAAGGCAAAAGAAAATGAAAACCAGTCGACAGAAAGATTTACTGGTATTTCATGGTATTACCTAGGAAGGTGATTATGCGGCGTCAGCCTATTCTTCATTGTCAATACTTCATCTTGTCGTATTGGTTAGTACAGTATCAACACATTCTGCAGTCGGTCACCATCACAAGTCTATATAATTAAATTACTTGTGATTTTTTTTGCTTATGGTGTCGCATTGCTTAGAACAGTATTATTCAACACACTCTGTAATCCCGCGCTACCACCAGCTAGGCCTGATGAAGAGGAAGTTGTGTTCCCGGTGTTCGCCATACCGCTACCACCACCCGTTGATTCCAACTCATTCCTACTTGTTGGAATCTCTATGAATGGAGTAACTGATTGACCATTCGCTCCTGATCCACTACCACCCACCACAAGAGGCAGCTGACCATCCCATTTCTGGGACTTGAGCCATTCTAGATAGCTTGGACTCTGTCTAAGCTGCTCGTCTATTGTGGTTATAGCCTGTGCCTCGCCTTGTGCCTGGAGTACGTTAGCCTGCCTGACTCCTTCTGCTCTAGCGATGTTTGCCTGTTGTTCACCAACTGCTCTTGCTTCTGCTTGTTGCGCTTCAATTTCGATTCTCTGTAATTCATTCTGGGCTTGTAATGCTCTTTGTTGAGCTGCTACCTTTGCCTCTACTGCTCTAACAAAATCGTCTGAAAATTGAAACTCAGTGATAGATATCGCGTCCACAACGATATTATATGCGGCAAGTCTAGCTCTAATTTGCTGTTCAATCTCTGTCTTGACACTCTCTCTTTGAGTAATGAGCTCCTCTGCGTTGAATCTGGCGGTTACCTGTTTGACTGATTCTTGAATCGCCGGTACAATCACTCTATTTGCGTAATCAAGTCCTAGATTTTTGTAAACATTTTGTGAATTATCAGGATCTAGATGATAATTCAGTGCTACTTGTGTTCTTACGTCTTGAAGGTCTCTGGAGGCAGAAGCTGCATCTTCTGTTATCCTTTGCGTTCTTACCTCCATCTGTACTACATTATCTCTTACCGGAACTACGAAATGGATCCCCTCCTCTAGCGACCTGCTGACGTCTACAGCACCAAAGTTCAATAACACTCCTCTATTTCCAGCATCAACAATCTTGACGCTAGACACTATAAGAATCGCAACTATTAACACACCTATTATTGCAGGTATTGCAATTCTCAATATTCTCTTACTAGAATTTGAATTTGAATACTGGTCACCATACGGATAGCTGGGTTTGCCTCGTTTGAATGGATTTTTCGGCATCTATATCAAATTATCCCCCAATAGAAATTTGAATGAAATTTTCATGTTCAATGACGATCAAATTACCCATTCCTTTTGTATAAACCTATAGTGAATGTTTAAGTTGGTTGTGGGAAATATTGAGGATGATATAGATGGAGAAGAGGATGACAATTATGACAATGATGATAATTTATAAGCTAATCAAAGTTGTTCAAAGGGGGATTTATCATTGTCATGATTTAGACCTTGAGCAGAAGATTCAATTTGGTGGGGAAAAATTGGAAAAGATAGACTTGTCACAAATCAAGGGGCTAAAAAAAGTCAGGAACCTGTACCGATAATTCAGATACAATGTCCCGAAACCACATTACCATCTCTAATCGCAGCTTGCAGTGACTTGGGCTAATCGTGATCGCCCTGAAAGCTAGTATGAAATGAAATGAAATGAAATGAATTGCAATGGAATGGAGTGGATTTGCAACAGAAGTTAAGGTATAGAAGTCAGAACAAAATAAATTGAAATAAGGCCGGATCATATTATGTCCAGTAGAATCAAATAGTTGATGGGAAACTAAAAGAAAGGAGATGGAGGAATGCAACTTGAAACCATTATCCATACTGATTGATATCCCTAATTAGCGTAGTTTCTGCTACATTATCTTCTTCTATGATAAATACACCATAGACTTTCAGTAGAATCATATAGATGCCTTCATGCTACGTCTCTTACCTAATTATCATGCTAGATTCTCTATATAACGTGCGCACTTCCATTTTCGATATTCATATTATGTCTTCAAATTTAAGAGCCACCCATACATTAATTAGTAAATTTTGATTGGTTCAAAAGCAAATTATCCAAATATGGGAGACGATATCCAAGGGATTCACCGGTAGATAAGAAATGATACCTGGCTTCAATTTGACGTGATTTCTTGTGCTGACATCATGTTATTTGACAAGCTACAGATTTCTAAAAGATCACACACATAGACTGTAAGGCAGTTAGAATGGAAATGCTATATATGTATTCGCACAGAATTGGGTAAGGAAAGAAAGCGAGTATGCATAAAAGCGCTAACACAGGCAAACGCTCGTTTGATTTTTCTACAGGTAGCTCGCTAGTTTATTCGAACCTCGTTTCTTTGCTGGGTTCATTCCGTTGCGGTAATGCGATCGGATACCGGAGAATAAAATCGTTTTTTCTTCTGGCCTATTTTTTTGCTATTGCACGTTTTCTCACTGATATTACCATGGCTAACAGGTATATCTCTATCATACATGCAAGGACCTACTAACCAATGTCAATTACAATAGATATCTTATCACTCTGGAATCTAATTCAATTCCTCGATCTATTTGGAACCATGGCTTTTGCAGTGACTGGAGCACTTAAGGCAGTTGAACACAAGCTAGATATTTTTGGTGTGATATTTCTTGCGGCCATTACTGGGCTGGCTGGAGGAATTATAAGAGATGTCGTGTTAGGAAAAATTCCACCTTCTGGGATTTCTGAAATCTCTTATGTTAGCATTGCCATTGTTACAGCAATAGCCGTCTTCTTTCTATACCCTAGGATCAAGGGTCAGATGGGATTATTTTTGACCTCTGACGCAGTAGGATTAGGGGTATTTACCATAATCGGTGCTACAATAGCACTAAACATATACGGATTCAACGTTCTGCTGATGGTATTTGCAGGTATGATTACGGCAATTGGTGGAGGGATCATCCGGGACGCTTTGGTTAATGAGACACCTCTGGTTTTCAGAAAGGAGTTGTACGCATCAATAAGCTTTGTCGGAGTCCTTTTGTATATTTTACTACATTATGGGGGAATCAATCTAGAAATTGCTAGTATTGTCTGCATCGTTTTTGTAACTGTTTTCAGGGTCATGGCGATACATTATAGATGGAATTTGCCTGTAAAAGGAACAGGACGATTTGTCAAGTAGGTTAGTCAGACGTTCAACTGAGGCCAGTGCCAGTCTCATTTTCCCACTCATAATGATATAGTGAGAGCTAGATTCACGATGATTTAGTAATATTTAGGATTGTTTGAACTATTTGTTTTTTGGCGCCATTTCTTATGCAGGAAGGTCTCTTGATGCTTATTGCTCTATGTTTGTGACCATGTACCAGGCGCTACTTTTGTGACCCCTTTCTTAAATTGTGCTATAGCAAGGCGGTAGACCAAGTAATAAAATGAGTAGATTCTTCGATCGGGCTTAAGCGCAAGGGAATCAGTATTCGTTTGTATTAACCCATGGACAATGATTCCGAGGGCCAGAGCTACCTCCGAACCAAAGACAAGAAGATGTTGATCTGTTTTGATTTGATTCGAATTGAATTGAGGCCGAGAATTAATCCCTAATACTTCTCATCTAAAATGATGTATAGGAAGAAAGGCACAGAGAAAGAGAAATTCTGGCTACGGTGCAGGAGAAGTAGCGTTAGTTCCAGTTGCAGCAGCACTTTCCGATTCATCGACTGAATTCCTACTTGTAGGAATCTCTATGAAAGGGGTCACTGTTTGACCATTGGCTCCTGATCCGCCACCACCTACCACTAGTGGCAGCTGGCCATCCCATTTCTGGGACTTGAGCCATTCGAGATAGCTTGGACTCTGTCTAAGCTGCTCATCTATTGTAGTTATAGCTTGTGCTTCGCCTTGTGCCTGTAGGACGTTAGCTTGTCTAACTCCTTCGGCTCTAGCAATATTTGCTTGCTGCTCTCCAACTGCTCTGGCTTCTGCCTGTTGCGCTTCAATCTCTATTCTACGCAGCTCGTTCTGTGCCTGTAATGCTCTCTGTTGAGCTGCTACTTTTGCCTCTACTGCTCTTACAAACTCTTGGGAAAATTCAAACTCAGTAATAGATATCGCGTCTACAATGATATTGTAGGAGGCAAGCCTTGCTCTAATTTGCTGCTCAATCTCGGTCTTTACAGATTCTCTTTGGGTAATTAATTCTTCCGCGTTAAACCTTGCAGTTACCTGTTTGACAGATTCCTGAATCGCTGGTACAATCACCCTGTTGGCGTAATCAAGTCCTAGATTTTTATAAACATTCTGAGAATTATCAGGATCTAGATGATAATTCAAAGCTACTTGTGTTCTGACGTCCTGAAGGTCTCGGGAGGCAGAAGCTGCATCCTCCGTTATCCTCTGGGTTCTAACTTCCATCTGTACAACGTTATCGCGAACGGGAACTACAAAGTGAATTCCTTCATCAAGGGACTTAGTCGTATCTACAGCGCCGAATGTCAAAAGTACACCCCGATAACCCGCGTCCACTATCTTGACGCTCCCGGTTATAGCTATTGCCACGATGATGATTCCAATGACGGCTGGAACAACGATTTTAATTAACGGGCTAGAAATTCTACCTCGCCCTGGGCTTGAGCCCCTAGAATATGGTGAACCATGAGGATCTTCTAGAGGTTCTCCTTCAGGAGTAGTCCTGCGAGACCCACCAGTGCTACTGCCAGCACCAAGAGAATTATCTTTACGCTTAAATGGATTTATTTTCATCGTCTTTCAAGTCCTTGCTTCTCGTAGTAGCAAACCAATTTCTATCTAACCGATCGTATAGGGATAGCATTACCAGTGAAATCAAATACATAATTTATTTCAACAATTTGCATATATATATGTTAGAACGTAAAATGCTAATTAGGAGGAATTTGGCTCTATTGCGTCTTAAAGTACTCACGAAATCTTACCGAGCACGAATACCCTGCGGCTTTAGCAGGTCACAAATATCAATGGTTTTACACTTTGCCAACCCAAAATCCTGAAACCATCTATGTATCCATCTTTCAACCTACTCTTACCCCTCAACTACTATGATAGACTCCTAACCTAATGCGGTCAAAATATAAAATCCAATTATTATTTTGATGATTGCAATCCGTTTCCAGACTATTTAACTTGCCCAAAAATATAATTCGACAAGTCATACCTGCCAACCAAGCAGCAAGTTTTTACACCTACATCAAGATTCCTACTGTGTTCAACATCTCTTCTATTATTGTTAATACTAAAAAGATAGTACCAATCCCAACTATTGTTACAATAGTATCATAGCTATAGAGATTTGATATTATGCCTTTCACTTTTTGGATATTATGCCTTTCACTTTTTGGATAGTACCATAGCTTAAAAGATTTAATATAATGCCTTTCACCTTTTGGGTGATTAAACATTAACTATCGACATGAAATCTTACAAGTTACACGCCGCAGCCGTTAACTGTCAAAAAGAAAACCACTTCAGTTTCGACGGGGAGCGCCCTACCATTCCTCTTTCTCCCCCGTCAGTCCTTGAATAACTTGACTCTCAAAATGTTCTACTTCTTTGCTTTTTGAGCTGTTGTTTAAACACCTCGATTAATTCGTGGACCGATGTCGCATCTTCTGGACCCTTGTCATCTCTTATCTTTCCCGTAAATTTAGGAAATCGCAATGCCAGGCCACAACCCTCTCTAATGGAATTTAGGCCCGCTGTGTAGGAAGGACTTAGTGTTATTTCTGAAGCGATGACTTCAATGACAATCTTTGGTTCAAACCACACATCCATCTGGTCCATCCTTGTATCTACTCTGGGTGATTTATGACCAATACGAAGACTTTCAAGGGTATTATAAAAGCTTTCAAGATGCTGGTCAGTAAATCCAGTCCCCACCTTGCTGACGCTCCTAAAAAGATCCTGGTGTTCATCATATGCTGCCAGCAAAAGGGCTCCATATTTTCCCACCCTTCTTCCTCTTCCGTACAAGGCGCCAACAATTACTAGGTCTAGGGTATCTGCTAGTTCGCTTCGGTATTCGCGCTTTACCTTAATCCAGAGGTATTCTCTGCTCCCTGCTCGATAAACGCTTTCTCGATGCTTAAGCATGATGCCTTCACATCCAGCCTCTATTGCCGAACCCATAAATCCTTGAATCTCCTTTTCATCAGTTGACATAATCTGTGTTATTAGTTGTATCTTCTTTGTAGTGGTATCATCGGAACTGTATTGTATACTATCTGTCACTCTGACTCTTTCCAGGCCATGGCTTGCTCTTCCCGCACTAGGTCCCAATTTTCCTCCGTCTCTGTCTCCCCTTCTCTTGCTTGCTCTTTTTTCCTTAGGATTGGAGCTAGCTTTGTCTCTCGAGGCACCGTCATCATCAGACAAATCCCCAATCTCGATAAGCTCACTTAATATGCGTCGTCGTTTCCTGTAAGGATAGCCAGTCACAGATTTAGCATCATTATATAACACATCAAAAATATTGACGATCACAGGGTAACTTTGCATCGCCTCTTCAACTCCGTACTTTCTTCTTCGGTGCATTAGCTCTTGAAATGGGAGATATTCTGAAGTACTTG
>WHTU01000042.1 GCA_009377575.1 Nitrososphaeraceae archaeon | reverse complement strand
ATCTTTGAGAGTATACCAGGCTCTTCAGGTGATGTGATATATGTTAACACTGATGAATACATCTCAAGGATAAAGCTGCAGCCCATAAATACATCGGGTTCGGAGAATATAGCACATAACAACATTAACTAATAAACATCATACAATCGAAATATTCTCTGCAAATTGTCCCTTGTGCAAGCATATTATAGATGACATTCAAATTGGTAAATGCGAAGGATGTAATCAGATTGTTTATGACATCAATAATATAACCAATGAAATAAAGTCAAAGATGAGAGATTATGGGATTAAATCAGTTCCCAGTACGATCATCGATGGTAGAATCAAGATAGTAGGGATTCCAGACTTTCCTTGGATATGTAATGAAGATTTGTATATCATGTTAAAGAACAAATATCCACTAAAGCCATAATATTAGAGATTCTTCATCTAGAAAAACCATATACACAAAACTAATTCTTATATTAGTAGTTTGGTTTACTGATACTAGAATAATTCCGATTATTACTCTAAATGCAGAGATGTGATAAAATCAGCTATTTAGTTTCTTAGTTCCGGACTTGCATCTTACAAAAATCACTTTATCTCTAAATCATAATAATAGTGTTATTGTATCACCTTTGATTCTTATTAAAAGAAATCTCATGTCTAATATTTTCATAAGACTTTCTTGAATAAAAGCTGTTCATAACCCAGATCCATATGAAATGAGCGCAGCTGCTACTAGTACAAGCGCTAATACATCCACAAATTCTCATGATGAAGGTCAACCTTCTCCTTATTTTACTATAGAGGAGTATGGAATAACAGATACAAACCTTAAGGGTATTTATTTTTGTATAAGAGAACTTGTTATGCAGTTATTAATATATAAGAATCTGGATTCAAATGGAACTATCAAGAAAAGGAATAACAACATCGAGAAAAAAGTTGATTGCTCGATAATTAATATAGCATCATGTTATAACACAATACCTAGTTCACAGTCTAATGCTTATGCATTCTCTCAGTCTGGGGTAGACCCCTTTACATCATCTAGATCTAACATTAAATCCCTTACTAAAAGTATTGCTCTACAGCTTGCTAATAAAGGAATAAGAGTTAATGCAATTGCTCCAGGTATTATTGATTCTGATATCCGTAACGAAATATTAGAAGACGACGAAAAGAAGGACCGAGTAGAACGCGAAATACCATTTCAAAGAATAGGACGTGCTCAAGAGATAGCAAAAGTTGCTTTATTCTTAGCATCAGAAGCCTCAAGTTATGTTACTGGCACCATGATTTATTCTGATGGTGGTTTATCATTACGAGATTCTAGATAACCTTAGTTATAAGGTCAAAGATAAGCAACAGACATCTACTATGAGAAAATAGAGATCGTGTGTTTCCAAGTATCTTTATACCGTAAGAAATTACATCTCAGAATATCAATTTTACATTACAATATCATTTGTTATTCTAATCGAGTGTGAAAAGCAACTTACTCATGTTGAAGCTCTTGCAATGATGGTATCTTAGGAATGTATGATTCATGTGTTGTTATAGCTACAGAATGTGGTCCTTGAAGATTAATGGTTCCGTTAGCAATGTACTTTAAGATAACATCAGTAACAGGATCACCGAAACCAAATTGTGCATGATATACACACATATCTGGTGGAGCAGATACTTGCTCGATGTATCCAAGACGAGTAGGTATAATATCTGGTGCTCTACCCACTAACACCTGGAAGAGAGGAGATCTAGGGTCAGTGGAATCACATGGAAGATTCAATGCAATATGGCCTTTGCTCGCAAATGGTGTAGAATCATATAATAGGATGAATTGATTTTGGCTTAGGTTTAGTCCGCTTAGAAGCACAGCCAAAGATGCTGTATCCGTAGTAGCATTGTGAACGTAGTCTAGACCAGAAGATATTTGGTCACGCAATGCAGCATCAATTCTTGCTTGTTGTGAGATAATCGTTTGATTATCTTGTTGAGATAAGAAAGAGCTATCTTCACCCTGTCTTGGTATCAGGCTGCTACCAGTTATTACAACTGCAATGTAAACTAAAAGTGCTAAACTGGCGGCAATCATACCAGTCTGGGTCATAGTAGTCATGATAACGTATCTGAGCTCCTGTTAGATATGAAGATTTATCTTCTTAAAGGAAATATTCAAAGTACATTAGAAATACAGAACAACTCATAAAGTCAAAATGAGGTTCATATTTTATTTATTGTTAGCATTGGAGCTAGTTTTATTGGAGCATTTGAAGATAATAAAGTTTCAAAAATTCTTGGGCTACCAGTAAATGTTAGACCAATAGGTATAATTGCATTAGGATATCCAGCTGAAAATCCAGAAAGATTTGAAAGAATAAAGTTGAACAAAATTGTCCATTATGAAAGATATGATAGGACGAAACAACTTGCATCATAATGTTCTAGAAGTCAGACATAGCATTCAACATCCTTTGGTTAAATATACCATTCGGATTACTATGTGAATCATACGTTCTATCTTCTTACCTTTTACTTTTCTCTCAATCTCTTCATCTGAATCATTTACATCATCCAGTTCTTTTCCGCAATCAGAACAGATCCATCTAGTCAAATTCTGTTATCTCTGTTATCTGCCCACTCACTGCTGTTTCTGATATCTTAAATGGTTCGCATAGTCCTGTTCCCTCATTGCGGTCATCCTCTATCAAACATATGAGTCCGTCACCTTGTAGGCTGATAGCTAATGCTGCTAAATCTACATTGAAGTCATGATTGTCAATATCATCCAACTCTGAGAAGTCTTGACCCTTTATTCCATTGATTGCATCATCCACGTCGTCGCTTCCAGTATTGGCATCATCATAGTCCTTGTCACTATCTGTCTCAATGATTCTCCATATGTTCTCGTTTATTCTTTCATTAGGGACTCTGAACTCTTGGCATTGAACCCAATCATTGTCAATGTTCATCATGCAGACCATTGCATCACCTGTATCTTTGATACTTAGACCAATGATGTCAACATCTGGAAAGTCTGCTGTATTATGTATTGTCTTGTGAATGTTGATTTTATTGATTATGACTTTATGTCTTTCATCGTCGTCATCTCCGTTGCCATTGCCATTGCCATTGCCATTGCCACTGCCATTTGATTCACAACCTATTCCGTCATTGTCTCCATCAAAGCCATGGGGATCACTTCCTATAACTCTGAAGTTAGTTGGTACTCCGTCGTCAGCACAATTCAAATCTGGAGGCGGGGATGGTATACAATTATCTGGATATGAAGCATCACAGTTAGGTGGTTCTATTAGACATTCATCTAGGTCTGGGAAATTTTCACATACATCCTCTTCGTCCTGACATTCTGGATAGTCTGGAGCTATTATGTAGCCTGGTTCACAGGGTACGTCATCTGGAATACATCTCCCAGATTCATCATTTTCATGGGAATGATAGCCATCTGGACATCCTTCATAGTGTCTTGGGAAACAATTTCCATCTTCATTTAGTCCAAAGCCTTCAGGACATCCACCTGGTGGTTCTGCACATTTTGGTAGGTCAGGATTAAATAAACAGTCTTCGTCCGGTCCTTCTGTTTCAGGGAAAGGGAGTACTGGTTCCGGTTCTGGTGCTGGGCACTCACTTAATTCTTCAACTACGGTAACTCCATCTGGACAGGTGACGCTTTCTTCACATTCATGGGCAGTTGAGCCAGCTTCGCAGACAAATCCTTCCTCAGTTACACAATCTTGGAATGTTCCATCACAAGGTGGTAGAGGTACTGCTGCTGGTAATGCTGGTGCTGGTTCGGCAATAACAGGTTCAGGGCAATCATTTAGATTCTCTACCTCAGTTACTTGATCTGGGCATAGATAGAGTTCTGGCACTGATTCTGGTTCTGGACAATCTTCCGTTATCGTTACTTGTGACCCATCTGGACACGGATATAATTGTGGAGATATTTCTGGTTCTTCTACTCTGGGTTCCTCTTCTTCTTCTACTATCTCTTCCTCAGATTCTGGTTCTTCTTCCGTTTCTTCTGGATCATTTGATTCAGGTTCGGCTCCTTCATCTGATCCATTTGTGCTTGCATAAGCTGCGCTAGCGCTTGTTACGACTGAAAAAACTGCAGTCAACAGTAGAATTAAAGTTATTAAACTATTAGCCGTTTTCATCGTATAATCATTTAGCATTAAATAAACTAATTAGATTATATTAGTAATAGACATATAGGTACTATAAGAATCTCATCGATATTTGTTGTTTAAATATACTGAAAACAGTATGTACTTAGACAAAATGGTTATTGCTTGCCAATAATTAAATCATATATTTCTTCCAGAAAGATACTGGTCAAAAAGTTGAGGCCTAATAGTAGAGGGCATATTAAAATGGTATAGACTTATATCATAGATTGAAACTTATTTCAGAATCAGATTGGAAAACTTGAAACATTTAGTTCTAGAGATAATAGTCAGGTTAAGTCCAAATCCAGATGTATTGTATATGCAAATGCTCCCAAACATAAAAGGTGAAGTTGACATGAGTATGCTACTTGTTGGAAACGATTCAATATTCAATGAATGGTGTCTAGATATGTTCAATCATTTTTGGGAACTTGCCGGCAAATTTCAATCTAGATCAAGCTCAGCTCAAATTTGCGAAATTAAAAGATGCAAATTTTACTAATTCTACGCTTAGAATGTCCGACTTAACAAGAGCTGATCTTTCCAATGCTATTTTTACTGATGCTGACCTTTTCTGTTCAGAGCTTCGATCCACGACTTGTATAAATTCAAATCTTGAGAGAGTGAAACTAGACAGTTGTGACCTTAGGGATGCCAAATTCGAAAACACTAACCTTGCGTATGCGTTCCTTGCGAATAGCCACCTTAATGACGCTAGCCTTAAGGGTTCAAACCTTTCCAACGCCATTCTCATTAATACAAACCTATCCCGCGCCAATCTCGCCAACACAAATCTATCAAATTCGGTATTACTTTTGATAGAAGACTACGCTGATTTGCAGTTGAATGAAGAGACCAATTTTAAGGATTCCATTATAGATGACCCTGGGTTCATAACGTACTTAAACATAAAAAAGGCCAAGGGAATCCCTAAAGAAATAGGCAGTAAACAGGAATTGAAGAGACGGCTTCAACTAAGGAATGATTTGGAGGCATCATTGATTGAGGCTATACTCAAACTCTCAACCTTACCGAATAATCCAAAAGGTTAAAAATGAAAATGTAAAAGGGACCGGAAATGGTTTCAAATATGGTTCACAAACCACCAACCGTAATGTATTCAAATATCCAACAGTCAAACCGTGACACTAAGATTTTGTCCAGTCTCCTAAAACTACATCGACAACGCCGTCGTCCATTAATAAATTCGAGAATGGTTGTCGGAAGCCGATATATCCACAGTGATTTTCCCCAAAGCCATGTTGGGTATCAGGCACAAACATAGGGTTATACTCTTCAAAGCATTCTTCGAGATTGCCATCTCCATCAGCATCAGAAAGAGGCGGAATTGCATTGGTAACATCTGTTTCATCATAATTCCTTGGCCAGTTTTCCGTAGAATATTTAGATAGCCCGACTAAACCAAGCGGATCATGTCCTTCAAAGAATCTATTGAATTCCAATCCATCATCTTGGGTGCTATATAAATTATAGAATTTATCTACTACCTGTTCTATTGCGTTTCCCAATGAAGTATTTCTAAGTATCATCTTGTTGTCAACAGTTGCGCCTAACAGATGGACAGACTTAATTAGTTTAGAATTGTTACCATCGACAATATTAGAATAAAAATTTGGATGCGGATCTTATCTGTTATCCAAAATTGAATCCTTACTTAACTACGTAATTCGATTAAAAGACTAACCAAAGGAAAATGCGTATGCCTGAAATCCTTTTCCTTTTACGTCAAGTATGAGTGAACGGTTGCCATATCCATCATGCATTGATAAAGTGTATAATC
Organism: Nitrososphaeraceae archaeon; assembly: GCA_009377575.1. Lineage (GTDB taxonomy): Archaea > Thermoproteota > Nitrososphaeria > Nitrososphaerales > Nitrososphaeraceae > TH5896. The sequence goes on along the minus strand of WHTU01000042.1, from coordinate 24,641 downwards.
TCTGGCCATCTATTAAGAATTTACCTTCTTCCGATAAGTCTGGTCCACCCGATGTTCCTGATAATAGTTTTCCACCTTCTGAGACGGATATTTCTTCTCCTCCATTTCCTCCTGCAATTATGTTTACAGACTTTGCAGAATATACCAATGCAACACGACCAGTTTCACTTTCTAATTCCATGTTCTCAGCGTTATTCTTCCATTTTCCATCAAGATATATAATATTGGATTTAATATCTGAGGGAGGAAAAGTATATGTCACTATTTGATCTGCTTTATGACCTTCAGTATTTCCAAGTGGTGTTCGTGCAAACTGATAGCCAAAATAGAGCTCTGGAGTCTTGATTTGCGAGAAGTCTACAGATTGAACACCATTCGGTATAGCTGTTTTGTTTGCACTATCGAATTTCAGAAGACTAGCAGTTTTACCCATTTGAGCAGCGCGTTCCTGTAGTAAAGATTGAATGACTTTTTCAGTCTCAACATAACCGCCTTCGCCAATATGATCGTATCTTATATTCCCCTCACTGTCCACTAAATATATCCTTGGCCAATATCTATTTTCATATGCGTTCCAGGTTCCTTTATCATTGTCCTGAACTATTGGATAGTTTAATCCAAACTTATCAACCGCAGCCTTTACATTATCAGTATTCTTCTCAAATTCAAACTCAGGTGTATGGATGCCAACTATAACTAAGCCTTTATTCGCATATTTTTCATTCCAATCAACAAGGTAAGGAATAGTTCTTATCCAGTTAATACAAGTGTATGTCCAAAAGTCCACAAGTACAACTTTTCCTCTAAGATCCGCCAGTTTTATTGGTGCAGTATTAATGTACCCATTTGTTTCAGCAAATTCTGGTGCTTTTTTGAATTGAGATTTATCGATTGGGAACTGAACATTGTTAATCCGGTTATTTGTTATTGCACTGTTTTCAGTACCTTCTTGAGCTAGTTGTGTTGTAGAATCGAATTTTGTTGTTACTCCTTCTCCTTCTCCCTGCGCTACTGTCTTATTAAGATCAGGGCTGACAAAATAAGTAGTAAAGCCTGCAATCAAAGATAAGGCAATTAACGCCGCTAGTAAAATATGATTATTTTTATTCATTTTAAATTCCTCGCTTTTTCTTTTTAACCCCTTTTATCTATTCTAATTGTTAAATCTATAACTGATATAAATACTTCATAGTGTTATATTTAACAAATTATTAGCTTTGAAAATTCTTTTTTATTCTCTAACTTAACCTGTTACTGTTTCAATAGTCGGACCACCTGAAGCGAAACGAAAAGTGCATATGGACGCGATAGAATGGTCCTTGCCATGATGAGTAGCTCCAACCTGAGCATCCTATGTAATATTGCATTCGTTGCAATATGCCACTATGTACAAAGACAAACGGATAACCATTTTGTAGTCTTTAGTTGAAATTATGACACAGCTGGCATTATCAGATATAGAATCTCGAAATTAAATCGTAAATCAAGCACAACTACTATTTGAATATTCTTATTTCACCATAGAATAAGCCATATTAGCAATTAATATTATTAGATAATTTAGTCTAAGTTAGTATTAGTATGAAATTTGGTATAGCATTGCCTGTTTTTGGACTTCAAGCCACTAAGGAAAATATACTCAGTCTAGCAGTTGATGTTGAAAGAGAAGGTCTTGATTCTCTTTGGGTTGGTGAAAGACTTTTGTGGCCACTCAATCCACAAACAGCCTATGCCATGACTCCTGATGGGAGCTTGCCAACATTCTATCAAAATGTATTGGATCCATTAGTAACACTTACTTTCAGCTAAAGGGAAACCCATATAGGATTTAACCCCTATTCTAATGATATGAAAGGGTGTATGAATTGAGTGCAGATTTTGTAAAGGTTGCTGAAACAAAAGACATCCAACCATCTAATATGAAAGCAGTTGACCTAGCCGGTGAAAGGGTCTGTATTGTTAACGTAGAAGGGAATTATTATGCCATAGGAAATGTATGTACTCATGTTGGTGGGCCTCTAGATGAAGGCACACTCGAAGGATACGAAGTTGAATGTCCTTGGCATGGTTCCAAATTTGATGTCATGACCGGTGAACCAACAAAGCCTCCTGCTCGGCAAGCAGTTCCAACGTATGAAGTAAAGGTGGAGGATAAAAACATACTACTCAGAAAGCAATAATATTAAATGTGTGTTAGCATCGTCTAACTTTTTTAGAGAGCGCTACATTTATAAACTATATGCAAGATCTAAAGAGAAGATGAATAAAGTAGGAATTTCTGTGTCCGTCGTTATCGGTACGATTTTATCTGGGATTGCGATAGGGATGAATTTTAGCGTATTAGATGTTCAAAGTCAAGAAGAAAACATTCAATCACAAGAAAACTTAAGCAAACTAGTCATTGCGGTAGTGCCACAGGGAGATGTTAGCAAATTTGAAGCACAACAGCAATCACTTGAAGAGTATTTTTCTAGCAAGGTTGGTACTGACATGGAATTATTCTATCCAATAGATGACACGACAACTTTGGCTTCATTAAGGTCTGGCTCTACGCATATAGCATTTATGAGCAGCAGACCAGCTCTTCTTGCACATGAACAAAACGACGGTAAAGTTTTGGCTTTTATGGCAGATCTGAGACCTTTTAACACAACAGAAGGGGAAGAAATCCTTGCAACTTCCTATATGAGTCAATATTGGACCCTGAAAGACAGGACTGACATTAACTCATTGCAGGATATGAGTGATAGATCGGTAGCCTTTTCCGGACCTCTTTCGACTGGAGGGTATTTGTTTCCCGTAGCAGAACTTGTTAAACTCGGTCTGATACCATCAGGCGATGATCCAAAGGAATTTTTTAGTGATATACTGTTTAGTGGTGGATATCAACAGTCTCTCGTTGCATTACTGAATGGAGAAGTTGATGTGGCGGCAGGTGATGACTGGGCTGTTTTCACGTTTCTAACTCCTGATGAACAATCAAGAATCAAAGTGATCGGAAGTTTTGGTCCAGTACCAACACACAGTGCAGTATACAGGACAGATTTGGTATCACCAGAATTGATCGGAGCATTTGAACAAGCCATGATAGATTTAAAGAAAGAACGTCCTGAACTCCTTGATAGCGCTTTGTTTGGTGCAACTGAATACGTACCTATAGACCATGACGAACACTTGCGCAGTCTAGAAAATGCCCTTAACATTACCAAGATTCCATATTTGTAGTAGTGATAGTATGGCACTAGAATCTAGCTCGATCAGCGAAATTGTTAACTATAATTCAACATTAGATATTAGGCTTGACAATATTTCAGTTAAAGCATCATCATCTGCTCCGATATTAAATAACATAAGCCTTGAAATGAAAAAAGGCGAGATTATTGCAGTACTAGGACCAAGTGGGGCCGGAAAATCTACGCTGCTGCGGACTATGGCAGGGTTAATCAAACCCTCCAAAAATAGGGTTCTATTTAACAATACAGATTTTTTCTCGCTCAAGAAAAGGGATAAGCTTCTGCTCAGAAGAAAGATTGGCTATGTCCCGCAGCAATTCAAACTGATCAAAGAATTAAGCGTTTTTGAGAATGTCATGATTGGTAGACTAGGACACCTAAGTACTATATCCAGTATTCTACATAGGTATCCAGAAAATGACAAAAAAATCGTACTAGATTGCATTTTTAAGGTAGGATTGGCTGATAGGCAAGACATGCTGGCAAAAAGACTCAGCGGAGGAGAACAACAACGGGTTGCCATATCCCGTTGTTTAGCTCAGGAACCATTGGTGATATTGGCTGATGAGCCCATGGCGAGCTTGGATATTTCACTTGCTGAGACCATCCTTGAGATTCTTAACAACGAAAACAAAAAGGGAAAAACTGTATTATTTGCTATCCACGATATAGAGATGGCATTTAGATATGCTAAACGAATAATTTTAGTGAAGAACGGCCAAATAATGTCTGACGGACCTGTCAAGGAAATTGATAAGAATACAATCAAAGCGTTCTTCAATTAGATCAGCTAAAGCGATTATTACAATTATTCTGACTCTCGCCGTATTTTCGTGGGCGTTTGCAGGCATAGAATTTACGCTTGATAAAGTTGCTGCAGGGGTGCCTCCACTCCTAGATTTTCTCTACAAGCTTTATCCTCCAGATGTTTCAATAGCTCCCACCCTGTTTGAATCCGCAGTCGAAACAATACAGATGGTTCTTGTGGGAACAGTTCTTGGTACATCTCTTGCGATTCCTTTGTCAGCTATGGCGTCAAGTAATATTGCACCTCGGCCTTTGGTGATGGTAACAAGAACCTATCTTATGGTAGTACGTACAATTCCTAGCCTGGTTTGGGCACTCATCTTTGTTATAGCTGTAGGATTGGGACCATTTAGCGGTGTGCTGGCGCTTACTTTTTACACTCTGGGATATTTGGGGAAGCTCTACTATGAAGCAATAGAGTCAATTGATATGGACACTGTAGAAGGAGTAGTTGCAGTGGGAGCTAACAATACTCAAATATTTAGCCATGCAATTCTGCCACAACTTGTACCTCATATTGTCAACAATTTCTTTTTCATGATTGATTACAATGTCCGGCACGCGGCGATCTTGGGATTAGTTGGTGCAGGAGGAATAGGATTTTACTTATTTCTTTATTTACAGTCATTCAGTCTTGAAAAGGTTGCTATGGCCTTGTTGGTTTTACTTGCTTTGGTGATAGGATTTGATAGGTTGAGTCTAGAAGTAAGGAAGAAATTGGTTCAATAAGACTTTAACATATGACATTCGGTTGTTCATCGCATTTATTCATTTGTGTGGATCAGGGGGGGCTCTGACGATATTCTATCTATAGTAAAAGTCAACAGAAATATAATACTAGAGGTTTACAATCATAAAAAGGATTAGATTGATTACCTAATTTGTTTATTGCTGCTCAGGATGATGATGAATAGCTAAGGATTGAAATTCATCCCTATTAGAGCATGAAGTCCAAATAGTATAGCAACAACTACTGTGGGTTTGAATTTTTGTCGCCATTACAAACAAAAAATTATGATATCGAGATCCTTCCATTAATCATTGATAAGACGAATTGTTTGTCATCGTGTTCTACTTTTCAAAATACTTGAGCAGATACTCTTAATATCACCGAATATGCTCTCAGAAATATTATTCCATATCTAGATAAAAGATTCAGGTACGCAGTAGAGGTAAGACATAGGTCTTGGTTTCAAGATCTAGCTTACAATTTCCTTTCTAACAATAACATGTGCCTGGTCTGGAGTCAGCTTGCAGATATACATACTCCCTCCCATAGTTACTTCAGACTTTGCATACGTAAGGTTCAAGAGAAGGATTTTGGTCATATTCAGATTGATAGAATAAAGGGAATGAGAAAAATTGCACGGAATTTTAAAACTGAAACCGATCAAGATATTAGGGCTCCAGTCATATCTAAAATGGTACCTAATTATACTGTAGGCTTGAATGTAAACTTCATTAATCCATCTGCTGTTTGTCCATTCTTGTTAACCTGCTCTGCAATCTGCATAATGACTGGTTTTGGTATCATAAAATGAACTACATCTTTTGTGCTATTGGTGGGATCTATCATTAAGTCCTTTGTAACATTCATGCCATTTATGGTTCCAACATAAGATTTAGCGGTTAGCTCGGATGGTTTAGGAATAAGAATTTCTTGATGCACCATTATCTTGTTCTGTTCCAATCTTGTTACATTCCAATCAAATGGCATAGTAAATTGCATCTCCTTTGTAGATGGATCAAACCGGAAATCATTTAGTTCATCGTAATAGGAAATAATCTGAATTGGAATTGGCTTACTTCTGCTCCCATTTTCTAGTGACACCTGCTGATTTTCTACAGCTCCCACACTTAACCACCCATCATATTCTGGCTGTTTATCATCTGGAATAAATGATCTATCATAGTCTATGGTTGTTACTCTTACGGTAAAATGATATAGCCCACCTTCAGAAAATATAGGACCTGTTGCAACTACAGGACTTCTTTCTGTTCCTGTGAATGCCTGCAGAATGGGATCAGGTTCTCCATAAACCGTTATGCTCTCTGCATCACTTGGTTTCATTTCTATCTTCAAATCACCTTTATGGTCATGAAACCAATCCGAAAGTAACTTTTTTCCATCTTTCTCAATAGTTATATAATAGGTTACATGCTTAAATCCCTCTTCTGTAGTAGGATCATAAAGCTTAAACTGAATGATTGGTTTTTGACTTTGGTTTTGTAATGTTTCAGTTGTAACTACTGGGGGCGTCATTTTTATGATTAGATCTGCAGTTCGCTCTCCAAAAGAAGCTGAGAGTTGCTCTTGAAATAACCCATCAGCATTGACACTCCTTGGTTGCATTAATGCAGAAAAAACAATAATAGAAATTAGAAGAAAAATTGAAGTAATTGAGGTAATTACATACACTAACCTACTCCCACAGAATACTGAGGTTGTCATCCTCTTTACATGCCTCATATCACAGGTACCTCGTATATTTTAATCACTTTAGCGTATTTAACCGTTAACGTGTTGTTTTTTTTAGATATAGTAAATTTAACTTCTTTCCCGATACCTTCAAGTCATCTAGTATTTCTCCATTAAATAGATTAAAAAAATTGATGTCATGTTTGTTATTAACCATTTATTATCTACAATTTCATAAAGCCCTCGCTATATTTTCCTTGTTTATCGAATGGATCATGAAAGAAATTAGTTAGAACAAAGGATTCAAACATATGTCAATGATGACAACATAAAACAGATAGCATTTATTCGATTATGTACTTAATATTATAATATTTTCACATGCAAATGCACCTCGTCAATATGAAAAACAAGAAATATTGGATCTCTGGAAAAGAAAAGCAACTGATGAAATTTCAGTTAGAATACCGATAGGTACCCATTATTCCATGGGAGAGAAGATTGGAGAGTGGTTAAAGGAGTACTCGCATATCGAGGTATGATATTTACTCAAGTCAATACAAATGAAACTAACGGCCATAATAATAGATAGAGAACTATCATTAGTCATACAAGAAAATGAGAATGAAGAGGAGTTGGGTACCTATGGAGAAAACCAATCATATCAATAGTTGTGATAGCCGTGTTCATGCCTATAAAAATGGTAAGACTATGGAGCAATGTAAGGAAGAAGCCAGAGAGAATACTCGAGTACTATCAAGGGCCCTAAATATAATATAAGTATATTCAGGGTTTATGAGACATGACATCTTTAGAGGTATCAGAAATATACCTCGTAAAAGCGTGATACTGATACTTTCATTGATGGTAATTGTGGTGTTGGGCTATATTGGCCACGAAAAATTAAGTAAAGCACAATCTGATGATATGAATATGAATCCTATAATAATGCATATTCATCCCCAGCTTAGTCTTCTCACCAACAATACGTCATCTAGTGTACCAGCACAAATTGGAATTGATCCCTCCCTGTGGAAAGATCATTCTCTAGACGAATTTGGTATGCAGTCAATGCCAGAGATGAATATGTCTGCTATGGCTCCTTTACATACTCATGATAACAGCGGGATCGTGCACGTTGAATCTACGATAAATAGGAATTATACGTTAGAAGAATTTCTGAATATATGGGGACTGAATCTGGACGGCAAGACAGTGAAAATGACATTGAATGGTAAGCCACTACCAGACTTCAGAGATCACATTCTAAGAGATGGTGAGCAGATCAAATTAGAGGTTCAATGAATGATAATAATATCTTTTAATAATACAATGCATTATTACCTAATCTCCGGAAAAGTAGATAGCCACAAATCTTGTTTTTGAATGATTGTCTCACCTGCAAAACTTAGCTAATATCTGCAATCTTCACATAATTTTTGTACTCGTATACAAGCAAAAAAATGATCATTAAAAAATTAAAATAAACTTTGATTCGGCTAAGGTTTGATAGTCAATTCCTGGAAGCTGATTTTTGCTTTTCCAGATTCTGAGATGACAATAAGGCATTGTCACCATTATCACCTAAAGTCGTATCCTTGTTAAACTTAGAAAATAATTTTGAATTTGCTGTTAGTTCTTGTTGCTGCTGTATCTTATAATTGGCATTCTGCCCAACATCAGTATCAGAGCAACAAGAAGATATTTCTTCATCCTTTAAAAGATGTCTTTGCTCTTTGTCTTTATTTTTGGAAGAACGATTCATCATCCACATTAATCCTCCCATAACAGCACACATAACAGGACAGATCGCAAAGGCTGCTAATGCAGGCACAGTCGCAGCTATAGCTGGATTATTAGTAGTTGAGAAGACAAAATAGATTCCCACCGTTAATCCTACACCTAATAAAGACAGTAGAATGATCTTCTTTTTTGTAAGTTTTCCTGTATTGCAGTTCATACACATTTACTATGCATCTCCTTGGATTCCCTGATCTAAAGAAGAAACAGGTTATGATATATAAGACAAGCAGCTTACAAATGTAAAGTCTTTTTTATTGTATACACATTTCATCACATAACCCAACTAATATTAGATCTATCGTCTCTCATAACCATAGCTTCCTCTAACTTATTACCCTCTTTTCTGCTGATATATTTTCATCTCCTCATAGATTATATATACACGAGACATTATTTAGACTTGGTAAAAATAGCTTTACAAATGAAAGCTATACTTGTTAAATATGATTCATCGTCAAATTACGACGGATTATATGATCTGCATACTACAATGCAAATATGAAGATTTTCGAAGCTATTATACGCCAATCAGTAGTAGTTATCTTGTTATAACTGATATTCAATATTGCCTTTCAGAAAAAGATGAAGACTTGACATTTTCTAAGTAACAAATAGTGCTTGAGGTTCTGGAAACTAGAAATGAATAAAGTTAACAAATCTAGTAACAATAACAATAGAGATAATATTGACAACCGTAGTAAGAGTTATTTTGCAGCTGGACGTCGTAAAAGAAAGAAACGATTACTAATGTTTGTAATTCCTATTTTAACTGCAGTAATAGCGTTTGGGGTATATGCGGCTATGCAAGCCCGAGAACAAGGTTTTGGAGCTGCCATGGTATTACATATACATCCAAATTTGACTCTTATAGTAGATGGAAGTCCTAGTTCTGTTCCCGAGAATATAGGAATAGATGCTCCTTTGTATAAAGACCACACTCTAGATAAATATGGTATGACTGGTATGGCACCGATACATACACATGATAGTAGTGGTGTTATACACATAGAATCTAATACAAACAGAAATTATACATTTGATGAATTTCTAAAAATATGGGGATTAGATCTTAGTGACAAAGCAATAAGAATATCTGTAAATGGCAACCCAGTAAACAGTTTGGATTATGTTTTAAATGACGGAGATAATATAATTATGGAGATCAAACAACAGGAAGATGGTTAACTCATTTTGAGAGAATTCTAATTCTACCCTTATACTTGTCCTAATACAAGGTCAAGCAGGAACTGCAGCAGAAATATCGACTATATTGTCCAACCTGTAACCTCTTTGCAGACTTAGTTATTTCATTCCTACAATAATCACAACTGGCTTTTATTAGTGCACCTGCTTTTAATGAAGATAATGTAAGTTGCTCGTCTTTTATGATTTTTGTAACTATTTGATAAGTAAGAGCATTCAATCCCTTGATAGTAGCGATCTTGTTTCTCACCATGTCTTCTAGTTGGTGAATACTATAAGAGGAGCTTTCGTCTTGTGAAATGATCAGTTTGACTATTGTATTATATTCACCTGTTGTCATGTAAATAGATTTTATTTCTGGAATTAATGAAAGCTTATTTGCAACATCAACTGATTTGGCGGCATCTACTTTCATAAATATAAACGAGGTCAGTACTTTACTATTGTCCAATTTCTCTGTATCAATAATAGGTTGAATATTTTTAATTAATCCTAGATCATTTCTCATTTTTCGAAAACGGGTCTCAACAGTGGGTGTACTGACTTTAATTTCTCGAGCTATTTGTCTAAATGACTTGCGACCATCTTTCATTAAGGAGTTGAGGATCCCTAAATCTATCTCATCTAATTCTGTGTGCACACCTATTATATTAACAAAATATGATTTACTCTATAATAGGATTAGGTATTCAAAGTCTTTTGAATGATAATCAATTCTTAGTCCCAGATATAAATATGCCGTAATTAATCTTAAATATCATATTTTCTGACTGTTCTTGATGAATAGACTATACCTGGGCTTAGTATTGGCAATAATAGTAACAGTATACGTAGGCTATTTGGGTAAAATTGATCTATATGCTCAAATACCAATACCAACAATAAATAATAATGCAACTACGGTGCAGCAGCATGCAGAACATACCTTTGACAATCTCATTATTTCAGAAAATATTCCTCTTTATGGGCAACTAACTACTAGGGATTACATACTATTGATGGATTTCACTCCGTTTGCTACAAGTGTCGAGGGCCACAGTCATATTGCTATGAAAGTGCCGTGCAATGAAGACGGAAGTTCGAAAGTAACAATTGTAGCAGGAATTGCCCCTCAACTAAATACTTTAGATGTTGGAAACGCCATTAATAATGGCACCCTTGATGAAAAGAACTTCGATTTATCAGCTGAGGGAAGATCATGTCTGTACCATGCAGAATTACCTAATGGTATAACTGATATAGCATTAATAAATACATCAAATGGAACACTAAACTTCAATGAAGGTGGGTACTCTGTTACGGTGTCAGCACATGGAACTGCTATTCAACATATTGGATCGAATCAACCAAATATGGATTGAATACTCTATATTATCGTTGCATCTGAGGTATCCAATCTTCATATCCAATTGAGCTAGCATTGCGTTTTTCTATTTAATGAGGCAACCTACAAAAGTTTTGGTTTTCAGTTCTCATTCTTGAGAGAACAGTTTAGTACGGATGTTCCAACCTTTTATGCATAAAGTGGTACTTTCCATTATGGCTTTCTCGATTTATGCGCCATAGTCAATGATATAACGAAACATTATAGAACTGAAGAGGAAGGTTACATTTTCAGGCTTCGTGATCTTTTTGATTCTTCGCGTGTCAGCTGCACACTCTTAGTTAGTGCCTCAAGCAGCAAAGCCAGTTCGCCATCGGAGTATGAAGATAAGAGTTTATGCATTTTTTCATGGAGGGGGACAAAGATCATTTCGAGTTTTCTTTCTAACTTCTTATTTCGAACAGGTTCAACAATGATTCGACGCCTGTCTTTTGGATCATTTGTCCTTCTTACATAGCCGGCTTTTTCCAATCGGTCAATAATGCCTGTTACCGCACCAGTTGTCAAGCCTGTCAATTCAGCGAGCCTACCCGCCGGCATGGCTCCATAACGATGAATAAAATGCATGCATTGATGGTCAGTAATATGCAAGCCAACTGTATCTGCTACTGCTTGGTGGAACAATATTGTTTCTGTTGACATTTCTGTAAACTTGTCATTAATAGCCTGAATGATTTCTTCCCTTTCCATAGCTAGGTATTATCATAGAAACAGATAAATATATTAGTCTATCAATATCTCAGTGGATAAGATAGTGATCGAACAAGGGAATATTAAGATGCGCAGGTATACAGGAATGAGGCCAACAACTTTAACCACCTCCGTGATAATAACTGCTGCTTTGGTAGCCATGACGAGTGTAGTAACGTCTACGAACGAACATAGCATTAACGCGCAGATGATGATAAGAGATCATGGTGGCTTTAGAAATATGACTTCTGATCTACAGGAGGATCAGCAGGAGATGACGATCAATGGAACGATTAATCTAGAACAAACTATTATCGAAGCGATTGATTCTAAAGTTAATACTTCACTAACTCAAGCCATAACCACTGCAGAGCAGTCAGTAGGTAACAATTCATTTGCATTAGCAGCATTTGGTGCGGACCTTGGTGGAGACTTAGTATATATGATAATCCTTGGTACACCTGGAACAGAATTCTATAATATTATAGTTGATCCCGGAAACGGACGGATATTATCGTCAGAAGAGAGTTCTCAAGAGGAAATAGAGGAGAAGCACCTAAAGCATAGCGCAGCAGTGGTGGAAGATGCTGGCACCGGTGTTGGGGGCTTCGGTCTTCGGGCTCTCAGGCATTAGTAGTGACGACTATGTCAACGAACACGAACAGATATTGTTATGCATAATAAAACATTGAAGATAGAGGGATTCTCTGCATATGATTTTGGATCTAGAAAAATTGGAATGTATGCGATTACAGACGTAGACAAGGATGTGCAAGATGATCTCATAATTCCTACACTAAAAAAGAAAGAAATCACCATACTATCTGTATCTGACAATAATATTTATATTAATGAAGATTTAAAACTCGACGATAAGCTTTCATCAAACATCACATTAGAATATTAACCATGATGGCTATAAAGATATAATTGCTGGTGACAGATTAGGAAATCAACACATATTTACTTCTTAAGCAAAATACTAAAAGCATAACACAACATAATTGCGTATACCAGTGAGTACGCATAAGGAAATATTATTTAGTCTCTATCTAAGTTACTATTATCACCTACTAATCCAAATTTTTCCATGAATGCATACACCTTTTTGTATTCGCTAAGATATTGAATCCCCTTAAGAGTAATATTAATTTGATTTTCATCATATTTTACAAGATCTTTTTGTTGAAGATCTTGTAAATATTCCTTGAACCTCACAAATGGTACATTGGTCTTCAATTGCACCTGTGTAATGGTGGATGGTTTTTCATCTTGAAGGCTTCTCTCTTGTATAAACTCAAGTATTTCATAATAAATGCGTGCTCTATCACGTCTTGATGAGTGATGACTATGATTCCGCAACCGATCATCGATTCCTCCAAATTCTAAGCAATGATGCGGAAAGGAATCCAATGCCTATAGCGAATAGTAAATTGGCAAGAAGAAGTGAGATATTTGTATCGGTAAATCCCCAATATACCCATAAGATTTGACCAATTGTTAATGTGATAAATCCTAATGGTATGAGAACGTCCGAGAGTATCTGCGTCCTTTTTTTTGCTTTTGAAAATGTTGTAACATAGATATTATATATAATATACAGAAGAATTACTAGATTAATACTATACATGTAAATACTGATAGTTGGACGCCAAACAGATAGTGTAGTTGTAGTTGTAAAAGAAAAAAAGAATACAACTGAAATAGATAGTACGCCGACCAGAATAAATACGAATGTAATAATTCTTCTTATGCTTAGATTTCTATTTCTGAAATAATACGATAAGGCAATGAAAGCAAAAGCAGCTGTCTGTAAAACCGCTTGAATCAAAAATGTGATGTGATATATTATGGCTGTTTGGCCGAATAGACGATTAAGTAGAACAAATGCCACAGATATCTCAAGAAGAATAAATCCTACCATGAACGTAAGTAGGAATGTTTCCTTCATTATTCGATACGCCTTAACTGTAAAAAGCAGAATAGTGCCGACTAAGAATATAGTAACTATTTGAAATATCATGAAAATATCAGAATAAGGCAAAAAATCAGTCATTATTTTCACAAAACATTTCTATTTCTTTGATATATGCCACATTAACTACTTACTGACGCATTTTTACTAATAACCTATAAACAAATAAGAACAAATATTTAAATTGATACGAACGTTGGGTTCGTGTCTCCTTATATATACCAATTTCAATCTCTTATTGTATAATGCAATATAATGCAAAAAGAGATATCAGTATCATACACCATATGACTCTTCTTATTGCAATTGGAGTCTTTTCAAGTGTGGCAGCCTCAGGAATTCTCATAATAATGATTGAAACAAACTCTTTGTCTATTAATCCTCTATATTTCAGTACTAAAATGGGAACACTTACAAATATAGACAACATAATATCTTATCAACAATTTTACTCAATCAGTACATTTCAACTGGCAAAGGCAGTAACCACTAATAATATTACAGATAGAGAATTAAACATCCCTATTGGAAAAAATATAACTGCAGAAGACATTTCAGAATTTGTAACTGTCTTTGATGACCAACCATTTGAAGGTGGACAAATTTCTCCTAGAATAGCTAAATGGGTAAATGAAGATGTCTTTCTTTTCGTTCAGTTTGATAAACCATCTCCATCAAATGCTACCTCATTAAACTACATTGGAATTGGCAAAAAAGGAATATTCTGTGAATCAGATAAACCAAGTCCGGATTTCGTCCACTTTCATAAATGGAATGCAACATCCTACAGAGAAGGTCATGGACATGAAGCAGGAGATGAGGGATATTGGCTTATGTGGGTTGCGACGAATGATATAGAAGTACAAGGAAGACAGGTATCACCGGGGGTAGATAGGGATTTTTCACCTACACCACCGCCAAAATGTTAGAACAAATATACTAACCAATTGCGAAGCTATCGAGTTTAGTGAATATGGATAATAATATAAAACATACATGCAATCCTGATTCTATTTTACGAAGTTATGGCATACCTTATATCAGATGAATCTGTGATATACGAAATCATAATATTTTTGATCTTTCATTGTTAGTTTCTGATCTAATTGCTAAAACAAAGATAGTGTTTCATTCATAACAAAATTAGAATTGAATACTAAACTAATAACCATTACCTCCAAGGGTTAAGTTTCTTCTTAAATGGTTTAAAGTTCACTGCATGTATCTTCATATCGATTTTTATACTAATGGGGGGGTGGCGATTGCTGTTTGTCTTTGTGAACACCAATGCTACAGCGCTTCCAATTCCAATCTCCTTGTTCTAATGAGTAAAAGTGCTACTATTACGAAATGATGAATGACTGATTTGAGTCAGCTATCAAATAGATTCTATAAATTCGAAACAGAAGAGGCTTTAATATGCTGATAACTTCAATCCTGTGATTTAGAAAAAAAGTATTAATAATATGAAGTAATGTTATGTTTAATGAAGCTTATCAGAATTAACTCAAAAATCTATATGCCAGCTAAAAGTGAAATGGGATCACCATGCTTGGATGAATACTCCACATACTATTCTAGACATATTCAGAACCGCTTCAGTATGGAAATAACGACAAGATGAGACTCTTCCTTATTGATCATCAAAGTCAGGACTACAAGAACTTCTGAATGAATATGTTAGTATCTACTATTATAGATATGCTCTTGGGCATGATCTTAGGTATGGTTGCCAGTCCTATCATGATGAAAGCAATCAAATCTCTACGACAGAAACGTAAAGTGAATAGGATATTAAGAGAAGCGACTGATCAACAAGAAAAGAAGGATATTGATAGCAATGATGATCGAAGATATAGGATATTATAACCGGGTCTTTATTTATCGCCCAACTCTCAATGCCTTAAGATGGATAGACATCTCGAATATACTTCAAGTGATAAACAATTTCATTAGCGTTCCATAGGATATCAAACAGTTAAACTGAAAATGTAACCGATTATAGGAATATTTAAAAATATGGCCATAGAGTACAGTATTACCAAATGTTCGGAGTTGAATTCTTTGTTGCCTTTGGAACAGGAATGCTAATCTCAGCTGGCGCTATGATGTTTTATCATCATATGGAAGAGGATATTAGGAGAACATTCGATAGGATCAAGAAAGGTATTTAATTTAATTTAATTCATAGTACAACCGAAATCATATTGGAAGAGGTTATAACCTGATCATAGCGATGGTCAATGGTATAAGCATAATTTTAACAGATTAAGAAAGAGTTTCAGATGTCAATGAAACTGTTAAATCGAATATAGAATAGCAAGTTTTAGCATGAGTGAATTCTTTTACGTGAAAAAGGCAGGATGAAAGAAATATACAACAATATAATTCTATACAATAATAGTGGTATAAAAAGATGATTATGTTAAAAGCAATAGGTGATATTATTGCTGGACTTGTTATGGTTTCCTTTCCAATGTTTACTGCTCTACTAGTTGGCATTCCTGCCAATCCTATGGCAAATGGCATAGGATTGCCATTCGGAGCCGATTCTAATAATGCTATGATGACAGGATTTAGATTTGGATTGCATATGCTTACAAGTTTCTTGTAATTGTAGTATTCGGCATAGTGTTATTAAATGTCGTTTAGTTATTCATGTCATGTATCTATATATAGTACTCCAGTATTAATAGTTAAAGCATAAGTTGAACCATTAAACTAATTCTCGTTGGGTTCGAGGATATGCATTTATAGTTATTCTTGTTTCTCGAGTGTTAATGATCAAAATCAGGAAAATGAGTAAAAATGATTGCAAGATCAGAAAAAATATGTCACAAGTTTATGTACGGTCTACTACGCTGACGATAGCAGTCTTTTTGTTAACTGCGGCGATCGTTTTAGGTCCCACTTCAACACTACAACAACAGCCACAACAAGTATTAGCGCAACAACAAGCAGATCCAGGTTCGGTACTTAAACTATCAAGAACAAACGTGCCGATAGACATTCCTCTACTTAAGGGATATGAAAATGGTAATGAAATCTATTTTATAGCAACGGATGTCTCAGATGAAAAGACCGCAGCTGATGCTACGAACCAGACAGGTTTTGAAGTGAACTATGCCCCTGTACTAGCTCAAACTCCAGAAACGGCTAGGGCTCAGGCATATGCTTTTACCAATGGGATTGCAGGAGAGGGACCATTTGGATTTCAGGTTCCAGTTGTAAATGGAAAACCAGGAGATGAAGGATATAGTCCATTATGGCAGATTAATCTCGTTGCGTGGAATGACGATGCGACTCCCAGAGAATTAACATCAGTAGAAGAAATTACAGCCGCTGAGCAGAGTGGAGTATTATCAATTAATCAAACAGATATCATTGGTAATCATCCAGCTATCCAATGGCAGAATGGTTCATTGATGGTACGGGAAGATGCGAACAGCATAAATGACGATACTCCATACATGGGAGGGCAAGTACTTAACATAGATACAGAAAATATGATTGTAACCATGGTGGCTCATAGAGGATGGGGTCCTGATGGAAAGACTATATATTACATAGTGACTGACGCAACACCTGATATGCCTGCAAATATGATGGGAGTTTCACACGTACCATTAGAAGAGCAGCTGATAGGAACTCCAGTAGCACCTGGCCTATTCCAGTTTACTAGTGGGATAAATGGTTCAGGACCCATGGGATTCCAGGCAGGGATAGGAGAAAGTGCTCCAGGAGATCAAAACTATAGCCCCATGTGGTTTATATCATTCATAGAATGGAACGATCCATCACAGGCAAGGGTCTTAGAAACTGTGAGTGATATTGCAGCAATGCAACAAGCAGGATTGATAACAGTCACCCCAGCTATGGAAGGCAAACATGTGGTTAATTGTCCATTCTTTGATGCAGACACAGTGTTCGAGCACAAGAGCCAGCAGTTAGGTCAGCAAGTAGTATGAGAGTTGATACCTTACCATATAACATAGAATTAGAAAATCAGAGAAGGAAAGATGGATGACGACAATCGCAGACACAAATACCTGATAGACGAAAATGAATGAATAGAGAGATCTCCATTTTCTTTTTTAATCATTTATTTCTTAGTTCATATGGATTTGAAGCTGATTTTAAGGCTACTTAAAACCCATGTCTGTTTCAGTCATTCATATACTTAGCTTTTGCATCTGCTGATCGATCGTTTATCCTGTTCTATCTTCCAGCACACATGCTTGCGAAAACATTTCAGATTGCAACATTTGGAACATTTCGTACTGGTAACATTTTAACTGGACTAAAAATATACCCTTCTCAGAAACTGGCGCTAATATGTTATGACCATGATAATACTAATGCTAAGCGCTTCGTGAAAGTGATCAGATCAATTGATGAAAATATTGAGATTATTGTATGTTTGACACCTAGACAAAATATTATAGAGAATGTATTTGGGAATATTGGCAGAATAGTTGGATTTGAGATAAACAGATATCAGCGAATATTGCTAAATGTAAGTTCTGTGATAAGTCATTATCGTATGCAGTTCTATGTGCTGCATACATAAAAGGGATGGAAACATTTATGATAAATTCTAATTTCTCCAATAGTCTGATTGTTATACCTACACCTAAATTTTATTACGATAGGATAATTACAAAAATAAACCTCAGAATTCTAAACTCAATTGCAGGAGCTGGAGGTGTAATATATGGCCTAGATCGCCTACAACATATATCTGGACTAATGAAACCCTTATTGAGTTACCACATAAATGGACGCGATAATACCAAGGGTTTAATTGATCTAGGTTTAGTTTGGGTTGAAAACAAAAAGAAAGAGAATGGTACCATTATTGTTATCGGGCTTACCGCAATAGGAGAACTCTTCGTTACAAATAGAAAATAATTATAATCCCAAGTTCATAGCTACCTTATAATATTTGATCAGTTAAAGGTAAACTTGAACGGTTGGAGGTATATCTTATTACCTGGAAGGGAACATATAATATAATGGTAGCACAATACCATAATCATCATCAACTGTCTACACTTCAGATTGCTACTTTTGGATCTGATGGACAGGAGGGGGTTGCATTAGGAATACGAAGTTTCCCAGTGCAAAAGCTAGCACTAATTTGCTTTGATAATGACAAGAACAAAGCTGAAGAATTCTCAAGAAGGATAAAAAGTGTACTCGGAATGCCTATTACGATTAATCTCGTAACAAAAGAGAATGTCATAAGAGATACTATGGAAAGAGTAAATGAAATACTAAATCTTGAAGGTAAAAATTTTCAACAAGTCTTGATGAATATAAGCAGTGGAGATAAGCTTATTGGCTGTGCGGCTCTATCTGCTGCTTTTATCAATGGAATAAAGGCATTTGGTATGGATTCAACAAAATCAGTTCCTCTTTTAATGCCTGTGCTAAAATTAAGTTATAATGAAATAGTTTCAGGCGCAAAAATCAAGATATTAAAGGCAATTGACAGTGTTGGCGGCACGGTCGATAGTCTGGATCGATTAGAACAGGTAGCAGGAATAGGAAAGCCTCTCTTAAGTTATCATGTTCAAGGGGGTAAGGATTCTAAGGGTTTAGCAGATTTGGGATTGATCGAAGTCGACAGAGGAGATAGGGGGAAGATAATAATCAATCTTACCACACTGGGAAAGCTTCTTGTGTCTAGCAATACATTGAGCAATAATAATCCGTAATGAGTAGATATATGTATGAACTTATGTGATATGCAACACTTCCTTTCTTTTAAAATCAACAAGAGATGGATATGCAAAAGTGTTGAACTAGACAGATTAACATGAATAAAAACAAGCCAAACAATGAAGATAGTAATAAAAAAACTAATGACACCACCAAAGAAATAGCCAAAATTAGAATCGACTTTTCGCTAAAACGAGAAGTTTTCTTTGTAGTAGTTGGTGCAATTTTGGGCGCAGTAACTTTTGGAATAAGCGAAAGTTTATTCCAAATATTATTGGGTTTACCGTACTATATTGTTTGGATTACATTTGGGCATGTTGTAGGTGTAGTTTCACCTATCTCAGCATCCATAGTCGCTGGTATATTTATTCATACGATCACGTCTATTTCTATAGGAATAGTAATAGGAATTTTCCTCTACAAGACTGGAATATTGAATATCAGCAAGATATCAAATGGGGTTGTGTATGGGCTCTTTGCAGGTTCTGTAGTATTTGTAGTATTTTTTCTACCAGTCCAGTATTTTGTATTATCTCAACAAATCACAAACACTATGGTTGAAATAGATCCCTCAATGACTGAATTTGATGCAAGACAGGAGCTTGAGAATAACTTTACGATAATAATATTAGGATCAATAATAATGCATTTAATTTTTGGAGTAACGGTTGGCTTTTTTTCATCAGTTCTGTCAATTAGATTTGGTACGAAATATAGATGTTCGCAATGTGATATTTCCTTCTCAAGAATTGACTCATACAGAAAGCATAAGGAGCTTGTACATGGAATAAAGCCAATTCAGCTCACACGTATACTTATACTCGGAGGGGGGTTTGCTGGAATAGAGGTCTTAAATAGACTTCAGAAAGCATTTCAAGACGATGTAAGGGTTGATATTACACTCGTTAGCAGAGACAATTTTTTTCTTTTTACTCCAATGTTACCAGAAGTCTCTTCAGGCAGCATAGAAACACGACACATTGTAACACCCATCCGTACTTTCTGTAAAAGGGCAAGATTCATTGAAGCTAACGTAGAATCAATCGATTTGAAGAATAAACGTGTAATCATAAGTCATAAAATAGGGAAGGAACTAGAGCCGATATACCAACGTGATCATGTACTTGATTATGATTATTTGATAATAGCACTAGGTGGAGAGACAAATTTCTTTGGAAATATGGAAATTGAAAAACATTCCTTTACTATGAAAACTGTTAGAGATGCAATGCTGCTTAGAGATCATGTTATAAATATGCTCGAACAGGCTGATGTTGAACATGAAGATGAAGTACTAAAGAAAAGATTAATGACATTTGTAGTAGTTGGAGGTGGATTCTCAGGTGTGGAGACGGTTGGTGAATTAAATGACTTTATACGTGAATCTATCAGAGATTATTACCACAACCTTGAGGATAATAATGCTAGGATTATTCTCATAAACTCCGGTGATAGGTTGTTGCCAGAAGTACCTGATGAATTAGCGGAATTTACATTAAATAAACTCAGAGAAAATAGAATCGAAGTAATGTTAAATACTCGGGTTTCAGGAGCTTCTCCCAGTAGTGTAGTACTAAATGATGGTTCCACAATATCAAGTCATACACTTATCTGGGCTGGTGGAATAAAACCTGATCCATTAGTTGCTAAAATTAATGATTGTGAACATGATCAAAAGTCGGGTAAAGTCGTATCCAACGACTACCTAAATCTGAAAGGATGGAATAAGGTCTTTGCTATAGGTGATTGTGCATACATAACAGATCCTAATACAGATAGGCCTTGTCCTCCAACAGCGCAACATGCAATAAGACAAGCGAGCGTAGTGACAAACAATATAATTTCCGATATACAATATACAATGTCGTCATCGATAGCAACAAGGTCTTTAGATAGGCAGATAGAAAAATTTGATTACCAGACAAAAGGTATAATGGCTCTAATCGGAAAGAGGAACGGTGTAGGAGTTGTGTTTGGCTACAAGGTTCATGGGGTCCTAGCATGGTGGCTTTGGCGTATGTACTATCTTGGAAACCTTCCCACCATGGAAAAGAGATTCCGTGTACTGATAGATTGGATGATAGATATATTATTCAAACGGGATGTTACAAGGCTAAGAGTGATTTCAGAAGGTGGGAGCTTTCTTTCAAAGGAAAGTACACATGCTGAGAACCATTAAACTGGCTTTAATTATAAATGAGAAGTGTTTAGATCAAAATGAAAATTTAATGTTTATATGATTTTGGAAGTATTAATCATTGCCTTAACTTTTGATCATTTAATAGAAGAAAGTGAATATTGTAACAAGTAACCGATATTTCATGATTTAATGGTTCTAATCTTATTTGTACGCCTTTAGTAGTTCTTTAACCGTTGGCGATCAAGAATAAATATACCAATATATTAAAAGGAACCAATTTGACGAAACAGTTTACTCTTTTGACGGAAAGAGATTACCCAATCAAATCTTGAAAATATGGGTCGATTGGAGAAATTGATCGATATTTATATTCCAAGGTTCGAAAACTATGAGCATCCGTCTGACGAAGATTATAGACATTTCATGAACTGTGAAATAAGAAATAAAGGTGGACTATTTGAGTGTGATCGATGTAAATATGTGTGGGATCATTGGTATGGAACAGATGTCCCTTTACTTAAATAACCATAGTTATTCTAGTACTTACATATACAGAATCCACATTATGCATCTTAAGGATAGAATCAAATGTACCAACTGCAGAACTAATTGTCAAAAATGATAGTGGTCCTAGTAGGATGTGAATGTAATCTACTACTCGACAAATTTATCGAATTTTATACTAACAATCAGTATCTAACGGTTCAATTGATTCTTTAACCGTTGAAATATGAGCATATATACTAGAAAATTTAATATTTAGATGTCTAACGATGATGATACTAAGAAATCCATTTCAAAGACCCCTTAGTTACAACGCAAGAAAGGCATTACTAAAGGGAGTAATTGTTGGTGCTGTTACAGCAGCTGTTTATCTTACTGTAGTTGTAGTTACAACTCCCAATCTTCCTCCTAGTGTTGCTATAAATGCTGCATTAACAGTAAATGGCATTATAATTGTCGGTCTAGCTGTAGGTGTAGGAATACAGATTTTTGTATCAAGTTATAGTAAAGGATTAGGTTGTGGGTTACATGACAAAAGAAGATATAATCAGAAAGACAAAAAGCATAAAGGAATCAGACGTATTTTTAGCATAAGTAATGGTCGCACTGGGAGTTCAGGTGGAAGTACTGCTATTAGCTCATTTCTTTCGTTCTTTTCTCTTGTACCACTAGGATGCTGTGGAAGCTGGCTTTTCATTCTATCTGCACTCCCTGCCGTATTTGGAGGGACGCTATCTGTGGTACTTATTGAGTACTCCACCTTTCTGTCTTACATAGGTCTTGCAGTAGTAATTGGATTTGCAGCACTTTCCGTAATGAGACTTAGAAGGGAATTGAATAAGAGAAGAATGTTAGCAACGAAGTTAAAGTTTAGTGATACTGATAGTGAAAACATTGAAACACCAGTACCAGGTGATGTAGAAAGAGGACATCCAAATTGAATTCCAAAGTACTAGTGAACAGGAAAAGTATTATAGTATATATCATCGCAATAGGTTTAGCTGTAGGAATTACGCTTGGAGTTGTGTCATCTGTAATAGATGGAGACAGTAATATTCCCTCGTTCCTACCATCTTCTTCGCCATCATTATCCTCTCCGTCATCATCCAGTCCAACAGTATCAGCTCAAGAAGAAAATAGCATTATCCCATTAGATCAAATAGTTGGTGGTGGTCCACCTCGTGATGGAATACCTTCAATAGATAATCCAAAGTTTGTATCAGTACAGGAGGCTGATGAATTCATAGAAGATGGCGAATTTGTGGTTGGTCTGAATATCAACGGAGATATTCGCGCATATCCACTTCAGATATTGGTATGGCATGAAATTGTAAATGATAATGTAGGCGGTGTACCAGTTGCGGTAACTTACTGTCCACTATGTTTTACTAATCAGGTCTTTAACCGTACACTAGAAGATGGAAATGTTGTAGAATTCGGAACTTCTGGTAAGTTGTATAATAGTAATCTTGTAATGTACGATAGGACCAGTGAATCATATTGGAGTCAAGCTATGGCGCAGGGAATAGTAGGCAAATATGCAGGAACTAATCTGCAAAGGATTCCTTTTGATGTTGCAAATTGGAAGGAATGGAAGGAATTGTATCCAGAGAGCAAAGTACTCTCAAGAGATACAGGATCCAATAGACCTTATGGTGCAGATCCATATGGAGATTACTATACTAATTCACAAGTACTCTTTCCGGTATCTAATCAAGATAATAGACTTGGATTGAAGGAAATCATTATAGGCCTAGAAAACGGTGGTCAATACAAAGCATACAAACTTCAAGATATAGAAGATAAGAAGATAATTAATGATCAAATCAATAACAAATCTATCTCGTTGTTCTCTGCATTACCATTCATGGTAAGAGCATTTGATCCTGTCATCGAAGACCAAACACTACAGTTCGAATACAAATCTCAGAATAATACTTTCATAGATACTCAAACTAGCAGTGAATGGAACTTTGAAGGGTTAGCCGTTACTGGACCCTTACAGGGAAAACAGCTTAACCGATTACCATTAGATCAAGGATTCTGGTTTGAGTGGGTAGCATTTCATCCTGAGACAGAGTTGTATACTGCTTGACTTCTAAAGGTGCTATTAGGGGAAATGAATACTAGCGATAAACAATTTCTATCAAATAGCCTAAAACGGATATTCGTGTACTTGGGAATAGCACTTACTATTTCTTTTTTGGTGCCATTTCCTGCATCCTTTGTTATAATTATAATTACGGTCTTTACAATCAGTTTCATGAGAAGAAAAATGATAACGAAGAATACAGGTATAAATATAAAGGGAATGTTTGGTTCAACTTCTTCTAGGCCATATGAATACAGTCATGTAAAATATTTTTGCATGTCATGCGGGTATCAACATAAAGAAGCATCATGTCCTAAGTGTGGCTCAAAGATGAAAAGAATAGGTTGAGTCGTTGGTTATGAAATTTGAAAATCGAAAATAAAATAGTTTCACGTGATAGGAAAATGATAGTCTATCTTCTGTCAGCGATATTGATAGCGACAATATTAGTATCTGCATTAAGTACTTTGTTATTCTCACACTATGTCCTTTCTCTTGATCATAGCATGTTGGTAATGGCACAGACTGATTCTACAGAGTCACCATTTTCATTAACCAATCTAATTGAACAAGGTTCACCATTTCTTGGAGATCCTTTAGCTCCTATTACTATTGTAGATTTTAGCGACTTTCAATGTCATTTATGTGCAAGGTATGTGAAAAATAC
>WHTU01000041.1 GCA_009377575.1 Nitrososphaeraceae archaeon | reverse complement strand
TATTCTCATCATCTTTTTGCCAGCATATTGATTTAAGCAATCTGAATAGTGGCCGATCAATTCATTTGAAGGTAATTCAAAGAAGATAATCTCACTATGAAAATCTTTTGTGATAGATTGTTGTTGTCAGTCAGTTGTTGCATTACGAAAATCATTTCAACCGAAATCCAAAAGATGGCTGGGGAATGCGAATCTATATTTCTATTCGCTTACTTCGTTAATTTTCCTGTGATTGACCTAATTTGTTATAGTCTGCTATAGTCATAAGTTTCATGAATTAAGGGTGACTCTAAGAAATATTTAGAATCACAATTTTGGCAGAGTATTATCTAAGATGCATTGCATTCTTTAAGAGCCTGTAATTATGGATCTTTAGGATTTTCAGAATTAGGTTTGGTACTATACAATGGTAAACTAAAAGTAAATGTAGCATCTTTACTTTGCTTATTATTGAAATAAGTATAGGTGGTTATTTTCCATGCTTATTGGGTTAAAAAAACAACGCCTAACAATGCAAGGATCTCCCCTATGATAGGAGATTTAGGGGATATTGATTCACTTGAAATGTTGCTGGCAAAATTCCTATTGGCTCTCCGTCAATGGCGACTGTTATGTCTCTTTCCTTTGATTTTATTGATACCTTCATGGCTTGCTTGTAGATTACGTCGACTTCATCTGTATAATTACCTGTTTTTATATTTGCTAACTTGTCAAGCATTTTAAGGCTACCCGAATCTCTTAGAATAACGACATCTAACAACCCATCGGAAAAACTTGCTTCTGGTGCCGCCATGAACCCGCCACCCAAAAATTTGCCGTTGGCAATTACCCCCATCGTCATTTTTGTGACGACTTTTTCCTGTCCATCATCAAACACTATCTCACAGTTATTGCTTTCGTACGTGGGTAAAGTGGCAATGACGCTGGTGATTGTCGATACCATACGATTTTTAATTCTACTCCTTACCCTTTTTGATCTATCTATAACTTCAGCTCCGAATCCAATCTCAGCTGCATTTAGAAATGCCCGAGTTGGCACCTTTGAACGGTCGGAGGGATTAGTGACAGTAGCCGTTAGCACATCCATCTTTCGCGTAATACCTTTCATATAACTATGACAGCATTCATCAATTCCTTGAGGCAAATTTAGAGACTTGGCTAACACATTTCTTGTACCACTTGGGATAATCCCGAATATGGCCTCTGAGTTTATAGGCCTCAGGATGTCAGGTTGAGGGAAACCATTCTTATATTCCTGACCGCCGTCATTGTTTTTAGAAAAAGAGACTGGTTTTTTATTGTCGCCTTGTTTTTCTTCCGTCAAGAAAAAACCGTTCGCAACCTCATTTATAGTTCCGTCTCCCCCGATCGCAATAACTTTTTTAACTCCTCTCTTCAAAAATTTTCTAGTAAGTAGAGTTCCATCATTGGCTTTTTTTGTGAATACGACTTGAGGGTTTTTGCCAAAGGCATCTTTCATCTTGATATAAAGGTTCTCCCAGTCCTTGCCTGTTGAACCGCTCGAAGAACTGGGGTTAATAACCAAGAGAGTTTCAACATTTTTCAATTTTTTCTTGAGATTTTGTTTATGAATGCGACTTGCAATGAATGGTACTGATTTTTCTCCCTTCTCTGATAACAATATCCACCATCATAATATCAAAGATTATTCTTAAGTGTAGCTACAAAGAAATCTTTCAATTATTTCGGCAGCAGTTGTATAATCCTTTCCATGTCTTATTTTATTCTCGCAAATCTTCATACACAATTGACTATCTCTAATCTTGCAATTCGCAAGTTATGATAGATGTGTCTAATAAAAAGGCCTCGGTATATTCCGTACCAATATTGTCATATTGATACAATTTGTTTTATAGGACGTTCAATGTAACAAAAAGATTGAATACTAATAGAATTGGAGGTTGCAGCATCAGAAAACAATGTCTTCGTCATAGCTAGCGGAGCTGAAAGCATTGACAATCTATATTCCCCTCCCGATATATTCATTAAATCAAATCCTCAAATGACACTGGACAAACTTTTGGCGAGCAGACTAACTTGAGCAACTCTACAGGAATAGAATCAACTCGTGCAGAGTTAAAAGCATCAGGAGATAATGTCTTTGTATCTTGGTGGGAAAAGTCGGATGGAAAAGACCAACCGATGATGAGAATAAGCCATGATGGTGGGCAGACTTTTGGCGAAGCAATAATGCTAACAGCCAATTCGACTTCAGCATCATAAACAAAAATAGGAGATAAGGTATACAACTAGACATCAGAAGTATACGCCTATGAAATTTTTTATTTTTCATTATTTTATTAAAAAAACTAATGGAGTAAGATAGATATGCTGTCTGTCTTTCCTGCTGCGCTATTCATCCTATTCATATTATTAGTACCATTATCTCAGATCCTCGCATTCAGTACAGCTTCAGAATATGATGATGATAATAATAATTTACAAAATATAACAGCAATAGCAATAACTAATTCTCAGGAACAAAGCGACAATCTGGTACCATACGTTAATCCTAAAGATGGTATTAGGATCCAATATCCTTCTGACTGGAAACCGGTAGAACGTGGTGACAACAGTTATCATATGCTCGATGTTGTTGTCGAATTTTTACAACCCAACCAGAATAATTATTATAACCCCAATATTTCAGCATCATATAACAGCATAAGATTAAGTATTGAGGATTACAGCACATTTGAAGATGCACAAGATATTATTAGTGATAATGATGGTAATAATATGAAATATGATCAATTACAAAAATATTGGTAATCATAGAATAGGATCTATAGAAATTTCTTGTCCAGGTTTTGATTTAAAAAGTTATAACCGTAATGCGACCTTGGCTGGAAGCCCAGCCTATCAGATCAGCTTTGATTATTCTTATTTAGATAATAATAAGAAGGCGACAGAAATCTGGACTATTAAAGACGATAAAGTATATATCATTGATTATGTGGCCAATGAGCAGGTTTATGATATAACGGTTCCAGTAGTACAGAAAATGATTGAGTCAGTGAAATAACAATTTAGCACAACAACACATTGGAAATCTTGTCATTAGGACAGCCTAACTAATATAGGGACTCTATAATAGTTTCTTTGATGTTTGCAATACGTTCAAAGCTGAATATACCATCTGGTAAGTTGCGTTGGTCGAAGATCCCCGTGCTGAATAGGCTTACATCTTGATCATTGCATTTTAGCAAAATCCCAAGTAGAAAAGAACTTTGGATCAATTTCAATGATTACGTGATTTCCTTTTTGTGCACTCTCCAATATTATTTTAGGTATCGGATGATCGAGTGTTCCAAGGTACTTCATACTTAATTTCTTTGCCTCCGGAACGGTTCTACCTGGATCTTCTACTATGGCAACGATACCTTTGCCTTTTACTCCCTTGTATGGGAAGTTCTCATCATCTATCGAAAAATAGACATTAGGTTTATTTCGTAAATTCTTGATCTTCCTTGCTACCTTGGGCGTGATTATCAAAAGTTTTTCTCTCTCCTTATCGTAGTCGAACCATACAGGTTGGATATTAGGATCCCCATCCTCATCAATGGTACCGATTTGCAAATTTAGTTTGTTTTCGAGGAATGTATCAACCTCTTCTTTGCTCATAGAAGGAACACCGGTAATTGCACTAATGACTTTCATAAAACTAATTTGGAATACATGCTAAAAAGGATTACTATTCCCTTGGAGACGCAGGTTTATACTCAAAAACTTCATCAACCCAGTCAAATATTCTTTGATTTGAAAGGGCAGCGGCTCCGCATTGACAATGCTCTTCTGCACCTTCGTCTTGGGTAAATAAGATGTATTTTTTTGGAGACCTTAAATCATCGTATACCTTCTTTGGTTGTCCTGGGAAAGAGTCGTCCTTTTCAGCATCGAGGACCAACGTAGGGCAAGTGATATTTTTTATTATATCTTTTAAAGTATAATTTTTTGCACCAGTAATAAGATCATAAGGTGAACTAGATCCTGTCGTCCACATTCCATGTTTCACATTGAATCTAGTATTTGGATCAGACTCCATCAGAGCTGTTATTGTCGAATTAACAAATTTCGAATCACCTTCATCTAGTGCATCTATTAAAGACTTAGGAAATGCTGATGTAATGGCGTCATATCCATCATACACTCCATTATAAAGTATGCAAGCAGATATGCGATGGTCAAAAGCTGCAGCTCTAGCAGCCAGATATCCACCCATACTCATACCCATTAATGCAATGCGTTCTACATCAATACCAAATTCTTGCTTCTTATTTATAGCATAATCAATCACAGGAGTCACAACCTTTTCCCAGCCATATCTAAATGGAATTTTTTGCTTACGAACTACACCCCCTTGACCGGGACCTTCAAACGTTAGGCAATTATATCCCCTCTCCAGTGCTGGAGCTGCCGCCGATGAATACAATTCTTCTAATGTCAAATCAAAACCGCCATGAACTATAACAGTTGGTCGAGATAATTTCTTTTCAGTTACTTTACTTTTCATACTCCCATCTGCATTATTATTGTGTACATTTTCTTTTGTATTATGATAAAAATAGCCAGGCAGCGTGGCTCCTTGTTCGTATGGTATCTCTATTGATTCTGCAAGGAATGGAAAAAGCTTTGCAGCATTGCTAAAACATTCTTTGCTATTTCCCAAAGTAGTTTGAATTCGAGGGTCCTGTGGATCAATTAACAAAAATTCAGAGACACGATAGTAATTAGAAGCTCTGAGATACGCATCTCTTGCACTTATAGTATGACCTTTTGCAAGACATTCATCAGCATAACGATGGATTCTTTTTGCTGTTTTTAACCATTCTGTATGCCAGCTTTCAAAATCTCCCTCTTTGATACGATACGCGGTAGATAAACACTCACCTATATCTGCTCCTCTATAGTAAGTTTCACCTATTGCCCTAAGCAGTTGTAAAGAAAATGTAGGATCACTAAAGATGATTTTCATTTTATGATTATTCTGAACACTAATACTTGAAGATTGATGCATTCATAACCAATACAGGCTCATCAATATTTGCATACTTTGGACAGATAATTTGAAAGTGGGAGTTAAGTCGTATCTGTCTTTCTAACTATTGCTGCTGTGACGTTTTCAAATGGTGGTGACAATATTGGTGTTTATACCCGCATGTTTGCACAGTATAATTCTGCAAGCCAAATTACGCTCGTAACAGTTTTAATGATAATGACTTCCGTGTGGTGTGCAGTAGCATATTTATCTTGTAAATCGCCCTGAAATTGCTTCTAGGATGCGACGCGTAGGACATATGATTTTGCCATTCGTTCTAATTGTGCTTGGCATCTACATTCTGGCGGAATCTTTTGTCTGACTTGTAGAATTATTCAGAGCTGATGATGGCTCATATAGTCTGACTGCCATCGTGCTTTGTAGAGACACTGAAACGGAAGAAGGAGTATTCAGCAAGCAAGATAATAGAGCCACGTAGCTCTATGAGGTACTTTTTTTGTGAAATCTCACTCATGCAGACAGATATGAATGAAGTGGTATTATGGTAGCTCTAGGTATTCTTAAGGCTTCTGCAATGATTTTACATCACTTACTCCCCTAATCATCTTCCTCTGAATCTTCTGAATCATTGTCCTCTTCCTCTGATTCTTCCTCTGTTGGTTCTTCTGGTTCTTGTAGTACGTCCTCTTCTTGTGGTATATCTGCTATCATTTACTAGGTTTTTGTAGGATATCCTGCCTTGTATATGGCAGCTGCGGCGGCGGCTCCTCCTCCGAACGTTGCGGCCGCAGCAACAGTTGGTGGTGCATCAGCAGCAGCATGCTTAGGTTGGGCCATAAATTTAATAAACAGATCTGTATTTATCAATTATAGGAGAAGTCTGCTTTTCAACTACAATGAATTTTCTGGTTTATGAAGTTGGAGCCTTAAAATAGACCGTACAATAAACTGAATCAACGAAATAAAGAAAATGATCTAAGGAATAGTAGTGGAATATCATTATTTGAGATTATCGTAGCAGGTACTTCAATTGGCACGACAAGAGCTGCAGTTCTAATACAATACTGTAGTAAAGGATTAAAGTATGGAAGATGGAACAGTCGGGCTTGAAAGATTTTGGATAGATGGGATATCCAACTCAAATAATGCCTTCATACTCCAACCTCCTAAATAGTAACGTAAACTATTCCAAATTGAGTATGAATTTGTCTTACCACCTCAATAGGCTCAGATCAAGTTTGGGAACCTAACTGTTCCTTCAATGACATCATATCCACCAGATTCCAACGCTCTATGACTTTTGCATCACGAAAAGAAAATACGGTCATCCCATTGACCCTGAATTGTTTATCGGTTGGCCTAAGATCTACAAATTCACCTTTGTGTGTACCAGTTAGATAGTATCTACCTGCAACCTTATTTCCTTCAATAATGATATCCTCGAATATAATTCTTATATCAGGAAATGCTTTCCACAAGAGATAAATGAACTGTTTAAAACCTTCCTTATTGGCTGGAAGATTCGGAGGGAAGCCATAAATAATTAAGGAATCGTCATAAAAATCAAAGTAAGATAATTCTCTAATCTGCGGACCGTTAAACGTTTCTGCCAATTGTCGGACAACTACTTTTAAAGGTTTAACTGATGATGACATTATTAAAGTAGGTGTGTGTAGCCTTTTTTTATAAGTTTTTCCTATAGCGTTAACAACCAAATTCGATTTGCTTTCAATTCTACATTGGAGTGTTGCTAATGGATGGCTTTTAATTTCATAATGACTTATTGCAGAAATGTTAATTATCCTCACTATATTTTATTATGGGCTTTCTAGAAAATACGAGTCGCTTTGTCTATTTGAAAATCCTTATCAGTTGCATCTTAGCCTAGACCTCACTAGGGGTCGATCTCCATAGTTGAGTAGAGTCAAGTGCATGTCTAAAGCTTAAATCATATTCCCGACGGAAGATATAATGTGTGGGTGCCAGAAGTCCCGCACACACAGTATATGCATACCACTCAAATATCTGAAACATTGAACTTTATCAACAATGATCACTCAGCAGAATCTACGATAACCCCTCAATGGCAAAGAACTTATCAGTGCTCTAGGGGGGAACAGTGATGAAGAAGGAGAGCTGCCTTCTTTTCCGGGCAATGGAGGACACAATGGAAATTGATGTAGAATGTGGTTGAACAGCACCTGACAGGTATAGTAAGAGAATCACAGATAGTCTTGAAAATAGGACTAACAATCTCATCACCACATCATCCAAATGTCCGCACAATCTCACCACTACCAAGTAAATAGCCATCAATTTTTTCTCCTTTTTTGTTGTAAGATGTATATTGATTGCGCAGCCAGTTTAGTAATATGATAGATAATCAATCACAAAATATCGGTAATCCTAGATTAGGATCTAGGAATTCCGTGCCCAGGTTTTGATTTAAAATTCTGCCATTCATTTAGAGACCGGAGGTACCACTCTAGACATTATTCGATGATTGCAGGACTGTTAATAACAACATTTGATTTTGTTATTGTCAATTCCCCGTTCTGTTGCGCCTCAAATATTTCATCTGCGGATTTTAAGATTCTGATATTGCTACTATTATTCGTATTCCATTCCACATAGTTTATGTCAAAAAGGGGGCTATAATCTGGATCGCCTGGGACTGCTGTTGCAACCGACAACTGTGAACCCAAAGGTCCTCCTTCTTCCCCCAAAAAGCCATTTAAGAAGACAAATCCCTGCTGTCTGGCCGAATCGGAGGTGTTAGCTAAAGTAGGTGCATAATTTACCTTAAATCCTGTAGTGTTGGATACCGAAGAAGCAACCTCTTGTGTCGAAGCATCAGTCGCTATAAAATAAGCTATTTTTCCATCTATAAATCCTGTTGATACGGGTATGCTCACATTATTAGATGTCAGGTTATCTATCGACTGCTCTTGTGCAAAGCTGTCCTGTTTTACATTTACACTAATTGCGACCAAGCTAGTTACAATTATGATAATCAGCGCTGGCGCTATTCCAAGAAACTCTGTTTTTAGATTCATCTCTTTGTTTTCTTTTCTGTTCTGCATAATTAGACTGAATATCCCAAATTGTGGTATATAGAGTTTCAGGTAACCAGAAGAACCAACAGAGGAAGAATCAGAGGAAGAGCAAGATAAAGAGGAGTCACAAGAAGATGATGGTTAGCTTAAAATGTGACGTACAACGGTTGCAGAAAGGTTAATAATAGCAAGAACTACAATAATACTGCTTCATTCATTTTATTATGTATGGAGCGAATCACTAGATTCCTATCTCTGGGGCATAGTGTGGTACCTGCCTTAATGGCCTAGCTATGCACCACTGGCTGCTTGAGCAAGGGACCACAGCGGGACGGTACGAATGTACAGAAGGAAGAGGGGTTTAGTAAAATCCCTCAGCTAAATGGATTTCATCTTTCAGCATGTCCCTCTTCCTGATTTAGACTTTTTTTCTGACTGCTTGCACGCCTTATATCTTGCTTACAGAAAAAACCTGACAACAGGGACCGTATTATCTTTTGGATTTTCTGATACATAACAACTTCTTGGATCTACTATTAGGATTGTGTCTGGTACCCTGCCTTTTGCTGTAGGAAATTTCTTTACAAAGTTCGCTATGTGTTCTTTACGTCTTGGATTCTCACAATGATTATTCAATTCAGGTTTTAACTGGAAACTGGTAGGGGTATATGTAAACATTCTGGTGTGCCTAGATATAGTTAAGAGAGGTCTGTTGGTTTCCACGTTTCTAATTTCAGTTACTAAGATTCAACCTGTCACATACTTTCAAAGACTTAACATTTCTCGCTATCCTTTTGGTATAAATAAGTGGAGTATCACCTTGAACAACATATGCCTATAATAGCAGTTTCGTTGTATCCTGGAAGGACGAAAGAACAAAAGGCCGCTTTTGCAGATGCAATAACCGAGGCAGCTATACAGATACTGAAGACCAAACGGGAGCACATCATTATTACTTACGATGAAATACCCCAAGAGAACTGGTTCATGGCTGGTAAACAGCTGTGAATTATTCATCCAATTCCATGAGAGGGTTGTGTTGAATCAGATTAAAACCAAGAAGATGGATCTGAACAACGGTCACAACCAATTACCTATTACAGTTGGGATCCTAATCTTTGATCAGGTCGAGGTCTTGGATGTTACAGGACCATTTGAAGTATTCTCAGTAGCCCGTCTGAATGAAGAGAGACGACAGATTGAACCCTCACCGTTCAGAGTACTATTACTAGGGGAAAAACAGGATCAGATCTTGGCCGTTGGCGGTCTACGCCTTATTCCTGATGTGACTTTTGATAATTGTCCTGAGCTTGATTTGTTAATAGTACCTGGAGGTTGGGGCACCCGAATCGAGATAAATGATGTCAAGTTCTTGAATAGGATTGCGGATCGGGCTGCACACACAAAGCTCACCGCATCGGTGTGTACAGGTTCGAGCCTTCTTGGAAGAATAGGGTTGCTAGACGGACGTGAGGCAACCACACATTGGCGAGCATTTGATTTCCTTCGTAAAGCCGCTCCTAAGGCGAAAATACGGAAGGACGTCCGCTTCACCTTAGTCGAGCCGATCTTCACGTCTGCAGGTGTTTCAGCTGGAATCGATTTAGCTTTGCGTATTGTTAGCCATTTCTTTGGTACCGAAATAGGGGTGGCCACCGCCCGTCAAATGGAATATCCTTACCCCCAAAGCGATCGGCGTCAGAGGTATATTTGAAGAAAGCGTTTCCAATCTTTGGTATATACTATTTCAAATAAAGAGCTAATAATATAATTAATATGAAAGCCCTAAGACTCGAATGTTCATCAAGATTTTTCTAAAGAAAATGACCCTCCCTACTATGAACAAACTTATCATTTCACTTAAGGCCGTGCAACTAAAGGAAACATACGATCCGGACGAAATTCATGGAACTTGGGCATAATGATTTCTTAGACTACCTTAGAATGTGTGTCTATCCGTTGCATCAAGTAATATTTGAGTTAAATAATCTCTAAAATGGTGTATATTTGCGGCTTGCCCGAATTCTAAATAGTGATTTGCAACCTAAGATGGTTCACTAGCCAATGTATATTGGAGAACTAGAAATGAAATAGACGTGGGCATCTTCCCCGTAAATGTTATTATGCAATAGTTGTGATTTTGGTTCAGACGACGGATATGAACACCATGTAGTAGTCCGCCACCCAAACTTACCTGGTTACCCCGGGCCAGCGGATATTCAGTTTTATGATCTAAAAAAACTAGGTATGTCATGGGAACGTGAAATAAAGGCGGATATAGAATGGAAATAGTTTGCTATGTATAATCTCTAAAAACCTAAGTATTTACCATCGCTATGCATGTAAATGTGGACGACAAAGGTAAAATTTAGACAGATACCACCGATGCCCATGATGAACTAACTAATTGGGTTGAACGAATAGGTAAGACAGCTAAAGAGATATGTAATGATCTAGATTGTAATAGCATAAAGCCGAAAACATCTGATAATGGACGACATACAGGCTTTGTCATAGAAGCGAATGACTCAGGAGGGTTGGGCTGTGTGGGTCGGGCCATCGAAAGACACCTTGATGCTATTCCACCTTAACTAAGGCCAACGTTTCAGGACATTCTTGAGGATACTAGAACTAGGAAAGATAATTTGGAAAGATCGTAACAGACAGATCCAATTAACAGACAGCTGTTAGAAAAGTTTCTAGACAAGTCTCTTGCAAAACTGGATTGACTAGGTTAGTTAGCCGTTTGAATTGGTAAAAAAAATTAGTGGCCGCAGCCGCAACCGCCCGTGCTGCTACCTGCTCCATGTTCCTGATGGCTATGACTTTGCTCTGAGCATGACGGACATGTAGTAGTATCCGTTTCAGACATAAACATCGTGCCACAAGATGCACATTTTAACTTTTGAAGACCCTGCATTTCAAGCTGCGATCTACAACATCCCTATTAAAACTTTGACAAAGGTATCGTGGAATTGTGAGCATTGTATTTTGATTTGAGGGCTTTTCCAAATAGGTCGAACAAATCTCGCTCGTCATCGCATATCATCACTGTTTTTTTCTCTGTGTCAGAATGACTCGCAAGATAATTTGACATTTTTACAAATTATTGAATCAAATGTAAAAAATTTTATAGTTTTTTGTTACATCACTAAGTCCACACAGGAACTGGGGCAGGGCCTGGAACAGGACCCCTGTATACAGTTTCCGGAACTTCAAGTACTGACCAGGTTGGAAATTAGTAATCCTCTCTCCTCTAAACTTTCGTTATTAAAAATCAGAAATAAAAAAAAGAGATTATGTAATATTGGCGTGCTAGTCTTCAGCTTGTTGAGTGCCGTCTAATGCTACTGCGTTTTCATCGCCTTGAACTTGTGAGCCAATGTTTTGACAGAAGACATTCTCTGCTAGGAATCCGTTGCCACATGCATTGGCTTGAGATGTTGCTTGGCTGTACTCAGTCTTCTTCTTACCCCCTGCAAATGCACTGTCTGTTGCAAAAGCTGTTGCTCCAATGAGCATTACTGCCATTGCTGCTACAATTACCATATATTTGCCGTTCATTTCTAATAACGTGAAAGGGGGGGTTGTTTTTATCTGCATTATACAATATCTGGCTCTCACTCATATCTGATATTTTTTCTATTAGAACGAAGAGATGTTAACGTATAGTTCCGTTGTATCCAGCAGTCCAAAGGTACCCACTATCGATGCTAATTGTCATTACATGTTTATCATCAGCCCAGTTGAATGTTTTTCGCCTGTCTACCACTCTGCCAACATTGTGTGCAAAACTAGAACATCCCTAATTATACGTCCAAAATTGCTGGCATTGTCAGCCCATAGTTCCATTAGATGCTAGTCTCAGTATGGGTCCAAATGTTGTACCATGATCGTTACTAAATATTATAATTGGCTCAGTGTTTGAGGAATTAGTTTCCCACCAGCTTACGATCACATTGTTATCGGTCGCTTCTATAGCAAAGTCAGTTGAATTGGAACTACTAGAATTGCTCAGGTTTATTTTGTCTGCGTAACTTTGGCCACCATCATTTGACGCTCTAAACATTACTTCCGTGTTGTTCTCAGTAGTGTCATTGTTGCCCCACACGACGTACACATTCTCATCAGATGTAGCTATGACAGCCGGCACAGCTTTTGACGGTTTTGACGGTTTTTCTACGGCATATGTTGCTAGATATGTCATCGTTGTTGTTGTTGTTGTTGTTCCAATCATAGCTACTGCAATTATAGCAATACCGCATACTGCAAGATATTGTTTCATGAGATTTTGAAATAGCTCATTGGATATAAGCGGTATTCTCTAATCATGGCTTACATCCATTTGGTTTAACCTTAATCTCAAAATCGGTCATCGCCAAAAATTATCTGAACATATTGAACGTTCAGTTCGTTCAGAATGAATTGCCTTAATAGCGTTCAACCATCGTTCAGCGTAGCGTTCAACCATCGTTCAGCGTAGCGTTCAACCATCGTTCAGTGTAGCGTTCAACCATCGTTCAGTGTAGCGTTTAACACAATTCATTCTAAAATGGAGAGGCAAAAATATCATAAATTGAAGCTTTCAGCCAACGCACTACTAAGTTTTAGTATTTGCGACCGTTATACCGTGGGTACGTATATCAATATCTCATCGAAGTCTGATGCATAGACACGGCCTTGCGAATCTACAGCAACGTCTACTGAATGATCTAGTCTATCTTGTCCAAATTCTACTATGGTTACCGTTGTTATCGAATTTCTGAATTCTATTGTTGAATTCGTCAGCAACGTATACATTGTTGTCTTCATCCATAATCAGACCTTTCGGCTGATTTGACTGGCCAAAGACCGTAAAGCCAATTTCATGATATTGATATCAGCGGCATGACAGACTTCATCCCTGTCCTGAATAGCGGTTAATGATGCGAGTGAACTCAGGATCGATGGCATAGCAACGTAATTATCAATCCTAAATAACAAGGAATTATCAATTAGAATGGGACTATGCAGTACACGTCCTCTATTGAGCCTCTATTGAGCCTCTATTGAGTCTCTATTGAGTCCTCCATCCAACCCAATATCTGTCTAATGGAAATGTCCAACACCCCGGTGTCGAGCAGAATCCTTAAGAACAAGAACCTATTTTCTTCAACTGATTCTACAATATGATCACGAAAGTACCAATATGTGCCTGCATCATATTACTACTAGTATTAATTGCATATAGCATATCTCATACTATTGACAACAGCAACATAGTAATAGCTCAGAACAACGATGTCTCCTTTGGCATTACCACTCCTATTTACGTATCAACAAACGGGACTGTAACTAGTACAAGGATAATCGATGTCACTACGCCTCACCCCAAAACAGAAGTGTCATTTATTGGAGACGCAATCATATATTTTGTAGGGAATGTAAGCAATACTGGAACTTACGTTGAGACTATTGAATCTTCGAATGTTACTAGAGGGAGCGGGCATGGTATTATAACATCTCCCGAGAGCAACAACAAGGTAGCTTGGAATGCATACGATCTGGGTAAGAGGATCAATAATTCTACCTATGTATTTAAGGGGATAATATTCTTCGATGTCCTACCTTCTCAGGATGGCAGTAATGAGTTGATGTTTCTTGATGATGGTGTTGGGGTCTATAAGAGTAAAGTTAATGATACTGGAAGCACGAGAGAGATATGGACATGGAACTAGTCTCTGACTCAATAAAAAAGCAGCGGTACAAGCTCCAATTAGTTATTTATGTGACATATAAATAGTAGCTCCTCTATCTATCTGTTACATTTGTCACACTATATCCTACTCATTAATTGGACGGAACAAGGGATTGCCAGGATCAACGAATCTTCAGACCGGTACAATTCCTTTAAAACATCGGTCGAAAAAGCAGGTGGAAAATTGGTTGGAGGTTACTATACTTTCGGAGAATATGATGTGGTAATTATTATAGAAGCGCCAAATGATGAAGCAGTAATGTCTATGATGCTCAAAGTTGGGTCAGCTGGAAATGTGAGAACCAAAACCTTGAAAGCTTTTACAGCTGAGGAAGGAATGAAGATTATCAAGGATCTTCAATAACCTTTCCTATAATAGACACATGAAAGTTAATGTATTATGTCTTTTATTTTATTGCATCACTTTTAACCGCAGTATAATGCAACTGTGTTAACCCACTATCCTAAGCTTTACAATTTAGACTGTATCAAGCAGTATAAATGATAAATTTTCACGATTCAGAGAAATCGTCCTGTCTCCCCGATAGAACTTTTCATTCGAATCGATGTGCATGGCATTAGTACTACAACAGCATAAGCTTCCGATGTATTTACAAACAACAGCTTGGTAACTTCAATCAAGGAGTGATCAGCTCTAAGTTATGCGGTCAATCCATTTACTGACTAGATCGGTATACTAGATCATATCAAATTTTATGAACTGAGTGTCTAATTATTAGACTTCGTTTAC
Organism: Nitrososphaeraceae archaeon; assembly: GCA_009377575.1. GTDB lineage: Archaea > Thermoproteota > Nitrososphaeria > Nitrososphaerales > Nitrososphaeraceae > TH5896. The sequence goes on along the minus strand of WHTU01000041.1, from coordinate 16,353 downwards.
ACCTACAAAAATAACCACTTAATGTACTGTATGTTAATCCTCTCATGGTTGATCGCGTGCATGATTGCTTGTCTTCGGCAAAACGTTCTGAAATCTCACAAGTGAAACAAGTAAATTCATAGCTCCTGGCCAATTATCTGCCTTGAGTGATTTAGCCCGACTAGAAAGTTATATTTTAAATTACGAAATATATCATGCAAATGAATCGGTATTAACTATCTGTTTCTGTATGTACTACTACTCGTGTAGCGCCTGTATAATTAATAATCACATTTTGAACTTTGGTAGCAGTTTTGTGTGCATCCTCTAATGTAAGAGAATTAGTCATGGCTTCATTTTTTGAAGTAAGGCAGATTGTCAAAGTTATATGCTGTTCTCCAGTTACATCATCGAATACTCGAATATCCTTGAAATCGAGTACTTCATCGACAGATAGAATTGCTTCTTTTATTTTCATCAAGTACTCGCGGCCTACCCTTTTCTCAGTCCCTGCCATTCTTAGGTCTTCTACCGAGGATTCAATCTCCAGATGGGTAGTTATGTCTTTTATCTGTAGAATTTGTTTTTTCAATCTGTCTTCAAAGGAGTCTACGATGGAATGAGCGGTGTTAAGATCGAGACTCGGCCCCATCTGTACATCCAGATACAAGTGCAGTGACGGTTCATTAGAAGCGTAGAGAAGTTCCGTCTCCTCCTCATTTAACACAGCATTATAGTACTGCTGCGGAGGAGAAGCTAATGAAGAACCAGTAGAAGCCAAGAGGGGAGAGGATATCCTTGATACGTGTAATGAGTGAACATTTCTTATACCTTCTGTTTCGGCAGCAATTAATCTAATCTTATCAAAAAGAGTTTCATTCGCAGATTCTGTTGCATCTACATGTACCAAAACCTTGGAACTAGGCAAGATGCTTTCTATTTTTTGTTCTACAGCTGTTGCTACCCTGTGAGCTCTCTCATGAGTAAAAGTTCTGTGAACTTCGATATGCATCTCAACTAAAGTTTCCGATCCGATATTTCTAATTCGGATGTTGTGTGGTCCGGTCACACATTCCAAATCTGATACTGCTTGAATGACTTGCCGGTATATACCCTTAGGTGCTTTGTCCAATAATACACCTAACGTCCTTCTTCCTAATCCAAGCGAAGTATATAATATTACGGCTGCCACCGCAAGAGCAGAATACGCATCGGCATTAGGTATATCAAACAAGAATACTATGAGTAGGCCCGCAACGACTATAGCAGAAGAGAACATGTCTAGGCGAAAGTGGAGTCCATCAGCTTCAAGAGCTTGACTATCAAATTTTCTTGCAGCCCTGTACAAAGCTTTTGATCTACCATAATCAATTCCTATCGATACAAACATAATCAAAATGGAAAATATACTGATCTCAGGTCTAACATCTTCAAAAAATATTCTATTTATCCCTTCATAGGATACCCAACCTGCAACTACAAACAGAAGAATTATTTGGGCTAAAGATGATAAGCTTTCGAATTTTCCGTAGCCATATGTAAATGATAGATCTGAGGGCCGTAACACCATACGTATGGCATAAAGTGTGACTAGGGCGGCTATGAGATCAAGACCTGAATGCATGCCTTCCGACAAAATGCCAAGACTATTTGTTAGAGTGCCAATAGAAAATTTTAATATCAGTAATCCAGCAGAAGCAATTATTGAAGCCATAACTACCCTTACCTTTTCTTTATGTGCAGCTTTGGCCTTGTCTTCTACTTCTCTTTCTTCTTCTTTCCCTGAATTTTTTATTTCATAGTTTGTAGGTTTATGCATGCATTCATAGTTATGACAGTAATGATCAGCCTTCCTACTTACCACTAAAACAAACGATCCATTAATTTGAGATATATACCTATGTAATAGATGTAGCTAACTTCGTTAATAGCGTTTACAAAAAATGTGCTAAGGTAAACAATGGAATTGTGGTGTTAAAGCCAGCTATACTAACTTTGTCGAGGAAAAGTGTGAGATAGTTGGGTGGCTGCATGACGTTTAGCGTTCTTGCTTTTTACAGCTTTAGCAGCATAGCTCGCTTCGGTTCCAGAATCATCATACTTTTTAATTCTTAATATAATTGATATCGGTATCTCGTCAACAAATAGGGATTCTCAAGTATATGTTCCGTATTGAAAAAGATGCTTATCTTCTATAGTATATTAGTAGCATTCAAATTAAAAAGCAGATCATGGTCTTGGTAGTAAACTTGAAAAAAGTGGGGTCAGTGACTTAACCATGCAGTCTAATTCCTTATGGATGCTAAGTATAACCTTATGTCACTATCGACTTGATGATCTTTGCTTCCATAAGGAATTAATGCGTCTCTCTATCTGCACATTTATTCATTTTCAATATAGACTAGTTACCACCAACACGAACCCAATGAAAATTTAAGTTATTGGCATCTTCGTCCTTTAAAGCCCAAAAGTCATAGTGGCCAAATTTCCTATCACTATATTTGTTAAGAATTGTTTTTCATGTGATACCAGAAAAGGAATCTGCCGTGTGAACGAAAGACTTCTTCAAAGAATCAAGATTGGAGTTCATGTTAGAATTTGTAGCTTGACTGAGATTTTTCCATTGCTCCAGGGTTGCTTCGCTTAATGCCGATACCCACAAAGCGTCGTAAGTAAGCATTTCAGATTTGATTGTTAGATGTAAGGTACATCCTGGTATTTTAGAATTCAACTGCATCTTTTAGGTGATACTTACCTAGGTATATTAATAAAATTTGACCTAAACTTTATTAGAATCATTTGAACTTCTAGCTTATGTCAACAAATTCATCGGCAGACAAGCAACCTAGAAGGGAAATTACTCGTCGAGATTTTCTGAAATTAGCGGGAGCTGCAGGAGCAGTCTTGGCTACTCTACCATCTTTCATACCGTTTGGCCAGGTCGTTGGTGGTAGTGGTAGTGGTACCAATAGCAGTACTAACGTTAATCGGACGACAAGCAACTTGGACACATCATCAAGCCCATACTGTCACACGACAAGTATTACATGGAGCATCCTTATGTCGATAAAAGAGAGTCAGGTGGTATACATGCAATATGTGTGGTGACGAAGGGATGGCCAGCTGTTATAGTATGTAGCGCGAAGAACGAATCTCAGTACGATTACTGGTCAGAGGTTCAGAGCAGATTTATTGTTAGCTCACCGAATATGATTCCAGAGAAGTACCGGGAGGGCAACAAAATTATCGGGATGAGAGAAGGTATGACAGATTCATTACAGCAAAAGCTCATAATTAGTGACGATGAAACGCTAGTTGCGAAGGAATGTGTAGGGTATCTTATCAACAGGATAAAGAAAATGTGTATTAGAAAGGTAGAGGAGCGTAAGAATCTGGTATGGATTCCGTATACCGAATTACTTGCTGCATCCCTTCCAGCTGACAGGGGAACAGACAATAGAATGACAACAAGATTGTATACGTTCCTCAAGATAGTAGCATTAGCCAGAGCTCACCTCCGGAAGAAATTGATATGTGGAAGCGAAACCATGATCATAGCGGACATTAAAGAGGATTTACATGAAGCTTTGCATCTAACTCAGAAGATAGTTGGCATACCAATATTTAAGATGGAGATGACTGAAACAGTGGTTGCTGTATACCGAAATTTACGTGAGAATTATGAATATAGACTTAGGTATAGAGAATCAGGACAATTCTTTGTAAGAGAAATGGAGTTACAAAGAATCTACGGAACAGACGCAAATGGTGAGGTCAAGAAGCATCATGTGCGGTCAGAAATTTCTCTCTGATAGGGATATATCACATTATTTCTACGTATGGTGAAAGCATAGCCAAACCTGCAGTTATTGGGATATTGTTATTGGTTGGAACAACTCTCTTCTGGCTAGTTCAGAGCCAACCTTCGCTTGAACCCCATTTTCTAGAAAATTCAGTAGCTACCGTTTCAAATAATATAACCCTCTCCTAGTTTATTGGATTTTCGCAGGTTGACAATCTCACACATTGGACAAAAGCCGCTGAAAGAGCTGTTGCCGATTTTATACCTGTTCTTCAATTGACAGGCAAGGTAGAAAATGGTATATTTGATTATATTTTCAAAATAACTGGGGCGGTTCTTACTTTTGGGTTGTTAGCTATAACCCTTCGCAGAAGATTTGAAAGAAGATTTAGGCATTAGCTTATATGTCCCTCACTCAACAAAGCGTCTTTATACTTGCAGTCGACCTGTAGCTACGTCAAGCAAAAGTGTCTTCTGATTAAAATAGTTAGAGCACCAGTCGCTGATGAAACATTAGTTAAATACGCCAGAAATAGCACAGTCAGCGGAGATATGAACATACGCTTTTAAGCATCATATCAAATAAATCACTTTGGACAAGAGAATATTTTGCATGTCATCATAATTGGATTCCTATGCCGGACATTCAAACATAAAATTTAATCCTAAAAGGAGGTTGAAATAATCTCTTCTCATTCAGCTCACGAACCCTTATCTGATTAAATAGTTATTGCATTACTTCCAAAATTTAAATGAGGAGTATGGTTCTTTTATTAGCTTTTATGAGATTTTAAGAAGCTTACCTCTAATTATTACGTGCATTCTCTCAATCAATAAATTGAAATCCAATTGGCCATTTTTAGGAGCCTTTTTTAGATCTAGGTTTAGCGATAGAAGCAAAAGGTAGTTTTCTAAATCTTGTTTTTGTTGCAGAAGTTATTCTCATCTTTTGGATATCTTTCTGAATTCGTACCATTTATTTTTGTAGGTGATCTGCTAGAGAAGAAGCTGACCCTTTTATATACTAACAGAACCACTCAAAAATAGGAGTTACCACAATTCATCTTAAGTCAATTACCTATCAGCCATTTCTTCATATGCCATCCTCAAGCTATAGCTACTTATTTTTAACCATCAAAAATTTGTTAATTCGTATCTGAATATAGTCATCACAACCACACCAGGATTTCAATAACCCATACAGATAGTACTCCATTGTAATATTGTTCGGTCATATGACGGACTTATTTGAGTCTATGTTCGAATAAAGGTTCATTTGCATAGGCAATTAACTTCATTAGTTTTTTGAATGCTGGTGTGATAGTATAGACTCCTCCCCGATAGCCTAGAAGCACCCCCATGATCTCAGCTATCAAACCACTTCTAGCCAATTTTATTAAAGATATTCTGAATTCAACATCATTTAAGTTACACATATTCTGAAGATTCTCCCATCCTGCTCTCTTAACAGTTTCCAGCTCATTAAATTCATTGTCTGTGGGTTGATAATAAGGCACCATGTTTTTTTGTTGTTCATAAATTTCTTTTGCTACGATAATGTCTGTTAGGGACAATTCAGATAAGAATAAAAGGAAATCCTCTGCAGAATCACGATTATTCATATTTTCTGTTAAAACTGCCCCTATTAAGATCTTGCAATAGATTTGGACTTTTTCTTTATATCTACTTCTGAATGAAAGTTCGAAGAACTTTCTCAGTAAGTCATAGAATTCTTCTGATTTTAGAAATATTTGTCCACCTTTGTTTCATCCATGAGTTCAATCATCTCATGAAGGATATCGAATGTTTGCAAAAATCTTTTCTGCTGAATCTGTTGTGAAAGTGTAGTTGCAACAGAATCGATTGCTAGGCCTAGAATTGGTATTTGGGAAATTGCATTTCTAACATCCCAATTACTAATATAAAGTTCGACAGCCTTTTCAAATACACTTTCCACAGTGTTTGATTGACTTATATCCTTAGCAAAACCAGACATAATTAGAAGATGTATGATTTTTCTGTTTTATATCGTTTTGTTGTTATTAGGGCCCAGGTATTATGTGTTGCATAATAAGGTTAATGTGCCCAAATAATAGTTAAACGATCCCATTTTGGATTCGTTAGTTACTTAGACGTATTACAAGTCGTCCATAGCTTGATGAGGGAGATTCTGGATGGATTATGCAGAAACGCAAACGGGATATATGAAATTACAATGAAAGGCAAGAAACGAATAGAAATTTAACTTTTAGGATCGCCTGTATAGAAGCATCCTCATCTAGTAACGTTAAGTTTTCTCAGCCAGGGACATGTTGTCGCCTTCCTCTTTCATGGTCGCCACCTTTCCATCTAGAGAGTCAATCTCAAAGAACTCCTTAGGTAACTCTTCATGATAATGTAGAAGGGAACGCTGCCGCATGGAATCCTCCTCACGATACTGATTCCTTCATGGTCAAAATACCATTTAAATGGGAACCTGGATTCTTTCTAGAAGCTACCCTTACAAATCCACCAGTTAGAGAAATAGGCATTACCGTTTTAGGTGATAAGAAGTGATGACTTTTTGCCTCTAATATGCAGCGGGATTGGAGATGGTCATCCAGTAGTTGAAGAAGGAGCAACTCTTACATACATAATAACTAGGTAGCCAAAATCCAATCTCTCTATTATGATACTGTTAGCCGATCAGTTTACAATGACCTTTAATCAGAAATTCTTACAAGCGCTGAAATTGACCTCAGCTAGATCAAAAATGGGCTTGTAATCATTGATTGATACCCTGAAAAAGGTCGACACGACCATTTAGGTTTAATTCTTCGAATAAAGAACCACATACTAGGGCGTAATCCCTTCTAAAGACAGAATCCTGCCGAATTCATAGGATTCATTCAGCTTAAATTCACCATAAATATCAAGTCCTTTTTCATGCAATACCCAGCCCAGCCAGGCATTCAATAATACCGCAAGGGAGAGAAGCCTCATTGGTGGCATACTCATATACGGTACTTTTCCATAGGGCTGGAGATATTCTGGTGCACCTGGTTCCCTTTCAAGTTCAGTTGAAAAGTGTTTAGATATTGTATCCAGTGTCTTGACAACGGTATCTAACCATGATTCTTCTTCAATTCCGTCTGCTGACTCAGTTTCGCCTAGCGTTACCTGTATTTTTTCCATGGATTCAAAATAAGGGATCATATGTAATCAAGAAGTATCGTGTATGTCTTGTATTTACATTGACTTATGATACCAGGAGGAGAGCTATGTAGAGAAGATATTCATAAGAGGACCCCTTCTATGCTCTTCAGGGTTTAAAGTGAGTTAGCAAAATAAAAGTTCTTGAATCACACAATGACAGTAAAGAGAGGAGAGTAGGATTTATTCTCTACATGGAATTGATTGTCTTACTCTATATGACAGTAAATCTACGTTAAAAAGAAACTTATCTGAACTTCTTATCGAATGGCATTTAATGTGTTTGATGCACTTTCAATAGATTGATTTATGAACTCGCTTCGTATACTATGTTGTATGGTGTTTGTGTCGTGCGCCTGAACTTTTTGAAGCCACCGGCCTTAACAACTTCGCCTATTTTCGATTGTCCAGCTTGTGCTCCCAATGCAGGTCCTTCTGAAGCCATTGAACCTGGAACACAGTCCATAGTTGAAGCAGCATAAAACATCCTACCTACATGGTTTAGATTATCCTCTGTTTTGTCGTTTGCGAATGGTTCCACGATCATTACAGTTCCATCTGATTTGAGATTTCTTAGCGCGTGAGAAGCCGCACCTACAGGATCTCCCAAATCATGGAGACAATCGAAAAATGCAATTAGTTCATACTGTTCATTAGTATGGGAATAAAGTGGATAATCAGTGGCAGAAGAAACCTCAAACCTAATCTGTTTTCCACTCAGGCCCTCCTCATTTGCTAGCTCTTTTGCTCTTTCTATGGAAGCAAAATGATTATCATATCCAAGGAACTTGGATTTAGGATACGCTTTGGCCATGATAATAGTTGAAATACCATACCCACACCCTACATCTGCTACGACCGCTCCTTCTTTCTGTAATTTCTCTTGTACTCTTCCGTTATCAAGCGATGGTATCCAAGAGGTAACGAGGTTTGACACATAGCCTGGTCTGAAGAATCCTTCTGTACCTACAAATAGGTCTGGATCATGCTCACCCCACGGAAGACCTTTGCCTGTTTTGATTGATTCCGTTAGCACAATATTGAATAATCAGCATAAATTAATAAGATCTAAAAGGTACATCTATGATGATTTTATAGACAGATGGAAGACAAGAACGATCCGAATAGTGAATCATTAAAACTACGTGGCCGAATGGCTATCAGTATACAACACCAAAATATCTCAGCAGCGCAAGAGGAAAAAAGATTAAACAACAAAATATCTGAAATGTATGGTGTGGATTCTGATGAAGCAGTCGACATCCACGTCAATTATCATTTTGATCGAATTTCAGCTTTTCTCTTAAGAAGAGCTAGGAAAAACGGTATGCTTGAATCAATGTTTTTTAAGAGGCTAAATAGCTTAAATACTATAGGATACGCGTATAGCGTTGCCCAAGGAGAACTGCCCGAGATGGCCGCAGTAGATATCTTGTACAAAGAACTTTGCAATTTGCACAATGACAATCACCCTTCTGACGATAGATATGTTAGCTTTTATGGGTGAAATTCATGCTCGTTTCCCTGCTATAGAGAGGTGATCGATCGTGTTTCGCGTAAAATCCTTTTTCCTGATTGAAAATCGAGAATACGGTGTGTCTATCAATACATTCCTAGTCATTATGGTGGTATAGTTTCCATTATCGCAATATGGCATGTATGCTAGCTGTCATAGTTCAAGTCTCAAAAAATAAGATTGTACTAACGATTGGCTTGTGATGTTACAGCAGTTGTCAGCGGTGCAGACTGCATCTCCTCTTTATCCAACAGGCCTTTCCGTCTTAGTTTTGCCTTGTATTTTATGTTTCTTGGTCTTGTTCTCAAGCGGTAACTACAACAAGGGCACCATAACCCTTCCCATTTTATGAATATCTCACATACTTGGCACCTCTTCTGACCTGCCGCGTAACGTCCTGTACCAACTTGCTTCTGAGCCTTATGTCTTATGCAAATCCCTTTACAAGTCATTTTAAATTATCTACTCTTACTGTATAATATGTACACAATACATGCTTATAAAATATTTTGAAAAATGGTCACAGATATAGAATTTAATATAATGTGAACTAGAAGAATATCGTACATAGATAGAACAAGTTTGTAATTTCCAAGAATGTTCTAAATAATTATTTAATCAGCAATGCATTAGCAATGCTTCAAAATAAGAAAATGGGCCATATTATGAAGATTAGAGGAATATGCTCAATATAGAGTCTTACAGGGTATTCAATTAGAAGAAGATGTAGCACATAGAATAGTCATGATAATAAAGCAATTCAAAAAAACTGCGCTGCCTTTGACGTTCAATTTACATCCGTCCTTAGAAGTGTCCAATAAGTCTGTGACTTGAACACTAGCAGAAGGCTCCTAAACAGCACAAGGAACCATTATTACTGATTTGATGCTAATCTGCTGCCCCACCACAAGCGCAATATCCAAACTCATCTATTCTGGAATTACACATGTCACAATATCCAAATAAATTATAATCTACTTCCCATGATTCTTTGCCAAATCTTTTTAAATGAGCGTTGATCTCGTAAGGAACTGAGGGGAACGTTTTTTCCTTCTCGGCAACGCTTTCAATCATTGGAAAGATGAGACGCTTCATTCTATATAAAACTACCTTTGATAATTTCAATTTTTGGAAAGAAAACACAATATATCTTTATAAGATTTAAATTACAATTAATGATTTCACAATCATAGACCGATAAACATGAAATTTAGTGTAAGTAAGCTGTAGTCAACGCTTCACATACAAATAGAAAATCATAATACACCAACTACCCGTTACGATAAATATGCGAACTTGTATGAACTGACAAATAGCTTATGTAAAAGATAAATGTAGTAGCCTACATACTAGCATACTGATATGTCTGTTAACGAGAGATTACGGGAATTTCTTACACAAGGAAAAGATTGGGAACGAAAACCAACAAATATTCCTGGTGTATTCCTCTTACGACTTCCAGGATTAAGAAGTCTTAGCCCTTCACTTGCCATTGAGATCAATCCAGTCGATAGTATTGGTTCGCCAACAAAAAAAAGAGGAGTAGTAGTGAGATCCACACCAGAACTCGAAGACATAACACGAATAATTTTGGACCAGAAGGTTTCAGAGCTCACAAAGAATATGGATGAGATTAACCCACAACGAAAACAACCCGCTACCGCGACAAGTAAACCTGAAGTGTTCGAAATTTAGATTTATTTTCTCTTCAATTGACACGGCATAGTCAGGATTGATGAAATGTGGAATCAGTTTGATATTGTGAATCTTCTATTTTATTAGCTGCGAATTAACTCGTTATAGCATCATCATGATCATCAACAACTAGTCGCATCATTCATGTTTACTCCCTTTTCATCAATCATACTGCCTAAATGTCTGAGTTAGATCTCATATGTTTCCCATGAAAACTGGTAATTCTAATTTCTCATGGCTATGGAATCCTTTATTTAGTAAATAGTAATGAATATTTATCTTCTAACAAGAGGTCACCTAGATATGATTTGATGTATAGTATCATATTACGTCTCTAAGATCAACGGAGGCTGTTTCAGAGGGAATATAAAGATTGAGTAGTAAAGCGATATAATGATCCTCTAAATTGATATGGAGGTCCGAGTTCGCTCGAATCGGCTTACTTTTTCGATACAGATCTCTTAAAGGCAAAGGCAATCGGATGGGGCACATCATGAATGCGTCTACATATTCGCCTTATCCGTCGAGTGGACGAAACCAGCCACCGACACCAAGAGCTTGTCCCGCCTTAGAATCGGATAGATTCCAGCTAATCAAGCGATCCATGTGAACATTCACAGTTACGTCGTCACCTTTCGAGAGGTAGGAGGATACGTCGGGATCATTCAGCGCATCGGACGTTACATATTTCAAATGAATGGAACGATTGATCTGTTGTGCCTTTTCTCCTCTTACAAGTTCTACCCGACCTCTAATCAGCACTCCTTTGAGGTTCAGTCCAGCCCTTGAGATGTCAATCATCACGGATGCACGAGGCCTTGCCAGTAGGTTCCGGTATTTGTGTGTATGATGTGAGGTCGGAATGTAGATATTATTGCCAATTCGCAAGAACCACATAGGCAAAAGATGGATACTGCCATCATCTTCGATTGTGGCTAGGTTCGCGATGAGCGTCATCGAAAGGAGCTCGTCGATCTCGGTGGAGTTAAGTATTGGGGGCTTGTTTTCTGCTGCATCAGGAGAGTGGCTTGTCATATTTCTCCTCCTTCTTCCCCCTCCCCAAGCAGGTGCAGCATTTTCATTGGCTGCATGACATCTACCTCATTGAATGGCATATTATCTCATTATTTCTATGAATACATTAAAGCATTTCACATGCAAATTACATCTGTCTGTTAATCCTTAAAGGAACTGTAATACCCGTATGAGATCTGGGATTAATCATGACAAAATGTTAAATTATAGTACAATATCACTGAACGTAAATTATGTACTAAAAGACATAGAAGCAGAAAATACAATAGAAGGTATTAATTTTGGCTTTCCATTAAATAATACCATCTATTAATTAGTGCTATGAGAAGATCGAGTAGCAATGGATCCGAGAATGGAAATGAGGAAGAGACTAAAGAAATAATCCTGAGGGAAGTACAAAATGTACATGTTAATCCTTCGGAGGTTAGACAAGATGGTTGTGCTGCTTGTCATGTATTATTCACCTTAGTTGACAAGATGCAAATAAGTGAATCGAACGCTTCAGACCTGTTGTCTCAGATCCTCTTTCATGATCCGCAGTTAAATGATTTTTTTATAGAAATGGTAGAAAATATTCATATGAAAAAAAGGAAGATGGCAATTCCATTTGTACTAAAAAATCGTAATGCAAAGGATCGTCACATTGAATCAAACTTTAAGAACTTCCTAGAAGAGCTTTCATATGACATCATAAACTATGGGCATGATCTTGTTCTTCGCAAATTGATGATTTCAGCGATTGCTTTGGAGATTGCACAGAATATTGGTATCGATTATCATGCAGCTATTGAAGAACTCTATTATTATATGAGAAAAAATGACGATCGTACCAATGCTTTGTTAATGGAGTTCAATGATCGATTCTACAAAAACATAAAGGGTAATTATGATCTCAGTCATAGCTGAATACAACGGTACCACAAGGATTGAAACTCATCCTCTTAATGGGTATGTCTTACAGCATATTGAGAATATAACAAATTGGCGCTTGACCAGAGTGGATTATTTAGTATTCCTTCATTGGTTGGTGACAACTTAAGGACTTAACTGACATGTAGGAGGAAGAGTCTAAAGTAATCTTTGTTGTCAGCCAGACTTTCAAACATACCTGGATTACCTCTTGTCTGAGTATAGGCTAGTTAAATAAGAGATTTATCATCAGGAATCTTCTCTCCGATTTCTGTCTTCTCCCCGGCTACAATATTATTCAAAATTTCAATAGCTGCAATCTTGTGCAAGTACTCATTATTATTGCCACACTTATAGGAATAGGTACATCTTGGGCAACCACTTTCACTTCTACAAGGGCATTCCGATATTACTCTTTGCGCTCTTATCATAGCTTTGTCTAGCTTGTTATAAAGGGTTCTACTCGCACCATTTCCACCTATACTCCCATCATAAATAAAAATTAGACCAGATGAACCAATTGAAATACCACCCATATCCTGTGACGAACCACCAGTTATCATAATGCTTCCCTCTATTATGACATGTTCTGTAGCATGATAACCACTCATTTCCAGATAAGCGTCATCCATAGCAGATTCTAGAACATTCTTAGGTTTTGGAGCGCGGAAAACTAGTCCTTTTGTAATAAATTTGAACTCTAATGGACTTTCAAGGTATAGTCTTGTCCCTTGTGTAACTTCTTTACCTAATTCTATATTTGAATAGCCTGAGACCTTCTTTAGGATCTCCAGTGAACAGTATCTGACCTCAATTCCAAATACGGTCTTTTGCTCATACACTTCCAGAATAGTTGGCCAGTCATCAACGATTGCCTTTGTATAATATGGATAACCTCCGGGTATTGCGGTTAACTTTGCATATGTTCCTTTTTCCAACTTGTTATCTGGATTCTCTAGGTATAACTTGAAAACTTTATACCGCTTTCCTCCAAGGAAGTATATCGCCTGGTCATGTAGCTCTTCTAGTGCTTGTGGCATTTGTCGTTCACCAATTTTTCTCTCATTAAATATTATGTCAACTCTGGATCCGATCCCCCTAATGCTAAAGTTCCAAAGTAAATTCATTGCTTTGCTATGTTCGAGAACAAACTTTCCTTTTGTTAGTTGAACTAATCCGCTCGAAATTAATTTTTGTAGAGTGTTCCGAAATGGCGATGATTCATTCGTTGAAATAGGTTTGTCACATGCCATAGCAAGAACTTGGTATTCTTCTACAAAGGAATTAGTTGGATCAGTATATGCTATTTCTTGATCCTGAAGATAATCTTCTGGATGGAGCTTATAATATTGACTAATTGGATCGTTACCTAATGCAAGAAATGCGTATCCTTCTTGCCCATTTCTTGCCGCTCTACCCAACCTTTGAATAAGTCGATTAATGGGAACGATGTCAGACATGATTGCGTCTACATCTCCTATATCGATTCCAAGCTCCAATGTAGGAGTTGCCGAAATTGCGAGTATCTTGTTAGTTCTAAATAGATCTTCTACTGATTTACGTTCTGATGGTAACAAACCAGCTCTATGGACTCTTATTTGGTTTCCTTGTCTTGTAGAATAGAATGCAAGAAGTTCTGATCCTAAATGTGACTTGCTAAATGCTATAGTTTTGTGATTTGTTGTGATCAATCTCTTTAAGATATCAAGCATCAGGGATCTCTGTGAATGTAATGATGGAAATATGATCACTAGATTGATTTTGCCTTTCCTGCCTTTACCATAAATCGGACTTAGATCCCTTCCAAAGAGGGATCTACAGAATTCGTGTGCATTTGGCAATGTGGCAGAGGCAGCAATTATCTGAAGTTTTTGCTTTGTAGTACTTGATGTCATTCTCTCGAGCCTTTTTATTATATAATGAACATTGGCACCGAATACTCCAGTATATACATGAGCTTCATCTACAACCAAAAATTTGCATGTTCTTAATAAGCGGGAAAATCTTGTTCTATGGAGAAGGTGATAATGAATCACATCAAAGTTGGTGATGATGATTTCTGGGATCAGCTGCCTCGTTATTATTTCCCTTTCAGATTTTGAAGTGTCTCCATCGAATATACCTACATTCATACCCACTGGCTCTGCAATTTGCACTATTTTTGGATACTGATCTCTTGCCAATGCCTTGGTAGGGTATACAAAAACAGCAAACACTTTTCGTCCATTTAGTCTTGTTTCTGGCCTAAGAGATGAAAAATGCGCTGCTTCAACAGAAATTCTCTGTACTATGGGGATACAAAAGGCCTCGGTTTTACCCGAGGCCGTTGGTGCAACAATAACAACATCCTTTCCCCCTAATATTTGGAGAATTGATTCCTCCTGAAACTTGTAAAGTCTCTTAATATTTCGCTTCCATAGACTAGCGACGATCCCCTCATCGATGGGAAGAGATTGAAATTCACGGCCAGCTTCGGGTTCGGGTTCTTCTAAGATTATGAAATCAACTATATAATCTTTCTTAGATCTCAATACGTTCTCAAGTAATTTATTGCCTACCGCACCATTTTTATGGATTAATTCTTTTATTTCAGAAAATGGACGTACAAGTCTTTCCTGTTCTATTACCAATTCCAGATCTTGTACTTTATCAATAATCCCATTATCATACATGGTTAGGAATTCCAAATAGGCTTCGTCTTGTTCAGCCATAAATGGAACGATACCACATATAGTGCATTTGGAGCAAACAAACATCAATCGACCATTATATATCTTATTGACATCAATAGAATTAACGTCATTACAACTAGGACACCTATAACCGATAGTCACATATTGAACATGTATTCCCAAGATATATCTTTTCTCAATATGCATTAAATACTCAGACTGTACATATCATTTAGTGAATGCCAATTTTATTTGATAAGATTAACTATTCCAGATGGTCCCTTTTTAGGTAAGGAGCTAACATGTGCCTTTTTTAAGTCTTCGAGTTACTGGTGTGCAGTTTTAACAGAATGAACAAGATGACAAGCTTCAATGAGGTAGCAAAATTATGATATTTAGTTGTAGCATTCAAATTTGGCAGGAGTCCTGCTGATCGGTGGGTTCAGCATGTTATCAATTTGTACTTTTTGCATTTTTCCCTTCCCATGATCCCAAGTAGCGTAAAACCTTGGTGTTATTTCTAAAAGTACAGCAGATCTGTCCTTAATACTGTCTAATATAGCTTTTACCATTGGATTCTCTGTGCTTCCAAGATATTTGATCACTATTTTTTTGATTATGGGTGGATTGTAATCAACATCCTCAGAAACCCTTACGATTCCCTTACCTTTGACCCCTTTGTAGGGAATTCTATCGTCGTCAATACAATAATATACAGTATTATTTCTTCGGAGGTTCCGAGTTTTCCGAGAGTCTTTTCCACTTTCTACATAAATCTTGTCGTTATTATTATCAAAGTAATACCAGGTTGGGTGTATGTTAGGTTCTCCTTTTTCGTCTAGAGTTGAAATGTGGACATTCTTTGTACTATTAATTAAGAAACCTCTAACTTCATTTTCTGTCATGGGTTTACCAAAACCTGGTTCACTGACATCAAGAATTTTCATTGTATGGCTTTTGTATCAGGGACGTAAAATAAACTATCCTAGCGCTTTATTGCGCGTCCGTTTCCGTATCTTCATATAGGACTATTGTAAAAATTCAGATAGCCTTTATTGCTAGCGATAGAAGATTGTTGATATGATAGAATCCATGAACTACCTCTGATGAATAATGAAATACTTCTGCATATGATTTTCATCTTTCTTACGCTCCATTAGTACTAAAATATAAGGTCTATTAATTGGTCACATGTCATCGCGAGCAGCAACTGTTGACGATTCTACTTAAGTTGCTATTCCAAACTGGAGGGTTTCAGGAGACTGGTTTGACGTTTGTAAATGTAATATACCATATCCATGTACTTTTGCTGACTCCAACATACGAGCTTGGGATGGTATTATAGCATATCATATAAAAGAAGGTAGTTATGGCCGAAGTATCACTTTCAGGCTTAAATGTAATTATCCTTAATAGCTTCAACGGGAATGTCTGGGCAGGTGATGGGACAACAAAGGTTAATGTTGCCATCTTTTTTGATGAGAAAGCCAACGAACGACAACGAAAAGCACTAGATATGATTTTCAATTAGCGCTCCGTTTTTATAATAAACA
>WHTU01000040.1 GCA_009377575.1 Nitrososphaeraceae archaeon | reverse complement strand
AAATTCCGGCAACTGTACCAGTATCACCAGGTTTGAGTTCTGTATATCGATCTTTAATGTGAAGCAATCTTATTCGACACTAGAGTCATCCTCTACATCTTCAATTTCTTGGTCGTTGTTTTGAGTCACAGAATTATCGTTTGAGTCGTCAATCCGTGCATTGTTATCAGCTCTATTCTCTGCATTAGAATCCTCCTTCACACCCCGTCTTGGTCGCACTACCTTTCATGTCATAATTTTACAACTTGGTGATATACCTTTATTTGTTATCGGCAATTGGATATCACTGGAAGAAGTATTTGTTGAAATAAATTAGTCTAATGACATAGTTGTGTCTCTCATACGTTTTAAATTGCTAGAATGTAGAGAGCAAGTAATGTTATTTTTCGAACCAACACCAATCAGCGAGAATGAAAAACAAAACCGTGTAAAAAATAGGAACACACACGACTTCGTTTATGAAAGCCGGCGCTACCTTACCGGGGGGAAAGGTTACATTTGTAATAACGGATCATGTGAAGGATTTTACTGTGTAAATAAGATAAGCGACCTGCCAAACAAATGCGTGTATTATGGAATAAGCAAAAGACTGTTATTTGTTACTAGTTAGAGAGCAACAAAGTCCTGAGCGTGAAAGTGTTAAAATATCTCTAATGAAAAGAGCAATTAATGTAGTGAAAACAATTAAGCATACAATTCTCATATCACTAATATTGCTAATCCATACTATCTTGCCATCTTTCTCAAGCCACATATAGAAGTCAGTTAGACCGCTTGTGTAATTTTGCCTAAAATCAATTATCAGACGAGCCCTTTGATATTCATTATTTTGTAGTGCAGGGGCGTCAGCCAATGTTTGTAGAAGAGGTATTATGGATTCTAGACGATTTGCGAGTATTTCTGACAGATCATGGGCTTGAATTATGGCATTTGATCTTATCTCTTGTGTAGCAATATCGACGACCTTGGTAGAGATTGAATTAGAATATTGATATGCAAGTATGGAGAGGATGATGGCTGTAGCAGAAATAGCAATCAATATGACAAGACTATTCTTTGATATCGCAAGTCCTCTCAGCAAAGTATTTAGTGATAATCAAATATGTAGTTCTTATAGTAAAAGTTAACTTATGATTTAGGTATGGTGCAAGATGCAGAAAAAATCTAAATAGCATTCATTTTCTTCAGTTAACACACACCAATAGAGTTTATAGCCATTGACTATTATTATGCCTGCGATAGATATCCCAAAATTAATTTCTATTGTCAAACAATGAAGTAAAGCACCTTCATGAGTATGTGCTTGGTGATGGATGTTCATTATTTGCTTACTATCTCCGAATTTTTAGGAGTTATATATTATACTCACTAGCACTTGGCAATAGACCCCAGTTAGTTCTAAGAAATATGACATTACACTATATAAATCAGAATAGACCCAATTCTTGCCATAAATCTTACACAATAAGGTTACTTTCAACCATGGATAAGATTTCTAAGATTTTAGTAGTAGCCAGAACATTCGCACCAGTTATAGCCTTTATTTTTGTCTGAAGTAACAATATGAAATCGTACATGACTTTCGCAATAGTAGCCGCAGTAGCAGTTATGCTCGTTGCCTCTGCAGCCGTAGCAACAGAAGACGCTTTTGCAGACAAAAAGAAGAAGAAAGAAAATAACCAAGCATTATCACAAGCAAATGCTTGTGGAAATGGTAAACTACCATTGAATGTGTTCTGTTCAAATAGTGCTTCACAGATTCAAGGGGATGAAAACGCAGTCAGCACTTCATCTTACCAAGCCGGCAGTTAAAACCAAGACTGGTCACAGATAGAAAGGCTAGGGTTATAACTCCCTTCTCCTTTTTCATTCATTTCAACGTGTTTGTACGTCGTATATATCTGTTGAACTAGGATTAATTGAAACACATCATCATTTCTTAAAATCAGGTGTTAATTCTCTTATATGTGATTCAGCCTTTCTATCGAAGAGCGATTCTGTTTGATCGTGATAGCTGCCACCTATATGCCCTTGAATTGGCTGAATGACATATAAGCATATATTATTTAAATGCCAGTAAACGTAATAGGAATGATATGCCAGGGATATGAATAGCTTTTTCTCAAAAACTAATCGAGAGCTTTTTTTGTATCAGTTGAAGTGGCTAGCCGTTTTTATGGCTATAGGCTTTATTATTATATATTTATTTGAATTTCCTATCGATCTAATAATGCTAATAATAGCATTCATCTTAATCAATATTTACAAGACAAGGATAATGCTGAAAAAACTTGGCATTTTCAATGATGGCGATGTGAGAGATATTAGGGGTTTCATTAGATCATTATTTAAGTCACCTTCTTCATCCATGGATAGTACTACTTCAGTAAGATACTATTGTATGTCATGTGGAAACGAGCACAGGGAAATTGCATGTGCTAAATGCGGTTCAAAGATGAAAAGGGTAGGATGAAATTTTTTGATTACTGATTTAAACTCTAATATCAGATGAATACGAAAATTCATTCTCATCAGTTGTTATTCATCCTACTAAATCATTCGGTGAATCTATGAAGAACTGGATTCAGATCAAGTGAATATATGAGATTGCCGAAAAGAATACATCTCAGAGGCATTGTAAGCCTTGATTCACCTATTAGGACATATTTAGAACAAGATCAGCTGTATAACTTATACTTGATCAAGTGAAAATTTGACTAATTCTGTACCAGTTAAGGTATTGAGCCCTTCTCTGCCACCACCACTGATTGGTTACTTGGCGTTGATTATGATGATATAAGGATATAGATCGGGGCGAAGAAGGTTAACGCTAGATCTCATTCTTCGCTGTTGAGTTAAATAGTAACGTTAGTTTTGTATACTGTTAGTTAGTACAAAAGATTTTACCATTGTTGTTCAGTGGGTCTTTGTGGTTATTACAAATTTAGACAATAGTAATGGATTATATTGTTTTTTGACACCGCGGGCCGCTGAGCAAGATCAATGACTGTTTTTCGCTATAGTCAACAAGGCTTGCATAGCATTTTTCCATTTTTCGAATAGTCAGTTATTCCCGTACTTTGAAGGCAATGACGTTATCTGTTACCTCAAATTCAGGATCGTTTGGCAAAGATAATTCAGTAAAGACGAATCGAAATAGCTTTTCAAAATAAAGCGACCACCTCCTTCCCATTTCATGCTGGATCACAAGTCGATGATTTCTGTCATGATCTGCCGTGTGATAAGAATATTGAAACCCCGATACTCTCAGCCAAGATTCGATGGTCTGAAGAAAGGAGGTTAAATTGTGTTCTCCTCGTGATAGAAGTGTCAAATCTTTCATCTCGTTCATTACTATCTGTTCAGAAAGCTTTTCTACTTCTTTTTCTTCGAGTTTATTCATCATAATTATTAGCAAGGTTTTAGGGATGGAGACCATGCCTGACGTTGAGGCGTATGCGTCATATTCCGCATGAGAGGAAAACACTTGAGAAGCCAACGTGTTTAGACTAATTCTTTTCTGTGCTGCTTCATGCTTTAGCTTATCGAGAATGTCGCTTCTAAATCTAAGAGTAATGCTGCTACTGTCCATGCTCTTATTATTTCTCTCAATCTGTTGCAATTCTTATCTCAGGTTACTATAAGATAATGTATTGGTTTAAATATTTTACGCCCTTTTGCCATAATAAAAGTGTAAAGCAATTAAAGCATTGCAAAAGATACCTATTATTACGTGTAGGGTTGCGCTTAGAAATTCTATTGCATATAATACATAATGCCTAAGAAGAACGACCACGATTTATCCTATATGACTGTTAGCTTACCTAAGGCATCCACCAATTGTGTCACATTTAGAATTCCCGTTCAGAAGCTGGCAGAGTTACGTGCAGAGTCAGAGGTTAAACAGGTCAGTTTTAATACTTTGGTTAATCAGATTATTAAAGAACATCTTGAGTGGCACAATTTAGCTTCTCAGGCTAAGCTATGCTACATGCCAAAGTCATTCTTAATGAGAATAATTGAACGGCTTGCAGACGAAGAACTTGATGAGTTAGCACGAGATACAGCTAAAAATGATATCGTAGACGTAAGCCTTTTTTTGCGAGGTAGTTTTACCCTCACTTCTTTATCCGATCTCACCGCGACTTGGTTAAGGATATCACGAATACCGCATAGATTTGAAACCTATGAGGATCATGATAGGATCATTATTGAACATGACATGGGTTTCAAGTATTCTTATTTCATCAGGCAAATCGCGCGATATGTTCTGGAAGTAGCATTGGAAGCAAAGATGTCATGCGATACTACTGATAACACTGTTGTCCTTAAACTATACCGATAAATACAGATGTTTGTACAAATGATTAAACAATAATTATAGAGCACTGCCTTGACACTCATATCTCCAACCAATGAAAAAGCAAGTCGTCTAATTGGGATTTATTCCAACTTAGATGAAGAACTCGACGATGCCTTCCGCTTTCTGAAACCCGCTCTAGAAAACAACGAAGCCATCCTTCTAATAATCGATGAAAGCTTGGATAGGAGTATAATCTATAATCGAATGGGAGAGGAATGGAATATCGGTGCAGGTGAAATAAATGACCTGGAAACTAGAGGAGATTTGATAATAGTAACTTCTTCTCAATGGTTTCAACCTGACAAAGGAGGAACTCTAGATAGAGAGCTGATCCAGCATTCATGGGATAAGCTAGTTACGAAGTTGTCTAGGAGCAAAAATGGAGCAGTAAGAGCATTCGTAAGTACTTGTTTGTTCTTTAGGCTGGGAATAAAAAGGGAATTTCTAGAATATGAGTATCTAATTCCACCCCAAATTGATTATCCACTAATAGTAGTGTGTGCATATCAGGCCACCGATCTCTTAACTTACTTGACAAAGGAGGAGATCAGAATGCTGTGTTCGTGTCATTCTTTGCTATCTATGTCTAATCACTATCGCATTATCGATAACCCTCCCATTAATGAACACATTCTACTCTTATACGATAATGAGGACGAGCGGGATAAACTAGCTGCAGAGTACATTAACGAGGGATTAAAACGGGGACAGCTCTGTGCATATGCGAGCGTTATGAACCCTGACATCAGAACTCTAAATAACACATTAAAGTCAAGAATTGTAGACTTTGATAATAATATAAGAGAAGGAAACCTGTTACTCGTTAAGTTATCGACACACTATGTTGGAGCATTGGCTGGTAATTTGGAACCATTTAATACAATGGAAAGAGAATTGACCGAGCGGGCCAAAATCAGACAGGACAAATACGTACGTATTGTAGCAGATTGCGCTGGTTTTCTATACGAAAATAAACATTTTGACGAATGTGTGGAATTGGAGCAATGGTGGCATCAAAAGCCGTTCGAAGGATCCTATTTGTGTCCTTTCCGAAATTCCTTATGCGACAAGTTTCCATATAACTATCATAAATATAGAGTCTTTGGTAACCACGATATAATAATCGATGAGCATGGATCGCTCATAGGATGTTATATACCTCGTGTATCCACATCGATCAATTCAATACTTCATTTGTCAGTTGCTTAAACTTGGTGATTCATCACCAATGATGTTGCTCAACATATCAATATTCTGTAGGTAATACAATTGTCGCGTAATATATTAAAGAACCGTTTAGTGTAGAGATCTTAGTACAAAAAATCAATCTCGGAAACTAAAATAGGATCTAACTCAAATTGTTCTTGTCTCTAGCCGCGTGTTGATTGAAAGATCCTCTGATCCGGACAGCGATATGTGATGTGCTTTCATGCTAAGAAGAAGAAAGCACATGTGTATTACGCCTTTGGATCTGCATACTTCAAATTATTATAGACTATGGTGAACTTGGTGTTCCTGTGGTGACACCGTTGCTTCCTACATTAAGAACTTTCACAACATTTGCAAAGGAAATATCTGGCTCTGGTCCTCCGCCTATTACGTAGACTGGACTCCCCAGCCCCTGATACTAAAGTGGAGGGACTGTACTGATTACTGAATGAGCGGCCAGTAAGACAGTAATTCCATTGTGGACTCCCTCATAAATATTGATTCTTAAGCAAATATGCTTATCACAGGTTTTTATACACAAGTGTTGTCATACCTTTAAATGGTTGTCAGTGTCAGATAGACATTTATTGAATGGGTTGAAGCAGAATCAAACAATAAAGCACATCCAGAGACAATCTGTATCTAGATTAGTAACCCTTACCACAGCAGCATTATTATTGACTCTCACCATCTTTCATATTTTACAGTTTATCTCTGTTCCACTTGCCTATGGTATGGTACATTTGCTGAATGCATCCGAGACTGGTACAAAGTCCTATCATAATAGTGACATTATTTCTACTCGTGAGCATTTTGATTACCATTCAGCAGGACAATTGATTCAAGGGCATAATATAACAGATTACGTATATAGTAGTGATCTAGCTAATAATAGCAACAGTAAAGAATACAATCAACCTACGTGCCCTCCGAAAAAGGAAATAGCTATTTACATTCATGGGGTTTGGACAGATGAACGATCAGCCAATGAGCAATTTAATAGAACAGCTATGTCCTTGGCCAGTAATTATTATTCGATACCTCTAATCGGTTTCAGCTGGGACTCAAACACATCAATAAACAAGGATGGATGGGAAATTGCAAAAAATATAGCAGAAAGGAATGGACCCAAACTAGCACAGTTTGTTATTGATTTCAAAAATAAATGCAAGGATACAGATATCAGGTTCCTTGCTCATTCTCTGGGCGCTGCCGTAGTCAAGAGCACTTTAGCAAGCCTGAGCAGTAATCAAGAATGGAATGACAAGAGTGGATTAAATATAACATCGATACATCTACTTGGTGCAGCTATTGATAGGAGTTCGGTCGCAGGGAATACAACCTTTGGGAACGCTATTGATAAAGTAGTAGGTGATTTCCATAATTTACGCAATTCTGAAGATAACATGCTAGAATATGTCTATAGATATGTTGAGGAAAGTGACGCACTTGGATTACTTGGAATATCTCATAGTATGCCTCTACCAAAGAATTACTTTGAGAGAGAAGTAAGCTCTGAAATACCTCCTATTCAAGACGTAGATGGAAATAATAAACTTGATTGTTTCGATTTTTTTGTTATTTTGCCAGGGGATAACCACTGTGGATATATAGGCGCTAGAGGTTTTCCTCCATTTGAGAATATACCACGAAATGATGGAGCAATCGATATAGTAATACAAGACTGGTCAGAGCAATAACAACTAGAAACCAGTTTGTGTTTTAGTATTTAGTTTAGACTGGATAATAAATTATGACAAAGTATTCGCAATTTTCGTGCACAACCAACGTAAATTGCCAAACACTCAGTCTTGGCTCTCTGGCATTACATTTCGTAATAGCTCTAAATCATAGACTCTTTGTAACATTGGATGAATTTGAACATGTACAATATCCATCATCGCTCCCGGTAAAGCCTTCGTATTCACCGCTTGTTCAAGTTTTTCAAGGCGGTTTTCCAGCCTATCAAGATTAGTGGTTTCATTGACAAGTGATCTTGGACGTAACTGAGTACTAAATTGGTCCTTAATATTACCGGAAAGAACCTTAGCTGTTTCATAGTCATTTATATTAACTAATACTAAGTCGTTTTCCATATTCATTGAGGTGTTTGAATGCCTTCCTGATACACTACTACTTCCGTTAGTACCATTTGTAGTTGTCATCATATCCATAGGACGAGGAGAACTATTATCCATTTCCGGCATCATCATATCCATGTTCATCATATTCGACATATTAGTCATGTCATATTCTACAGCAAAAGCGCTCCCATATTTTCTTAATATATCATCGACTATATTTGCAACCACTAAAGCAAGTGTGGTAGAATTTTTTTGCCCTCGATCATATACTTGAGTAACATCTGATGATGGAGGATTTGTTTGCGTAATGTTATTTTCCAGATCCTTCATTAACTCGGCAGCACTTATTGCATGTTCATGGGCTGAAAAATTGTCATTAGAAAGAAAGTTAGCAATTACAAGTTGTGTTTCAGCTTTAATTTGTTCGACTAATGTAACCAATGAAGATTCATCTGTTGTAGAAAAGTCATGCGCATACGCTTTTTGACCAAAATAGTTATCTTCAAGGCTCATTATCGAGGTCAATGATAAACTCGAAAGCAATCCAAGAATAACGACAACAATTTGCTTCACAAGCATGACCAGACCCTATCATTAATAAATTTGTTAACCGTTAGGCTTTTTATCGCGCTATTATGGATGAGACTCATCTTGTTATCATATGCAACGTTTCTAGGTGCTTTATGCTTGCGCGTAACTTGGGGAAACAAAATTCTTTGTGTGACGCCTAGACGTATAATAAATAATAGACTCACACAGGTTAAACATTGGCAGTGGAGACTGAGACCGATGTTAAGCTCTTAAATCACGCTCAAAATGAGGTTAAGAGCTTAAGTCCAAGGATTTATCTTGTCACTGATGGCCTGAAATCTAAATACACTAAACGAGACTACCGCTTAGCATTCAACCAGTTCTTAAGAGATGGAGCAAAGACCGAAGACTTGCAAGTGTTACTCGACTACAAATCCAAGGCGATAGAGCAAATGATCATTGGCTACATTGAGAGCCTCCGAGACAAAGGGAAAGCACGCAATACTATTGCTCTACAGGTGGCAGCTATCCTTCACTTCTTTGTGGTGATGAATGACGTACCTCTCAACAAGCGCAAGATAACCCGTTTTATTCCACCAGATGAGTCTACTCGTAAGGATAAGGCCTATCGTGTTGAGGATATTGGTGCGATCTTAGAATCATGTGATGAAAGGACAAGGGTGATGGTTCTGCTTATGGCATCAACAGCTATGAGATTAGGTGCTGTTCCAGAACTGAGAGTAGGAGATCTTACTCCTGTCCCCGAATACAATCTTTACAAGATAGATGTTTATTCTCAATCTCCTGTGTCAGACAGATACTTTTCTTATTGCACTCCAGAATGTAAGGTAGCAATCGACACCTATCTTGACTATCGACGTAGGTTACATGAGACAATAACGGATAAGTCCCCACTCATTAGAGAGTTATTCAACGTTAGAAAACCGTATTTCATTGAAGCACCAAGGCCAGCCACTCCACGTATTATTCATCTTGCCCTCGAAAAGGCGCTACACAAAGCAGGAGTGAATCAGCCCACTATGGGCCTAGTCAAGGGTAAGCGTAGAGAGATCGCCTTAAGCCACGGCTATAGAAAATTCGCCATCACAATGATGAATAAGGCAGGAGTCAAAGATACTCATAGAAGGTATTTAACAGGTCATGCTCAGGTCGGTCAAGATGCTAGTTACGTATTACCAACTGAAGAGGAACTACTCGCTGAATATGTCAAGGCTATCCCGCTGCTGACAATTGATGATAAGCAAAGGATTGAGCAAGAGAATAATGATCTCAAGACTGTGCAAGCCGAAGATATTGCTGCACTAAAGAAGAAAGTGGATCATGTCGATGCCATGATGGAAGCACTTAAGGGTGCAATAACCGCTAAATCACAAGCATCCTGGATAGGATTGAAAGAAGCGCTTGGATGGGAATAATAAAATAGTAATAATCGTCGGTTGCGGCCATGCCAAGAAGGGATGGCAGGGCACGGCAGCAGCGGCAATATGCATACAGACTCTTGGAAATCTCTACTAAACTACAAACCTAATCCTTTTAAGTCTTTATAATAAAGGATCTACTGTTATCGTCTTGCTTCTTGCGCAGCAAATGGCCAATAACAGCAGACGCCTCACAACAATGTGTCACAACACGAAACATCTCATAAGAGGCATTTCATATTAAGTGATTAATAGTTTTAAGGATTATGCCTGCCTGCCTGTCTGCCTACCTGCCTTGCCCTACTTTTTGATGTAGCAATGTAAAGCTCTAATCTCTTGATTAGGGACAATTGTTATACCTAGCCATCATATTCTGATTAGAGAGCTAGGATACCATTGCATGTTTTTAGCTCCAAGAAGAAGAAAGAGCAATCCTCCAGCTTTAGTTATTCTTGCACCTTCAGTGAGTAGCTTAGGAATTGAGGGCATAACAGTCTGATACATTTCTTTAGCAGCTTTCTCTGAATATGGTGGGTCACAATGCCATCTATCAAAGCGATTGCTCCACTTATCAGGCAATATCTGTGCATCCAGTACATGAGTTGGATTCTTTGATGGGTTTATGTCGACCGTGATTAGATTGAGGTCTTCCATAATTTCGCCAGAACATACTTCTATCGCGCCATGCGACGTAGTGCATCTGCCAAATAGTTCCAAGAGTCCTTCTTTGAAGCCGTATGGATATTCTCCATTGTTCTTACCTCTAAGTCTTAGGTGACCTGAAATGTATTGAGGACTGCTATTTGTGATGTAGCAGACTCCTGTTGCATTATTGAGAATAAAAATATTGTATTTATCGGTAGCTAAATCAGGGTTTTTCTTGATTATCTGATTAGCTATTAAATCCATCAAATAAATTATTCGTCCATGAATTCATGGACGCATTTACTGCATCGTACCTCTGACATCGTTGATATGCGTCGATATATTGTATCTGGATGAGCATCTGTACGATCGATTTCTAGATACGCTGCAATTGGCGCTTCACATGCTGCGCAGCTAAGTCTAAGATAAGTTAATTCTGTAGGTTTGAATTGAGACATCTCAATAAAAAGAGGACTAGTCCTCCCTCCCACCTAAGTTCTCGAGCGCTTCTAATTCCTGTTCAGATATCTCATTCCATTTCTCTCCGCTTTGCAGCTTGGCAATATCCTCTTTGGATAGATTAGGTAACAAATCTTGCCAATCTTCCTCCGCAATCTGCATTGCGTATAGAACATTATATGCAGTACTCGTGCTTTTTGCTACTCCGTCTCGACGTATTTGAAGTATTGAATGTCCTCGATCTACCTCTCTCTGAATCCCCTGTGCTGCATTAAAAGGTGTGGTCCAAATTTTCGCATCTTCATCTTTAAGACTTCGTACATCGTCGATCGATAATTCTAATCTTGGATTAGAAAGTGGATGCTTTGTGTTGTAGTTGAAATCTCCGATTACGTGCATTCTGTAATGGGGCCTAGGCTTAAGATCACCTTGCATTGTTTTTACTTCTCTGTCGAATCCTTCGAATGGTGAAACCAATTTAACAATCATGACGTCTTGGTCGTTAACAAATTTCACAAAAAGTCCTCGACTACGTGATTGCATAATCTGCTTGCGTTCAGCGTTCTTTTTCCGGATGTCAGCTAGAGTCAAGCTTTTAAAAATCCCTCTTGACTGGTTTCATTAATGGTGCTCGTTGACGAGCAATTTTTTTGATTAACCATTATATAACAATAAGAATAAGATGTATATATCCTTTTGTTATAATGTATGTATGTCTACGTTATCATACTTTTTGATATCCGCCTTTACTTGCATCGTATAATACGCTCGTATTTCCCATTTTACTGAAAATAAATTCAGATAAAGAAATTTTTCCTTCAGCTTTCATTTGCCACTCATCAGGTTTCAAATTATCCAAGCTAAGTGGAAAATGTCCATTTCCCTCTGCAAGTGTAATGTAATAGTCAATTTTTTGATCAATATTATATCCTGGCTCAAATGGATATGTTTGATTACATTTATTGGCCCATTGTTTGATCCATATGAATGCATTCTCAGATCTCATTTTACGAACATTGACGGCATAAGGAGCTAAAATCAACCATAACACTCGTTTTCGGTAATCAGATATTGCAATGTCATGTAGAAATTCAATTGATTTGTATATTGATCCTCGATTTACAGTACGAGGTTTAAATCTATATTTTCTTTCAAGCTGGCGCCCAGCTACTAGGCGCATATAATGCATAAAGTCATAAAATAATTTTGTACTCGGATGTAGATCTCCAAAGCTAGCTATTGAGTCTTTATCATAGCTCCATTCATATTCCATTTGGACAATTTCCGCAACTCCAAATTTCATTTTCATATTAATGGAGCCAGGCACTCGTAAAAATATAGATGCAAAATTTGGATAATTGCCTTTATCAGCTTGATTATTTGAAAGATAATTTTTTGCGAACGGAAGGAAGCTCTCACTCATGATATTATTGATTTTTCGATGACTCCTTGAGATCAAATATGGGAGAATGTCTCGCATTTCTTGGACATATTCAAAGGGAGTATCAAAGAGAAATGGTATCAAGATATGCCTACCATTTCCAGTTCGCATTATCATGAAATTTTGGATTCCAAATTTCAATTGCAATCGTTTGAGGATCTTATTGACTTTGGTTTTATTCAACTGGTCAGCGTATATTATTCCATTTGAGTTTACTTGATCGTCATCATAGTCAATGTCAAGTAATGATAAATTGGGAATAAGCATCGAATTTTCATTAACAGAAGGATAAGCGGATATTCTACAATCTTGAAAATTAGAGCGTTTAAAGACATTATACATTTGTTTCAAATCATAAACTGGGAAGAATCCGTTATAGGAAGCACACATAATATTTCTGGGAAATACTGGTTGATCGATTGTTTCAAACATATTTATAATTGAATTTATGCCGTCCATCACATCATTTTCATTGGCCTTAACTGTGAATGAGCTGGAAGTATTGGACATTTGATTAATTCAATTGAATTACAGTAGATGCGGATCGCGCCTTAAGAGTCAAATTCTTTGGTTTTTCCTTTAGAGATACTATTGGTGGTGTATTATCATCATTTGATGATTCTTTAGTCTCTTCAGTCAATTCACTCTTAATATCATACTTTAATAATTTTAAAATTGGTTTTACGGTATTAATTAATTGTTTTCTGTATTCTTTAATGCTGGCCGCATTAACATTTTCAGTATATTTCATATCGCCATCAGATATGTAATATTTCACGGTATCTCCTTCCTCAAGATTTTTGAGCTTCCCAATCAATTTTTGAACGACATTAATTTTGTATTCATCGACGCCTTTATTCAGTTGCTTGAATATGATAAGCTGATTGCCAATATCTTCAAGCTTACCGGATTCCAATTCAGCTAGACGATCACGTAATTTAATATAGGGATTGATGTCATTTTTATAATCTTCAAGCACCTGTTTGAAACAATTTCTCACGAATAAACAGCGATCAGATTTCTTACCTGCAAACCCCTTTACAATTAAACTCTTAGAATCCTTGATTATGCCAACATAATTCTTAGCTCCTGCGATCAGAAATTTATCATAAATTTTATCGAGCTCCATATTCACACTCAACTGTTGCTTACAGGTTTCGATAAATAGCTTAATATCTTCAGGCATAATTTCACTATTAATGAATAGCGAATCCGTGTCTCCATAGATGATATCCCAATTAAAAATCTCTTTAGCTATTTTGGCACAATGTTGGATAGTAGATCTACCAAATCGAGTTACCAACTCGGCTGCAATTACATTTTCATATTTAGCAAACTTATGACCCATCTGACCATATACACTATTTATCAATATTTTATACGAATTTGAAATTATTTCATATTCACGGGCCATCATAGGATCGATAATTTGCAATTCCTTAAATTTGCGTTTGTACGCAACTCGTTTTTCCATATAATCGGAGATCTGGTTAGTCAATATTCCTCTATGTTTCACGCAGATATGATCATTTGATCTCGATTTTTTATCATCAAATAAGTAATCTGGAACTTTAGCAGCTTTAACTTTAGAGCAACACTCACAATTTACAGTCTCGAAGCTGATATTATTATTTACAATCATAGCTGGATAAAGTGAGGTGATATCAAATACACTCACATTTCTGTATTCTCCAGGGATCGGTGACATAACCCAACCACCAATATATCGAGGACTATTTTTGGTAGGATCTTCAATTTCTAAATCGAGGCCTGCGGTAAAGTTACCCTTCTTTCGAGTGAAGTATTCACTTAAGACGCTATATCTCAATACCTCTAAATTAGTACCATTTACCCCGTCTATTTTCGATAGTTCTTTCTGAACTAATTCATCAAGCACTGGAGTCCAAATCTTTGTTACACCCCTGGAGTTACAAATATTTTTGAAAGGTATTCCTGTAAGCTCTGAAAGTGAATGCATCACTTTTAATAATTCATAATTGTTATGAGCAACACAATTCAAAAGCAATTTCGCATCAAAGAATACATACCTTCGTTTGTCCTCTAAATCAGTAAGCGATTCAAATATTGGGCCCTTTATGCCACTATATTTCCCTCCCTCCTCATTACCGAGAATTACTTTACTGATCGTATCAAGATCATTGGAATTATAGCTGTTACCATAAATTGAAGATTTGATCACTTTATTTGTAAATAGATTATACGCATCTAAATGAGTATGATTTCTCTTTCCACCTACCAAGTATGGTAGCTTATTAGTCTCATTGATGAAAATAGGCGATGATAGATCGTACCGGAGCAACCTCCGGTGCAATTGAATTAGATCAGAATCCCTACCCATTAAGCAATGTCTTATTGGATTAAATGCTCGAATCCCCGTAGAATAAAATCCTACTGAGTAGTCATATTTATTGAGAATTCTAGTAATCATAGATAATAAGGTCTTTTCAGGGTGTCTTTCTCGTTTAAAATCTTCAATTAAATAGCCCTTTTCAAGGCCATGATCCGCATAAAAACCCGCTGCAATTATTGAATATTCTCCATATTTATCCTTGGTAAGTGACCATTCTAGATCGAAAGCTAGGATATTTGTTATCGGGATTGGTTTAATTGGGATAAAAAGTTGTGCTCGCTGTGGCGTCTGTGACGTCTGTGATGTCATTTTTTGGCCTCCTGGGGGTTAAATTTTTTTTTCTTAAGATTTACTTTATTTTGGATACCCTTATTCTTTGATTCATTAGATGCAACCTTATCAAACCACTTTTTATTGAAAATATTTTTTTTATCCTTTTGGACAGGATTTTCGGCATCACAGACGCCACAGACGCCACTCTCACGCTCAAAACAAGAATCATATTTACAACCTTTTTGATGTCTCCAGTAAACTATAGCTGGACATACTCCCGAAATTCCTAATTTATTCTTATGAGATTTAAGAATTTTATTGCATAATGCATCTAATTTATGATTTATATTTCGTTTAAAAACATCTCCAAGATAGTCACTCATGATTTCATCTCTTAAGCAGAGATTTTGAATAGATTCAACTAAATTGATCGCATCTGATCTATTATGGGTTTTACGTTGAATGTATTCAGTCACTTTATCAAATGCATAAATTGATGGATCTAATTTACTTGAAGGAGTAAGATTTAACTTACTTAGCATTTCTTCGATGTGAGCAATTGCTCTCTGAGCTATTTTCTTTGTCACTACATTGGTAAGCTTTAATCTAGCAAATGCTTTAGCAATACGATAAATTGTATCAAACGTCCTATTAGATACGTCATAACCAAGATCCTCGTCCATCATTAATTTGGTATAAAAATTATTCAATAGCGCAATGGCATCTTGATCTATTCGTATATCTACAATCCTTCTAGCGAATTCGATATATTTTTGTAAAAAGGTATAATCTGATTCAATGTTATCACTATTTTGTAACTGTGAATTTGCATTGGCGAAAGCATCGCAAGCTTCTTTTGTTTTGTTCCGTCTAAATATAATAATAGAATCGAATCGACTCAAGATCTGTAATGGGAAAGGTAACTCTTTATCATCAACGAATAAATTATTTATCCAATCGCCATTTACGGGATTAGCTGTTGCAATAACACTGGTTTGGGCATTTATTTTCCTCAAGAATGCATACTTGTTAAGTATGGATTCGCCTTCCTCCATTACTTCAAGTATAGCATTTTTGTGCTCATCTGGTAATTTATCAAATTCATTTATAACAAGAAATGCATCTCTTGTAGTTGCAGCTACACCTAATCTTAATGTGAGTTTACTATCCTCAGATAGGATCATAGATGTTAAACTTCCTCCGGTTGTATTAGTACCAGAAACGAATTTACTATTTGGCCTAAGATCGCCACCATGCTTTGCAAGAACTGTTTTACCGCCCCCTGGAGGACCAATTATTAAAATGTGCATTCGGCCACGTCGTATGACTCGACCTATTTTTGAATCTAATATTTTTGGAGCACCTATGGCAGATAGTATTATTGTGAGCTTTGCAAAATATTCTCCAATGATAGTTTGAGCAAATTGATCTGTAAGGTTCCGCTCTAGATTCTTACGTTTACCATACTTAATAATTTCCTTTTCATCATTAGCTGTGATCTTTAATTTCTTCTTATCTTTATATTCTACAAACTTGGCAATGATTACTGTATAAAACTGCTTAGAGTGTAGATCCTGTCGTTTTGCAACTCGACCATAAATTTTAACTCTTCCGCTAAGTTGAATATTGTCTGTATATTCATTTAATACATAAACTGGTAATAATTCTAAAGCTGTATCGTTAGTAGTATCTTCTGATTGGATCTTTAATAGTCGAGAATTAATATAAGTATGACAGTGCTCGAATCCTATTGTACTATCGCAGTGAGGGCATTTCTTTGGAGTATTCGGAATATCTAGCATATTAAATATCCTTTTAGAAATTAATTCTTGACAATCATAACAACGCCAGCGAGCTTCTTCTAAAAATGCAAGTTTATCAGTTGCAGCAGATCCGATTACACCTTCAAATTGAATTCTACCAGAATGCATTCCTATTGCTTCAGGGATCGAAACTGATGTATAGGTGGAACGATCATCAGCGTCTATTTTATCATCAGAAGTAGTTTCAACTAATGTAGTTTCAGAATTAACGGTGTAACCTTCTTTTTGATTTTTAATATCCTCTCCGATCATCCATTTGAAATTTCTTAAAATTGTAGTTTCTAATCCTTGATATAGATCATTAATTCCATCCTCTGGATATTGAAATTTTGTTAATGCTTTACTAAGACGATTAAAAGTAGTAGATGTTGTATTATTAGTTGCAAGTCTTAAAATTAATCCATTAATTGTAAATTCAATTACAAACCCACTCTTTACACTTCCATCACGTCTAACATTGGAAATTCCTAATTTCTTTTCCTCTTCGGTGAGAATGAGTTCATCGCCAGGCATTTCCATCACTCCGTACTTAAATTATCATACCATGCAGTAATTTGCCGTTCCCATTGTAAGATCTCGTCGTGATCACTTCTAAAAATAATGTAGAGGGATTTTACTCCCTTATTTTGAGTCATTTCTGAGACTTTATTTTTGTCGATCCTTACGGAACGTCGGCAATCAGGGCAGATACAATATGTTTTCATTGACCCTCTATATCGCCAAATTCTTCCGTTACAAGTAGGATTAGGGCATTGCAGTAGAATTCCTGTCTTATTCTTCTCAGAAATTACTTGTGCTGACATATTTTTGTCTTCTTGTTATATAATGGAGCGTACATATAATAATCTTTACGTTATATGATCTAATCCTAGCATTCATATCATAATATATACATAATCAGCTTTTAGAAAAGCTATATCCTCAATATCTTTAGAGTTTGATGCACTCGATTCAATAGATAAACAAATTATCTTGCTAATTACTAGAGGGTTTACATCATCATATTCTGTTTGGTCTGCCATGGAGAATGAATCGAAGAAAAATAAAAATTTTAAGAAAGCATTGGCATATGTGAATATTCATAAGCGCACGATTAATCTTTCAAAGCTTGGATTTTTAGAAGAAATTAAATCCGATCTGATAAATATGCATAGTCGTCGAGATTATAAAGTCACGTTAAAAGGAATTGAGCAATTAATTCCATATTTTTTAACACATCCTGATGAGGTGGGTAACACAGTTCAATATATGAATAAATTCAAAATTGATAAGAAGACTTTTGGAAATCTACTAAGTAATAAGTTCAAATCCATGATTAAAACTATGAGCTTATACATTGGTTCAACTACATACATAGAACCTTTACCGTTGGATATGATTCAAATAGATCACTTACAAAGAGCGACGTTTGAATTTAATCTAAGATTAAATACAATACAACGATCCATCCAAGCTCATCCTAGACCGTCCCCAATATTACAAAAACAATTAGAAGACGCAAAAGAAAGAGGCGACATTGCTACTGTCGATTATCTTAGTGTACCACCTAAAACTAGTAGTAAAATTAAGAAGCAAGAGAAACGGTTAGGACGACGAACGATTAAAGAACCAGAAATAGATAAGCTACGTACTTAAATCAATTTATCTTTCTGCTCCTCAGTTAGAAATAATGCATTTTTATTAGTGTCATATTGAATCAAATCCTTAAAGGATTTAATTCTAGCTTTATAGCTTGAAACTTTCTGCTCCTCTTTGATTCGAGTTCCATATACATCAGTATATTCTTTAACATCATAAACAGAAAGCTGTACCTCAACTATTTTTTCTTCTCTGCAGAGTTGATCAATCTGCTGAGGAGTTAGATGTAGGAATCTGATGCTCAATTATTATCATTATTCCTTATTTGGTTCTATTTATTATTAGAGAGTATAATATAAAACCCTGAGAGTTCTTATAATATCTAGATTAAAGACATATGTCAACAGAGGAAAGGCGTCGAGCCGTTGCTGCGGCCATAGTATGGGACGCAATGCAAAACCCTGGGCCATCAATTTCGGAACCCACAGTTTACGACGTTGCCAAACCGGTGTATCCACCAACTAACCCGACATTCATCCAACTGACTGGAGGAGTAAACAGGGCAGCCCTAAGATTTGATACCGGCAACACATCCATTGGTTCAAAACCTATAGAGTTTATTTTCTATTGGAAAAAGATAAGCATAGCAACATCAGGGAATATTGTAGTCTGCATTCGTAAGGCATCAGATGATACCATTGCCGCGACTCTGGCAGAATGGCCTGTCGAAGGTGCAACACAACAAGTTAATGAGTTAAGGACTGCAACAGTTGGCGGAGTCAACAATTACGCAATTGTTGCCAATGATCTGCTATCAATAGAATTCCCCAGTGGAATAGAGATAGCAATGAATCTATCGCAGGCAAATCCTGTAGGATTGTTTACTTCAAGAAGTTACAATGGAACAATCTGGTCATCGACTGCAAACGCGATCGCTGGAAAGATAAAGACAAAGGTGACTACTTAGAAATGGTGGACCCAAGAACTAGAGAGTATTTCTGAGAACTACTACAATAAGACTGTGGAGACTGCAGAAGAGATATGCAACTGTGCTAACTCTACCAGAGAAAGAATGAAGAAAGAGATAACCCAATGCGATAAGGATAGGATAGTTCAGTACTTGCCAATGAAGATCGTGATCGTGATAAACGAAATTGTGAAGCAGACGAACGAGATAAACGCATACAGGAAAATATTAAACGCCTAGACGAACTTAATAAACGTCATAGGACTAGTACCAGTAGTAAGAAGAAGAAGCGCAGGACTTAAACCATAGATACAAGAATATGTGATTTTGTTACTGAAGCTTTAGATATTCTGGAGAGGAGGAGAACGATATGAAGTCCATAATCCTTTGTGTCGTGGGGATTGCGTTGTTAGCTCTGGGTATCATACTTCCAGTTGTATATGGACAAGCGGGTCAGGAAGCTGTAGTATTGTTGAGTCATCGATTCAACCAGGGTACAATCAGTAATGAGGTAGTCGGAGAAGTCTTGAACAACGGCACTAGACCTCTGGACAAATATGATGTAAACATAATTGCTTCCTTCTATGACTCTGCGGGAGTCCTTGTAGGAAGCGATCAGGGATTCATAGATGCAGAAACACTTGGAGAGGGAGATAGGTCGGCGTTCAATGTCTTCATTACGGACGACGCTATAATGAATGAGGCAGCGACATATGACATATCAATTAATGATGAGAGAGTTCTAGAGGGTGCATTAATAGATGGTGGTGGAGATGAACAAGAGAATGGCAGCAGCAGTAATAGTAATGGCGATAGTGATGAAAGTGAGGAATAAAGGAAGATTCTGAAGAGTAGTAGAACTTAAGTCTAATATTAGTAGCTAACAAATCATGGTACTACGTTCAAGAATTAGGCGGCTGCAGGGGGTTTAGGAGAGTGACCAAGCCGCGTAAGTAGCAATACCGCTTATTTATCACTTTTTTCTTCTGTAACCGCTTTTTTCTTCAAGTCAGTAGCCCAAGAGGTTGGATCTACAAAAACAGAAGGCCCTCCTAGCACAGTTGGTTTTATATTACTAAGTGATGGGCTAATTACTACGCCACTTAGAGATTGACTAGGGTCAAGGATTACTTTTGTGGGATCAACAAAAACTCTCTGTCCGGAGATCGGAGGTTTTTCGCCAGGTTGCACAATCCTCGGATGAAACGTCTGCCTAGCTTCCAGGGTATCTATTTTTGATATAACAGTTTGCATTTGTAATACCAGCTGCTGAACGGATTCCTTCACCGGATCATTGCTCGGTTCTAAGGCACGCAAAATGAAAGACTGACTAATAGGAGAATCAACCTTGGTAGAGTTAGCCTCAATAGTCTGTACCTGTTTTGAGATTTCATCCCTACATGCTATCATGCTAGTTGCATTCATATAGCGGAATGGAATAGTTCTCATACCCTGTATATCAAAAGGCAGTTGACCGGATGAATCCTTAATCTGAATGGCATGCTTTGCAGCAGCATGACGAATCGCCAGTTCATACATGACATTTGGATTGGACTCTGTCAAATCTGCAACAACTAAGGCATCGTCTCTCAGATGATTCACAATATCCAAGGTTATCAGTCCAGGCTTAGAAATATGGTCTGCCCTAAGAGGTTTATATGAAAGCTTTTCTACTGCTGGCTTTATGATAAACTCAAAAACTATGTCTGCATAGTTTCTGGTGTCAGTACCTTCCTCATCAATAGGGGATATTACGAAGCATATTTTCTCCTTCTTTTCTATTTTGGCATGAGTTGAATCATGAGTAGCCATCCTAGAGCTTGCTAGCTAAGTGTAGGATAACTTAAAGTTTTAGAAGCCTCTAATATTGGTAACCTTGATCGCTAGACTGCCTGTCGTGATATTTTCATCATTTCTTATGCTGTTTATAATTGATGTTGTTCCGTTGTATGCGACGATAACTGAAGGTGCTACTGGTAATAATAATGCTGCTCCCACAAGTGAACAGCCTAAACCGGGCACCCTCATAGTCATAACATTTGAGAACGGAACGACTAAAGTCGTAAGGTCAACTAGTACAAATGTTCTACCAGTGACCGGAGGATATTTAATCGTTGATCCTACCGTGGTTCCGAGTCAACCATTACCTGCAAAGAGTATCTCACAAAGTGTGGTGAATCAGTTTAATACTGCTATCTCCATCGTGTATTCCATAATAACTTCGCCATTGCCACCGCCACTGCCGCCACCAATTCAACCTCCCCTTCCAACAGATTGTCCAGAAGGAGAAATATTACAAGGAGATGAATGTGTTCCTGGTTTCGCACCTTGTGGTCCAGAATGGGGAAATCCATGCCCTGGTACAGAACCAGAGCCAACACCGGAACCAGTAGCACCGCAACAACCAGTAGAGCTTGAACCCGAGCCTGAGCCAGAACCAGACCCGAGTGAAGGGAATCAAGGTGAAGAAGAAAACCAGAACGAAAACAGTGATGGTGGTGATAGTGATGGCAGCACAGAAGGAGAAGGCGATAGTTCAGGTGAAGAAGGATCGGAGGAATAACTGAAAGAGACATGACTACGCCAGATAACAATAGCGATGTTGATATCATACTGATGGATGAACTAAGAATCAACGATGAAAAACTAACCAAAGAAATGTTTGATGCGGTTCTAAGTCCGACAGAAATGTTGAATGATCTAACAAAAAAACTTAAACTGTATAATGAAACTGAGGCTACTCTGAAGGAATCTAGGAATAAACTCATTGTAGGATTCATGAAAGTGGCAGTAGAAAATAGAATGATGATTACACAGATAAAGAAGGATACAGATCTTCAAGTTGGAGAGCTTAGCAGACGAATAGAGAAGTTAGAAAAGAAACGTAGTTCGCCAGAATCAGAAAAAAGCTAATTGATATAGAAATTGAAACAACTAAACCAGGGAAGCTACTACTATTAGTAGTAGTATTATTGATATGATGGATGAAAGGACTAAACAGTATCTAATAGATGCAGTAGAAAAGAGATGTACATGTGCTAACTGCATGAAAGAGAAAGCATTGAAAGAAGATAGAGCATTGAGAGCGTCTAAACGGTCACTTGAGTTGCCGAGTAAGATTTTTCAAAAATCCCTTGGTTTCACAACAGATTTACTAACTAAAACTTTCGCTGTGGATCCTTTTTGGGATCATACCCTATAACTTTATGGTGTTTTAGAGTAAGCCGAAAATATTCTTCTTCCTCTACAGTTTTGTTTTGATAGTCTTCTCCGTAGTTTATGAAACACTCACCTGGTCCAAACTTCCTTTCTAGTCCAACTCTCATTTTCCATTTTAGTATCGGTACGATATGATATTCACCTAAGTGGTCTATCAGTTCTTGTTCTTGCTCTAGTTCTTGTCTTATCGCTTTTCGCTCTTTAGCTAATGCTTCTGGTACCAAATCGTCATCATCATCATAGTGACTGTGATATATCCCAGTGCTATTATCTCCGGTTATGAATTCATACTTCTTTTCTAAGTTCTTGATTGCTCTCTCTAGATTCAATATGTGCTAATCTCTCCTCTAGCCACTTGATCTGCATGATTGCAGGACCTTCCTTGAACAATGAAAACTGGGCCTCATTACAATCAACTGTTAACTTCAAAGCTAAAAGGCTATCTTTGACTGCACCAGAACTAGACGATTCTGTCAAGCGATTGAAAATCAACCAGGCTTTTCTCTTTGCTTCCTCTAAGCCGTTAAGACATTGCTTGTAATAATATGCAAGGTCAGAATGTGCTAGGTCATAAACGAATTGTTGAGACATCTTCTTCAAAATGGTGACATCTCTGCTAATGGTTGTGCGGTCTACTCCTAGCTTATCTGCTATCTCTTGCTCAGTCATTGATTCAGCAAGCATTGACGCTACCTGTCTCCTTCTTTCTTCAAGTTGAAATTTCTTTGAGTGCACTGTCAAGTGTAAAACGTGCAATATTATCTAGGCAGAAGAGTGATTTATCTTTAGTTACTGACTGTCTTTGGCCGACTAACATTTCTTGGTTCTTGTTACTGCAAGATTATGTCTTGATCGTTTTTAATGACAGACTGATTGCATCAGACTCAGTAAGGCCTGAGATAACATTAGTAAATACATAGAAAAATATCTACCTGCAGAATATGAAGAACAGTTGGAAGCGGAAGGCGCACAGATTATTGATAGCACGACATACTTCTCTGCCTCTGGCACTAGAATAACAAAGCGCTCACAAACAGTTGAAGAGAGAGCGGAAGAGCGGGAGTTTAACTATTACGACAGGTAATAATGGTATACAGAGCATAACATTTGGGCGCTAAAACGGAGGCTGGCATATCATTGATTCAAGGATAGAACTGACTGACTCTGCTGGTAGGAATAGGACAATAGTCAAACGTAGCGAGGATAGATTTTGAAAGTTAGCGCAGTATCAAAGCTAAAGAAACTTTAATAACATTTACTCATTATCAGCTGGCGATGTACAGCAGTAAACCTATGATTTTTGTAGTTATATCAGTCATAGTAGTCGCATTAGTCTATAATTCATCTTCTACTTCTAATGTATTTGTGCAAGGTAAACCAGTTGCAGGGGGACACATAGATTGTAATCTAGGGGAAATTTACGGTACCATAACATGTTGCTGGTATGAAGAGGTCGTAAGGTACGGCATACTTACGTCTAAATATGTCTGTCAGACATGTACCGAGGATGGTACGAATTGTGGTCCAATCGAGGACTGGCGTGCGAATAAGGGAGGTGATGATGTGACAGGTCCGCTAGAGAAAGAAGGGGTTTTACAGCCACTAACACCTCCACGATCAGTACCCCCGACAGTTGGTGAGAATATCCTACAACAAGACTTGGAGGTCTTAGAGCAAACACCTAGTCAAGGATTACCGCCTCTAAAACAAGGTCAGGGTGTACTTCCTCAAGACGGAGTCTTAGAGCAAGCACCAGCAGATCAAGGAGCAGCAGAACTACCACCAACAATAACTGAAGAAACCCAACCTGCCATTGTGGAAGAAGAACCATCAGCGCCAGTTTGCCAAGGAGGCCTAGAGTTTAATGAAGATTTAGGTTTCTGCGTTCCGGAGGACTGTCCGGAAGGTCAAGTGCTCGATGAAGAATCTGGTATCTGTGTACTGGAGGAACCAGAAACAGCAGAAGAAGAACCAGCACAATCTGATCCTGAAGAAGAACAACCTCCTGAAGAATCAGACGGCTCAGAAGATAACAGCGGCGATAACTAACAACTAACTCGCATCGAATCCTTTTCTTTTTCTATAGGAGTATGGTACGATACGATAAAGAATTAGTTAAGTGTAAATGCTGAAAGGTGGTATATGTCTAGGAACAATATAACATTTGAGCACGAAAAGCGAACAGAGATTACAATGGCGTAGGGATAAGGCTAGAGAGTTATCAGTTAAAGGACATAGTCAACGACAGATCGCCTCTATAATGAAGATAGCCCTAGTAACTGTTAACGAAGATCTTCAATGGCTAAGGCTGCAGGCTAAAGAGAATATCGCTCACTATATCGATGAATACCTCCCTGCAGAATATGAGAATTGTCTAGATGGTCTTAACAATATATTGACAGAGGCCTGGACTATGTCAGTCAATGGAGAGAAGAGGGAACGGATGCAGGCCTTATCTCTGGCTAAGGACTGTTATGCGATGAAACTAGATCTATTATCATCTGCTACAATCGTGGACAGAGCCATCAAGTTCGTAGACCGTCATAAATCTAAATCCGGAGGCCAGGGTTTGACAGACCAAAGTGAGGAAGTACGAATAGATGACACTACAGAACTTAGGTAAAATCCTAGACAGATACGACGCGCAGCTAGGAAGTACAGACTTAGGGCAGCTTGAACTACTTCGAGGGTTACCATTCTATGACTGGGATAAATTGCACGGCGCAACTTCCTCTTCTTTCAATACTGCTATAGGCCTACCTGAGAAGAACGGCGTCGCATTCTCGTTATTCGACTATGAACAGATGTTGTACGACAAGCTGCAGCATCACAAACATGTCTGGATAAAGAAGGCTACTGGATTAGGTATTACTGAGTTCATGCTTAGGTATATGGCCTGGCTTTGTTTTAGAAACCCCGCTTTAAGCTGGAGTCAGATGTGTATAATCACAGGCCCAAGAGAAGACTTGGCAATAGGTCTGA
Source organism: Nitrososphaeraceae archaeon (assembly GCA_009377575.1). Classification (GTDB taxonomy): domain Archaea; phylum Thermoproteota; class Nitrososphaeria; order Nitrososphaerales; family Nitrososphaeraceae; genus TH5896. Next base: position 7,032 of record WHTU01000040.1, on the reverse strand, counting down.
TTGATAGGATGAAAGGACTATTCAGAAATCTCAATCATGAGCAATTGAGATTTGATACCAAAGAAACAGTTATCGAGTTAAATGGCGTTCACATAGAAGCCTATCCATCTAATCACCTAGACGCTGCCAGAGGTCTAAAGGATGTGTCATTCATATTCCTAGATGAAGCCGATTTCTTTAGAGTGGGAGAACAACAGAATGCGAGAGACGTATCTGAAAGATACATTGCAAAGAGTAATCCTTACATAGTTATGGTCTCTACTCCTAATAATCCCGAAGGCCTATTCGCAAAGATTGAAGAGGAGCCTGAGACCACTTGTTTATACAAGAGGCTCTATTTAGATTATACTTACGGGCTTGGCAAAATCTATACTGCTGAGGAGATAGCAGCAGCGAAACAATCACCTTCATTTGAAAGAGAATACAATCTAAAGTATTTAGGACTTATAGGCAATGTCTTCCACACTAAAGACATTGAAGCAGCGATAGAGAAAGGTAAACGCTTGTCCACTGAGTGGACAAACTCATACACACAGAAGTCTGTGGGCCTAGACGCTGGCTTTGGTTCATCTGCTTTCGGTGTCTGCATAACTGAACTTGTGGATGGTACGATTAACGTACTTCATGCAGAAGAATATCCCAGACCAGACTTCAATCAAATGATTAACACAACAGTAAGATTGCTTGATGAATACAACATTACCTTTGAAGGTAGAAGCAGGATATTTGTAGATGGTGCTAACCCTTCGTTTATTCGTTCATTGAAAGAAAGAGTAGATGAAGATATCAATTATGAACAACAGATAGTATTCTACAAACATAACTATCCTTCTGTATACGATTTAGAATTTCTGCAGCAGAATATGTTTATCATTCCAGTACCCTTCTCAAAGGAACACAAGAAGATGCTAGCACACACAAAAGAAATGCTTGAGTATAGGAATGGTTATGTTGCTATTAATCCTCGTTATAGCAAGTTAATCACTGCACTTAGGACTGCAGTAGAGAAGGGGGATGGAACGTTAGATAAGGAGGCGACTTCACATGATGACTTATTTGACGCCTTCAGAATGTCGTTGCAGTACTGGGTTAACAACTAGGCAAAAAAGTGAAACCGAAGAAAGAGATCTATCCTGAAGAACTGATTGCAATAATAGCTTCAATCTTAATCATAATGATAGCATACGGAGGTTTGGGTCTGGCATTGAATGTGATTTCATAAACGCAGTGTTACAAAGACGACTGTTCTTGTTGTTGTTGCAGAAGGCTTTGCCCAGCATCGAAGTTAATGAAAGCTTAATACCTTAGACGCATATTGAGCTGGAGATGTATAGAAACAGTAATAGTAAACCCGTGATTTTTGTGGTTATATCAGTCTTAGTGGTGGCATTAGTCTATAGTTCAATTTCTGCATTTTATGTCTTTGCAGTACCTTCGGATCCAAAATTTGGGGGAGATTGCAAGTTTACGGGCCCCCCTCCAGTTCGAAGCTGTTGCTGGAGGGAGTTAGTACCTGAAGGGACAGGCAACCCAGACCTTGGCGGTTATCAAGAGGAGTACTGCCAGACATGTAACTTGGACCAAAATGGTGATCCCACCACGTGCTCACAAAAAGAACTTCAATTTTTTGAGGGTAGACTACCAGAGAGAACTGCCCCTTTGCAAGATGGTGTTTTAGAGCAACCACCAACCCCTCCGTCATCTGATCCGGCTGCCCCTCTGCAAGACGGTGTCTTAGAGCAACCACCAAGTGAAGGAGTAGCACCGCCAGTAACACGAGGTCAGGGCGTGTTGCCACAAGACGGTGTTTTACAACAAGAGCCAACAGATGAAGGAACAGGAGCAACACCACGAACGGTAGAACCCCCAACAGAGGACGAAACAACACAGCCTACACAGGAACCGTTGCCTTGTCCAGAAGGTCAAATTTTAGACGAAGAGTCTGGTCTCTGTGTACTGGAAGAAGAACAACCAGGAGAACAAGAATCCGAACAAACTGAAGGATCCGAAGAAAATGGCTCTGATGAAAATGGCAATGAAGATAACAATAGCGATAACTGACTGACTCATTATCACTTTTTTGTTATAATGTTAGACCAAGGTAGGTAGGTAGGTGGGTCTAAAAACTAGTCTAGTCTTCTACTACTAGCACTAATCTTGTGACATTAGGCGCCAAGCGTGATATTCTACCTTGGCTTCCTGATCGCTATTCTTGTCGTTGTCGCTTTGCTTTATGAACTCTGTGAAGTTTGTACAATCCATTATCCTGTTACAATAAATGCAAATCCATCTCAAGGTAAAAGTACTATTACGCAGACATATCTTGTATAAGATTCCTCTATCATGGTTATTTAAGATTGTTTCATAATTCACCGCTAAGAAAATGACGATGTCTTTACATTTCTGGCACTAATAGATCTCAATAACTACCTAATTTGACTGGACTTCGTGTATCTGTTTCCGTAGTTCGCTAAAATATTTTATGGACTGATTGACTGATGATAACTGTTTATAAGAATATCGTGTAAAGAGCTCTAATGACAAAAATGCAAAAAAAGAGTTTAAACACAACACCTGATGAAACATTAACATTTGAGAAAGGCAAGGTCGAACTTGCAAAATTTGGTGATGTTACAATCGGTCGGGCCACTTTCGAACCAGGGTGGAGCTGGGAAAAATGCGAGAAACCTATTGTAAAAACAGACAGTTGTCAAGTGCCGCATAATCTATACTTTGTTTCTGGTAGAATCAAAGTAGTAATGGATGATGGTGCTGAAGAGGAGTTTGGGGCTGGAGACGCTGCGGTAATTCCATCCGGGCACAATGCTTGGGTCATTGGGAACGAACCTGTAGTTGGAATTGACTTTGCGAGTAAGTGAGTTGTCGATAACAATTACCGATAATGACGCTTTCCGCTCCTGAAGGAAGGTAGAATCTATGCATCGAATGCACCGATTACCAGCTTTTAGCTGGCTCGACAACAGCAGAACCTACGATTCACAGAGACTTAACACTACTAAAACAACAAGCAAAACAACACATTCATGAATACATTACCGACCAAGTTCCTTTTGAATACAAGAAGACATTAGCGGGATTAGAGGGTATTATCAGACAGATGTCACAAATCATCAGCAAATCAACTGATAACAAGGAGATAATGCAGGCATCTAATATCAAGATGCAAGCGTTAAACATGAAGATAGAACTTGTTAGTAGTGCTAATCTAGTGGAAGAAGCAATAGATCTTGTTGAAAGATATAGGGGCTATGGACAGCAAAACAAGGAAGTAGTGATAGATGGTACTTCAGAGTCTACGTAAATCAGTAGATTTCTACAAACAAAAGCTAGATAGTATTACAAACGTTAACACGCAGCAGTTAGAACTACTGAAAGGTTTACCATTTTATTCTGATTGGAATACCTCTGTAAAAGATTTTACACAGGTTAGGACATTCAATCATGCCATAGGTCTACCTCAGAAGAATGGTCAATCATTCCCATTATTTGATTATGAACAACTGCTATACAATGAACTGCAGAATAACAAACATGTCTGGATTAAGAAAGCAACTGGATTGGGTATTACTGAGTTCATGCTGCGGTATATGGCTTGGTTATGTCTTCGCTCAGACGAATTCAGAGGATCGCAAATGTGTATTATCACAGGACCCAGGGAAGATCTAGCGATAGGCCTTATCGATAGAATGAAGGGCCTATTCATGGAAAGAAATCTTTCGCGGTTCGATACTAAGGAGACAGTCATCGAACTGAATGGCTGTCACATAGAAGCATATCCTTCTAATCACCTAGATTCTATGAGAGGGCTGAAGGACGTATCCTTTATCTTCATGGATGAAGCAGATTTCTTTAGAATAGGAGAACAACAGAATGCGAGAGACGTATCTGAGAGATACATTGCTAAATCAGATCCATGGATTGTTATGGTGTCTACGCCGAATGCTCCGGAAGGTCTATTTGAGCGAATAGAAAAAGAACCTGAATCTACCTGCTTGTATAAGCGCCTATTCCTAGATTACACCTATGGACTTGGCAAAATCTACACTGAAGCAGAGATAGTGCAGGCTAGGAGAAGTCCTTCATTCGAACGGGAATACAATCTAAAGTATTTAGGACTTATAGGAAACGTCTTCCACACAAAGGACATAGAGGCCGCTATCCTTAAAGGGAGGCATTTTAAAGAAATTTTAAATTCATACACTCAGAAGTCCGTAGGACTAGACCCTGGATTTGGTTCTTCAGCTTTCGGTGTATGTATAACAGAACTTGTTGATGGGATGATTAACGTACTTCACGCAGAGGAATATCCAAGACCTGACTTCAATCAAATGATATCAACGACTATCAGACTGCTTGACGAATACAACATTACATTTGAAGGTAGAAGCAGAATATTCGTTGATGGTGCAAATCCTTCTTTTATCAGGGCATTGAAAGAGAGATTGGAAGAAGATACCAACTATGAGCAGTTGGTATCATATCTCAAGAAGCAATACTCTTCCGTCTATGACCTAGAGTTCTTACAGCAGAATATGTTTGTCATTCCAGTCCCCTTCGCAAAGTATCATAAAGAGATGTTAGCACATTGCAAAGAAATGATGGAATACAGAAATGGATATGTTGCCATTAATCCTAGACATAGCAAGTTAATCACTGCACTTCGCACTGCCGTAGAGAATGGTGAAGGTATGCTAGACAAGGAAGCAACTAGTCATGACGATTTGTTTGATGCGTTTAGGATGTCACTGCAGTTCTGGCATTGATCTTCCCAGTTCAACTACCTTTTATACAATGACTTGCTTCAAGTCGTTTATGAAACAAGGGAATAAGTTAATCGTATATGCCATTGCCGTATTGGCAATAACAGTGCTCTTGCTTATGCAATCAGTAAACCAAGCAGTAGTGGCAACAAAAACTGCTAACGAAGCGGGCTTTAGGAAAGCCCCACCGGCTATCTCTGGTGATAACGTGTATGTTGCATGGTGGACCAATGACACAGCAAATAACAATGAAGATGTAATCTTTAGGGCGTCTACGGATAGTGGTACTTCATTTGGAGATAAAACCAATCTAAGCAATAGTACTGATGCAAATTCCACAAGAGCGGAGATTGACTCAGACGCAGATAGTGTGGTAGTTACTTGGTGGGAAACAAATCAGACAGATGATACACCGGTTATGAGAGTAAGTGATGATAATGGAGCCACATTTGGACCGCTATTGCAACTAGCGAATAACGGAACTATAGGCGAAGAGGGTGAATAAGTCCGCCCTTCGTTCTTACAAGAATAAGTAGCAATAAATAGTAAAAGCTATAGCTTCTGAAAGGCTATCTAACACGATAGCACTAACAAAGATAGATACACAAGCACCCAGATATTTAGTAGTATTCAAACTACAGTCTTTTTTAAGCAGTGTATGTGATGGGGAGAATGAATATCCGAAGAAAGCCCCGTCACACATACACATGCATGAATGACTTTGTTAGTTCGTATTTTCTTGAGTCTGTAAGTCCTAAAGCACGTCTATTTTATTTATGACGGACTACAGAGTTTAGTATCACAAAAATATATTCTAATTTTAGAATACAAAATGTACGATAACTGTTGTCTTCTTTACTCTGTTCTAATAGAATAAATATCAGATTTAAGTAATCGCCTGAACTTGCTTAACTCACATAAGCATAACACGCTCACAAACTGACAGAAACATGAACTTCAAATATATCGCAATAGTAGCGGTACTAGCAGCAACATTAGTCGGAACAGCAGCAATAACGGCTGACAGTGCTTATGCAACCAAATACAAGGAAAAGAACCAAGCGATCTCACAAGCAAATGCTTGTGGAAATGGTGAACTACCATTGAACGTCGGTTGTCAGAACGTTGATTCACAGATCCAAGGTGATGAGAACTCTGTAGCGTTAGCAGCAGATCAAGTATTCCCAGAGATCGGTGCTACGGTGAAGTAAGTAGCATTCGCTGAAATACTGAAACTGACTCCATCCCTCTTATTTTTATTCTTGCCGTTCTGAAAATTTCAGAGATGTGTGTCGTTGAATGGTCAAAATAGGCGAGTTATGACTGATATGTCTAGGGATATCTTATAGGACGAACTTAAAGTATTTTAGCTTTTAATCCAAGTGGTATGCATATGATGTCTCTAAGTCTTGTCAACCTCTGATTCTATTGCAATAGTGGCTCTTATTATCTCCACGATCACCGCATGCGCCACGGCGATCGCGTTATCTTTCAATATTTGGCATACCTCCCGAACACGTAGATCTGAGGAACTTAAGGTTGCCAGAGAACTGATGAATAGAATATGGGATGGTAGAAAGGTCTTAGATGACTACTATGAAAGGTATATAGCTTCCCCTCCGAAGAACGAAGAACTTAAAATCAGAGCATACGAATGGGCGAACCTTGTTGGTGATCTAATATATGAGATTGAAGGGTTCAGGGCGTATGTTATAACAGGGGAAATTAAGAACAGGACAGACGTTGAGCTTCATAAGATAAGGATATTTGTAGTATTGCAGCGCATTGAAAACTTACGTAACCTGATTCCAATAGAACCGAAAGAACCCAAAGATGTTTCTGATCGATGGATAGTAGAGTTAAAGAAATGGTGCAGAGAGGGCAATGAGGGAAGACTTCCGGTGGATACAAGGTGACTAATCGACAGCCCCCTGGAATATATTAATGATAATGGCGTTACTAGTTAGCATGTATCACTTTTTCACGAATGATATCGCTTGTGATATTGTATATCAAATGTCGATTAGAAGTTTATTATACGTCTAGGAGAGCAACAAAATTCTTTCTTTATCCTAGTTCGAGTAATCCGCGACGTCTTGATCCCTTATATTATTCATTGTATATTAATTATCAGGCACAAGAAAGAGGAAAGAAATATGCTACTCGTTCAGTTATCAGATCTCCATATTGGGGGGACTTATTTCAAACAAGAGATTTTTGATACTATCGTCAATGAAGTCAAAAATAAGTT
>WHTU01000003.1 GCA_009377575.1 Nitrososphaeraceae archaeon | reverse complement strand
ATTCCGTCAGTAAGTAATAGCGCAAACAAGTATTCCTTCCATGTCATTTGTCTATTTGCGTTAATTCCAACTAATCTGTAAAATCTATTCTCTACAATTGCCAACGTTCTTTCTAGAGGTCTAATTTCGTAGGATATCATCCTAGCAATGTATAAACCAAAAGGAACTGCTAGGCTTAACGTCCCTCCCAAGACAATGGCAGTCTGTATTATTGTGTCCACATAGGTCATCTCTTAACCGCTTATCCGGTCTATTTTAGCAGGCAAATCAGGCATGAGTAATATAAATATTGTGTTGCAATCAGATAGTAGTAACCCATTAAAGACTATCATATATACTATCATAATATACAGGTTTTTGCATTTGTGTGTACTTTTTATTCTTTCAAAAACTAATCTTTGGTTTGTAGTATTCTAGATCTCCGGCAGATATGTCCACCAATACACTATTTTGATCTTGTTGTCGTACAAAGTACATAGGAATCTCATACTTTATGTTCTGTGGAGCATAAATTATAAACATTAGCCCGTTATGTAGCGCACTGATGTTTCCTATTATCACATTATCACACGTGGAAACTTCCTTGTTTAGCAAAGAGTCAAAACCTTTTGACTTTTTGGCATAGGAAGATCTTCGATTGTCATTGTCCTTACTTAATTTTGAGAAGCCTTTCGTTCTTGAGATATCATTCTTTTCTTGTAAGTGCTCTTGCACAATTTTGTTCTTATTTCCGTTTTGCACTGCTGTGAGCCTTTTTGTATCGTTTCCTGTCCATGCTACACTTAGTACTGTTTTTCCAAAAACCAGTGCTATTGCTACGGCAGAACCTATCATCACACCAACAATTATTGCTGTGTCCAATCAGGTCCCTTACTATTACATGTATCCGGTATCATACAGAGATATATAGATTGCTAGTTAGTTTAAATAGTGATTTTCGCTTTCAAATACCAATGGGTCAGCTTATATTGATTGTTCCGGTTTGCTTCTACTTAGTATTATAGTATAGAATATCTTCAATATGCTTATGCATTTCAACAAGGACTACTGTGAACGCCCAATGAAAGGATAAAAATGATCAACAATCAAACAAATGATATCCAATTATCAAACTATTACCGTGCAGTAAAACAAACCTATTTGTAATCGACGCCTAAGAGTAAGTCATCCGGGTCCTTGTTTAATACCTTTATACCATGGTCTTGCCCATTGATTATCGCATAGGTAAAGCTCCATAATCCTTTTAAATTCTTATCAATTTTACAATTCTCTCCTAAATATGCTCTTACCTCAGGATTCATATCGAATGCGTTTTGAACTGCAACAAAATAATTCACTCTTTGTCGATCTCCATGATTATTCCAAAATGTCGCCGAAGCTGTGATCGTTTCACATATCCTTGTGAACGCCTCAGTAACTATCTCAGATGTTATATTTCGGTCATTACTGTAAATTTCACTGTAACAATCGGTACAAATTGTCATTTTACGTCTAGATAAACCATAATTGTAATAATGATTCACTTCGTATAAGCAACATGGACATTTTTTCGAATCACAATAATGACAAAATATTCTTTCAAAAGGGGATAGAATATCGCTGTTTGGTGACTGCTCCTCAATTTCACCATAGCTGGCATCGCTATAGTTTTGTTTGTGTGGTTCATAGCCAATATGTCCTTTATTATGAATCTCGACCAAGGGTAAATTAGCAAATCATCGCAGATATTAATTATAGTATATATCGTGTACTTTAACATTCATGTATAATTTTATTGAGTCATATGGATGAGCTGGCTTGTTGGGAGGATCGGACCGATTTCCCAGCATAGCTTTACACGTCCACAGCATAGCTTTACACGTCCACAGCATAGCTTAAAGGGTATTCGATAACTATGCAGTCAAAAATAGGATCTCGCAATCTTCAATTCGGTCATAGTATTTGCTAGAAGGATTAGTATAAAGTGTGTGTCCAATCATGCTTCTAATCTTTCATCAAATTCTTTTACGTACGAAATCATGATATTTTGTTATCTAAAAGCTATGTAATCTCCGCAGAGTATTTAGGTGGGATCAGGCACATCCGTATCGTGAGACACTGATGTTCATGTGCGAATATTGCAGTACGAGAAAAGGAAAGGAATGTGACGTGTGCCTTGGAGTAATAGTCTGCGACCTTCATAAGCAGATACACGAACAAAGTCAAGAGCATAAGTATCATTTGCGGCGAATACTCAAGATGCCAGTTCCTTTGGATACTAAATCCTTATAGTTTCTAAATTAGTCTAAATTTCCTAATTAGGGGTAATTCATAATAAACTCCCATTTATTTAGACATACTATTTTCCCAGACATATAGACCAAGCAAATACATAATAAAGATCTCGAGTGTTGGCACCAAAATGAACGTAAACGCTGTAGTATCAATGCAGCAAATAACAAACAAAGGATGTACATTACGAAAAGTTCGCAGGAGTCTATATTATCAATAGGTGTCAAGTTAGATCATTTTCGAGACTTTTATTTAGCCTCTCCCAGATAGTCGACTTTGTAGCATGATTCGAGCAAGGAAGTATCCCCTAATGGTGCGAAGAGAGATAACATCTGCGAAATGCGCTACTAAGGAAAATGGAACGGTGAAAAAGGTAATAAAAAGCAAACCAAACCTGACGCTGGATGAAATAATCAGTAGATTCAAAATCGTGCGAATTGAAGATTTAAAGAGTGCATAGATACTTTATATAGGAAATCTTCGAGGTTATCAATACCTTACGAACATTGTTGCGGCATAAATAAACCAGCAATCTTTTAAATTGTCCAGGCCTACTAACTAAGATATCAATGCCTTTAAAGCGATATCTTCAATCTATCATCTTTGTGTAGGGTCGCAAGATGTGACGGAGGGACTCTATTCAACGATCTAGTATCAAGCTAGTGGTCACCGTTGAAGCAACTGACGATGACCTAGCGGACTGCAATCCTAACAATTGTTAGAAGTAATACCTTGTCTTTGGTTAACTCCATGATAAATTCCTGAAGAGGATTTGATAGTCGAAGCAGAAGGTATATAGAATTAATTATCGCGACCTTATGCACATAGAAGCAATAAGAATCGTTAGACAATTCATATTAGTGTGAAATTGGGTACTGTATTCATTGCTATTGGTCGTAAACAATGGATCAAGAAAGTAATCTTCCTGTTCGGGTGGGAGAAGAGTATGATCTCGAAATCACTGAAGCCAGCAAGACCGGAGCAGATGGAGTTGCCAGAGTTCGTGGGCTCGTCATATTTGTAAAAAAAGGCAAGGTAGGACAAAAGGTTAGAGTAAAAATCAAATCACTCGGAACCACTCATGCCGTATCGGAAATTGTGTGATCTATCTTTACGCTCTATAACATTCTAATTACTAGAGATCGAATTATCATTTTTAGCAGTCATAAAGTCCTCTATATAGAGTACATTCTGTTAGGATTAATAGTAGTATGTACCAACTCCTCGCATGCAGCATGATCAAACATATGAAAGGGAACGAAAAAACCTTATTGAGGAGGACGAGGAGGGAACGATAAGAGAAGGCGAAACCGATGAAGCAGTTAAGGATGTAGAGGAGGTTGACAGTGAAGATGATGAGGGTGACAATGAAGGCGTCGGTGTAGCTGACAATATTCAGGATGAATAGTTAGATAGAACCCCAGCTCTGTGATAATTTAGACGATAGAATAGAATTACTTATTTATCTATAGTAGTATCCTTTGTTCTTCAATGTACACTTGACAATATTCACAATTTGGTTCAAGCTGCACGACAATTCCATCCTCTGTTACGTGATGCTTTAGATGAAATGATGCAGAGCGGATATCTTGCATGATTATGCACGCCATCTTATCTTGCACTCTTACATAGATATCTGACATTATATTCCTGTATCTTGTTCATGTTATAAAAAGGATTTTGAATATAGATACTATAAAATAATATCATCTACATATAAATGAACGATAGTCTTTTTAGCGTTGATTCCTATTTGTTGACCGTCAAATATCACTCGAGATTCTCCTGAATGGAAATTCAAGTCCTAATTAGCTGGAGAGGATGCCTAACATCTCTCACAACAACAAGCGACACCCAAACTTAACGACAATTGAGGAGAAAAATCAGCTTTACGTAGAAGCTCATCTGATTTAAAGGGTTGCAACCTGCGATATTTGGAAAGTGTCAGTTCTATATATGCGAAGTAAAGCTAATACTAGAGGTATATAGTTCAGTCTATAGTTATATGAATATGACGCGTTGACAGATTTCTACCATGATGTCAATAGATCTCCCATATTAATATAGAAATCATTGATTAATAAGCCATATTATTATCTTCCCATGTCACAAATAGTTGTAATCGCTGCATTCGTGATCATTTCCATTATTGGAAGTGTTTTGACATTTAGCGTCATACAGCAACAAGTCTTAGGTCAGGAGGGGTTTACTGCAGAATTAACAGGTGCAGATGAGCTACCTTCAGTCAATACAGATGCAAATGGGACCATCACCGTTCAGGGAAATAACCAGAGTCTTAACTATCAATTAGCACTAAGCGACATGAAAAATGTAACAGCAGCTCATATACACTTCGGAAATGATGCTGAAAACGGTAAGGTTGTCGTAACCCTACTCGAAACTGAGAATCCATCGGGTCTAGAGATGGAAACCTTAGGAGGAAATTTCACTGAGGATAACGTTCAAGGACCATTGGCGGGTTTGCCACTTGATCAACTTATCGGTTTTATGGGAAATGGAAGTACATATGTGAACGTTCATAGCACAGAATTTCCACTTGGAGAGATACGAGGTCAAATAAACGAGCTGGACGTGGACGAAGAAGAGGATGATGATGAAGGTTAATGGTCCTACCATAGCGCATCTCTTGAATTCCAAGAGAAGTACGACGGCCGTGTATAACGCAGGTTGGCGCCGCTGTAGGCGCATCCCTCCTAAAGGATCTATTGTATATTCTGTGTCCATCATGAATGCTATTTTACCTGTGTTCACTATGCCATAGATCACATAGTAATTCTGAGAGCCATAGGTATGGCAATTTTATCAATAAATATATGATCTAATAACACGATAGACTTAAGGTTGGCAGTTTTACTAAATTGTGAACACACTTCACTCATGAGAAGGTAGGCGGCCAGTTCTAGACAAAGACGATGCAAGGTCGTCCTACCTCATTGTAGGCTTCGTATTACTTCAAGGTTCCAAGATAGCGTTACTTAGATTGTGCTTATAACTTCCTCTGTGAAGTTCTTACTGATCAATCAGATCTAAACCTGGCCCAGCAATGAGACACAGGAATAGAAATTGCATACAACTTCAAATGAACAATTAACTCCCAGAAGTAAAGGATTAAGCCCTAGCTAGGGTTTTTGCTAGAATTTTTCCCTAGCCGATCTACTTTTGTTACCAACTATGTGGCGGAAATGCTATCGTAAAAGTGGTAACCCTATTTAAGGAATTAGCCAATTTTTCTAGCCGAAACCTCTTACGAGGGAGAAAGGTTGATCATTCTCTTGTTTGTTTCCAAAATCAAAATGGCATCTTTTGTCTGTCATTTAGTTTAGAAGGTTGAAATATTTAAGAAATCTGAAGAAGCTTGAAGCCACGTATGATTACTATACTTACTATACTTGCCCTTGTAAGCGTGGAGTCAATTTGGGATCTAGGTAGAACGTTCTGCTTGTATACCTAGATTCTCTAGGTAGTAGTTATCCTAGTGGTTAATACTTATAGATCATTGTTTCTAAAAATTTAAAAAGAATGTGTCGAAAATTGTAGTGCCGGCCGAATCACAAAATTGCCGAATCATCGATAAAAACAGATGGTCGTCACGATATTAACACATTGGCTGCAACCGATATTCATATTCCTTTTCCTAGAGGGCTGTACGAATCGATAAACGATCTTGTGGTCTAAGAAGGACACTATAGGAGTGCACCTGAATTCATTCTAGAACGCACCAGACAAAAGCTTGATGAAATAAAGAAAAATAGAATAGATCAGCGAAAAATCAATATTTACTGGCATAGATTGAACCAGGAGAAAGCGAAAGAGATAAGTTAATAATTCCTAGTACTTAGCTAGATATGAGTTAAGGCTTCAAATTTCTTCTATTCAGATCAGCTACTTCATATTGCTTCAGAGTACAAGACTTTCCTACTTTATAGGAAAGTAGTAAAAAAGATTTATATGTAATAGCACCCTATATTTTGATATCGTTGATCACAAAAAACTACGGTGATGGATACCTGGTTAGAAGGACATACCGAAGGAGAGGCGGAAGACGGTATTCAAAACAATGGATCAGAAAGAAAGCTAGCCACAAAAAAGGATTTAATCGTTATTCAACGGGCCCAAAATGGAATGGCCAATATGATTTTGATAAACCTACTTTTTGGCGTACTTATCAACCAGGCATATACAAACAAAGATCCGATGATGAAATATTGCCATCTGGTTATGGAAGGACTGAAACTTGGATCGCATTGTGTAAAAGTTGGAATGGTTTCTTGTTAGCTCAAAGAGAAGGTGATCATGAGGATATGAAGCAATACGCGATGCAGATTAGAGCACTCCAAAAAGACCTAAGCTTGCCACACTCTCAGTTTGATATGTTCTCGCCTGAAGAAATGGAATGGATGGAAAGAGAGACTGATGTTGAAGCTAAGGAGCTATGGTATGCCACAAGTGTTTAAGATCTAATCATTAGAATAATTCATTTTATCATAACTTACTAAGTCAGCCGCGGGTAATGTGTCAGTTTGGCAGCCTTTGGTATTAAATAACAATAAAGGATGAATTAATTCAGATTAATAACCTAGTTATATCAAGCTTCTTATTTTAGCTTCCTTTGGTATCTTTCTATAGACTTTAGAATCATCTTAGTAGCCAAATCTTTACCACCCCAGCCGGTCAAACGAACGAATTTTCCTTCTTCCAAGTCCTTGTGGTGATTAATAAAATATTCTAATTTCTTTCTAAATTGGAGTGGGATATCTGAAATAGCTGCGATATTGGCAAACTCGGGATCAACTCCAATATCTGGAACTGCTATTATCTTGTTGTCATCTCCATCTTGATCCTCAGTTAATATTACTCCAATGGGACGTACAGTGATCACCGAAAAGGGAAACAATGACTCATTTTCGATGACAAAAACATCCATTGGGTCACCGCTGCTGCTTCCTATTGTGTTAGGAATAAATCCATAATTGCAAGGATATGCTACTGAGGTTGGAAGAATTCGGTCAGTATAAATGATTTCGTTCTTGATGTTGACCTCATACTTAACTCTGCTACCTTTAGGTATCTCTATTACAACATAGATCAGCGCCGGGGGTTCTCTACCTGGACTGGATGGGATCTTAGACGCAGCCAAATCGATACGTTCTACAATATGACGATTGAACAGGATATAAGTGATAGCTAGAATATTTGCAGTAATCCATGGAGCAATGCAATGAGGACTAACTCCTATTAGTCAAATATTTTTTTACCTAGCCCCCAAACTTTCACAGCTTGTAGATAATTCATAAATACCATGCCTCTGTAAATCTTTTTATCCGTATCTCCCATTATCTTTGATATTGCGGCTATTACTTTGTCGATGCTTGAATGTTCTATGCATAAAGTATAAACATCTTCAGGACCAGTCAAATGCGAAATCTCGACTGTCACTAATTCCCCTAACTCCTTATTGGCTTTGAGATTTTCATCAATAGGGAGCAGCGTCTGCTCCCTTTGCTTAGATATCGATAATACCCTAACTGAATTTGATTGAGATTGAAGAAGCGCAATAAATCGTTCCTTATCCTCTACTGGAGGCACTGATTCAGGTATATTACTTATATTCAATCCCTTTCCTATTCTTTTCATAAGAAACGTAGAAATTGGAAAGCTGAAGACTTCTGTTGTCCATTGTTCAACGTATGTGATGTTGGCTGAGGTATCGTCCATGTGGCAAGATTTGGAGCTTTTTAGCTCTTTGATCTTGAGATCCTCCTCACGCAACTTGATATTCAAACTACAGTCAGGCGTCCATACATAATTATCAGTCATTTTGGTAGGGCGATCAAATTTGTCGGGCAATTCTTGTATCATGTCGGAGAGATACTTATGAAATGTCTTGTTAAATGAGCGCCATTCCCACAGTTTTTCCGAAAATTTTGGAACTTGCTTCATGGTCTCAAAAATATATTTCTCATGGTGTGTTTGGCAACTAGCTTAGCTTCGAAAAGCATAGGAGACGAGCTTCCAAGAATCTCTGTTATTTAGCTTCCTTCTTGTCATGCATTAAATCTCCTATTCTGAATCATCGGGCCTTAATATCTCAATTAATCTGCCTCGGACAGTCCGTTGACCCAATATAGCAGACCATTTTTCTATATCAAATTCTATATGTGCTAATGTGCAGGTAGGTATTATGTGGATTTCACCAGTAAGCGTCTCAATCAACTCCTCAACACCAGGATTGTGTCCGACAATCAAAACCTGCTGGTAAGTATCAGCAAGATCTCGGAGAACTGTTATGTAGGCAGCAGGCTCAGCAGCATATAATGATTCAAATTTAGTATTCTTACCTTTGTATCCACTGTGTTTTGCTACTGCTGAAGCTGTATCCTTCGCACGAATAGCAGTAGAGCTGATAACAAGATCGGGAACTAGTTCCTTTTCTTTCAAAAGTCTTCCCATCTTAGGAGCATCTCGCTTACCACGTCGGTTCAACGGGCGGTCGTGATCAGATCGATCAAGAAACTTCCAACTAGATTTTGCATGACGAAGAATCAAAAGTGTTTTCATTTAGCTCCTCTCTGCAAGAACACTAATGGTAGCACAAAACATTAGCTTTAACATGGTTCAATAGCATTAAATGATTAGCCATAATTTGAGCCTATGCGTCCTTGCCGTAGTTGTCGTGCAATTTCGGACAATACACAGTCTGCTCCGGATTAGCAGTGTATTTTTTAGGTACTATGTCCCTCTTTATTGTTGAAGAGATATGCCAACAATAGTACATTTTGAGATTCCTACAGATGACATTGAACGATCAAAAAAGTTCTATAATGACCTGTTTGGTTGGAGTATAGAAAAATGGCCTGGAGCGGTGGATTTACCAGGGGGACCAGAGTATTTGATGATAACAACCATGGACGATAAAGGTAATAAGGCACTTACTGGTGGGATGATGAAAAGAAAGATGCCAGAACAACAGGGAATTACGAATTATTTTGATGTCAAATCAGTTGATGCGTATTCTGCCAAGGTAGCACAATTGGGAGGACAAGTTAGAATGTCAAAAACACCAGTGCCCGGTTTGGGTTATTTTGCCATATGTACAGATACAGAGGATAATGGCTTCGCTATTTGGGAAACAGATAGCACAGCTAAATAATCAGTCCCAACTACCCCCCTATAGTTTTTCGGATGGGTTATTTGTAAAATATTTTGATCTCATTTCTCATGCCCACTGTTGATTGTCAGGGTCTATATTGAATACAAGGATACTGTCTTTCAAGAAAAGAGAGAGGAGAAGTGAGAATAAAAATCATCTGTCTCTAGCTGCTGCCCTTGTCTATTTCAAATTCGATATCAATTCCTCGCCTTTTATCAATACTTAAGCTGTACTTTTCATTATCATCAACTGGGATTATTTCAATGGTATTCCCATTACATTCTGGACATCGAGAAAATTTGTAAGTATCCTCGAGTAAAGATGCTAGCCATTGACAATTGTTACAAACAACAGGATCACGATATTCTTGTTTACTAATATGCATGGTAACCAACTATTAATGTGATTCAGTCTGACTATAATATCATATCCTATTTTGAGTATATTGAATGATAGCTGTCTAAATGATCTAAATGAATCATCTTATCCTATTTCTTATCAATGCGCTATTAGTTGTTAGCCCCAAAAATATCTAAGATGAAGAACTGATATCTTTAGTGAGAAGTGAGACCTTGTTGGACCACTCTAGATAATCTCGATATTTATATAAGTGCTGTTCCATTGAACGAAATGACACTTTTTGAATAGTGGTTTAGTCTGTCTTCATTTCTACTTCTTTTATTTTCTTTATAGAATTTTCAATTGATTTCTTTACATCATCTAATAATTCCTTCAACACCTTCTCATCAAAATGATTCTTCTGATGCTTTCCAATTCACTATTATAGTATTTTATCCAAGAATACGATCTTTGTAAACTTTGGAATAATTCAAATGAAAGAAGGGAGTGCTTGCCTGCTAATAATACTGCATCCCACATATCGGTAAAGAAAGGCTTATAGTCCCAACGATTCGTTGATGTAATTTAGTCTCTGCTGAAGATCATTTTCTATGAATCTTGTTATATTCTGCTTTATTTTCTCGTCCTCCTTTTTCTGAGATCTATTGTATGCCCAATGTTCCAGATATACTGAAAAGTAAATTATACCAGCTAGAATCGACATTTCGACAATTATTACATCCCATTCAATAACCATTATTCTCTTACCTCTTCACCATGATTTCATGATTAAGGTTACTCTGAATGTAACTGATAAAGAGGGCTCGACAATCTCCATTTCGAATGAACTCTCTTCCCACTAGGATACAAACAACACAAAATGAGGAGATAGATCAAAGCCGGAACACTTCTTGGAGCAATCTTCCCTTCGATTGGTTGTTGTGCGGTTTGACGCGCAAGATATGATCACAACAAGGACATCTAACACCATCCCATTGCAAGAAGATATCGCATTCAACACACCTCTTGGATCCATTTTCATAATAACTGGTAATGTATCTACTTTTACGCGCCTTATAGAACCAACATGTGTCCGTGCAGAACTTCCTTCTGGTACTCTTTTTCTTGAACAATCCTATTGATAAAATGCTGTTACAGCCGGTTTGGTCTTAGAATTAGTAGTAAAATCAGAGGGGGATGCGATCTGATGATATTGGGATACCTTTTGATTTTTCTTTCCTCTCGCCTTTTTACTTGATTTAATTAGTGATATCCCCTTTAGTAACATGGGCGTAAGTAGCCACCTCAACTCACCTTTTAGTCTTGGATTCATAGAAGTAATGCTTATCCTTGCCAATCCTGATCTCTTTAATACGATACTACGATGTTTGCCTCTGCCGTAACCTAAATATGGATTAGAATCAGATGAAGAGTGTCTAAGCCTTCTGGGAGTATTCGGTGATGATGACGAAGATACAATTTCTGCCACCATTTTTGTCAAGAAAGGTTCATGGCCCACGACGAGTACTTTAGAATCATACTTGAATTTTGCGAGATTTTTATATACAAGAGCTCTATCTCCTTCAGGAGCTAGATCATTCCAAACTTGAACTGTTTTTAATTTTTTCTTTTTAGGTTTTCCAACTGGACTGCGTTTATTGGCAAAAAGGATGCTATCAACTATCTCAGCACTATGGTATGCATGTCTAAGAGGACTTGTGACAATTGCGTCTGGTACTATATTCATTCTCTTGAGTGCTTTACCTGTACGCTCGATTTCAGCAATACCTGTAGCAGTCAGTGTTTTCTCGTTTATCCCACTTGGGCCCAAACTACGACCTAAATTTTTTCCAGGGCCAGATTGTCCGTGCCTTACTAGAAACAGATCCATTTATGAGGTACCGTGGTGAGACAAGTAATTCGACGAGTCACTTTTTCTTACCTGCATTCTTCATTCTCCCCTTGTTATTCTTATTCTTTGAACTAGTGCGCCGAGTCTTCTGTTTTTCTGAGTTTGTTATAGCTTTTGTGAATTTAGTATTCTTCCTACCTACCTTCTTACCTTTTTTGTCCAGCTTCCTTTCCTTCTTACCTTTTTTGTCCAGCTTCCTTTCCTTCTTTTTCAATTTCTTCTTTGAAGAGGTTATTGATTCCTCCGCATCGGGAGTTCTATCCAATTTATCGTACAATGCTGCTATGCTCTCTTCAATACGTTTTATCGAGTTGTCATTGTCATCTATTTTCTGATTAAATTCCTTCAGAGTCATTTGGATTTCGTCTTGAAGAAGCAGAAAAGATTCACTTGAGGTAGACTGAGTCTCAGTAGCTTCTGCATAATTTCCAGATAAAGGGTTACTATCAGCAACCAGATTATCCTGTATCAGAGTCTCGTCAGTCGTCGTTAATTCGCTTGTTTTAATATTATCATTACCATCTTGCGTGGATTTTGACATATCAAATCAATTGAAGTCAGTCCTATATATTCCTTATAGTTCTATGTGTTCTATGACGGATAATTTTATATCAATTGTCAAATTTGCTTGAAATTTT
Organism: Nitrososphaeraceae archaeon; assembly: GCA_009377575.1. GTDB lineage: Archaea > Thermoproteota > Nitrososphaeria > Nitrososphaerales > Nitrososphaeraceae > TH5896. The sequence continues at coordinate 129,879 of WHTU01000003.1, read as the reverse complement.
ATCATGTTAAAGTAGACTTGAAATTGTCAATCTTCAATTTATGCAATCAAATGCTACATCTGCATGCGGTAGATCTGACGACGATTAAAGGTGAAAAAATAAGTTTGAGTCGAAGCATCTATCATTTGGGTAATCAGGTACATGACGCCGCTTAGTGGGCATCCTGGCATCCGTTGTCTGAGAAGCTTTGAGAAACAAACCTAGGACCTGTTTAACGTATGTCCATTTAAAGTAGCATTATGTCCTAAGCCAATCCCGTATTTCACTTTCATCCTGCATCGATTTTACTTTCTGCAAAAGGTTCAAGCTATAACATTTGTTATCCTAGTGAAAAAACTGTTACTATCTACAGACATATCTCTATTCACGAATTTTACAAATTCCTCGTACTTGTTCTGTCTTTCTCGGTTTATCTTCGTAAGTATTGAATGGATCTGAGTCGATCTAGTTCTTGTTCCTTTATGCCGCTTTAGATAAGCGATCGTTGTATCATGATCATGAATGATGCCAAGTATATCTTGAACATTCTCTAACTTCTCCATTAATTCCGATACATAATCATCCTTCTCACCTCTCTGTGTGTCTTTATGGTTATTATCGGGTAAGAGTTCCAATAGATATCGCAGCTTTTTGCAATCTTTTCTTAAGTCATGCAACTCAGTTATTTTTTCGTCGCCATTAGCTACTAGAGGTAGGTTATGTTCTATTCTGGTCGCAAATCTGCCAATCACCTTACTGAACCTTTTCTTTGATCTCTTATTTGATATCTTGATCTTCTTTGTAAGCTTAGGAACATGCAACTTCCTTAACTCTAATGCAAAAGATATCGCTTCGTTAAGTTTTGTCTTCCTTTGTTTGAATAATGATCCTTCGATAGATTTTATTACATCCTGTTGAGCAGGTTTAGCATCACTAGAAAGTTTTTCGCCAATGATGTCAAAATCTCTTATTTGACTATTTAGACTAAAAAGCTCTTTGCTGTACTTTGTATATTCTCTTATTACCCGTTTCTTTCGTACCTTTTTTGATGGAAGCGCTCTATAACTAGCTTCTAATCTTCTGACGGCTTTGCGAATGTCATGTATGTTCTCTTCATTTGGCACCTTTATGTAATCGTCAAGCTTATTGCTTACTCTTTGGATATTTCGCTCAGATTTGTCCAAATACGTGTCAGAATCAAAGGAATCATGAAGATCATATACAATAGTCCTTGCCATCTCTATACATAAGATTATAATACATTATTCATATTTAATTTATATCGGTCAGCACAATCAAAATCGAAATTGCTTCGGAATTACTAGAATTTTTGAACTATTCGCGAGGTATGAAAATCCATGTTAAAACGCATGCAGTTATGTACTAACATACTATTGCGTATCCAAGCTTTGGCAAAGCTTTATCAGGCAAAACGTCGATAGTAGTTGTAGTGGAGAAAAGTTACAATTTAGAAGGATCCATGGACGAAATTTTAAGGGAACTAGATGCTGAAAAGGCTCAGATTACTGTTTCAACGGAGATCAGAAGATTCAATAAACCTGTTACAATAGTACAAGGTTTGCAGGATAACAAGGATGTTCTATCGATAACTAAGAACCTGAAGAACAAAATTGGAACCGGAGGTACGTTTAAGGAAGGTAAAATAATGTTGCAGGGAAATCATAAAGGCGAAGTGGCCAAATTTCTTATAGCACTTGGCTTTGATGAAAAGATCATCGCAATTAGGTGACCAATGAACTAAGCCACCACCGCAAAATTAATCCCTTCAATTTTTATTTGCGTTCTATATTTTATCTGTGGATATTCTGCGGCAGTGCGGATAGGCTTATGTTTAAGTCTGAATGTCTAGCGTGATCGGAATCAGATAATCAAAGTGCTAAATTATGTGGACGGGCTTTCATTCCTCCTAATAAATCAATCCAGATCCTAAGAAATAAAACTGACTGCTTAGTCATGTTTATTTTTTAGCCCTCTTAAATTAATATAGAATGACTCGATTACCTAACAATAATTAGTACTGGAACATGTATCACAACCAACGACATCGATATCTCATCCAAACAAATCTATATTGTCACTAGATGGTTCTCAAATAGGGTTTGTAAAGATTGAGGCAAATGGCAAGATTACAATCGTCAATAGCAATGGAGATCAATTCATTGTACCTATCTGTAGAATAATCTCTGATAATAAGAACCCAGTTGATGATTTTGTGGTGGACATAGAATATCATGAAATATTACAATATAAGATAATTGATCATCAAACAGGTCGTGACGGAATTACTTATTGACTATTATCTAATCCATGACTTTGTTTTTGACCTGAGAAATCTTAGAAACTGATAAGGCATGAATATATCACTATTGTTTTTGCATGATCTAAATCATACTAAAGATTTCATTTATGTACCTAAGTATTTCGTATACGCAATATGCGATTTTGTCTTGAAACATGGGGTACCAATTACAACAAAATTAAGGAGACATGCATTCTTGCCGAAAAGTTGGGCTATTATGGTTTCTATTACGGGGAGGCCCTAGCTCACATAGATTTGGATTGTTGGACTGTCATATCCAGTTTAATACCTCTCACTAACAAGATAAAGCTGGGACCCGTAATTACTTACTTGTACCCTCAATACCGAAGTATCGCATTATTAGCCAAACAGGCAGCCACTTTTCAAGAGATATCTAATGGAAGACTGGAGTTCAGAACTGGAGCCGGTGCCACTCCGCAGTATGCATTGCAATGGTGGCATCCTTATGGAATAATTATCCCAAAGAATTTGAAAGGGTATCGATACTAAAAGAAAGTGTTGAGGTTCTTAAAGCGCTATGGAATCAACATCAAGAAGATAATGATGCCTCATCTTCCACTTATTCTTCCATCCGCTACGATGGAAAATTCTTTAGAATAAATGGTGCCTCCCCCTTCAAGTCGGATACTGGTACCAGATTCACTAAAACAAAGATCCCTATTACTATATCCGCAAAGAAACGACTAATGTTACATCTTGCAGCCAAATTTGCAGATATATGGGAAGCCTCTTATCTTTCACCACAAGAATTTAAAGTACTAAATTTCCAATTTGAAAGAATCAATCAGGAACTGGATAATGAAGTCAACAACACTAATTCCCGTAACGACAGAAATAGAACTGGTACTTCTAAATCTATAGAGATAGACGTTATTATAGCTGATTCTGATACGGAATTAGAATATAAGAAAAAGTTGTTTAGTATGGAGAGAGGTCCTGGTTCATATAGTCAATTACTAAAACATGGGTTGATAGGTACACCAGAAAAAGTGGCAACACGAGTTAAGGAATATACAGATATAGGTATTAACCAATTTCTCTTAACTTTTCATGATCCTTTTGATCTAGGGGCATTAGAATTATTTGCCGGCGCCGTTAAAGGAATTTGAGGTTTTCAGATGAGTATGGCCCTTATCTCCCGTGAATAGAAAGAATGATCAAGATAAATTCTGTAATTGCCGTGACGAAACTAAATTACTAATTCCGGGTATCTTTATCTTATGTTCCTTCGGAGGTACTACAATATCCATGGTTAGTACCTTTCCATTATTCTTTGTCGTTGTTCTTTCGATGAATAGGTCTTTGCCGTCCAGCATTATAACCAGAGGATTCTGACTACCTGAATACTCATCATTAGAAGCCACCTTGATAGCCATGGGACCACCGTCTGGGCTCCTTTCACACGACTTTGCTTTGATATTTTTCGCGCGCACAATCTAGGTTCTAATACGTTACTATACCCTAGACTGCAGTGGCTTATTGACTTGATGAATCTGGTGTTAACGGTCTAACTGATATGGCCTAGATTTTCCTACTATTTATCCACCCTAACCAATAGTTCCATTGGCTGCCAGTCGCAGCAGCGGTCCAAAGGTTTGACCATTATCAGTACTAATCCTAACAACTGGTTCATTACTTGTTGCATTCGCTCTTTCCTACCACGCACAGAAAATAAAGAGGATACTCAGTCAATAGTCATCGCATTTTTCACTCTTCTACTTCCTCCTCCTCTTGAGATTCACCCTCGGGTTCAGTCTCCTCTTGAGATTCACCCTCGGGTTCAGTCTCCTCTTGAGATTCACCCTCGGGTTCAGTCTCCACTTCCTCTGCCGTTCCAATATCTACGGTTTGATTCGTTACCGTAACGGTATCACTTGATATAATGACGTAAACCCCTTCAGGTGGAAATGCATTCATGTCTGTATCTGTTGCTCCTTCTGTGCCAATAGTTACCGTTCCGTTAGGCGGAAGTGGTTCTCCAGGATCTATTGAAATGTCCACTTCCGTTACATTTCCAGTTAAAGTGTCCTTTGTGAGAGGTTGAGCCGACACCTGTATAGTGCTTAGTAAAAATAATCCTAGTCCTATACTTAAAACAAATTCTAGAGACAACATTTTCACATAGTTATGTTGGTTTTGCATAATTTAAGCGATATGCCTCCTTGCTACATCCCTCCTACCAAGAAACCGCAATTACAGTGAAGTCTGACATCTGAACATCTAAAACCGTAAGGTCTTGAACCGAATCGAGATCAAAATCGCAAATTCGAGTAGATAATGCTTCAGTAGCCCTCATTCCAGTGGTGGCAAGAAGCAGAACATACGTTTTTAACCTAATATCTGAACACGAATTAATTATGTTTATTACTTCGGTCTTTGATAAGGCATCTTTTTTTCTTTTACTAATCTTTGGAATTTTGACCCGAAGTCTGAATTTTCGTGGTGATATTTCTATCTTGTCGGATCGTGATTCCAAGAATCCTCTTACAGTACTGATACGTAGTTTAATTGTAGTCGGGGAAAGATCGTGTCCATTATCAGTGGAACAGAGATATTTCGAGTATTTTGAAAGCAAATTATAGACATCAAGAGCCCCCTGATCTAGTTTTTGGATTAACTGGCTTATAGAGAGGTTTAATTCCTTGTTTACAAACTTTCTAAAACTGTTTAATCGAACTTTACATTCATTTGAGGTAGGTATTCCTCACTGTGTCGAGATATTCAATTATTGGGTCCTCATGTTCAGGTTTTTTCATTGTCGGTCGCATGATAGACTGCATTGAAGTCACAGATAAAGGCTTTGTATTTGTCTAGTTCTAAATATTACCTATGTATCTATTTTTCTTCTTCTTATTCCTACGAGGTACAGTTCATACTTGTTTCTGATTTGTTCTATCGAATCTTGATTTGTTCAAATGATAGTTGAGTAGAGTAGTAATAGTTCCAAGTCAGTACTATCAATATGTTCAAAGCAACAAAATTCAACCTTTGTGTAATCGGAATGATTGTAGGTACAGCACTCATTAGTATGCTTCCCTTCATGGGATTAACATGCAGATGGTGTACCACGGGAAGTTAGTGCAATCATAGGCGAGAACGCACATCCTATTCTCTTTTATTTTGTCCAGTCGTATTTGTTATCATGGAGTTCTATATTGTGATGAGGCAACTCTAGCAACCGTTTTCAAGTCCAAAATTGCTTTAGGATATGTAACAAAGAATGCAATCGTGATCACATTGCCTAGAAACAATTCACTATTATCTTCGGTTAGTGAATACTTGGGGTATATACTGTATTGGATCAGTCTATGTTGATTGTGTTACAAAACCTACAATTGGACTTTGCGTAAATATCTGTCCTGGTTCAGAATTTTCATCTAAAGTTAAAACGAGAACCTTGTTTGCTATTGACAGCCTCGCTCCGACATCATTCCATACTTGCTGCTGTTGGTTTCCCAGCTTTTGACTTACAGTTACTGTACCCCCGATTTCCATATTTCCATCATTCTGTTGCATAGAATTTACCGTTAGATTACTAATCACAAAGTTTTCGGTTGCGCCTTGCTTCTGAGGGATACCTTTAGTATTGCTCAGTACGTCAAAATCTACCAGCAAAACAGGACTATCACCTTGCTCTGAGTCAAGAGACCAGTTTCCTAACAATACCTTCTCTACAGTTCCATTATTCACATTAACCTCGGAGCTAGCAATATTACCCGAAATCTGTCCACTAGTGGACCCAGCGATATCCGAGAGATCACTAAGAAGTCCTTCTATCGATCCTCTCAAATCGCCGCCAAGACTTGTATATGTTAACTTCGCTGGCGGAATCGTTGATTGAGGAGATTGGTTCGCCGATTGTATCGCATTTGTTGGTTGTAACGATAGGAGTAAGGAAATTACAAGAGCTGATGCTATTGCCAAAACGAAAAGTGTCGCGAACCGATTATTCTGATAAAAATTTGAAATCATCATTACTCCTGATCCTTCACTTTATAGTATTTAAATAATAAGGATCAACGTTGTACTCATGTTGTACTGTCGACGACATTTTATCAGTTCGTTCTTTTTATCAGTGCGGCGTTTTTTTGGGGTATGTACATGATTTACATGTTTGCTCAAGAGCATGTATCAAATCGTAGATATGGCCACTAATTTCCAATATAATCAATGTTCTGAGATATTTATGAATGTGTGTTCATCTTTTGGTTTATTCAAACTATCACTACATTACATGGAACCCAATAGCTCTTAAGAGCAAGCTAACATCATTTACTAACAATCTTGTGTCGATATTAAGATGGCACCTCCAATTTTAAAATAAATTATCGCCATACTCGGATGTTTTAATGTTGACCCCGCACAAACCTTTAGTACAAAAGTCTTAAAAATGAGTAAACTATGAAATTTAGATTTGATGAATGATGATGATGAAACATTGCTAGAATTCAGTTTTCCGACTGAGGTAGCTATCAGTAAAATGAGTGAGGAGGAGAGGATGAATATATTCAGGGGTTTCTTTGCAACTAGTCGTTATAACAGATTGTTGATCCAAAAGATACTAGTTAGGTGTGCGTTAGACGATTCATTCTATCAGAAGGTGATAGAACTTGAAGCTAATCATAATAGAAATTACTTGGAGACTCGAAAAATGATTGAAAGTTATGGTTACAGGGAAGAGTTTATAGCTGCTGTTAAGGAGGGGGACGCAGCGCTGGACAAAATAATCGACGCATACAACAAGAGAATGATGAAAACATGATCTTGCAGCTCTTTTAAGACTTCCTCTCGTATTCGCAATCCTTCCGACCAAGGTAACACAGGACACTTGCAATATTGATAAGTCTATCTTCAAAATAAACTAAAAGGTAGACAATTACCCTATTAGACACTGCAAAAACGTAATTGCCATATGATCATTTACAATTGCCCGGAAATTGAGCAGAGCTAGCCCATCAGTGCCTCTCAGAAGCACGGTTAGGTCGAATTCATGGAAAGCACTGTGACCTCAGTATTACTAATTAATATACTCAAACCACTAGGATTTGAACTACTCAACATACCTTTGGGAAGCTTGCAACGTTAAACAAGGCATGCTGCATGGTCGACTCAGACTAAAAAGCTATTTAAGCCATTAATACCAAATTATGATAGAATGTGTTGCGACTGTTATATGTTTGATACAGAGGAAATCAAAATCAAAATCGCAAACAAAAAACCAATTCGAAGAGAAAACAGCTTAAAGGAAGAGGAATTGATTGCACCAACTGTAAAATAAGAGATTCCTCATTCTTCTTTTTCTATCATTCTTGCTTTCAGACATCTATATTGTGCCAACAGAGGTCATACAAGAAGCCGAAGTAAAACGGCTTTTCTGTGGCGTGTGATATGCATGTCCTGAACACGAAGCCTTGTTTCATTGAATGGCAAATCAATAATAAGGCATGTTATGTATCTAACTATAGTATAATCAAGAGAAATGGCTGTAGAAAGTTCATCATCATCATCATCACCTTCTTCTTCGAAGGACGATCTAAACATTTTGTGTGATAAGGTCTTACGAATAAATGCTAAAATACGCTTTGTTGGAATCGCGAACCATTTAGGGACATTGCTAGCCAGCGCCTATAGACATAATCTCGTTCCTTTGCTAACAAGAGAGGAAACCTCTCACTATGTTCTTCAGTCAATTTTGCGCTCTGCCACACGAGAGGATTTTGAATCGAAATTGGGCCGACAAGAATATTCAATAGGCAAGTATCAGAATGTCATTCGTGCTACGGTTCTGATAATCTATATTGAGGACCAGACCCAGAAGGAAAATGTTGTTATTGAAGATGACGGCGAAAACAAGCGAAACAAAGTAAAGTTATATCTGTTACTATCATTTGATGTCGATTATGGAGTGCAACATGCCATTGAAACAAAAATCCTCCCATTTATGGATGAAAATAGAAAGTTCTTTAGTACTCTTAGCCGGTAAATGAACCCATGGGATGTGAGTATGTTCTGTAATTATGTAGCCAGTCTAGTATAATAATCCCCTCCAAGAAACCATAGAGCGAAGTATGCAGATTGTTCAAGTTTCGGATCTACATATAGGCGGTTTGTTCAAGCAGAATGCATTTGATGACATTGTCAATGAGATTAATAATGAGTTAAAGCCGAACGCGATAATCATCTCTGGAGATTTGGTTGACGAAGGGATTATTTATCAGTACGAAAAGGCACAAAAGGAAATTCAAAGATTCGAATGTCCAAATATTATCATATTGCCTGGAAATCATGACTACAGGCACACCGGATATCTACTATTCAAAAAGTTCTTTCCTTCTACTTCAAAACATGTGTGGGAACTGGACAATGGCAATATCGTTATCTTTACAATAGGAACTGCGCGGCCTGATCGAGATGAGGGTGAAGTAGGACATCGGCAAATACTCTGGATGGAGAAGACAATGAGCAGTTTTTCAGAAGAGATCCGAGGAAGAAAGAGAGTGAAGATAATAGCCATGCATCATCATCTCGTTGCAATACCTGATACTGGTTACACTAATCTGGTAGGCGTATTGGACGCAGGTGATATGCTAAGAGCGTGTTTAGAATCTGGGGTCGATCTGGTTGTATGCGGGCACAAGCATAGGCCGTGGATGTGGAATCTGGGAAGATTACAGATAGCATATGCAGGAACAGCTTGTTCATGGAGGTATAGAGGGATCTTCCAGGATACGTACAATATCATTGATATTGATAAAAACGGCGAAATAAAACTCGAACTAAAAATAGTTGGAGAAAAAGCAAAGATACCCTTATCTGACATAGTCAAAAAGTATAAGCCAGAATATAGGATGAAAGCTCTATTTAAGTAGAGTAAAATCAAGCGACCAATCGTATCTGAAAACACATATTCATATTGGAAATCGTTAAAATTGCACTATATTGATATTAATATTAGATATCATATACATTTAATGATCTAAATGCTTTTAAAGCTCGTAAACGTAAACCCATTGTGCTAAGATGTTTGGAAAAATCAGCGCGATTATTCTTCTAGTTGCAGACGCTCCCAAACTAGTTAGCTTTTATAGAGATGTGCTTGAGATGGAAGTCAAACAAGAATCTGAAGATTGGATAGAATTATCTACGAAGGAAGGGTCTACAGTTCTTGCGCTATACCCTTCAAGAGACAAGAAAAAACCCTCAAATGTCAAACAAGGTTTAAACGACGGGCGCAGTACGCTAATAGGATTTAACGTAAGCGATTTAGACAGCGTTTGCAAGGAATTGGAGAATAGAGGAGTAAGCTTTTACAAAAGACCAGCTGAGGAATCATTCGGCAAACACGCTATTATTGAAGACCCAGAAGGCAATCTCATTTCAATTGCAGAGATGAAGCTTAAGGATGAATACACTCAGATATCGTACTATCATGGATTTGCGCCGGAATAATGCTTGGTACGATTTACGCCCTCACAGCTGAACGCATCTGATCAAAATCAACTCGCTCAGGAGCGTTTGAGCAAAATGAGCAACATCACCTGCTAATTGCGCTCATTCTCTAACTTGCTCCACATATTGAGTTTCTTGGATAAAAAGATCAGTTGTGTTCTGACGGTTTAGCATATTGCAAATATCACACGTGGTACAGAGCAGAGGAGTCGCTCCCTAAATCACAATCTGAAAATGTATTTTGTGTTTCTTGACATCATCAAATCATAGGAATCCTCATCAAGTTCAAGCTTTCGAACAAATGCAAGGTAGGAACCCATATTAGAAATAGGCCAATCACTTCCATATAAAAGACGATGAGGTTTGCCAGCATAAGTTAGTAGATCATTTATTTGACTCACATAACGGGTAGCAGAAGGTAAGTTAAAATCTCCAACAACTAGCCCCGAAATATCTGAATAGACATTTCGATTCTTGTACAGGATTTCTTGGCAATCAGCTATCCAAGGGTTTCCCAGATGACACATAACTATCCTCAGTTCAGGGTTGTCTACTGCAATGTCATCAACATTCAAAGGATGGGCATACCTCAACTTAGCCATACTTGAATAAGCGTCTCCCGTATGGATCATGACAGGAACTCCAAATTCCATGCACGTATCATACACTTTTTGATACCTCTCATCGTAAGGGTAATAATGCTCATAGCCACAATACAGCTTAATGCCTATGATAAGACGATCTTTCAGCCAGGTTCTGTACTGCTTCAAATCTTCGTCAGTATGATTGTCGATGGTAAATCCTGTTACAATTCCTATTCTATTTCTTATATTTTCATTCTTATTTACTACATCAATGATTTGGGAGGCAGAGGGTCTATTTGCGTCGACTCTGTAAGATGAGATCACTATTGAATAATCAACGTTGTTACTATCCATAGATTGTAGTAGTGCATCCAGTCTGTTCTCGAGTAACACGGATTCTTTTGCCTGTGATTTTATTCTATCATACTTATTGAGGTGAACGTGACAATCTATGATCGGCATGAAAAGTCTCTAACTATAGTATCAAAATTGAGGATTTAACCACTCAATGAAACTAGCATAATTTTGTGAACGTATGTCATCCAGATATTCTGGAAGTACCTTAATAAATTTGAACCCATTATCGAGCTCAAATGATAAAACCGGGTCGTGCAATTCTCCATTGATCACTTTATTGGCATACTCAAAAGCAGACATCTTGTCTGCATAGTCCTGGTAGTTAAATAATCTGCCTCCACTGATCATTCTTCTCAGACCTAACCTTAGAACTAATTCCTTTCTTGCGCCATATAGCATACTCCCGATGCCTTCGTGTCTAAATTTTGGGTGTGTTGATATATCTGCCCCATAAAGGCTATCTCCGTTGGGATTATGGTCAGTAAACATACCGTCTGAGGTGATTCTCTTCCAAGTATGTTCAGCATATTCTGGATTAAGGGTTACTATCAATGTGCTTGCAGAGCCAACAACCTCTCCATCCTCTTCAACAACAACAAATTGGCCTAGTGGAAATATCTGGAGGTGACTTTTCAATTCTTCCGGATGCCAGATATTGTCATATCGAGCTAAGATTGGAAATGATTCCTGCTGCAATTTCACTATTTTTTCAATATCGTCTAGTCGAGTACTTCTAATTATCAAATGGATATTGTGATCTGTGCTCATATTGTCATTTTCTAGGGTCTTACAGGATATATTACTATATGGTAAGTTTTATGAGTACAATAGATTACTCAACAGGTAAGTCACCAGTGAAAAGGAGAAGTTTTTAAACTGTTGCACTCCCAGGACTACTTTACTTTCCTATAGTAACATTCGAAGGTAAATCGACCAGAAAAAAATTAGGGCAGAAGATCCCCATCCGTCCACTATGGGGCCATTCATTCGTCGCGTGTTCGATTGTCTGGGCGGCGGTATCTACCCCGCCCATTCGTGACGAACTCGTATTAAACTTCTCATTTTCGAATATTAGGCTTTTCAGAACTGTCCTTTCAATCTAAAAAACTAAAGTAGGACGACCAGGTCATTGAACGGATAACAGTGCTGGTCGTCCATCCCATTCGGACCTTGTCTCCCTTATTCGCGTGTGGAAATAAAGATAGGACGACCGGGGACGAAGAGAAAGGAAAGGGTCGTCCTACCCAAACGATATGCAGTTCTATGAACTCACATTAGGTATTGCATTTTTACATAAAAGACATTCCGGAACATGGTTATCTTTTTTCATTTCTAACTAAAGTCAAGCGACCATGAATTGAATGGCAGTTAAAGGCATTACTGTTTGGTCGTCTACCCCAATTTGCAAAATACAACTAAACGATCTAAATGCATAATTAACTTAAGGTTGGCAAATCATATGATATTAGCCCTTATTACAGGGACTGCACACAGGTGGACGACCAACAACGGCTTTTCCGACCATCCTTCATTCATGGTCGTCCTACCTACCTTTTGTTTGTGGATTTCTTGTTTACACTAAAAAATAATATTGCCATTTTATATGAAAGAAATGAACTATCGGTAAATGAAAATGCATATGGTGTTATAAAATCCTTAATGGAAAGTCCTATATGGATCTGATAGCGGCGACTTTGAAGTATGAAGGTGGACAACATGTTCATGTCTGGGAAAATATCACATTATTCGAGGAAGAAGGGGCCATATCAGATAAACTGATGACATAGCCTTATTTTATTTCTTTTAATATTTCCTCATCCAGTTTTCTCAAACAGTTAAGGTATGTAATAATCTAATTACTTGCGAAATTAGCTTTTTTGTATGTTTCACGTTTTTTCACAATGATTGTGCTGTCTAGGAACATTTCAAATATAAAGATCTCCCCAATGAATTTATCTAGCGTTCATAACAGAATCAAATGTTGAAGATAGATAAGAAATTTGCAGTAACCGTGACTATTAGTATCCTTGTGACAATTTTAGTTTATATAGGGATAGTTACTTCACTCGAAAGGCCTACTCTAAGTAGAACACCATTATCAGAGGAAAATGCCGTTTCAATTGTGATTGACAAAAAAAATCTAAACTCCTCCGATCGACAAGATTTTGTTACGGAATTTGTACACATAAAAGGAAATGGGTCATTCTACGAATCAAACCTTAATTCCAATTATGTAGGCACGCATTTAGGTGATTCTCACACGACTATAAACAATGCCAATTATTTCGCATGGAAAATAACGGATAGGATAAATAATTTCACATATTTCATTGAACCTCTGAACGGCGAAATAGTCTCTGAAATTAGTCAATGACTGACCAGAAAAGTGTCTACTTAATTTGTTGAATACCTGCGACCATCGCAACCTTTCAATTAGGAAAAGTTGATAATGAATCTATATCACTTGTAGTCACTTAAATAGTAAAAAGGAGCTCCAAGTTCATCATCATCGAAAAAAGTAGAAGCGTTGAACACCCCCTTAACAAGTACGTACCGGATTGACCAGCTGGATTGTAAATTCAGATGATCTCATATTGTTCAGCTATTTTAATTACTTCTCTGTGAATGTCCTCCTTTGACTTGTTACTTGCATCAACTATCTTCCAACTGTAGGTATTGGCATATTTAATAAAGTAACTTCTTACCTTTCTAAGATAATTCTTATCTTGTTCGTTGACATCTGGATTGGGATTTCTGGACATGGATTCCTCTACAGATATATCTAGTATTATGATTAGATTAGCTTGCGGCATCTCCCCGTCAAGAGATTCAAGCCATTGATGATTAGTAATTCCATCAGCTAGTCCATACATAATGTTACTCTGATAGTAACGATTCATAACTATGACCGATCCCTCATTGAGTAATCTTTCAATAGCTGGCTTCTCTTCATATCTATTTAGTGTAAACAAAACGTGCAACGCATGTGGATTATATAGTGTCTGGCCCTTTAGGTGTCTATGGATTTCGATTCCACTAAAGGTGTTATAATTGGGAAAATTCATTTGCACTGCCTTAAAGCTTGTCGTAGAGCTAATATAATCCACGAGTAGCTTTGACTGCGTTGTTTTCCCCGATTTATCTATTCCCTCTAGAACTATGATTTTACCATTTGTCATAAGTTTTCAACATTTCTGTTCATTATTGCCTCGAATATTTATTTCAATACAACCATGCTATTCATCGGAAGATTGGATCTCAACTAGCATACATGTTTTCTTGATTTACTCCCATGGCAATTACAATCACTTGAATTTGTTTCGTACAATTCTCACATCATTTGCCGTTTCCTATTTTTACCAGATAAAGTGTATTTTTATGCAATGAAATGGATGAAGAGCAGCGGTTGGGAAAAGTTTTTTAAATTGTTCAGATAGCGGAATATGCAAGGAGATAGCACATGAAGAATAAATCGCTCAATTCATCTTCATGTTGTACGAAGATCATATTTATGCAACAAATTGTTGCTCTTGATATCCCATTTATCCGATAACCTTTCCGTTCAGCTTATCAATCTCATCCATTAGAAGACTGAAGATTTCTCTATATTTTGCTTGGACCATTTTCCTATCCTCACCTTTAGAAACAATTTGAATTTGTAATTTTGGCTTATGGTCGATGGTATATCCCTTAGGGTGTGTTTTTACATATATTGATGTTGGTAGGTTTGAATTCTTTATCTTAAAGAGAATGGGACTAAGCATAGATTCACCTACTCCGATTATTTCGTGAGTGTTTTCGATGACATGAAATTTTGCGCTAATATGTTTCTTAAGTATTGGGGTTACATAAGCTGAAATTATTCCTTCTAACTCCATTGGGACCCCTGGCAAACAAAAAATCTTGCTGCTGGTCCGGTGTCTTGATGGTACTTCTAGCAGGACAGCTGGGGCGATACCAACCATATTTTGAATAGGCATAGAACCCTTAGGTATCATGGCCATTTTTAACCGAAATTCATTTAGCTGATAATCAATACAAAGTCTTTCATAGCTTTTTTTCATCATGTCTACAGCCATTTCATTCAATTCAAGCTTAAGCCCTAATGCTGAAGAAACACCTTCCAATGTCTTGTCGTCGGGAGTTGGACCTAAACCGCCTGATATGATTAAACAATCTATTCCTCTTTCTAGAGATTCGTTTATAGCAGATGATATTGCACAAATGTCATCACCTACGATTGTGATTCTGTTTACATGTCCACCGATTCTTGTAATCTTTTTCGAGAGCCATTTTGAGTTGGTATTTAGAACTAATCCCGAAAGTAATTCATCTCCTATACATAGTATCTCAACAATGTGGGTAACACTCCATCACCGGAATGGAATAACTGTTATCAGTATATGAATTTTAGAAGTAAATTATTCTTATTTCTACCGTTCAGGCCTTCCCATTTCTCTTCGGGTAACAATTCATCACAAGAGCAGTGAAGACTTGATATGTCATCGAACACGTATTGTTCATACATGATAGTAGTTCCAAAACGTAGTAATGTTTAATTATAAATCCAGCTTACATTATTTCCTAAATACTTGATGTCTTCTCAAGATAATCATTCTAAAAAGACTGAAGTATTATATGGTGAACAAAATATAATGAATACAATATTACAGTTTTTATCAAATGAAGATAGAATTGATGCCTGTGGTGATTCTAATGCTCCTGCATTTGTTCTTAAAGTTTACAAGAAACTAATGGAGAATGCCAAAAAAGAAGAAGGTATTAGATTAAGGCTCCTAACCGACATTAACAGTGAAAACATTATCTATTGTAAGGAGTTAATGAGATTTGCCGAAGTAGTTCGCCATGTAGAGGGGATTAAGGCAAACTTTGCCGTAAGAAACGAAGATTATATTGGTATCGCAACTTCTAACGCTGCACTCCAACCCTCAATTCAATCACATATCATTTACAGTAATGTCAGGGGAATTATTGAGCAGCAACAGTACTTATTCAATAGTCTTTGGGATAAGTCAATACCGGCTGAACAGAGAATTGAGGAAATAGAAAGGGGCATACAAGCAGAATTCTTCGAAATCATCAATGACACTAAGAAAATAAGTGAAATTTTGATCGATCTGGCCAAATCTGTAGTAAACGAAGTGGTATTACTTCTTCCCAATGATAGAGCTTTGGTAAGGATAGATAGACTGGGTGTAATTGATTCATTGCTCAATGCGTCTAGGAATGGCGTGATTATAAAGATTATCTGTCCATTATCTCACGAAAATAAGCGGATTCAGGAGAAAATATTTGATGCCCCACCGAATTTCAAATTAATTGACGGCAGCGATTCACAGCACGGGCTGTACATAATTGATGGCATAAAGTTCTTAAGGGTAGAACTTGTGAAGCCAGAAGCAGAGAGTTTTCTAGAAGCAATTGGTTTTGCCATCTATTCAAATAATAAAAGAAGCGCAGACTTGTACAGATGGATGTTTGAACTGCTTTGGAATGAACGAGTTATTAATTTAGAATCTAAAAAGGCAAATCAAATGCAAAAAGAGTTCATGAATGTAGCTGCACACGAACTAAGGACACCTATTCAACCCATAGTTGGTTTAGCTCATCTTCTCAGATACGAGAAGGAGTACATGAAAGGAAAGGAACAAGAATCATTAGATGTCATCATTAGAAATGGCGAACGGCTCCAACGACTCGCAGAAAATATATTGGACGCAAGTAGAATCGAGAGTCAGAGATTAACTTTACGAAAGGGTAAATTCACCTTGAATGATTTGCTCTTCAATATAGTACAAGATTATTGTCAGCAAGGTAAGAATTCCACAAGTAGCGGGGAAGGTATAGCTATATTGTATGATCCTCCAGATGAAAATATAGTTGTAGAAGCTGATAAAGAAAGGATATCCCAAGTTATGCGTAATATAATAGGCAATGCTTTGGAATTCACAAATGAAGGAAATGTATCAGTAACTCTAAGAAGGGAACGACAACAAGAAAAAGAAGGGAAGCAGATTGTTGTTGTTACAGTAAGAGATACTGGTTGTGGCGTAGATCCTGCCATCATGTCAAGGGTTTTTGAAAAGTTTGTCACAAAGTCAGAAAAGGGTACGGGGTTGGGATTATTCGTATCAAAGAGTATAGTACAGGCACATGAAGGTAGAATCTGGGTCCAAAATAACACAGAAGGAGAGAAAGGTGCTACCTTTTACTTTACCCTGCCGTGTGAGTAGGTATCCTGTAATTAGAGCTTTCGAAGCGAATTTAACAAAATCGACCATTTTCGATGCCGAATATGAAGGACAATTGCTCAAATAACTTGAATTTGCAATTCTATTGCACGTTGGCAAGTTATAACGCTTGAAATCCTGCATAAACACTTTGAAGAATAACTTACAGAATAATGCTTGCATCTATGCTATTTCCATATCTCACTATTGCACTATAATATGATAGATACGAATTACAAAGTAATTCGTACTACTTCGGAAGTCTGGAAACCCAGTACGATTTTATGTGCATTTTAGCCCAATTCGCTTTACAATAATTATTCAAATTCTGACATTTATCCCATTGTCCTTGAGATACTGTTTCACAGAATTGACCGTCGCTTTCTCATAGTGAAAGATTGAGGCAGCTAAAGCAGCTTCTACATCGGTCCTACGAAATACCTCTAATATATGTTCTTGTGATCCGCATCCGCCAGAAGCTATAACTGGGATCCGAACTGCTCTACCGATAGCCCGAATCAATTCAAGATCGTATCCATTTTCAGTCCCGTCTGTATCTATACTAGTTAACAGGATTTCTCCAGCTCCGAGTTTCTCTACGCTCTTGGCCCATCCTATTGCCTCAATGCCTGTACCTTCGCGGCCACCAAATATTCTTACTTCAAACCAGTAACTCGCCTTTTCAGTCGAGTGGCTAATGTAATGCCGCTTTACGTCCATAGCCACAACTACACATTGTTTACCAAAAAGGTTCATTAATTGAGACACAAGTTCAGGATTCTTTACCGCTGCTGTGTTAATTGAGACTTTATCAGCTCCGCTCAACAAGATTTCTCTTGTATCATGTAGACTCCTGATACCGCCTCCTACTGTAAATGGTATATTGATGACCCGTGCTACTTCCTTGATAACAGTCTTGAGAGCTTCTCTGCCTTCATGTGAAGCATTGATATCAAGAAAGACTATCTCATCTGCTCCTTCATGAGTATATTTTTTTGCAAAAGATACCGGGTCACCTGCGATTCTCACATCCGAGAAGTGTACACCCTTGACAACGTTACCTGCATCAACGTCCAAGCAAGGAATAATTCTTTTTGCAAGTGTCATATCTTTACGCTAGGGCTCTCGCATGTGCAACACTTATCCTTCTATCATAGAGCGCTTTGCCTAGTATTATTGAAGAACATCCAGCAGTGCGTGCTCGTAAGATATCTTCCAAGCCGGAAACTCCACCACTTGCAATTATTTTTATGCCAGGAAATGCCGAAGCATCGCGCAAGCTAGAAAAATCCGGACCAGAAAGAGTACCATCTTTTTCAACGCTCGTCAGCAGAAATTCTGAAATGCCCAATGCTCGAAAATCATAAATAGCATTTTGAATCGACAAGTTCGTCTTTTCTTTCCAACCATTGATCATCACTGTTCCATCCCGATGATCTACAGCAAGTACAATTCTTTCTTTTTTTTTCTTGATCATCTTTTCTATAAGACCCGGTTCCTGAAAAGCGATCGTGCCCAGAACGATCTTGTTCACATTTCTCAGCATTTCATTAATAATTTCAACTGATCGTATTCCTCCAGCGGCCTGTACCGGTATTTGGATGGATGCTGCAATTTTATATATCATTTTCCGATTGTTATCTCCAGTCTGTAAAGCAGCATCCAAGTCAACTATGTGTAACATATCTGCCCCCTCAGAGGCCCACCTCTCAGCTACTTCAACTGGGTTGTCGCTATAGATGGTCTTGTTGTTGGGATCTCCTTTCACCAGTCTTACAACTTTCCCATCCATCAAATCAATAGCGGGAATGACCATCATTTACTCTTAATACACACCCCGATAAAATTCCTAATTATTTTCTCACCTATTGCACCTGATTTTTCTGGGTGGAACTGAGTCCCAAAGACATTACCTTTCTCTATAACTACAGGAAATTTAGTTCCATATTCCGTGCTTGCCATAGTAATCTCTTTTTCTTGTGATACGATTCTATATGAATGAACAAAATATACCCATGATTCGTTCGGTACTCCACTGAGTAATTTGCTGCTACTGTTCGTAATATTCAGGTTGTTCCATCCAATATGAGGTACCTTTACTTTTTTCTTGTCCAACATCTTTACGTAGCCTTTCAACAACTTGAGTCCATTCAGCTTCCCTTCTTCACTTCTCTCCAGAAACATTTCCATTCCTAAGCATATACCAAGAATTGGCGTTCCCGTTACAGAAGCTTTTTCTAATGTTCTTCTAAAGGGTTCAAGAGATATTATAGCAGGATCGAAATTCCCGACTCCGGGAAGAACCAGGCCATCGAATTCATCCAAAGTGTCCATGTCTCTTATTATTGATACTTGTTTAGCTCCATTTTTCCGCATAGAAGATTCTAAACTAAATAGATTCCCAGCACCGTAGTCGAATATAGCCAACTTGGACATTACATCTCTCCTTTAGTACTTACAACGCCTTGACTCCTAGGATCAAAATTTATAGCCATACGTAATGCGATCGCAAATGCTTTAATCGCAGATTCAACCTTGTGATGATCATTTTCCCCATACTTAACATCTATATGGATGCATGCATTAAGGTTCTCCACAAGGGATCGAACAAAATGCTCTATATCTTCTTTGTATATTCCCTCAATCAAATGGTTGATGAGCGACAGGGAAATCTTGCTGTATTGCCGCCTAACTAGGTCGAGAGAAGCTACCGTCAGAGAATCGTCCATCGGGACGATTGCATATCCAAACCTTATGATATGCTTCCTATCGCTTAGCGCCTTGTCGAGAGCACGAGAAAGCGAGATAGCCGTGTCCTCGATCAAGTGGTGTACAATATTATCATTTGAGGTAGCAAGTACATTGATATCCACCATACTATGCTTTGCGAGAGAGTCTATCAAGTGATTAATAAAAGGCAATCCAGTTGAGATGTTCGCTTCTCCTGATCCGTCTAAATTGACTCTAACTTTGATATTTGTTTCTTTAGTGGAGCGTGTTGTTTCTGCAATCCTTTCTTGCTTTCCTTCTTCAATCAAATGCAATCAAGTATTCACATTGTTTTATTTAATATATTTGGCACTTGATTGACGCTCTTTAATACCATCTCTGCACCTTTTTGCTTAAGAAATTTCCTAGTTTCCACTGGCTTAACACTCGATCCATACACTCCCATGAATTCAATTTCAAGCCCCATCTCCTCTTTCGCCTTTCCAACCATAATTATATCCTCTACAGAATCACCTACGTATATAGCATGCTTAGCCCGCATTCGTTTCATTGCTTTCTTAATCCCGTAAGGATTAGGTTTTGCATTTTTTCTTGGTTCGTCTTCCAAAAATATACATGCCTCTCTATTAAAAGTTGACAATACCCCTCGAAGAGAGTACTCAAAGGCCAATTTACTCCTACCTGAAACAACTCCGATTCTATCGTCAAATCTTTTGGACAGGAATCTTGTAGTACGTCTAGTAATCACAACCTTCTCATTATTGATTAGAGCGTCACCAAAATAGTATTGAGGATAAATACCGTATCTTTGCTTAAATAATTCTGCTCCGTAAAAAACTTCATCAAATACTGTTGTCACCAGACTCCTGCTAACAGGTCCAGGATAACTCAACTCATGTTTTATTTTCTCTACTGCAGTTCTAGAAAAGACTGTCGATAGATACCTTTCTACAGAAATTATTCCTCCTACATCAATTCTATTGGTTATATCAAAAAGAAGGCTTTCCAATTCTTTCGTACTCGTACTCTGACTAACGAGTGAAGTAAGAATTAGGGCATAGGTGGTATCAGTATCGTTATTAAAACCTCCAGTTCTACGCATTCTAAGAAGGATGCTGTCTGAAACTGACTGGATTGGCTCGACACTACTTACTATGGCGAGAACATGTTTAACTGTTTTTTTGATAGCAAGGTTATACGAAAGTCTAGTGTCTATTAGAACTCCGTCGACATCAAAAAGAATAGCATCTATATCTTTTCTTGCAGAACTTCCGTCACCTTCATTAAAGAAACTTGGTGACTGAGACAGTTTATCCATCCTTTGACATGATGTTTCTAATCGAGCATATGAATTTATTATTCATTTCCTCAGTACCCACTGTAACCCTAAAGCATCCGCTATACCCATAAAAATCACCTAAAGCCTTAATTGATATCAATTCCTGACATAGTCCTTCTTGAATTGAGTCGTATAAATCAAATGATTCAAAAAAGACAAAATTTGCATCCGATCGGAAAGGTTTAATTCCTTGCATTTTACTAAGATTTAGAAACATCTTATCTCTTTGTTGTCTGATTAGTTGAATTATCTCGAAAAAATATTGATAGACGGATAAGGCTGATGTGGCTACTGCAAGTGACAAGCTATTAATTGGATAAGGGGACTGGATCTGTGTTCTAAAAATCTCTGCCAAATTCTCTTGGGAGATTAGATACCCTATTCTAGCACCAGCTAATCCAAAGGCTTTTGACATAGTTCGAAGAACGATTAGATTATCATATTTAGTTACGAATTGGGATAGGCTATAGTTCCCAAATTCTACATACGCTTCATCAACTATTATTAATTTGTCGTGTAGTGATTCAACAATGTCTAACATAGTCTCTCTGTCAAACTGATTTCCTGTAGGATTATTTGGGGAACAAATATAGACAATGTTCGATTTCTTTGCGCTGTTCATGAATCTTGAATACGGAATGCTATTATCCGTTTCATTCAATGGAATACTTTCAATCGGTATGTCATGCAATTTGCATCGGTTTATGAAATATGAGAAAGTAGGTTCGACGATAGTGACATTAACCCGTTTTCCTAGCGTCGATAACAGAGATTCTATGATTTGATCTGAACCGTTGCTAACAGCAATGTGTTTCTTGTTTAAGTTCAAATAGCGTGATAACTGCTCGTAAAACCTTTCTAATTCTTCTCCGGGATAATATCTCAAGTCAGTCATGGAGACTGCCTTAGACACAATATCATTAAGGAACTGTGGAGCCAGGGCAAGGTTCTCATTGGCATCCATTTTTATAACTCTGTCATTACTTGTAGGTTTGATATATGCATCAAGTCTGGACAGTTCCAGCAGCCTTTTTGAAAGCCATTCTGACGTCATCTCAAAAACCTTCCTTCTACCGCTTTGTAATGATTAAATAACCCCTCTGCGGTCGTGATTTCCTTGACGCAGGATTCAATCTTTTCTAGACCTCCTCGGTCTAATTCGATGCAACTTATCATCTTTAGAAAATCCAAGACAGATAATGCAGCTCGCGACTTAGCAAATCCTAACGTAGGTAATACATGATTTGAACCTAGACAATAGTCACTAGCTGCTGATGGAGTGTACTCTCCAATAAGAATGAGGCCTGCAGATCTTATTTTTTTAACAACAGAACTTGCGTTAACAGTCATTACCTCTAAATGTTCAGGTGCGAATTCATTTATGAACTCGATGGCATCAGATTCTCGTTTGCATACTGCAACAAAACCATTCTCCTTGAGACTTTCCGTAACTATATCGCGTCTTTGCACACCCTCTTTGCTTCTGATAAGCTCATTAATCTCTTCCTTAACTCGTATCGCCATATGTCTAGATGTTGTAACCATCCCACAAAGTGTATCATTGCTATGCTCAGATTGAGAAATCAAATCAAGAGCCACGAGTCGGGGATTAGATTTTGAATCAGCGAATATCAATAATTCTGTAGGGCCTGCGACCATATCTATTGCAACCTTGTTAGATACTATAGTCTTGGCAGCGGTTACAAAAATACCGCCAGGTCCCACAATCTTGTCCACCTTCTTAATACTTTTTGTTCCGAATGCTAGTGCGGCTATTCCCTGGGCTCCTCCAAGTTTATAAATTTCTCGTACTCGACATATATCAGCAGCCACAAGAGTCAGAGGATCAATACTTCCATCCTTCTGAGGTGGAGTGAGCACTACTAATCTTTTTACTCCGGCGACATTTGCTGGAGTACAGCACATTAGTAAGGTACTAGGGTATCTAGCTTTTCCTCCGGGTACATAGCAGCCTACGCTTTCTACAGGTCTAAGTAGTCTCGTTACTTTCAGTTGGTCAAATCGTGATTCGATGTTACTCAGATGATCAAGCAGATCTGATTCGCTTTTAATCAATCTCTGTCGCATAGCATGTATCGATCTCAATTGCATAGAGGTGACCTTTTTGAACGCAGATCTGATTTCGTCTTCAGACACTCTAAGACTTTTCAATTCGACGCCTTCGAATTCTTGAGTATATTTAAGAAGTGCCCTGTCACCAGACTTTTCTACTGAGGCTATGATAGTACTTGTTTTTTTTATGATATCTTCTGATAAGGTTATTCGTGCCTTCCTAAATTTTTCAACATCTAATTGTACATTTTTTACATCAACAATTCTCAACACCATCCCAGATCACTACTATTCTCGGACAATTTATGTTGCTGTTAAAGGGGAATGACACAGGAATATATCTTGTACGTCAGGAGGACCTTCAACAGATAATTCTAGTGGTGTAAAATTCCGACGTCCTATGAGGTACGACTCCATTTAAATTAATAACAATACTCTAGGTTATGAGGAAGTCCTAATGTCGGTTTTGGCATACATATAGCAAAACAATATTTATGTGTTGATATCGATTCTTTTCTAATCCGCCTGTCAACTGGTGTGTTGCATATCAATTTGCTCCTAAACGTAATCATCACAGTTAGCAGTTTTTATTTCCATCAACGATGACAAAGTCCAGTGGAGGCATGACTTTGATAACATCCAGTTTATCCATGATGATAGGAACACAAAAATGGATCAAATCCGATTATCGGTATAGTATTATGAACCGTTCAGTTCAAGTTAAAAGACAACTATTCTCTATGGCTTGGAAAGATGATCACTTTGAGGTTTTTTTTATGCACGGATCTGTACCTTATCTTTCTAAGATATGACTGTAGTAGTCAGAAGGGATGACGAATTCACTAATCTACTCAAACTAAATCTAAGATCTAGGTACGAGCAGAAAAGGCGTTCCGAAGACGAAGTACATGTTTCAGATATCATCCCTTCATCCTGTATAAGAAAACAGTACTATTCCCGCAGATTCCCAGAAGTCGACACGATATCCGATGAATCTATATATCATTTTATCAGAGGAGAGTCTAGCGAATTTGTCATAACTCAACTAGCAAAGATAGGCGTGTCCCAGGCGAATCTTGAATTCGATGGAATACTGGCGCATCCAGATATAATGTCTAACGATTTAGTTGTAGAACTCAAAGACACTTTGAACTTCGGTAGATTGAACATGACTGATGAAAAGTTCAAGTCATATCTAAGACAGTTGTTATACTATCTTGTAATAACGGATGTCGAACGAGGGATCATTTCCATCAGGTATAACACGAAAGAACTGAGGTGGATAAAAAGTGATTCAAAGGGGGATTATTTTCTTCAGCCTCACGATGGGAAAGGGCCATTCATAGAAAGTTGGAGTGTTCATCTGCCAAGAGATGATATTGTTAGAGAAATTTTAAGGAACGAAATGGTTAGAAGAAAAAATCTCTTCAGAAAGGCGCTTGAACATTCCGATGTGTCTATCTTACCTAGGCTACCTCAAGCTAAGAGGAATTCAAAATGCCCCAAATGCAATTTCTATGATAGATGTATGAACGAAGATGATGAAACGCCAGATGCTCATGAAATGGCTAACGAATTGGACATAATGGACATCTCTGGGGTAATAGATTTTAGGCCATTACCAAGTAAGTGAATGCTTGCATGAGAACTAGACTATCAGACAAGAGTAACCTATCATGAATTTCTGCACCTAACATTTGCATAGTAACCAGGGGTATTGGCTCCTTGTCCTTCATATACGCTTCTTAACTGCTTATGGAGACTGGTATTGTCAAATGAACCGTAGCTTATTTTTGGAACGATAAAGATCTTGGTTTAAGTTCGTTAATCACTTTGGATCCAGGAGTAAATTTTATGACATGAGGACCCATATTTTAAGTTCGGCATCGGAAATGTCGTGTTTATCATTCAATAAAAAATCGGAATATTTCTCACTCTTGCAATATCTAACAATGCCCTTAATTTTGGGATCATGTGGCGGGCTCTATTTGATCTTAATTCCCATGAATAATATCATTTATCATGTCGTTTCCAAAACCGGTATATCCTGTTTCTTATCGTTGTCCTACATGTGGGCTCATCTTTTTATCTACTTGTGATATCCGCTTTATTATCCGCGGTGCAGCGACATGCGTTAGGCTATCCATCTCATGCATCATCTCTTTACCCTCGAAAACTGTATAGGGTCAGTATACTGTTTGTAAGACTTGTTATCACCTTCACAATTTATATACATACAGGCATCAATCCTCTAGATTTTTGCTCATTTTATATTAATTCTAACCATAAAATGTAATTTATTCTGATGGATTAACCTGAATTGGTGGTAAAAAATAGAATAGTATCTTAAGTAGACATTCCGGAAATGTAATACTATGGTTTAGGTGTGTCGGTATCAAATTTTCTGCGTTAACCAGGGTCATCGCCCTAACTCATCGTCTTGAATTATTTTACAAGTGGTGATCTATATTGATCTCGTCTAGCTGGAGAATCTGTCTTGGTTCACTCACTACAAGGCCTTGAGCTCTTTTACGCAATAACGGCAGGATTTTGATAAATTCGTTTTTATCTATTATTGTACTAACACTATACCATCCACTTTCACTAAGATTACTTATTGTAGGCCTCTTTAGAGCGGGAAGACTTTCAAGAATGGAACTAATATTTTCTTCTTTCACATTCATAAAAATGTGAATTTTTTTTCTCGCCTCAACTACTCCCTTCAATAGAGCGAGCATATCTGCAATCTTTTCTCTCTTAGCCATATTCTTTAAAGACGCCTTATTCGCAATTAATATTGCAGAAGACTCCATCACATTATCGATAATCTTAAGATTATTCTGCATTATGGTTGTTCCTGTTTCTGTAATATCAAAGATCGCATCTACATCTTCAGGTGGCTTAGCTTCTGTCGCACCAAAAGAAAGGAATATCTGTACATTCTTGTTTGTTCCTACCCGCAACCATGGGGTAATGATCAGGGGGTCAGAGTCTCCAAAATACTTATTGTATGCACTATTAGACTTTAGATGTGAGGAAGTGGTCGTAAGATATTCAGTTGAGATCCTTAAAGTCTTTCTCTTCTCTGCGAATTCTGTTATCAAATCCGATAAATTATTGACCGGAAAACTTTCCGGGACTGCAATAATTTGGCTAACATGCCCGTACTCCAAATCAAGTAAGGGAGATACGTATGCATTGGCCTCCCTGACCCAATCCTTACCGGTTATTCCAACATCATAGAAACCTTCCTGAACATAGGTAGGAATTTCTTGAGGCCGTAGTATTTTCACTTCGATATCCGGATCACTGAGCTTGATGCGATATGTTCTACCATGACCACTAACAGTCTGCCATGCTTGTTCGAGTACCCTAAATGTTGCCTCTTCAATACTGCCTTTTGGAATTGCGAACTTAACTATAGACATGGCTAAATGCTTGAGAGACGCCCGATCCTTTGTATATATCTAATCATTGATATCACCATTTTGACTGAATTTATCCAGCAATTCTTTTGCTCTAGACAGATTTATTTCATCTTCTTTGACTAGGTGTTCCGAAATTATGTCTATCATTCTACCCCTTGCCCCCGCCATAAAAGCAATGTTTCTTGAATGGAGTTTCATGTGCCCTTCCTGGATCCCTTCCGAAGCCAAGGCGAGTAGCGCTGCAAAATTCTGGGCTAGACCCACAGATGCGATGACAATCGCAAGTTCTTGGGAGGAATTGACTTTTAGAATCTTCAAACTCGTCTCAGCCATCTGATGTACCTTTGTCACTCCTCCCACAATCCCTACTGCCATAGGAATTTCCAATTCGCCAACAAGATTGCCATTTTTATCTCTCAACCACTTTGTCAATGATCTGTAACTGCCTCCTCTGCTAGCATAAGCATGGGCCGCAGCCTCAATGGCACGGAAGTCCTGCCCAGTCGCCAGAGCGACGGCATCAATCCCATTCATTATGCCTTTGTTGTGAGTGACAGCTCTGTAGACATCTGAGTAGGCAAGAGCATATGCATACAGGATTCGTTCAACAATGAAGTCCCCACCGATTTGATTTTTCGGGAAAGTAGCTCTACATCTAACTAGTCTTCGTGCAGAATAGTTTGAAAGAATCTTCAATATCGTCCTGCAACCAGTTATACTCTCAATGGCCTGACCCACCGTTTCGCACATCGTATTCACTATGTTAGCACCCATGGCATCATGAGTGTTGATAATAAGCTCAACGATGATCATGGTGCCTACACCCACCTGGCTCTCGTCTTGAACTGCTCTGACTTCTATTTCCTTCACTTTTGACGATCTAGCCGTGGAATTGGCAATCTTAAACAACTCATCTTTTTTATCGAGAATCTTTCTTGAAATACCTTCATACGGCTTGTCATCTGGAATCACTTGAATTTGACCAACCATTAGGGGATCATCTGCTTCAGCACGGAATCCGCCAGTTAGTTTGGCTAGCTTTGCTGCCTTACTTGTTGCGGCAATAACGGATGGCTCCTCAATTGCCATAGGGATGAGATAGTCCACGTCATTAATCAAAAAATTCGTCGCGATTCCCATTGGGATGGGGAATACTCCTATCGCATTTTCTATCATTCTATTCACATTATCAAAGCCTAAAATGTGCGTTGAATCCTTGAGAAATTGGATGTTCCTGTCCTCAAGGGAAGCATGTTTCTTAATTAGATCTAGTCTATCAGCCAAGTTTAATTCTCGGAACTTAGATCCCCCAGCAACGTCCAACTCCTATGACCTTCTTCCAATACGAAAGGCTGCCTATTTAGATGTAACCTGAGAAAGTATAAACAGACCTCCATATTATAGGAAATAGGCTAACGGACCTAATTACTTCTGTAATGAAACATCAATAGCCAAAACTTTAAAGCCATTATCTTCAACTAAACCTGAGAAATTTGCGTTCAATAAATGCCGCTATAGTCCAAATATTAGGACAACGTCATATTCTGCTAACTTGCTCCGTATTATTGGCGTTTCTCATGTTTATAGGAAGTTCTTCTTATATTATATTCGGACAAGAAAATCGGACGATTTCTCAACTAAACGAAACTGCTACTACTTCCGATCTCGTGAATAGCAAAGAATTGGAAATAGGTAATGCATCATATCAGATCCGATATCAGATCAGTGGTGATAATCAAATGAATGAGATGTGGGTACAAAGAGATAATATAACTCTGGCCGCCGAAATCAGGGCACTCTCTGACGGAGTATTGACCATTGAGCTTCCGAGGGATGTTATTGACTCTAAAAAGCAATCGAATATGGATGATGTTTATGCTGTATTCATTGATGGGCAGTTAGTACCATATGATGAAATCATGAACAATACTCATGCAAGGATATTGAGTATTGAATTCGGTAATGGATCGGAGCAGATCGAGATCACTGGGACACATATTGTTCCAGAATTTGGCCCGCTTGCTGCGTTAGTTCTTGCAATATCGATAGCTGGTGTCATCGTAATAACAAGGATCAAGAAAGTTAAGAGCCTTAATGACTTGTTCAGACCAAAATGACAATCGGACAAATTCGCTGCTAGACAAAAGCATGATTAGCTCAATTTCGTTTTAGGGATAATACAAGACCTTATACAATGGAGCTGTATTTAAAGGCCCATTCTGTAGCCCATTAATGCGTTGGAATACTATTAAAAAGGGAATACTATCTTAGCGAATGGGTTCCTCTTCGCACTACATTTACGTGGTTTTAATCGAACTAGTGTTTAACAGGGTATTTTCTCATTGACAAGATAGGGGGGTTTGGGTTTTATCTCCGTATAGACTTTCCTCCAATTGTTCTCATGTTACACTTTTTCTTGAAAATGAAATAGATTTATCGCAATTAAGATATATGATTATTGAGTTTCTCTGACTTAGAACTGTTGAGTTTTCCTCATAATTTTGTTTATAGGTGTTCTCAATTAAGTGATTCAGGTAAATTATCCCTATGGAATTTACAAACTGACTTGGTTAATTCACAAAATACCCGTCAAACTAGTAAGAAAGTGTATATATGCAAAATTTAAGCTTAATTCTACATTCTTGCAAGAAATACTCAGAGCTGAAAATCTGAAAAAATATTTTCGGATATCAAAGGGTATAATGAGCGCTATGAGACCAAGCTCTGTTTCGCTCGTGAAGGCAGTTGACGACATATCGCTTAGCCTGGATGAGGGCCAAGTCTACGTTATTGCAGGTGAATCGGGCTCAGGAAAATCAACGCTTGCGAGACTGCTTTTGAGAGCAGTAGAACCAGACGAAGGTCGCATAATATTCAAAGATAAAGACATCACAGAAAAGAAGGATGCAGATCTTAAAGAGTTTAGGAGAAGTGTCCAAATGGTACACCAAGATGCGTACACATCACTTGATCCTCGAATGAAAATACTTGATATAATAATGGAGCCAATTACCATTCATGACAAGGGCAGCACAAGAAGGGAGCGCCACGAAAAGGTGTACAAGGCATTGGAGGATGTTAAACTTGAGCCTGTCGTAGAGCTATCCAGTAATTATCCATACTCCCTTTCTGGTGGGCAGCGACAACGAGTCGCTCTGGCAAGAGCCTTAGTCTTGAGACCGGCTGTTATAATAGCCGACGAACCTGTATCGATGCTAGATGTATCAGTCAGAGCAGGGATATTGGAGCTCATGAAGGATCTTAAAGACAGATTCCGAATATCATACGTATATATCACACACGATCTCAGCACATCCCGATATATTGGAGACAAGATTGCTATCATGTACGCAGGGAAGGTAGTGGAGATGGGTGCAGTTGATACTGTCTTATTTAATCCTCTTCATCCGTATACCCAAGCTCTTATCGATGCAGTATCTGAACCAAATCCTTCGAACTTGAAAAAAACAAGATCCATTCCGATACGTGAAGGGAAGAAAATATTTAGTGGAGGATGTAATTTTTATTTTAGATGTCCTTATTCAATGGATAAATGCAAAAAAGAGCCAAGTCTTAACAATCAAAGCGGAGCTGACCAAAGTGAGAGCAGCCGCGATCATTTTGTCTCATGTTTCCTGTATGACTAATTCGTGTACGAATTAGGGCGATTGTTTTGGTGCCGCTGTACGCGTCAGAGTCATGGATTAGACTGTATGCTTGGGCTTAGCTTTTTGCCATGGGTATATTTTACCACGTGGGAAACACCATCTTTGGGATAGACCCCATAAACTAGACCTGCCTTGGCAACGGTAGAATCTTTCAGAGTGACCATTATAATCTGGTTGTCTATAGATCGTCTTAAGAGAACACTTAGCAATCTTTCCGTATTCTGCGCGTCTAGATGGGCATCAACTTCATCCATGAGATAAAATGGAGAGGGTTTTAGTGACTGTAATGCTAAGAGAAATATTGTTGCAGCCATAGTTTTTTCTCCCCCAGAAAGCGACGTAGATTCACGCCTAGGTTTGTCAGGAAATTGTACTACTAGCATGATACCACTTGTCTCTTCAGCGGGGTTTTCGATTTCAAGCCAAGCTGAGCCACCACCACTCACTTGGGCAAATGTCTGTCTGATGTTCTGATCCACCTTGGAAAATGCATCATCAAATACTTGACTTTTTTCTTTGGCAATCTCTTCCATGAATTCAACGATCGAGTTACGTTCGATCTCAAGCTCATTTCTCCGTTCAGACATACTTCGATAACCTTCAATTATTTCAGAATACGCATCTTTCGCACGTAAGTTAACCCTGTTTCTTATAGAAACATACTCAGCGTTCAAATTCTCCAATATTATGTCTACATTTAGGTCTTGTGGCATTTCTTCATAATTTAAGGACCTAAGCTCAGCTGTTAGCTCTTCGTATTTAACACCTAACTGTTCGATGTCCCTTTTATCGATGGCAATATCGCGGTCTAGGGTAGAATATTCCCTAGACAATTTGCGCTCATTTTCTCGAATCATCTTTATTTTCTGTTCGTAGTCAGATATCACATCATAAGATTTCCCAGTTGAATCAATAATATTCTGCTCCTTCTGTCTAAGCGTCAAGATTTCAGAATCCACGATATCTAGGTTCTTTCGCATTTCACCTGATTCGTTACGCTTTTGTTGCAACTCATAACGAAGTTGATTCTCCTCTTCATCGAGTTCTTTAATCTGTTGTTGAGTGGCTTGTGCCATGGACCTC
This sequence comes from Nitrososphaeraceae archaeon, assembly GCA_009377575.1. Classification (GTDB taxonomy): domain Archaea; phylum Thermoproteota; class Nitrososphaeria; order Nitrososphaerales; family Nitrososphaeraceae; genus TH5896. The sequence goes on along the minus strand of WHTU01000003.1, from coordinate 98,597 downwards.
ATCGGGGTGGATTCAGTAATTCTCTCTCTGTGTTCCAGATCAGTTTTCTCGATGGTCCTCAAGATATTGTTCTTTTCACTTTGCAAGCTTGCAAATTCCCCACTTCCATGCAGCTTGTCTATCTTTTCTGACAACATCACTAATTTACCCATAAGGGATTTGGACTGAGATAGGCGAGTCTCAAACAATAGTTGCATATTATCAGTACTTTCCCACTTTTCTTGAAGTGCTAAGGCTTCGTAGATTCGTGTCCTTAACAAATCTTCCATACTAGAGATCGACTCCCCTATGGAGGAAATTCTTTCCTGTAATCTTGTAATGTTGGTTTCGGCTTTAAATTCCAATTGCTCTAGTTTCAACAGATGGTTTGTTAGTCCTTCAAGGTTTGATTTTTTCATTTCAACAAATGAATTGAGATGTTTTGTAGAAGACTCCAATTTTCTAACTACCTCCGTAGTTAGAGCGGTTTTGCTCATATCAAAGATTTTTGATCCGAAATCAATCGATACTTGTACACCACTCGGTTCGAATGATATGCCTGACAAGGATACCGATTTGAATCCTCTCCTTGCTAACTCGTAGCCAGTTGATGAAGTTCGAACAAGTATTATGTCCCGAAATAGGAACGTCACTAATTGTGGGTACCCAGAACTTACAAACCTGTCTAAACTTCCTAATATGCCAATAGAGTCTGTTTCGTAAAGTTTATCTATTTCTGATTTTCTGCTATGATAATTCAATATATCGAGAGGGATTATTCTAAACCTAGGTAACTTTTTGTTCATTGAATACCTAAGAAGTGAAATCATCGATTTAATGTCGGATACTACAATTGCACTCATCCAATCTGATGCAGCAGCGAGAATAGCTCTCTCATAGACTCTTTCTAACTTTATCAAGTCTTGCACTATTCCTACTATCCCTAGGTACTTTGAGGCTTCTAACAAACTTGTAACGGCAAAGTACTCGGTATTAGGATTTCTCATGACCTCAGTAATACCGTCATGTCTAAGCGATACAGCGTGTTGTGCAGTAACCACAAGTCGTGATGAGGTAGAGAGGTCATGCTCAACACGTTTCTTTGTATCCAGAAGGTTCTCTGCAGACTTGTTACATGATTGAAGGTGTTGTAGATATATTTGAAGGTCATTACTTTGCAACTGATCTAGAATGTTGAACCTAGAGGTCTGATTTCTTAACGACAAGACCTCTGCTTCAATGATATCCTTAGCTCTCTGTATTTGTGCCCTTCTCTCCTCCAGCCTTGCGAGGACTGCTTCAAAATGACTCTGAATTCGAAGTAGAACATTCACTCTACCATCAATAATAGCCTTTTTAGTATGATACACACCTTCTGTGGATGCTATTTTGTCTATCTTTCTATTTGTCGTATTTAGTTCGGATGTAAGATCACTCATTTCCGACCTCTTCAATTGAATGCTATACTCAAGCTTTTCTAATTCCAGCTGTGAACTAGACTCCTTGTCTTTGCGCGTTGCCTTCTCAAGTTCAATTGATTTCAACCTTCTTTGAATATTTATGATTCGCTGATCTGCTTCTTTCAGAACTGCTCGGTTCCTTTCTGATTGGTAGACAAGATTTGATAATTTACCTTCTACTAATGCCTTATCTTTATTTGTGATATCTAACTCTTTCATATATTTCCCCCTTTCCTGTTCGATACCCTCGATCTCAGCATTCAGTTTACTAATCTCAGTTTCCAATGATGAAGAACGAGACCTGGAACTGCTTAAGCGGTTTGCATTTGATTCAGTCTTTAATCGAGTTGATTCGATAACATTCGAAATCCTGATGGCTCGATATCTCTTGATTTCATTTTCAATACTGAGAAATTTCAATTGTTCATTTCTTTCAATTTCAAGTTCATCAATTCTCTTTCTAACTTCATCGATTCGTGCAAAAGCAACTTCTAAACGCCTATCGGATTCATCTAGCTGCTTTAGGGCTTCAGTTCTCTTCTCATCAAAGTAAGACAAACCAATTATATCTTCAATAATTCTTCTTCGCTCATCAGAATTGAGCTCGGACATCCTAGTTATCATCCCCTGTTGTACGATATTCAGCTTATTCGACGTAGCAATTACGATCTCCAAAAGCTCAACTATGGTCCCTTTCGTAACTTTCTTTCCATTGAGATAGTACTCACTTTCTCCTGCTTGTCCTTCCATATCTCTTGTCAACGTGACATTATCCGAGTCAATTGGGATTCCTCGATCGTGATTGTCGAAGGTGAGGCTTACATGGATCATCTTATGATGGGTACTATGGCTGTCATGAAACAGTGACTGAAATCTATCCACTCTGAGCACCCTTGGGCTATTCTCTCCAAGAGCAAACATTATCGCGTCGAGAATGTTACTCTTTCCAGAACCATTTGGACCAGTGACTGCAATAAGCCCCTTATCAAATGTTAGGACGGAATTTTTGAAACCAAACGACTTGAACCCATAGACCTCTAATTTTTTTATATGCACCAAGGACAGACGACCAGTATCCAATAGATATTAATATATTTTATTTATAAAGATTGATTCATCCCTAAAAACCAGAGTTTCTGGTTCTTCTGACCTGTTTTACAAGATTTTGTATTCTTAGGAATTTGTTTGACCTACTATTACTACTTGGCCATGCTATTCATAAGAACGCATTACGAACCGTATTCCTACGCTCTGAGATTTCATCTTGCTCAGATTCACGGCACAGTACTTGTTGCATTTTGTAATAAAGATGATACTATTTCATTCAAGAACTTAAACTAAGATCGGAAAATTGTATAATTTTGATAAAATTCATAAAAGACTTTCGCTCAATTAAGTAAGAATCCTCATAAAATCCATAATGAGATTCTGCTTATCTTTGCTTGAATTCACAAATGCTTCGAGTAGCTCCTTTTCGACTCCAATATGGTCAGAAATGACCGATCTAAAGTTTTTCACATTCATAGGTATAATGCTATCTACTACACCAATACTATACGAATGAATGTATTCATTGATTATTTTCGATACGAAATAAGGAGCAATGCTCATCAAGAGAAGTATTCCGTCAAAGAGGATCTTTTCGTCCCTATTTTCAGGCTTCAGTGAACCAATAAATGCTTCTAAGGACTTGGCCCTATGCTCTTTCCCTAGCTCTTCGATTGATGATGCCACCAACAATCCTGCTTCAGTTAATTCATAGAATGGTACTCCTTCCAATTGTAGGGCTCTTGGTCCACGCCTTAAGGGTAGTCTGCCTCCCTCCTTTACTACGCCTGAAGGGATGAGGACCTCGTCAAGGTCTCGAAAAATTCCTGAATAAATGTTCTGCCAAAGTATTCCGTGCTTTTTCGCGATCACATGAGCAATGGAAGTTCTTGTACGCAACTCCGGGCTTTGTTCAGAGGCAAGATGGGCGATAATTCCTCTTTGTCTTTTCGCTTCTCCAGTGAACTTATCCTTACGAGTCTTAAATGTGTCAAATATCGCAATGTTATATTTTGTGCCTTTCAAAGATAAAGCCTCTGCAACATCAAATTTTTGGTGAAATATTATTTTAATCTGTTGGTATTTTGGATACCCTGATTGGTTCTAACGACCCCTGAAAGGTGAGGATGGCATGAATCTAAATGGCTAAATATGTTGCCTCCTTAAACCCTCCGACCGTCTTTGATCCCTTATCTCGGTCGCAATTAGTACAAGAAATTTAGGCAAAACTTATAATCCCTCTGCAGAACACCTAATTAAGGTATTATTTGGAGATTACAGAAGGATTAACTTTTGATGACGTGCTTCTCGTTCCGACCAGATCACACATTATCTCTCGGAGTCAAACTAATCTGAGGACAAGGCTCTCACGCAATATTTTTCTTAACATTCCCCTGATCAGCGCAAATATGGATACGATCACCGAGTCAGGGATGGCCATTGCTCTAGCTCGCGAAGGCGGAATAGGGATTATACACAGATTTATGACTATTGCAGACCAGGTTGATGAAGTCTTGAGGGTTAAGAGATCCGAATCCGTCATGATTGAGCAACCATATACAGTTAGCCAGAACATGAACGTAACAGATGCGAGAAAGCTGATGACAGATTATGGAGTATCAGGGTTACTTGTGGAAGATAATGATAATAAGCTAACGGGTATCATCACCAGACGAGACATAACCTTTGAGAGTAACCCAACAAAAAAGGTATCTGATTCAATGAGCAGAGATGTAATCACGGCTCAACAAGGGATCACTATAGAAGAAGCTAAAGAAATTCTTCATAAACATAGAATAGAAAAACTACCGGTAGTTGATACGAAATATCATATAGTAGGTCTAGTTACAAGTAAAGATATTCTTAAGATGGAGAAGTATCCGTACGCTTCCAAAGACAAGAAAGGGAGATTACTTGTAGGCGCAGCCGTGGGTGTCAAGGGTGATTTTCTAGAAAGAACTGAGACATTGCTCGAGGCCGGGGCTGATGTGATAGTGGTTGATATTGCGCACGGGCATAGCGACAACGCAATAAATGCAGTAAAAATGATAAAGAAGGCGTTTCCAAGTTGTGAACTTATAGCAGGAAATGTTGCAACAGGAAATGGATCGAAGGATCTTATCCAAGCTGGAGTAGATGCTGTGAAGGTCGGGGTTGGTTCTGGATCCATATGCATTACTCGAGTCATTACAGGCTCTGGAGTACCTCAGGTCACCGCGGTTATCGATAGTGCCGAGGTAACAAAAGATTATGATATTCCGATTATCTCCGATGGCGGAATAAGAACATCTGGTGACGCCACTAAGGCCCTTGCAGCTGGAGCGTCTTCTGTTATGGTTGGAAGTCTATTTGGTGGCACAGATGAAAGTCCTGGTAAGACACTTGTGAAGAACGGTAAGAAGTTTAAGATGTACAGAGGAATGGCTTCCTTTTATGCATCTTTGGGTAGAAAGTACCGTGAAGAGGGTTCACAGGTAATCGAATCCGACGATTTGAATGATTATGTGCCCGAGGGGGTAGAAGCAATGGTTAGTTACAAAGGGAGCGTGGTCGACATAATTAGGCAATTGGTTGGGGGTCTTCGTTCTGGGCTTAGCTATTGTGGTGCAAAGACAATTGTAGAAATGCAAAAGAATGCAAAATTTATAAAAATCACTTCTGCTGGGTATATAGAAAGCCTTCCTCACGACGTCGAAGTGGTATGATTTCTTAACAATGACAAATCCATCAAAAAAAGTTGAATATAGAATATATATCTGATTGATATCAGAATCAATTCATGTCCTCGACTTTAACAAGATTGTTGACAGTCTTGCTTCCCTTGATTACAATACTGTTGGTTTCTTCTCCCGTCGACGCACAAGTGACAATCTTCCCTGGCACCGATCTCCCTGAAATTGAAATTCAACAACAAAACCAATCCACTCCAGACCAACCTGCCCAACAACAAACTACAGAATTGACAACCAATCTAACCACGGATCTTGAACCTAAAAGCATCTCTCTAGGACTTGCGGCTGCTCATTACATACCTTTGACTGTCGATCCTGGGAATCAGGTAAAGCTTCTTGTAGATTATAATGCATCAAATCCAGATGTAATCGGCAAACCAATAAATGCCATAATGGAGGTATACGCTACAAACGAAACTTTAGTCAGAACATCCTCTTTTCCTTCTCCTATAACTACAAATGAGACGGGTACAATTCAACTAGCAACTACTTTCAATGACGATGCATTAAAGAATGTTACAGCTGTAGTCACGTTTACCGATCCATCAAAAGAATCTCCCATATCAGAACCCCTCAGAGTTCCACTAACACTGGGTCAAGTGATCGAATGACATTTTAATATAGCAGGTATTCAACTTCCGTTCTTTTATCAATCTATGAATATCAATAAATGGCTACTACCAAAGCGGTATGTTTGATTTGTTCTAGAGCGACAGCTGACAAGTATTGTGAGTACCATTGTAAATCGTTTGACAAAGTGATTTCTGGTTATGCATCTTGGAAGAGAGCATTAGGAGATATTTCTTGGGTAGATTATCTAACAAAGTTGCTTGACTTGCAGGAGACTGGTTCCTCTATAAAAGACATAATTGAGAAAGAACTGAATATCCAGTAGATCCTTTCCAAGTTTGTGCAATAAAAACATGGGGAAGGTGGGAAAAACAAAACTAAGAAATTAGATACCTCTTGAAGAGGTCAAAGTTCTGTTCTAATGATCACATCTCGCCCATGCCGCCCGGAGGCATGCCGCCACCAGGAGGACCTCCAGCCGACTTACTTGCTGCGATAACATCATCTATACGTAAGATCATCGATGCCGCCTCCGTAGCCGACTTGATTATTTGTTCCTTCACAACAAGAGGTTCGACTATCTCCAACTTGGAAATATCTGCAATTCTTGCATTCCTAACATCTATTCCGGTCCATTTTGAGCCCTTTGATTGTCTTGCTCTCAAGTCAGTCAGCACATCGATAGGGTCCATGCCCGCATTTTGACCTAAAGTAAGAGGGATGACTTCCAATGATTCTGCAAACTTCTCTGCAGCAAGCTGTTCTCTACCAGAAAGAGTGCCCACCCAATCGCGCAATTTTCCAGCTACGTACGCCTCTGGTGCTCCTCCGCCTGCGACTATGGCTGGCCTTTCTAATACGTCCTTCGTGACACTTAATGCATCATGCAATGATCTATCTGCTTCATCTACAACTCTTTGTGAGCCTCCTCGTACGAGTATCGTAACTGCTTTTGGATTCTTGCATCCTTCTATAAAGACCCATTTGTCTGTCTCCACTTTTCGCTCTTCTACCAGATCTGCGGCCCCAAGATCTTTACTTGAAAGGTCTTCAAGATTGCTTATGATTCTTGCACCTGTGGCTTTAGCGAGCTTTGTCATATCACTTTCTTTGACCCTTCGAACTGCCAAAATATTGGCCCTTGCCAGATAATGTTGTGCTATGTCATCAATACCCTTTTGACATACGACAACGTTGGCACCTGCAGCGATAATCTTATCCACCATGTTTTTCAACATCTTATTTTCTTCCTCAAGAAACATCTTCATCTGATCAGGGGAGCTAATGTTGATCTTTGCATCAAATTCGGTCTTTTCTATTTCAAGGGCAGAATTGATCAGAGCGATCTTCGATTTCTCGATGCGTTTTGGCATTCCCCCGTGCACAACTTCTTTATCAAGCACTATACCCTTTATCAATTTAGTATCTCGCAGAGATCCTCCAGCCTTCTTCTCAACCTTGATATCATCCAAGTCTACTCGATATCCACCTACCGTTTTTTCAGCTATTTGAAGGGAAGCAGTAACAACCAGCTCTGCCAACTGATCTGAATCTTTGGAAACTAATTTTGTTTGCATCGAAGTCTTTGCGATTTTTGTAAGTTGATCTTTCTCATTACCATGGATTTTTATCGCGACACTGTTGAGTATTTCAATCGCCTTGATTGCACTCCTTCTATAACCGTCAACTATAATGGTTGGATGAACATCCTTTCCAATTAGCTCTTCTGCTTTCTCAATGAGTGCTCCCGCAAGGACGACTGCAGATGTAGTACCGTCCCCCACTTCATTATCAACCGACTTAGCAACCTCTACCATCATCTTTGCGGCAGGATGCTGGACATCGATTTCTTTGAGAATTGTGGCCCCATCATTGGTGATAGTCACGTCTCCCAGAGAATCCACGAGCATTTTGTCCATTCCTCGTGGTCCTAAACTTGAACGTACTACCTCTGCTATGAGCTTTGCCGCAGTTATGTTATTCTTCTGAGCATCACGACCTTTAGTTTGACTCGCGCCTTCTTTCAATATTAAGACTGGCATTCCACCAGCTGTACCTTGTTGAATTGACATTATCCTCTATTCACCTAAAATATACTCATTAAAGGCATGGGTTGGGGATATATTAAATTTACTACCTAGTTGAGTGTGCATTTTTAGCCAGAAGTCCTACTAGAAGCTAATCTTGATAGGAAACGGCTAGCACCCAGACAATGAATTATGATCCCTCAAAAAGTGCCCCTGAGGGAAAAAGCCATTTATGAATTTTCACAATACAACGAAATATGATAAGGAATGTGGTGTTATGGTGTTATGGTGTTGTGGTGTTGTGGTGTTAAAGTACCCTACAACAAGATGTTCTGAGCTCGTGTTTTGTGATTATATCTATCATAAAACATCGCTAATCTGCATTTCAGACCATGACTACATCAATTATGTTTAGATCAGATGAATACAATGATGTGATTACATGTCACTTAGTATTCAAGGAGTCCAATACAGATTTAGCTTGTCGATAGTGAGCGGCATCGACCATCCTTCCGTCCACAGTTACGGCACCTATACCCCTTCCCTTTTCCATTGTTTCTTCCAAGGCTTGTACTACCTTCCTAGCCCAGTCAATTTCATTACTGCTTGGAATAAAGACGTTAGCTACTGGTTCCACTTGCTTTGGATGAATTACGCATTTGCCCTGATATCCTAGTCGTTTGGCAGTTGCAGCATCCCGTACTAATCCTTCTACATCATCAACTTTTTGCCAGATTGCATCAATTGCACCAATTCCGGCGGCCCTCGCATCGATTGGGATCTTTGCACGTGCAAAAGAGTATTCAATTCCATCTTGAACATAATCCAATCCCATGTCGTTAAGAAAGTCAAACACTCCAAATACCAGCATCTTCACCCGTGAGTCAGCGGTTGCAATTGAATACGAATTAACCAGTCCCTGAGCAGATTCTATAGAGGCCATTGTTCCTATTTTCTTGCTCATGGCTTTCTTGCGTTCCAATTCGTTCAACCTAAGAGTTAGGTGGTTTATTTCACTCTGATTATTAACCTTAGGAATCACGACTCCGTCTATTTCATCACTCACGATGGCATCCAGGTCCTGGATCGCTATACCTGATTCATATGAATTAATTCGAACGTACACATTTCTGTTACCAAAATCTTCTTTCTTATCCAGTGCCTCTGACACCAGATCCCTAGCGGTCTGCTTTTCATTTAAGGGCACAGAATCTTCCAAATCAAAGCAGATTATATCCGCATTCAGGAGCTTAGCTTTCTCGATGAATCTCTTGTTGTTCCCTGGAATAAACAATAGTGTTCTGAACATTCACAATGGCTAAACCTAGAGCTTGTGTGGAGTTGTCACTATCTTTCCTATCTGTTCGGCCTTTGCCATCATTACATGACCCTGAACCATTTCGCTAAATGGTAAGACTGTGCTGATTAATGGTTTAATCTTGCCTTTATTTGTCCAGTGTATTACCTCTTCCAACTCTGCTTTAGTTCCTTGTGTCGAACCGAGCAAATTAGTGCCTTTGAAGAAAAGATATCGAAGATCTATTTGAGAATCATAACCTGTCGTTGCTCCAGTTGCAACTAATGTTCCGGCCATCTTCAGAAGAGATACTTCGTGTGCAAAAGTAGCCTTCCCAATATGGGAAAACACTACATCAACACCCTGTTTGTTTGTAATTTCCTTGACCTTTTTGTACCAATCAGGCTCCCTGTGGTTAACCACATGATCTGCTCCCAATTCAAGGCATTTGTCCATCTTCTCCTTATTTCCTGCCGTAGCAATGACATCGCAGTTATACAATTTTGAAATCTGAATTCCTGCCATCCCCACTCCACTGGTGCCGCCCATGATTAGCACTGTTTGACCTGGTTTTATCTTGGCCCTTCCAACTAACATGTGCCATGAAGTCATTCCTACCATAGATATCGCCGCCGCGTCATTGAATGATATGTTATCAGGCAACTTTGCTACGTTAACTTCTGGTAAATGAGTGTATTGTGCAAACCCTCCCCATAGAGGACCAGTCTGAAATCCCCAGATTGTTCTTTCAGCGCAATCATATTCACGGCCAGAGGTGCAAAAATTACATACCCTACAGCTCATATTGGAATGTGAAACCACACGATCTCCAACCTTAATTCTAGTAACGTTTTCACCAACTTCAGCTACATGACCAGCCGAATCACTACCGGAAATATGAGGTAGAGGTACCTTAATGGGATCCCCCCAGATTGCCCAAAGATCATTATAATTATATGCCGCCGCTTCTACTTTTATCATAACCTCATTCTGGCCTAATTTGGGCATATCTGCATCTTCGATCTTGACATTCTTCGTAGGATCCTTGTTATATTCTCTGAAAATGGCTGCTTTCATGAAGTTGAAAACCCTCACTAGACTTAATATAGTTAACTCAAAGGAATCGAATTAGAGAAGTTCAAATATAATTCATCTATGGTCATCGGCGGCTGAGTGCCCCAAAATGTTCTCAGGAAGGTTGATTGGTTGGGGAGAACCTAAACTCTATTGATTTTAAATTCTTTTTTCGGCTGTCGTATGTTTAACAGTATTTGCTTAAGTTCCTCGTCGGTTAGTGCTCTATTCAACCTTCCTGATGAAGCTGAGTTTATAAGATAATTCTCTACGGCCGCAGCCAGCTCAGGTTTTACCATCCTTATGTTTGTAAGCCTCTGCCTTGCATTCTGATCCAATAAGAATGTCAGTGCGCGCTGTCGCATTGCAGCTTCAGCCTCACGTTTCTTTAATTCTTCTTCATTTGTATCTGGAGAAGGTTGATTTACAGACATCCTCGCGCTCCTTTCCCATCAAGCATATCTTTGCAGATTAGGTATTGTGTGAATCTCCTTAAAGATCTCCGTAGCAAGTCTATCGATCTTCTTCATTCCCTCATCACTCATTAGTCTCCCCCCCTTCTTTTTGGTCAGATATCCAGCTGACTCTAGTTGTTGCAATGCCTTTCTAATAATCGAACCACCAGCATCACGATGATGGTCTAGGTTGTAACCGATTCTTTTCCTCCCTCCATACATACTTCTTAGGTCAGATGTGCCTATTGGGCCATGCAAATATACCTTTCTTACAAGTGAAGCGCATCTGATATACCACCAGTCTCTATTCTGAGGAATTTTTTCCACATGAGAGCCTGTTTTCACATATGCCACCCACGCAGGAGGCTCAATCTTTTTATCCTTCTTTAATCGTTCAGCCAACTTTACAATAAGGTCTGTAGAAGGGATATCATACACCTTTGCCATTATACACTATGTAATAGCCTCTTTTAACTCCTTATAAATTATTATCGACTTCACTTCAAAATTCAAGTCTTCATAATACCGAGCAGGAATTGCTATAACCCCAAATCGAAGTATTCGCTCTTAGTCTACTGTAAATATCATGATTCAAATCAGAAATACATTTCAACTATAGTACAAGAAGCGAGAATGACTTGGTTCGAGAAGCTAAGCTGATATAAGCTTCCGATAAATGTGACCACACCGATAGCAACTAATTCTGATACATTTCGTATTTGATCGTCCTAATCTAATTCTTGAACTCTTTCCTGGGATGATAAATTCCTTGCATTGCCTACAAAAAAGTTGTTTGATGCTGTAAGGGAGTCTGATACGAACCCTCATTGCAATCCTTTTCGCCAGACGAGCTTGATCATCTGATAACTTGTCATCTATGCTTGAATAATACAATGCAGCATCAATTAAGATATCTATTCGTTCCTTTGCTGTTTCCAATTTACGCCTTTTAGATGATATTATGATATAGCCTACAATGGGCTAGATAAATCATTGTGATTATTTATTATATGTAAAAGCTAGCTAACTGTTAGAAATTAACTCCCGTTAGTTGAATGTTTGATTGCATTGAAAATCGTTACCAAGAATAAACAAAAAAAATCGTCATGATCAGAGTACATAGATTTATTTTATGGATGTCTTGAACCTCCTCTCTGACTGGCTGCATGAAGCAAGAACATAGATGCTCCATCATAATTACAGAGGCTGCACTGGAACTGGTTCCTAGAAATTTGCGAAATCATCAAGCAGTGAGAGCTCATGCCACGAGACTAGGGAGGAACCCCGAAGAAACATTTCTTGATAGGAGCTATCATCATGCTGCAATGAAGGCTGATTCCTCCTTATTAAAACACGGTAGGCCTGACATAGTTCATCTATCATTGGCGGCCGTTATGTCCTCTCCACTATATCTAAATAATCAGATCAAAGTATACGTTTCAACGATAGATAGCAACAGTATAATAATTGGAGAAGGGATTCGGTTTCCGAAATCATACTCTAGATTTGACGGGCTGATGGCAGATCTCTTTAAGAAGAAGAGTATAAAAAATAGAAATGGGACCGAAGTCCTGTTGGAATTGAAGGAGGGAGTAACCTTTAACCAACTAATAGACCAAACAATAAGACCAAGGCAAGTGATAGGCTTCTCCACAATAGGTGTTACTTCAACCTTAGGAAAAGTTGTCTCAGACGCTCTCTCTTCAAACACATTATCGTGTGCATTCGTAGTGGGTGGGTTCCCTAGAGGGCATTTTTCAAGAACAACTACTGGAAAGTTCACTGGCCTATACAATATATCAAAAATAGGACTTGAAGCACATGTTGTGGTAGCTCGGTTAATCTATGAATGCGAAAAGATTTTGTGTGGCGAATAGCTTGTCATGCTCTTCTAGTGCAAGAATGCGTCAACTATAAAAGCTATAAAGATTGCGGTCAGGTAAGGACTCGAGAATTTGAACACGGTCCATGCAGCCTTCTCGCTAGGTCTCATTAGTAGCCATAGAGATAATGCTAACATGGCGGCACCAAAAACGGTAGCAGTTAATACATAAACAATCCCAAATTCGTTGAGAAAAAAGGGAAAAATGCTGAAAAGAACCATTAGTATCGTAGTGACCGCAATAACCCTAACGGATTTTTTCTCATTCTGCACGACAGGTAGCATTGGTATCCCAGCCTTAGCATAGTCTTTCTTCGAATGGAGTGCAAGGCTCCAAATATGAGTCGGAATCCATAGAAAAACCAATGCCGCCATAATGATCCCAATTTCAATACTTTGAGTAGTGACCGCAACATATCCTATCATTGCTGGTGCTCCTCCAGAGAAGCCCCCAAGAACTATATTGGTCTGGCTAGTTCGCTTGAGCCATTTACTATACACAATGATGTTGTCAAATAAACCAAACGCCATCAGCGCGAATGCATAAATATTCAAAAACCACGAACAAACAAGCGATATTGCTGCTAGGATAACTCCAAAGATGAAAGCATTTCTAGGGGATATTCTTCCTGAGGGAATAGGACGCCCTTTCGTTCGGTCCATAATTGCATCAATGTCTCGATCGTTGTATCCAGTCAACGTGTCAGCAGCTGCGGATCCTGCTGCTACACCAATGAGTAAAAGAACCCACATTAGCGGGTCAGTTGGGATGTCGAAAAGGAAGGAAGCAGTTAGAGCGGAGGCAAAGGCAGTAAAGACTAATAGATACCATATCTTTGGCTTCGTAAGCTCGTAATAATCTCGGAAAACTCTGCCAAAAGATGCAGAGGTAGTCAAGGTATCCATCTGTTATTGTCCTTCCAACGGTGACAGTAATGAACTAACTAAATATATTAATATCGTATACTGCCGTCTAAATTTGCGATTGTCATTCGGGATGCTACTGAGATATTGAATGCGAATATAGCAATTCTCTTATAGTCTTGCGCATTTCAATAAATGTTTCTGTCTTCTGCACTCCCTCTATTCTACCCACTTTTTCTGATATCAATTGATGCATCTCGTCAAGAGATCTGGAACTTATGGTTACCAATATGTCAAATCTTCCTGTCACTTCTGCAACCTCTCTCACTTCTGGAATTTTGAACAATTCATTAAGAACATTATCCCTCATCTTTGAGTCCATATTTATTCCAGTGAGAGCTCTGACGTTGAAACCAAGAGCCTCATCATTAATCACTATGGTGAATTTCTTTATGAAACCCATTTTTAGTAGTCTTTTAATTCTGCTATATACAACCGAGGAATTAACATTAATTGATTTTGAAAGTTTTGGAACAGAAATACTAGCGTCTTTTGAGAGCTCACTGAGAATCTTTAAGTCAAGATCGTCGATTCTACCCATATATCACTCTTGGACATCTTTACATCATGAGGGGTTAATAAATGTATTATTTTCAAAATATAGCTCTGTTTTTTAGAAGAATAAAATAAGATTATATAATCCCTTTATCTTTTAGCAATTCAGCCATCAAAACGGCTCCTTTCGCTGATCCCATCTTTTCGTTGTGTGAGAGCAAGACATATTTTATGCCATGGTCAAAGACAGAGTCCTTTCTAAGTCTCCCAACAACTGTTGTCATCCCATCATTGATCTCTCGATCGATGCGAGGCTGTGGTCTAGTAGGATCGTCGTGTACGACGATGTAATCTCTGGGAGCAGAAGGTAGCCCTCGGATGGTAACTGAATCTGAGAAGTTTATCATGAGTCGCTTCACTTCGTCTGGCTCAAGAGATTTCTCCATTTCTACAAACACGGATTCAGTGTGACCGTCCAATACGGGTACTCTAGTGCAAGTACAGCTAACTTTTAGAGCAGCTGGACTAATAGAATCTTTGTCCAATTTACCGAGGATCTTTTTCGTCTCTACTTGGACCTTCTCTTCTTCTTTAGGGATATATGGTATTACATTATCAAGAATGTCTAGAGCGACAACCCCAGGTGATCTACCTGCACCAGAAATAGCCTGCATAGAGGTCATGATTACGCTTCGTAGACCTGCACTTTCCATGATAGGTTTCAGTGTGATCACTAGCCCGGTAGTGGTGCAGTTAGGTAATGGACATATGAATCCTTCCCATTTTCGTTGCTTTCTCTGGACATTCAACAGGTCGATATGTTCTTCATTTATTCCTGGTATAATTATGGGTACATCACTTTCATATCTGAAAGCTGCGGCAGTACTTATGACAGGTACAGATTTCGCAAAATTGGGCTCGATTTTAAGAGCATCATCAGATTCCAGTGCAGTGAATACAAGGTCAAACGAATCTGGCTTGATATGGTCTACGGTAGTGACTATCATATCACGAACGGATTCAGGAACTTCATTTCTACTATGCCATCTCAAAATTGCCGAAGACGGATCCCTTAAAGAATCCAAGTACTTTTTTCCAGCTGATCTTGAAGATGAGACGACTGCAGTCAATTCAAACCACGGATGCTTATTTAACGCCAATACAAATTCTTGGCCTACCGCTCCAGTGGCGCCGATTAGTGCAACCTTCAACATCAGGTTGGCTTAGTAAATTACAACTAATAATCTTTTCACGAAAAGCCATCGATACTGAGAGAGAATAACGCTCAATGCGTCCTATTAACCAACATCTACATTATAATGTTGGTTGAAAATAGCTAGTGGATGAAGCCGATGATGAAAAGCAAGCCTGACCAAGATTGTCTTCATGGGGGAGTATATTCAGTTAATCCTGG
Organism: Nitrososphaeraceae archaeon; assembly: GCA_009377575.1. Classification (GTDB taxonomy): domain Archaea; phylum Thermoproteota; class Nitrososphaeria; order Nitrososphaerales; family Nitrososphaeraceae; genus TH5896. The sequence continues at coordinate 83,241 of WHTU01000003.1, read as the reverse complement.
ATTGGTTCAGCTCGATTTTAGCTCAAATGTCAATCCTTTGGGAATTTCGAAGCACTTGTTACGTGACTTGTATAGTGAATTAAATAGTCTGTGTACAACTTATCCTGATCCGTTATGTAGGGAATTGAAGAATAGCATTTTAGATTACCTAGGAATAGGATTAGACCCATCATGGTTATTAATTGGTAATGGTGCTACTGAGCTAATCCACATTTTCGCGCGTACATTCATTCGCAGGAATGTAGTTATTTCTGCACCTACTTTTTGTGAATACGAACTCTCTGCCAGAAGAGCAGGAGCAACGGTCAAGTTTGTTCCTTTAAAGAATTGGAAACCTGATACTGAAAAAATATTGAAAGAATCAACTAATGGATGTGATGCAGTTTTTCTTTGCAATCCGAACAACCCAACAGGAATATTATCAACGGTATCCATGCGACAAATAATTGAAAATATTAGTTCAGATACTCAGATCTTCATAGATGAATGTTTTATTGAGTTAGTAGATGAAGGTGATAAAAAGAATACTATGATCGAAATGGTTTCAGACTACAAGAACCTGGTGATACTGAGATCGATGACAAAATCATTCTGTCTAGCGGGCATTAGATTGGGCTATTGTGTATGTAATCCGAAATTAATAAATCGCATGCTCGAAAATAAGATTTCTTGGAACGTAAACGGCGTAGCTCAAAAATTAGGTACGATGGTCCTAAAGGACCCATCCTATTTAGAGAAATCTAAAAGATTAATACAGCGTGAAAGAAATTTTATGATGAACGAGCTAGGCAAGACGACGAAATTTTCTCCTATGCTATCTGACGTCAACTTCTTTTTGATAGATGTTTCAAATCAGAGCTCAGTTGAGGTGCGCAATTATCTTCTTAGCAAAAGAGGAATATTGGTACGAGATTGCAGCACGTTTACTGGAATGGGTTTAAGACATATTCGGGTTGCTGTTAAAAAGCATATAGAAAACACCACTCTTATAGACGCTTTTAAATCAATGGGTCCATGACAGCAAAAATCTTGATGATTCAAGGTACATCTTCAGGTTCGGGGAAAACTACGATCGTTACTGTACTGTGTAGGATTTTTGCAGACAGAGGATACAAAGTAGCACCATTTAAGTCTCAAAACATGTCCTCGAAGATTTACAGGATTGAAAGCTCTTTAGAGAGGATTTCAATGGCTCAAGCGGTACAAGCATTCGCATCTAGAAAAAATCCTGACGTGAGAATGAATCCCGTTCTACTTGAACCGCACGGTAACTACGTAAGTGATGTAATAATAGAAGGTCATTCTCATGGGCTTATGCATGCAAAAGACTACTACCAAAAATTTGTGTTGCAGTATGCATTTCCAATTATCCTTAATTCGTTAGATAGCCTCAGAAAAGAAAATGATATAGTGATTATGGAGGGAGCAGGGTCGCCGGCCGAAATTAACATTCAACAATATGATGTCGCAAATATGGTTCTCGCAAAGGAAGTAAACGCTCCTGTCATCATCATTGCCGATATCGAAAGAGGTGGATGCTTTGCCAATATCGTAGGGACAATGTTACTTCTAAAACCTTCTGACAGAGAACTTGTTAAAGGATTCATGATAAATAAATTTCTAGGAGATGAATCACTTTTAGAAACGGCCATGTCGACTGTCAAATTGATGACAAACAAGGAGTTCTTTGGAGTAGTCTCCAAAGTGAAGCTAAACCTACCAAAAGAGGATTCGCTTGATGGTATGGACTCTAATGACAAAAATGCTGCTCTTGACACCACCTTAGATGAGCAAATCCAAGACTTGGTCAGAGAAATCAAACCAATGATCGACATAAGAAAAATCTCAAAGGATATACTTGAATTAGAAAATGATTAATGAGCAGTTTATTCTTTTGGGAGGTGGCTTAGCTCTTGGGATACTCCTAGACATAGTGTTTGGAGACCCCAAAAATAGGTACCATCCAGTTTCCTGGCTCGGAAAACTAATCGAATGCATGACTCCGAATTTGAAACACGATAAAGGAACGGTAAGTTCTACCTCACTTCTTAACAAAGAAAAGGTAAACGGAATATTATTTTCCTGTTGTCTTATTTCTGGCATAGCGTTCCTGACAATAGCCTTAACTACTTTGACAGCTCTTTTCACGGGAATAGTTATCACCCTTGTTCTATTTGCGGTCTTGTTAAAGATATCAATAGCGTTGAAAGGAATGGAGAAATGTGCCCTCCAGATCATTCGTTCAATAGAGGCAGGGAACTTGGAGGAAGCTAGATACAATTTATCAATGATAGTCAGGAGGGATACCACTACATTGGATGAAGAATACATCCAATCTGCGACTATCGAATGCATTAGTGAAAGTACTGTCGATGGAATTATTTCTCCATTGTTCTTCTATTCCATTCTAGGCCCTGTAGGTTGTTTAGCTTTTAGAGTAGTTAATACATTGGACTCCATGCTTGGATACACGGATCCATACTACAAAGAAATAGGTTGGATGTCCGCTAAGTTAGATACTATTTTCAATTTCTTACCCGCTCGTATAACTGGTCTTCTGATGGTTGTCTCAGCTTGTATGGTTCAGGCAGATTGGAGAAATTCTATGTCAATACTTGTGCGGGATCATCACAAAACAACTAGTATCAATGCAGGGTATCCTATGAGTTCTATGGCAGGTGCTTTAAGAGTGAAGCTTGAGAAGATGGGTAGTTATGCCTTAGGTGAAGGGACAGAAATGATAACAGTTGATAAATGCATGCTGGCCATCAAGATTATGAAGATAACCACCATGCTTTTCGGTTTGGTTTTCTCGCTTCCTCTTATCTTAGTACTGTCTCATATAGGTTGGTGGAATTTGATTTTTGGTATTTAAGCCGTTTGTGGCAGTTGTCTCATTCTTAACAATAATCCCTTCCGCTCGGCATAGTCCATCAAGTCCAATCGACATAAAATACATAGCGACAAACATGTACCTGTTTCCGCTAGTTGGGGCACTGATTGGATTATCAGCAGGTTTAGTTGGGTATAGCCTGTCACTTGTGCTTGAACCCCAAATAACAAGCCTTTTGGTTGTTCTCTTCATCACTTTGATAACTGGTTTGCATCACACCGATGCGTTAGCTGATTTCGGTGACGGATTGATGGTGAAGAGGGGAAGGGAATCGAAGAAAAATGCAATGCACGACCATTCAATAGGATCGGCTGGGGCAACAGCTTTGATTTTATATTTTATAGGGATTTTTACGACACTGTCATCTATCCGTGACGGCACCACTCTCCTTTCATTCTTATTGACTTCTGAGGTGATCGCTAAATATGTGATGGTAGAACAGGCACATTTTGGCAAAGCAGCTTGGGATGGCCTTAGTTCTCCCTTTATCCTAGCTATGAAAAGTAAAATGAAATTCATATCCAGTACTATGATAACCTTGACTATCGTGTTTCTTGTAACCGGGTACGAAGGTCTCCTTACCTTAGTAGTTGCATTTCTTATTGCAGGATTAATCCAATGCATTGCTCATTTGAGTTTTGGAGGAATTTCTGGAGATGTCATGGGGGCTTCTAACGAAATTGTTAGATTATTTTGTCTCATTTTCTTATCATCTGTATCAGGATTTATTTCATCATGATAGCTGTGATAATGTGTGGCGGTAAAGGGTCTAGATTCATTACGCAAGATAATATTGAAAAACCACTAGCGCGCATAAGAGGTCAAACGCTAATTGAAACCGTGTTACGTGCAGTGATTTTATCCGGCCAGTTTAGCAGGATTCTGTGCGTATCTAGCCCTAGCTCTCCATACACTACACAGCTTCTAGAGGGAAAATACGGAACAGTCGACAAAATTGATGTGATGGTTGCTGAAGGGCTAGGGTATTCTAGTGACCTGTCTCGAGCTCTAAATTCAATGCGTGGACAGAAAGTTCTTACATTTCCGTCGGATCTGGCATTGCTAAATGTAGTTACAGTCAGAAAATTGGTTGACAAATGTACACCATCTATTCATAATACGTGTATAGCAGCTGTAGCTGAAAAATCATTTGTTAGCTCTGTTGGCTTGACCTGCAGTTCCTTAGTTGCTATCAGCAGCAACGAATACTGTTACACGGGCGTCTGTGGATTCTACTTGGGCACGTCTATCTCTGAAAAACCATTTAAGGAATTCTATTCTATTGTAAATGAAATACAGCTCGTTGCCAATATAAATACTGCAATGGATTTAGCACTTGCCGAACACTTGCTAGTGCAACTTAATCAAGATTGTTTATGACTTTGCCTAATATTTCAGCCTTCGATCCAGTTCTCTTCACTAACATTGCACCGCATTTTTTACAGTAAACATCAGCAGTAGTGTGACTAAATACGACTTTCTTTTCTTCGCATTGATTGCATTGAATTAAGATGAAGGTAGTGTGAGGTTTGGGTATTAGGATCATGTTTCTCTTCATGCCACATACCACCCTAGCTATGGTTGGATCTCCAATTTGCGGATCCTCATTCCTTCCTTCATAGTCTTTCTTTGACAATTCTTACAAGTATATTTCAACGTGATTTTCTTTGAGGTCTTTGCTGTTCTCTTAAGTTCTGGAAACTTCTGTCCTCCATATCCCTTCTTGTCTTCAGCGTGCCTCCTTGCGCCTAATGCCATCTTTCTATCTTTACCTTTTTTATAAATAGAAATAGATTGTGTAGTATGAGTTTTACATTTCGGGCAGAATTTCCGAAACTCCTTCTGCATTTTCATACACCTACAAAGATTAAGGGGTAATTTAAGGACACCGTGCTTCATTTAGCTCAATACTATGCAGAGTCGGATGAATCATGATAGATAAGGGGACAATATTTGGTCTGTAATAACGAAGCAGTACTCAGCTTGTAAAGGGTTTTCTGAGTAAATCTAATATACTAAGTGTTATATTCCAATAGGTGATGTTCGAAGCACTGCTAAAACAAGTAATCGTCTTCTCGATGGAAAGCTTTGGGGTATGGATTCCGCTGGCATTTGGCCTTGCAGTAGGACTTGCATTTGCAGTAATTTCAGGCGCACGACGTCCTTCATAAACGACCTCGAGCTCATATTTTTATTTTTATTTTTATGCCATTTTTGCGTCAGTCGATACTTTGTATCATCGTCGGATCGATACAATATTTGCAATTCTTTTAACGAAATAATTGAAAGCTATTTAATTTGCAATAATTATTTATTGTATTTTATAAAAAACCAAAGCAGCATGTGATACGAATTAGCTACCAGCAACAACAATTACTTTGTTTTTTCAGAAGAGAAAATTTCTCAATATCCTCCGGCGTGATCGTTTCGACCCAATGATAACGCTAATAATATAGTTGTCGGCTGTTATAATTTTCGATGAGTTACTTAGCCAAGATCGGAGTTGAAAAGGAACGTCATCTTAAAGTCGCCACCAATCAGACAACAGGTTTCTTATGGGAAGGTGAGAACGTATTGTCTACTCCATCTATGATATCTGAAATGGAGGAGACCTGTAGACAGCTTGTCAAGGAAGAATGTATAGTAGACAGCGGTTGGGATTCAGTAGGCACACTAGTCAACATTAAACACCTGGCTGCTACTCCAGTTGGTGCAGAGATCATCCTGAAGGCCAAAATCGTTTCTTTCGAAGGGAGAAGAGTGTTATTTGAAGTAGCAGCCTTAGATGGCCTAGAAAGAATTGGCGAAGGAACACACGAAAGGTCATTAATTGAAGTCTCTAGGTTTAGGGAAAAATTTGTTGAAAAGCAAAAGAAATTGGGGCTAAAATAATGGAAAAAAATCGTCGGTTCTCTTGATCTGACATAAGAATCCAAAATACTTGAATCCTTTTACATCAACTATCGAGGATTGAAGTTAAGCAGCTACCAAGAAGGCTTGCTTAACATTTCGCACTTAGCTAGTAGGAAAAGGACGCATCAACTGATATCTTGGAATGAAAAACTAATGAAAAGACCTATACAGCCAATTAACAGCTAGGAGATACGGCTTCTATTTCGACGCACCATCCTCGAAATCTGTCTGCTAAAGCGTGATACGCTAATTGTGATATGGAGCAATTATTGAGAGAAGTAAAACTAAATAAGTGGCTTTACAAAGCAGTATTACTCTACTAGGTGAATAGAGTATATGTCAATTCAAACTACAGCTGGTGGAATGCCAGTGATAATTTTAAAGGAAGGAACAAGAGAAAGTAAAGGCAAGGAAGCTCAGAAGAATAATATTACTGCCGCAAAACTGGTCGCAGAAGTTGTTAAAACCAGCCTCGGTCCAAGAGGCATGGACAAAATGCTCGTGGATTCTCTTGGAGATGTGACTATCACCAATGATGGGGCAACAATTCTCAAAGAAATCGACGTACAACATCCTGCTGGGAAGATGATGGTAGAGGTTTCCAAATCTGTAGATAATGAAGTGGGGGATGGTACAACTTCGTCGGTCGTGCTTGCAGGAGCTCTGATTGAGAAGGCTGAGGACCTAATAAACAAGGATGTTCATCCATCAGTGATTGTTGATGGCTATAGTGCAGCGTCAGAGCATGCATTGAAGATGCTACAGAAAATTGCTGTAAAAGTCGACACCTCAGACAAAGAACTGCTTATCAAGATCGCAAGAACTAGCATGGATTCCAAATTGGTCTCTGAGGATAGTCCAACCCTCAGTGAAGTAGTAGTAAATGCCACAAGACAGATAGCAGAAAAGATTGAAGGAAAAGATGGATTAAGAGTCGATCTAGACAACATTAAGGTCGAAAAGAAGGCAGGAGGGGCAATAAGAGATACCCAACTCGTAAGGGGGATCGTTCTTGATAAGGAAGTAGTTCATTCAGGGATGCCGAGGAAGATTGAACAGGCGAAGATTGCTTTGATAAACTCTGCGCTGGAGATTGAAAAAACTGAAATGAGCGCTGAGATTAGAATTAATGATCCGCAACAGATGCATATGTTTCTTGAGGAAGAAAACAGAATGCTGATGAGTATGGTAGACAAGTTAAAGGCTGCAGGTGCAAATGTAGTTTTATGTCAAAAAGGCATTGATGACATAGCACAACATTATCTATCCAAGTCAGGTATGCTTGCCGTTAGACGAATAAAAGAAAGTGACATGTTTAAGCTCGCTAAAGCCACAGGTTCAAGAATCATAAGCAATCTTGACGACCTTTCAAGTAAAGACCTTGGCGCCGCTAACCTAGTCGAAGAGCGAAAGGTTGAGACTGACAAATGGGTCTTTATAGAAGGATGCAAGAATCCAAAGGCAGTCACAATACTTGTTCGAGGAGGCTCACAACGGGTTGTCGATGAGGCGGATAGGTCAATACATGATGCCTTAATGGTTACTAAGGATGTCCTAGAAAAGCCACTCATAGTTGCAGGCGGAGGGGCTCCAGAAGCATATATTGCCAATGAAATAAGGCAGTGGTCGAGCGGTCTGGAAGGCAGAGCTCAACTTGCTGTTCAAAAGTTTGCTGATGCGCTCGATACAATCCCTCTTACTTTAGCAGAAAATGCCGGTATGGATCCGATTGACACAATGACAGAATTGCGTTCCAAGCAGAGTAAGGGTTCTAAGTGGACAGGAATCAATGTTAGAAGCACAGTAGTCGCAGACATGTTCAAACAAAACATATTGGAGCCTCTTGCTGTTAAGGAGCAGATAATCAAATCGGCTACTGAAGCCGCAACCATGATTCTGCGGATCGATGATGTTATAGCATCAAGCAAGTCAAGAGCACCTCCTGGTCCCCCTGGTGGCATGGGCGGCATGGGCGGCATGGGCGGCATGGGCGGCATGGGCGGCATGGGCGGCATGGGCGGCATGGATATGGAATAGTTACCTGTGAGATTAACCTAAGCCCGATTCCTTCTAAATGGAATCAAATCATTTCTTCTTTCCTTTTTAAAAATCATATTCAGCAGCAATTATCCAAGTGATTTTCATTCTCCATCTCTCAATAGTTCGTTTCCGTGCGGAGTTGGTTGATGGCTATCGACTATCAAAAATCATGCAATCGGTATCTAATTCAATGTGTCAGCAAAACCGGTAATGTTCAGAGCAATCTAAATCTGATGGACAAGAGATGCCGAGAAAAAATTTCTAATAACGAATAGCTCATCAAAGTTTCAAAAATTGTAAAAGTAATCAATGAGGTACATGCTGCTCGTTCCAATGATGAACAAACATCAACTTATTTTTCTCCAATCTGGATTCAGAATGTACTAGAAATGAATACATGAATTTTATGCTATACCTGTTACACTCTGAGCAGGTTTTTAGGTAGGATGAAGAGAACCCGTGTGCCTCCCCTACTACGCATCGAGACGCACATCTAATTTCAGAGTACCACCCAAGCCATCTGAGAGAAAACAATATCGGCAGCGGTTGGTCTAAACGCTCTGCCCATTTAGGAGATACAGTGTCAAAGCCAAGTTCATGCCTCTTCTTAGAAACAAGAAGATGTTTCTGAGACATATACTTAGATAGCCAGAAGTGCTATTAGAAGATTATGCCATCTGAGAGCAATAGTTTGTGTTAATATGCCTCCAGGGTAAACAGTGACGATTATTCCTTAAAAACCATATTCTCAGACCCAGCTGCTCGTAGCCTTTATTCATCGGTGCAAACAATTCTTTATCAATCAAAGAGTGTTATCCTACTCACGACAGCAAATATGCACAAAGTTAATAACAAATAGTCTACAAACTGTAAAAGGTAACCATTGAGGACATTCTCAACAAGAAGCTCAAAGAAGGAGAGAGTATTGGGAGAGGAAGAGCTCTATATTGGTACTGCGGAATCTGAACACGTTGAAATGTACCTTAAGGCTATATGGTATATTCGCGAAAGAGGCGAAGAGGTCAAAGTTAGTTCAATCGCGAAGATGCTAAACGTAAAGCAACCATCAGTCGTCCAGATGCTTCGTAAGCTTGATGAAGCTAACTTGGTAGAGTATAGCAAAGGCAACATGGTAAGGATGACTAGTGAGGGCGAACGTATAGGAAAGCAGATGATTCGAAATACGCGACTTTTGGAGGTACTGATGAGAGATTCATTGAAGATCGACATCGACGAAGAAATGGTCTGTGGAATTGAACATCATATGAAACAGATTTTTACTGATGCCTTGTGTACGCTCCTAAAGCATCCAAGGAAGTGTCCACATGGCCATCGAATACCTCTAGGAAGGTGTTGTAGATGACGGTGAGTCGTAGCAGATCAGATTGTCATAATCTCTAGCTGCAATTAAGAGGCTATATCTCGTTGTCTGACTTGATGTTGTCATCATTGTTTTTCTTCCCAACAAGATATACGAAAACATCATCGAGGGTTATGGGAGAGACGGTAAATTGGATATTCATTCTTAACGCTTTGTCATAAATCTTTTCCGCGTCAGTTTCATAGATAAAGATTCTAACAAAATTGGCTCCTGAATCTACGACGGAGCCTAATGACATCAGACTCTTATCTAGGTTGATTTTGGGTACATCAATCCTGAGTTCGTAGGGAACAATCTTGCGCAGCTCATTCATCGTACCCTTGGCAATAATATTTCCTTTATCAATTATAACGATGTAGTCTGCGAGCAGTTCTGCCTCATCCATATAGTGAGTTGTCAATAGAATCGTTCTGTCCTGATCTTTCCAATCCTTGATTGCGGACCATACCTGTCGACGGGAAACGGGGTCGAGGCCTATAGTTGGCTCATCTAGAAATAGTAATTGGGCTTCTGGTGCCAAAGCCATTGCAACAAGAACTTTTTGTTTCATGCCTCCTGAAAGATTCATAGCGGGAACATTCCTTGCATCATAAAGGTCTAGCTTCTTGAGGATTTGCACAGCTTTTTCTCTGGCAATATTGTTGCTTTCTCCTCTGATCCTTAACCAATTATACACATGATCCCAAGGAGTTAACGCTCTCAGTGGCCTGCCTTCCTGAGGGATTGCAGAAATTTGGTTTCGTATTTTGTCGGGATACTTTACGATGTCATGGCCAAGAACGGATAATCTGCCCGATGAGGGCATGAGTTGAGTAGCACATATTCTTACAAAGGTAGTCTTTCCAGCCCCGTTTCTACCCAGCATTGTGAATATCTGCTTTGAATCGATACTCAGAGAAATATCATTTAAAGCGGGGTATTTAGAACCCTTATAGGATTTTGTTAAACCTAAGGCTTCAATCACTTTCATGAACTATGCCAAAACCAACTTTCATCTTGACTAAGGTTAAACTTAATTCTGCATTGCCCAATGAAGTATGAATAGAATACAAGTATTCGGGCCGTAAACAATAACTATTCGTCATGGTCTTAATTATTCGACATTGAGATGATTACTATCACTATTGTTTTTTTATTGTCGCTTTTCTTGTTGAATGCCATTGTCCAGTTGATATTGAGGTTCTGATGAGACAAATTGCCAGCTTCGAATATTTCCATTTTAATAAACCTTACCTTCAATGTCTATTACCCGTGATCTGATGATTATCCCGTCAAATAAACTCGTTAGAAAATTCAAACTTGTTACCCTATTTGGCATCAGTACAATAAATCGTATCAATTTCGCCATAACTGGCTGTAGTAACCAAGATGCACTGATTAACAATTTATTTACAATTTGAATAGGCAAATCTTGGCAGTACCTTTGCAATTTCAATCACCTGTCATTCTTAATTCTCTATCTAATTCTTTGAGGAGCGCCTTTTGAGTATCATTCATTTTGGTTGGTACTCTTACATTTATTCTTACAAGCTCATCTCCTCTTCCATAACCACCATATCTTGGAAGACCTTTGCCCTTTAGCCTTATGATTGAATTTGGTTGTGTCCCTGGGGAGATTTTGACTTTTTCTAGGCCTTCAAGTGTCGGAACTTTTATTTCTGTCCCCAACGCCAGGTCAGTAAAACTTAGATTCTGATTAGTTAGGACGTGACCATCTTCGAGTCTTTGAAATTCGGGGTGCTGTCTAACATGTGTTCTTATGAGAAGATCGCCGGGCACTCCATTCTCTGTAGGCTCCCCCCCGCCCTGCATCTGAAGAGTCATCCCATCCTCTACCCCGCGCGGAATTTCTAATCGTAGTTTTTTTGTTGTTCTAATATTACCTGATCCATTGCATGTAGCACATGGCCGCTCAATTATTTCACCCTCTCCGCGACATGTACGACATGGCTCCAATGATACAAACGTTGAAAACCGATTTTGACTATACACCCTCCTGGTTTGTCCCTGGCCATTACATACAGTGCATTTTCGCGGCTTTGTACCTGGCGCAGCGCCAGTTCCGTTGCAATTTGTGCAGCTATCCATTTTAGGCAGTTCTATTTCGTCTTTCTTGCCTCTCAAGACATCTTCTAACGACAGATCGATGTCATACAGAATATCTCGGCCTTTCTGTCTACCAGAGCCAAAGTTGAACCCGAATCCGAAGGGATCTGAGGAACCTCTCCCGAAGCCACCTCTGGATCCAAAAAATTGTTCGAATATGTCTCTGACTCCTCCAAAACCCATATCTTTAAAGATCTCTTCAAAATTGGCCTCAGAGCCTCTAAAAACTTCTTCAGATCCCACATGACCATATGTATCATATCGCTTACGTTTATCGTCATCAGATAGAACTGCGTATGCTTCTGAAATTTCCTTAAAACGTTCCTCGGCTCCCGGGGATTTATTTCTATCCGGATGGTATTGCAGAGCTAGCTTTCTATATGCACTCTTGATATCTCCTTTCTCTGAATTCTTAGGTACCCCAAGTACTTCATAATAGTCTCGTTTGTTAGTCATTTGTTTGTCGCCGTGTCATACCTATCTGAGTAGTTCTATTCCGGTAGCATCCAAAGAACAATAATTATGGAGGGGGAGGTGATGGCTGCTGGGTGCCTGTAGATGAACTGCCTCCGCCGTAGGTCTCCGATGTCTGATTCGCACTAGATGCTCCTTCGTCTATAGTTTGGCCAGACTGGCCTCCTGTACCAGCTGCTGCTGCTGAAGCCGCTGCAGCACTCGTAGTTTTATAGGCTTCAGTACTTATTTCACCCAAAATGTTCTTTAACTCCTGAATCTTTGCTTTAGTGATTTCATTGTTATTTGATGCTATGGCGTCCTTCAATTCTTGGGAAACTTTTTGAACTCTTTCTACCTGTTCTGGCTTAATTTTGTCTTTTAAATCTTGATTAACCAGTTTTTCTGCGGCATAAACAAGATTATCAGCCTCGTTTTTGAGTTCAGCCTCTTCCCGTTTTTTCTTGTCGGCTTCAGCGAATTGTTCAGCGTCCTTCTTCATTCTTTCGATGTCATCTTTACCTAGTTTAGTATTTGCAGTGATAGTTATCTTAGCTTCTTTAGACGTAGCCAGATCTTTGGCAGAAACATTCAGGATCCCATTTGCATCTATATCAAATGTGACTTCAATCTGCGGCACCCCTCGTGGGGCAGGAGGTATGCCAGAAAGATTAAACATACCAAGAGAAACACAGTCTGATGCCATCGCTCGTTCTCCTTGTACTACGTGTATTGTTACGGCTGTCTGATAATCTGCTGCAGTAGTGAATATCTTGCTCTTTTTGGTAGGGATTGTTGTATTGCGTTCTATTATGGCTTCCTTTAAGCCCCCTAGAACTTCTACCCCAAGCGTTAGCGGTGTTACATCCACCAACAATATATCTGTAGACACGTCGCCTGAAATAACAGCTCCCTGGACGGCAGCACCCATAGCAACTGCTTCCATAGGGTCTACACCTCTTTCAGCTTCTTTTCCCATTACAGTTGCAACAAATTGGCGAACCATGGGCATTCTAGTTGGACCACCAATCAGTATTATTTTATCTATATCAGTAAGACTCAACTTTGCATCTTGTATTGCTTGCGTAGTTGGACCCCTACATCTTTCTATGATAGGTCTTAACAATTCTTCCATTTTTGCTCTAGTAATCGGCAGTACCAGATTTCTTGGACCAGTTGCAGAATCATATGCAAGAAATGGCAAGTTAATTTCAGTATTAACCATATTTGATAGCTCTATCTTCGCTTTCTCCGCTGCTTCTCTTACTCGCATCATAGCTGCACGATCATTGCGGACATCTAAACCAGATTGGTTCTTAAACTCCTGTAAAATGTAATCTACTAATTTATTGTCCATATCAGTCCCGCCTAACTGTGTATCGCCTGCAGTACTTTTCACCTGAAAAACCCCACCTCCCATTTCCATTATAGTAACATCCAGGGTTCCACCTCCTAGATCAAACACAACGATCTTTAGATCTTTCTGAATCTTATCAAGGCCAAATGCCAGAGAAGCTGCTGTCGGTTCATTTATTATTCTGACTACTTGGAGTCCTGCAATCTCGCCTGCATCTTTGGTCGCTTGCCTCTGATTGTCGTTAAAGTATGCCGGAACAGTGATCACTGCTTTGTCTACGCTCTCACCTAAAAATGCCTCGGCATCTCTCTTTATTTTTTGCAGAATAAAAGCAGAAATCTGTTGTGGGGAATACTCCTTTCCAAGTACGCTAAAGCGAAAGTCTGTCCCCATCTTCCTTTTTGCTGCTAGCACAGTGCCTTCTGGATTAGAAATCATCTGCCTGCGTGCAGGTTCTCCTACTAACAATTGTCCGTCCTTAGTAAAGGCAACAACAGATGGAAACGCCTTACCTGCAATAGAAGTTCCCTCAGCCGCTGGTATTATAGATGGTTTACCTCCAATCATAGCCGATGCGGCAGAATTACTTGTTCCAAGATCAATTCCTATAATCTTTCCCATTTCTTCTTAGTCTCCTTTTGTTCTGTTACTCTCATTAACGCTATTTTTAACTATCTTTTTAGAAATTTCTACTAAACTAGGCCTTAATACTTTATCAGATATCATGTATCCTTTTCTAATTTCAGCAATCACGGTATTTTCTGGTACAGTGTCATCGAATTTGAATGATATAGCATCGTGAATATTCGGATCAAATGGAGTACCAGTAGTTTCAATCTCCTTAACACCTTCTGCGTCAAACAAAGTCTCAACGTTTCTTAATATACCTTCCAGACCCTCTATTACAACCTGTTCTGATTTGCCCTGCTTTGCAGTCTCGACTGCCCTAGATAAATCATCATGGATAGAAACAAACTTTAAAATAAGTTCTGCTTTTCCTTGGTTTATCTTAGATTCTACTTGCCTTTCCATTCGTTTTCTATAATTGTCAAAATCTGCCATCAAATATCTCAATTTATTCATACTGTTATCGGCTTCTTCTTTTGCCTTCTGGCGTTCCTCCTCAGTCTGGGACAATTGATTCTCTAGATGAATAATATAGTCCTGGTCTTTATCATCGTGGGGAGATCCTTGTTGTATAACTTCCTCTCCTTCGCCGTCGCTGTTAGATACACTGTCCTTTTCACAATTCTCTACGCTCAATTCTACCTTGAAGAATACCTACAGAAAAAGCTAGATAATTACATATCGATTAACATGAAAAATGTGGTTGTTAGACCTTATTCTAGCTAGTCTAATTTAGGTCTAAATTTCTATTGGTGTGATTCTAAAAAAGTAGATTTAGGCTATGCCTAGATTAGGAAACGTGGATATGGTTATCCCTAGCTCGCCTTGAATCTTTCGTATCTTGGTGGCATATTCCGTCATTCTTGCACTGTCTGCCTGAACCTTCGCAATTCTGTACCCCTTCCAAGCCTTTCTTAAAGCACCCCAACTCTGTCCTGTAGAGAATCCATTCGTGGATTCTAATGTTTCAGTGCCTAAAGACGCACCGGGGTTGAGAGACATGATAGCTGTCATCGCGAGATACAGAGCGATACGATACTTAGAGGCCAATGTTAACTTTGTGCGATCACTTGGCAAAAAATAATTACACGAGAACATCCTAACTTGGTCGACAGGAGAATTGCTGATATTTCAAAAATCTTATCTTTTACTCTGATTGCGCAATTGAGAAAAGAAATGTGGTTAGATAGCATGTGTATGATAGGGGAGAGCAAAAATAAACCAAACTAAATCAGGGTCTATCAAGCAATGGTAATTACGTCGCATAATCAAAAGCGGAACTGACTGACCTCTGGGAAGGGAGGTCCAGTAATGATCGAATCATGCATAGTTCCCTTTGATGGACGATTTCGCACCGCAGGCTTCGCATAATAGAAAACCCAATTTCTTTTGCTTTTCAGTTCTAGTATCTGGGCTTCCACAAACAGGACATATAACGTAATCTTTTACGTATCGATCAATTAATGCACCAAAAGATGAAGGTTCCTTTCTTCCTAAAAATATAACTCTCTCCCCTGCGATGTAACCCGCCGAAGCAAGCTCTTTGTTCAAATATAATAGTAACTTCTCAGGATCCCTGTTCAACGCTTTTGGAAAGTCCATGAAATTCCTAAAAATCGTACGTTGGCCAACCCATATTGTTTGTGGAGTAGGAAGTTCTAGTCTAGATGCTTGTTTTTTTGTTGTATTCCCTAGTTTATCTCGGAGGCGGGACAATAACATCTCGTATTCTGACTTAGTTTGAACGCTCATTAACGCAGATCCTTTCTCAAACGTACTTAATGTTCTTTGTGATCAAATTCATGGGCTAGCTCATTGTTTCCAACCAGCAAAAATGCGATGCAACAGAAAATACCGTACCTTTTATCAACTGAGATGACTATTCTTTTCGAAGTTTCGAATGCGGAAAGATGGTTGGTTATTTTCTGCCGTTCATAGAGCGTACAAGGTTTAATTTCAACCTTCATTTGTGTAACTGCCGTGATCCTGATGATAATTAAGCCTATAGGCAGATGTAAAAGTCCATCACTTGTTTTCCTAGTGGAGAAGTCATGGTATTATGCCTAAGACCTGGATCTTCTAGTGACTAAGAGTATCATAGTAGGAAATAGAGATTTTGAACCAAGTTGATTTGAAAGAAATGCAATGCAATGAAAGGCTGCTGTTCGGCTAATACATCATTCATTGACCTTAATAGGATAAACTTCCTAAAAGTTTCCATCCACATCTAAAGTTTGAATATTTAGCTACTGGATGAGGGATCTAACTATCCACACCTTTGACACTTTGTTTTATCACAAGGGATTATCAGGATAGAAAAGAAGCAAAAATTTGATAACGGTGAAGAATTAATTCATGCGTTCAAGCATGCATCGATGAGTCATAGATTGTAGTCGTACATCGTTTAAAAGAATACAATAAGATAGGGTTAGGGTGATAAATCGCATGATATTTTTCAGCCTCCCTCTCGCTAGATCGAACCTGTGGCTCAAGCTTTCGTCGACAGCCAATCAAAAAAAGGCGCTAGAGTACTATTGTATGGTAGGTTTTCTGCATTCTTCGTATTAAATCCTAATAGCAACATTCTTAACTCCATTTTTTCCCTGAGATGCTCAGGAATTTGGGCCGATCGTAGAGGGCTTAACAGTTCAAAAAAGTAGTCTTGTTGATAGTAAGCAATATGTTGCGCAAAGCAGTTCATCAATAAGGTCGGGTCTCCCGAAATTCTGTCCCGTATGTTAAAACTATCTCTCTTCAATGAATTATTCATATCAGTTGATATCTGCAATGCTCTCCAAGTATAGTTTTCTTTAACAAACTCAAAGGTTGTACGGTTTGACATGGAATGACATAACTTAACCTCTTTTGTTATCTGATTCATTCCATTGCGAGCTAAATCCTTGGCATTCAGAACGTCAATGCCGTTTGATATCCTGCCGTCTTTGCCAAAGAGGAAAAAAACTCCTACTATTTCTTCAGCACGTATGAATGGAAACGTCAACTTCCCATCCATAAATTGGAGTATTCTGCTCTGTATATCTTGAGGCATGAAAATACCCATGTAAGAATCATTCACCAAAATCATAAGAGTCACTTAATATTCTTTACACTTTCCGCTTTGCTCAGATATGGAATACCCCCTCAGAAATACACGGGGTGCCTACTATTGGTGCATCACCTTCGAATTAATTACGCAATTCAAAACATCCGCCCATTCGCCCATTCATATTCGGCGCCAGGTCATGAACAAAATTCGTTGCGTGTATAATTCAATCAATATTATTATCTTAAAAAGACAATCTAAACAAAAAATTTAAGGTTTAGTGCGCATGAGGCGGTGGTGCACTACCTTTAGAAAGGGATTCATTAAACGTTCCTGCTGCCTTCTCATGAAATTCTAAATTGGATTGATCTACTTTTACTGCTTGAGGAGGACATACAGAGACACATGCCATGCACCAAATGCAGTCATGCTCCCTAATCGGGTCAGCTTTGTCAGTATAGTCCTTCCGTTCTTCCTTTTCGCTGTTTCCTGTTCCATTACTAGTAGCACTAGCCACCTCAGTAGCAGGTACATCATCCTCAGTTCTGTACCACTGGAAAACTTGTACTGGACAAGCCTCTATGCATGCCCCATCAGCCACGCATGAATCCCAGTCTACTGCTACCATAGTTCCATGTACACCTATAGGCACTATCTGTTCTCCTCTTGCCGTATATGCTGATTTTACTTCTTCGTTTTCTGCAGCTTCAGCAATCCTTCCTGGTCCCCACACATAGTGGTACTGCTCGCCATCTCCGAGAATATGTTTACCTATCACCTGATGATTCTTTGGAAAGTCTGGATCAATTGGCATACTTTATCTGAGGTTATTCGAGTTACATGTTATTTAAACTATATGCGGAATAGTCCGATCCCAGAAGGACGACGTCTGGCTACATAAAAATCATAAATAGCAATTAATAAAGACGTGTCAATGTTATAATATTTATTATATTATTTTTCGCATTTGATAATAAAACCTATAAGCGGGGTAGGCATAACTGTCTAACCCTATATCTTTAGCTTGGATGTTGTTCTCTCAACCCTACCAATGTCAACTCTCTCTGTTGCATAGGTTCCTTAATGATGATATTTATTTTAATTAATTCGATTACCCAGACTTGATAAGGCTTGTTCTAAAATATTGGGAAGTTAGTTATTTATTAGCAGT
The DNA here is from genome assembly GCA_009377575.1 of Nitrososphaeraceae archaeon. Classification (GTDB taxonomy): domain Archaea; phylum Thermoproteota; class Nitrososphaeria; order Nitrososphaerales; family Nitrososphaeraceae; genus TH5896. The sequence goes on along the minus strand of WHTU01000003.1, from coordinate 65,257 downwards.
AATTCAATTTTAGTTTAGGCTATATCGGGGCATGGAAAGCAAATCATTGAAATCTGTCAACTTCGAAAAAAGGAATGGAATAATCCCTGTCGTAGTCCAGGATCACAAGACTAAGGAAGTGCTCATGTTGGCTTACGCCAATCAAGAAGCGTTAAAAAAAACCAATGTGACTGGAAACGCTTGGTTCTGGAGCACATCTAAGGGCAAGCTTTGGATGAAGGGGGAAGAATCTGGGAACATACAACCAGTCAGAGAAATACGTATGGATTGTGACCTGGATGCAGTGCTATATATTGTTGAGTCTGACCGTCCTGCCTGTCACACAGGGCAGCGCTCGTGTTTCCATCACATGCTTGCAGATTGACCCCGAAATAAATGTTTACTATGTAGACGGATCAAGGATTGGCAAGGTTTTGAGATGATTTAGGTTTCTGATTTCGAGTAACGTGTGACGATTTCGTATACTAGAGTCAGTCTTTTTATTAAGCATGATTGGCACCTTTGAAAGTATACTGTTACACGTAACCCGTCATATCCTTAAACACTTGGAATTGAAATCGGGAGGTCGTAAGCTGACCTCATGCAGTTTTTGCCAAAACCAACTGAGTATGCCAACATGTTTGCAATCGATTGGACAATACGTTTACCCCTAATGAGATCTATTGTGTACGGTTGGTTCCGTGATCTTTCCAGATCGGATTGACTTTCTAATTTCGCGCGTAACAATAGTGCACAGAAATATAGCCACGCTGGTAAGTACTATGGCACCTGCAGGAGCAACATTAGCTAAGTAAGAAATGATAATTCCCAACACAACTGACGCAACAGCTATACCTACTGAAATCACGGCAGTCTTCTTAAAACCCTTTCCAAATAATATTGCAGTTATATTGGGTAGGACAATTAACGCAGATATCAAGAGGACGCCTACTAATCGAATCGATGTAACTACAGTTATTGCAGCGAGCACGATGAAAACATAGTTAGCAAATTTCACATTGATGCCACTTACTCTAGCTTGTGTATCGTCAAAAGTAATGTACATCAAACGCCTATACATTATTGCTATAATTGAAAGAACCGAAATACTGAGAAATACAATGGTAATAGTATCCTGAGTACTAATCAGCAAGATGCTTCCAAACAGGAAGCTAAAAAGGTCTAGAGAGTAACCTCCTGACAGACTTATTAGAACTATTCCAATAGCTAGTCCGGATGAAAGCAAGATTGCGACCGAAGAATCTGGAGGGATCTTGATGGAATCCGTCATTTTTGTAATTCCCAACGCGGCGATTAAAGTAAAGGCGTATGCCGTCCATATTGGATATAGATTGAGGAATAATCCTATAGATAAACCACCAAAAGCAACGTGAGACATCGCGTCTCCAAATAATGAATGCTTTCTAAGAACTAGAAATAGACCGATAGCAGAACATATAGTGGCAACAGCAATGCCCGAGATTAATGCACGTTGCATGAATCCGAACTCCAAAATTTCCAAGAGGGTCATTTTACTAAACCTATTTGGTTTTAGGTAGATGGAACATTTTGAGGATTGGATTTGGCATTGAATTGATGTAGCCTTAAATGCGCCTGCATCGAGGATTCATAATAAGTCTTGAGCATGTTTTCATCACCAAAGAAATCTTTCGCATCTCCATGAAAATGCATTTTTCTGTTGATGCACGCGACTTTGTTGGCAAGCTTACTTATTGCATCTAAATCATGCGAAGATAGGATAATAGATATTTTTTCTTCTGCATTGAGCTTTCGAATCAGATCATAAAATTTATCCTGTGCGTCTTCGTCTATACCACTTGTGGGCTCATCTAATATTAGTAGCTTAGGATTATGTACCATGGCCTTAGCGATTAGGACTCTTTGTTGTTGTCCGCCGGATAGCTCGTTGAACCTTTTATTCTTCTTATCAATTAATCCCACTATCTGCATTGCTTTATGGACTTGGTCCTTTGCATAACTTCGACTAAACTTCTCGAGGGATCCAAGCAATCCGAAAGAAACGATCTCCTCTATGTTTGCAGGAAAGCTTTGTTCAATTGATGCATGTTGAGGAACATATCCTACTTTGCTCAACAATACTTTTCTATTTTTCATGATCTCTTTCCCAAAAAGTTTAACATTACCCCTATAATCTGGCAGAATTCCAAGGATGCAATTAAAAAGAGTGGTCTTTCCTGCACCATTAGGACCTATTATCCCCAGCAGGTCAGCTTGCTCCATAACAAAGGAAATATCATCTAAGGAGAGAAATGAGGAATCGTACCAATATGATAAGTGGTCTATTTCCACTATTGGATTAGCGGAAGTTAGATTGAGCATTCCAAACCCACTTTCAAATTAGAAATATTTTGCTCCATCTTGTCGAGATACCCTATTCCTGTGTCCATTTCTTCCTTCTCAATCCCTTCCAAAGGGCTCAATACGAGTACCTTGCCATTTGGGATTTCTTGAGCAATAACTTCAGCAAATCTAGGGTCTACCAATTCCTCTGCATAAATAACATTCAGCCCAAGATCATCGGCCAATCTTATAGTTTGCTCAATTCGTTGAGGTAGAACCTCGCCTTCTGGTGAGATTCCTTGGACACTATGTTGAATTAGTCCATATCTATTGGCAAAGTAGCCAAATGCATCATGAAATGCAATAAAATCCTTCTTGTTGCAGGCTTGAAGTACAATTCTTATTTCAGAATCTAACGCATCTAACTCCGCAGTAAAGTTCATCACATTATTCTGGTAGTAGAGTTTGATATTAGGATCGATTTCTATTAACGCATTTTCTACTTGCTGTACTTGGGCCTTTGCAAGGACGGGATCCAGCCAAACATGAGGATTTCTTATTTTACTACCTTGAGACAAATTCAAGAGAGCACTTGTATCGACCAAATTATCATTGTTGATCCTGCCTATCCAAGAATCCTCAAATCCCAGACCGTTGAAGAATACTACATCTGCATTTTCTGCTTCTTGTAGTTGTTGGATCGTAGGCTCATAGTCATGTGGCTCTACACCGGCTGGAATGAGGGTCATTATGTTTACCCTATCCCCTCCTACTTGCTTCGCAAATTCATATATGGGAAAGAATGAGGCAACCACATTTATTTTTGATGATTGTTGTGCTATGGGTTCGGATAAATTAGAATTAGATATGACCAACGTTTTAGAGGTGTCATTCTCCAGGGCTACGTCGTTCTCAGAGGCGTGTATTACTGAACTGCCCGGCGCAATAAAAAAGAGAACTGTGATAAGGAGAATGTGATAATAGATTGTCATAGATCAAGATGCCGCTAATAAGAATATAAGTGTTATTAATAATTTTAATATTCTCATATAAATACTATTATTAACTTCCCTCGACGAAAATGCGTTGGGCCTATTATTACAATTCATACTCTTCATGCGAAATACAAGGGGAAGAATCCTCGTTGAATAAATAACATCAAATTCGTTTTTAGTTGAAGTTTTGGCATATGGAAGAGCTTCGCATCTTAGGAGTGTGTCATCAACATCTTGAGCGGCAAAGTACTATCTACAGCATCAACACCTGCCTACACTTCGGGAACACCTTCCCCACAGCATAGCATAATTACAAGATATCATACATTAGACGCAATCAGTATCGTACTAGATATCCAATCACTCATTACCAAATATAGGCCTCATTAAAGATATCTCCCTCTTCCTACATCGCTATCAATTGAACATTATCCATCTTTTTATTCGCTTGAAATTTTTTTGTCATATCTCTCATAGGTTTTGCATCACCTCTCAACAAAAATATCTCTAGACATCTATCTCGATCAATTTTGCTATGCAGATGAGTTGCTATCAGTTCATCATAGGCATGTCTTAGATTGCTTATTTCGTCATCAGAAGCTTCGTTATGAATAACCAATAGTATTGCGTGAATGTATCCAACCAGGTCCTGCCGAGATCTTTCTTCAGATATCATGCCTCTGATTCCTGCTCTAACTATCTCTGATCGTCCACTAAATCCCAGTGATTTTTGTAATTTATCCATTTCGTTCAGAATTTCGTCATTTAAGGATATACTAACTATCGTCATCTAATATTAATAATTATTAAGTTTATAAATAATAAATATATTTGCATTATTAATATCGATACAAAAGTAAAATATAAAGAATTAACATGCCGATAAATTGACGACTGGATCAACAGATGGTGGCAAGATGAAGCCTGATTGTTGACATTCTTATGCTTTATTCACCCATCAGCGCCAGTTGCAGACCAATCTGTGCACTGATATTGAATGGAAACCTTGATCGTCATCGACCATTAATATGGTAGAACAGAACGACCTCAAATATATAGATGGTATTGTGAAATCATCGCAAGTGTCCCTTACATCCAGCGCAAAACTCAGAGGCTCTGCCCCCTCAATTAAAAGATTACTTTGCTCGATTCAAATGCATAACTCAAAACTACAGATATAGATTGACCTGTTGATTTTGGTTTTGCCCTGATAAAGAGTGTATTTCATCAGTCGAACCAGTCTGGCACGCCAAATTATTGCCATAGCTATCGGTGTCCTCCAAGACTTTAATGCACGCGGTGTATGTGCTTCCTGGCTTTATAGCATCTCTAGGAATTAGCATATCAAATTGTATCACACCATTTCCGTCATCGTGGGGATCCAATAAGGATATCGGATCAAAGTTGTTAGCATAAGTTTTACCATCGATAGTAACTAATATCTGCGCTATTTTGGTAGAGTAGTCTATCCCTTTAATCTTGAATGAAACCTTGTCGTTGCTAGCTTGTTGTTGTGTTGACGTATCTTGGTTTATAACAGGTAGATTTTCTATAGTTGAATGGTTAGCGCTTGAATCTTGAGCTTTAACAAGAACAAGGTTAGAAAGACTAACCGTACCGACCAAATACATGGCGCACATAGTTATTGCCATTAGAACTGAATAGACTCTGTTCATAGATTATTACGAAAAGTTTAGCGCATGTAGTATCTATAGGTAATGAAGGATTCATATTGGAGATTCAGACATAAGATTACATAGTTTAGAAACTTATTCTATCTGATTCATCCTTTTTAGTTTCTATTACTCTCAAACGAAATCACTAATTCCTTATCAGTTAACCGAGCGGCTTTGAGTTTCATTCCTAAAGTAATAGCAGGCAATGGAACGACATTTACAACGTAACCTATGTTAGTAGCTACTTTGATAGTGATTCGGTCTGAGATACGTTCAACCAAAAAGTCTGAGTTCTTTGCAAAAGGAACCTTTACTTTTAAAGTGAGGCCTAAACTATCGCCTTTAAATTCAAAAACCTTTTCACGATAAAAAATTTGACTCGGATCCTGGTCCCCAAATAGGATCTCGGCGTTTCGCTTAAGCATCTCTATCCCTCTTAGTTCTTCACTGTAAAGAGGGACCTCCTTAACTGGCAATGGGTAAAAGTTTGATTTAGCTTCTGTTACTCTAGCATGTTGAAAATCAGCCCAGTTAACTAAGAAACTATCCTCGCTACGAATTTGAGGCATAATCTTGTTGATGATAATCATGTCTACATTAATACCGTACAGATTGGCTGACATTAAGGTCCTTTTTGCATTTTCCATGCTAAAGCTGTCCGCATTAGCAACTAACCTGAGACTAGTAATGTTTGGATCAAAAATTAACTTTGACAGTTTTTCCAATCTAAGAAGCAAATCCGCTTCAGTCTTCATCAAGTCAGTTGAAGGAGCCGAGCCTGAAAAGTACGGCTGGAGTAGTCGACCGAAGCCACTAACAAGGCCGGCAAGGCCTGAGAGCCTCATGCTTAGACTTCCTACAATTTTTGGAAAATATAGGAATCGCAATGCCTCGCCCGATGCCGGCATGTCCAGAATTATCGCATCATATTCTCTAGATCTTACAGACTCTTCAATTTTCAGCAAGCAGAGTAATTGGGTCATTCCGGGTAACATGGCCAACTCATACGAAATGGTATCATCCATACCTTTGGCCTGAAAATACGACGCAAAGTAGGAAAATATTGTCTTGAAATGTAAATCCATCTCTACGACTGGGTCTACTTGAGCTGCGTACAAGTCAGCAGAAATTCTTGTAGGTTTTCCTCCTATCTCTCCTGCCATCAATGCATCACCCAAAGTATGGGCAGGGTCGGCGGAAACTAGAAGTGTTCTGGATTTCAGACCAGACAACTTCAACGCAGTTGAACAGGCACTTACTGTTTTTCCAGTCCCACCTTTACCAGTATAGATGACAAGTCGCAATACATCGCATAGAAAGTTGCGATATTAGGACTTATGGACTATAGTAGATGATTTCATTTTTTTAGATTTTCGTTAGCTGAATTGAAGCTGTTTGCTACATATTCAATATCGCGCACAGAAAGAAGAGGGTGCACAGGCAGGGAAAGCACATGTTTGCTTGCCCATTCTGTAGTTCTCAAATTATTGGGTATTTCTCGGGCCTGATTTGGGAGCCGGGTTTGTACAAGTTCTTTATAGTACGGAGTTAAATGAACAGGGGGATCGTAGTATACCGCTACCCCAATCTTAGCATTATTTGCCATCTTATCTTTTATTAGATCTCGGGTACTAGCATAGTCTAGAGGATCAAAAGTGTTAATCTTGTCTTTGGCCTTTTGACCGTCTAATGCCACCGTGTAAAGATACCAATTAAATTTCTTGTGACCGTCCTCTGGTTCAGTTGGTGTTATCAATCCGTCAAAGTCAGAACGTGTAAGCAGGTCGGTTAACAGGTTTGCATTGTTTCTTCTTTTTTCTAGCATCTCGTTAAGTTTTTTCATTTGGCCCTTCGCGATCGCGGCACTTATTTCAGGGAGTCGCAAATTGAGACCGAATACTCTTGTGTCATAACCTTCTACCATTCCATGATTGCGTATCATTCTTAATCGATCAGCCAGCAGATCGTCATCTGTTGTGATCGCACCACCTTCTCCAGAAGTGAGTACTTTGCTTGCATACATACTGAAACAACCCATCAAACCTATTGTTCCCGTCTGTCTCTTCCTGTACTCGGAACCTAATGATTGGCACGCGTCTTCTATTACTTCGAGAGAATTACTCTTTGCTAATTCAATTACTTCATCCATATCTGCCGGATGGCCATAAAGATGGACTGGCATAATAGCTCTAGTCTTTTTTGTAATCTTCCTAGCAAGATCTCCGGTATCGATAGTATAGTCAGCTTTGTTTATATCAACAAATACTGGTGTAGCCCCAGCAGCTACTACAGAATTAGCTGAAGCAACAAATGTAAACGAAGGTAAAAGTACTTCGTCGCCTTCTTTCAATCCTAATGCTAGTAATGCAGCTAAAAGAGCAGAAGTACCAGAATTCACTGCAAGCACGTGCTTAATGTTTAAATAGCGTCTAAGAAGAGATTCGAATTCCTGAACTCTCTTTCCCCCCTCTAATGCAGCAGACGTAAGAACGCCTTCGTCAAGCACCATTAGTATTTCCTTTTTTTCCTCATCACTAAGCCAAGGTCTGTTTATGGGAATCATTTTAGAGTTAGATCTGCGAGAAGACCTAATTAAGGATATCAAATCCACCGACACTTTTAGATGCTTTACCTAAAATCATACGCAACAAATAACAGCACATTAGAAGATTGGCGTCCAAGCATATTCTGAATTTGGGTGAGTACGACTACTTTAGGTTGATTTCAGGAAAGAAAAATATCCTTTATTTGTTTTTTGCAGGGTGGATTGGAAACCAAAAGTTAATACAGTTTGACTTGCAGATACTGCGTGACTTTGTTGAAGGCGAAATGTCCAAAGTGTAGAAATGAAGCAGTAGTCGATGAGGAAATGACAAAGGTTGGCTGTAGCCACTGCGGGTTTAGCTCTTCATATGAATCGTACTTAGAGACTATGAAGGGGATAGCTCAGAATATGTCAGATGATTATCAAGCAAATCTAGACAAGAGCGGATTCTAATCGTCGAATGACTATATACCACACATGATTCTTGAGCAGAATAGTCAAAAGACTTTAAATGATGATCGTAGCATCAAGAATTTGGATTGAAGAAGCTATCCAAAAGTTAATTAAAGCCCATACTTCTGCATATTCAAAGTAGTAGTGCATTGGCTCAATTCAAGGTTGTCATCTCAGATAGTACGGGAAAAAGTCTTAGTCAAGAATTGAAGGACAAGGTAGCAATTCCACTCCTTGGGCTAAAAATAGGTGATGTTATCGACTCAAATGTTGTTGGTATTAATGGTAAAATGCAGATCACCGGTGGCAGTGACAAATCGGGCACACCTATGAGGCCTGATCTCCATGGAGGGGTAAAAAAGTATATCTTGCTTGCGAGAGGAGTAGGAATGCGTAATCGTAATCCTGGCGTTAGAATAAGAAAGCTAATTAGAGGCAGTATGGTTACTGAGGAAATATATCAGCTAAATTGTAAACTGCTTGAGGGAAAGTTACCTGAAAAATCTGCAACTGAACAATCTGTAGAAGAAGAACCCAAACCTTGACACCCTAGACTTTGGACAAGAGTTATATCGGCTGTTTTCCAAGTCATCCACCAGATCGTCATATACAAGTCGTACACTTGAATATCTAGAAATCTGATAAGGTCCCATAGGATGAAAAGTTTTCTTTTATTAGAAATCCTTAATGTATTTGAAATTAATGCTAAGGGTCTCTTCTGTTAATCGAAATGGCCTGTGATTACCTTAATATTCCCAGTTAATTCACGAAGATCATTGCATTGGAAAGAAAGTCTGCCCGATTGGTATGTTAAAGAGTATGGTTACCAACCCAATATCAATATTGGAACGTCAGGTCATGTCGATCACGGTAAAACTACACTGGTTGAAGCGATTACAGGTGTATGGACTAGTGCCCACAGTGAGGAATTAAGGAGAGGTATCACTATCAAAGTTGGGTATGCAGATGCAGCCTTTTATAAGTGCCCCGATTGTCCTGCACCAGAATGCTATTCGTCTAATCCTACGTGCACAAATTGTAGTAAACCAGGAGAGCTGCTACGCGTAGTCAGTTTTGTAGATTCCCCTGGTCATGAAAGTTTGATGGCCAATATGCTTTCAGGCTCCGCATTGATGGACGGAGCAATACTTGTTGTTGCAGCAAATGAGAAAGTTCCACAACCACAAACCAGAGAACATCTCTTGGCCCTGCAAGTATTAGGAATAAAGGAAATAGTGATTGTTCAGAATAAAGTAGATTTGATTGAATACGAGAGCGCATTGGAGAACTATGATCAGATTAAGTCATTCGTAAGTGGTAGCACTGCAGAGGAGGCTCCTATCATTCCTGTATCAGCACAACACAGAGTAAACGTAGATGCTCTCATCGAAGCCATAGAAAACAAACTCAAGAATCCGATTCGAAACAAAACTGCTAAACCTATAATGCACGTATTGCGATCTTTTGACGTGAATAAGCCTGGTATTCAAGTCCAGAGGGTGAGAGGCGGGGTAATAGGGGGCGCACTAGTTCAAGGAGAGTTTTTGATAGGAGATGAGATCGAAATTAGGCCTGGGTTCTACGATGAAAAGAGGAGTAGATATGAGCCTATTACTTCAGTCATCTCAACCTTAGGAACCGGTGCAGGTTTAGTTGAATCAGTTAGACCTGGAGGCCTAGTTGCAATTGGAACAAGATTAGATCCTACCTTTATAAAGAGTGATTCTCTCATTGGTTCTGTAGTAGGAAAGCCATCCACTCTGCCTGAAAACGTAGATAGTATAAGTATCGAAGTTTATCTTTTTGATACTGCAGTTGGAACTCAAGAACTGGTAAAAGTAGACCCCATACGAATCAAGGAATCTCTTAGATTGAATATAGGAACGGCTGCAACGTTGGGGACGGTTACAAATGCTAAGGACTCTACTAAAATTGATATTAAACTAAAAAAGCCAGTCTGTTTGTTGCCAAATAGCCGGGTAGCAATCAGCAGAAGGCTATCGGATAGATGGCGATTAATAGGTTCAGGGATAGCGGTGTGACAAACAACATACATCATGCATCATACATCATTTATTACAGTATCATAATCACTGGTTTGTTGATCTCAAAACTGAAAACCTAATAATTCAACTATTGACTTTGTACTTTTAAGAGCTTTTATTGTAATTGCTGGTCTAGGGAGAGTCCTGACTAAGACCACCTTGCGGCGTGCTAATGTTGTCGTCGTTGTTGTGTGTGCTATTTTCATCGGGATTAGGAATAGGGATGATCGTATCGGAAGGGGCTAAATATATTGTAACTACGCTAACCAGTATTATTATTATGGCAGCAATTAAGATAAGGCGTCTATCAGCCATCCGATCGTTTGTTATATGTAGAGGAAGGTTTTTAATGTAATGATTAGGATCATCATAAAACACAATGAAAGTAGACGACATTATGGTAAGGGATGTAATTTCCTTATCTCCTGAAGATACTGTTTCAAAGGCACTTAATCTAATGCACTCAAACAGATTAAACCAGATTCCTATCGTTAATGACAGCGATGACTATTTGGGAATGGTATTCGCAAAGGAATTTCTTTCAGTTAATGCCTCTCCGGAATCTAAGCTTAAGAATTTCATCTCGAAAACCCCCACTCTAGGTCGTGAGGTCGCAGTAGAGCGAGCTATAGAGATGATACTAAATGCAGGAAATCGCGCGTTCCCAGTCATTGAGAATAGTTCTAAATTAGAAGGAATAGTCAGTGAAATAGACATAGTAGTGAACGCTAGGTTTGGTCATGCAACAGTAGATTCAGTTATGAGTGGTGCTATAGTACTAGAGGGAGACGATACTCTTGGGAATGCCCTTTCAAAGATGAGGAGATACAACATATCACGTTTGCCCGTTATCAGCAAAGACGGTGTTTTGACAGGAATCATAAATGTATTAGATATTGTGCATATGATATCTAAACCGAGGGAGAGAGCAAGTAAGTCTCCTGGACTAGGTACAATGGCTGTAATACGAGAGGTAAAAGTGAAGGATATAATGAGAAATGCTTACTCTGTAGAACAAGGATCAAAAATAAATGATTTAACTGGAGACTTAAAGGATCATGAAGAAGTTGTTGTAGTAGGAAACAAACGTCCGATTGGTGTGATTACTCCAAAAGATGTACTCGAGTTATTGCTTCCGAAGCATGGGGGTCCTACTTTTATACACATTTCAGATCCTGAAAGTGAGGATGACAAGAATGAAATTGAAAGAAACATAACAAAATTCCTGAAAAAGATTGAGGGGAGATTAGAAAATATACGGTTGGTCACTATTTACGTAGACAAGCACAAGACAAGAAAATATTCCATTAGGGCAAGACTAATGACAAACAATAGCATTGTTGATGCGAAAGCCGTGGCATATGATCCCATATCTGCATCGAAGGAAATTGTCTCGAAGTTGGAAAGAAGGATAAGATCAGCACATAGCTCAAAGTTACCAAAGAAGCATCGCCGAGGGACAATTAGAAAGGAGCAATTTTAGATAAAATGGCGCAGATGAGGAGATTCGAACTCCTGATCGCCCGAAGGCGAATCGGCTATCTTCTGACCTGATTCACTCAAGGCCGACGCATTATTTTGTTCTCATTTAGAGAAGACCACTCTGCCACATCTGCCCGTTCCTTTACGATACATTCGAGCTTTTTATAGTTAGTGTTTCTTCTTTCTATCTTTGCCGAAATCAAAAACTTTTTCATTGTCATTAGATTTCAGTTAACTTTATTCAATTCATGAATCGGGTTGGTCTTTAATTCGACGGCGACCTAATAACTAATGCGGTTGTCAGACGATCTAACAAAATCGCGCTCGGACTATAAAGATCTTGTTGGGATATGTGGTCTTGTGCACGTCGCAATTTATTAATGTTCGTTTGGGACTATTGCGATAGAGAGTATCTGAAGTTTTAGGATAACGATCTAGTAGATCAAAATCGCGACAAACCAAGTTTCTAAACTGTTCCACTGGGTCGTCAAGTCCCGTGGTATTTTCCCTATTTTGTTTTCCGTACTGTCATCAGAAATGAGAAAGATTGGTTGAAGAATTGAACGGTTTTAGCAGAAAAACAACTATACCCAATTTTTAAGGGACAATGATTGGAAAAATCAAATTTAATGAAAAGTGTCAAAAGTTCTACGCAGAGACAATGCCTAAGAAAAAGATATCACAACCAATATGGAGTATTACAAAAAGAATAAGAGAGGCTCTTTGGTGACCTCATTGAGCCTCCATGATCAGTAACTAAAAAGTGATCACTTCTTTGAGGATCGGGTCGATTTTTTCTCTCCTTTCTTTGCAGACTTTGCTTTTTTCTTAGCAGCCATTTTCAATCATATGAAATAAATTGATAATATATAAGTTTTTTAAAACAGTCTACTCATGACGCTAGATTAATGATTGAACTTCTTCATTCTTTGGATAAAATTTCTACTTTACACGCTTTAACAAGATTTTTGAATTTTTTAGCGTCCTCCTCTGTACCGACGATAGCATTGTAATGCATAGGTATTGCGACTTTCTTGGGTCGAAGTAGTTCGTTGACAGCACTAGCGGCTTCTTCCGCATTCATCACATAAGTACCTGAGACAGGAACAAGTGCGATATCTGGCCTCACAGATTCCATTTCTGGGATCAAATCTGTATCACCAGCATGATATATCCTCTTTTCATTTATACTAAAAACAAATCCTACCTTTCCATCAGACTTGGGATGGAATTTTTTATTAGTATTGTAGGCAGGAACCGCTTCAATTGTCAGACCCTTAATAGTAGTTTTTTCGTCAGGCTTTAATCCCCTAATTTCTTTCAATTTCAGTTCAGCTAATTTTTCAACACACTCGGTGGATGATATTATACTTGTATTGATATTAATTATTTGTTTCAAATCATCGATGCTTAAATGATCGAAATGATCATGGGTTATCAAAACTACGTCTGCGTCATTCTGATTCTGGTACTTGGAGGCTAGTTGGTAGGGATCGATATAGACCGTCAATTGGTTATTCTGGTTGTTTGTTCCTTTTATCCTAAATCCATCATGGCCTGTCCATGAGATCTGGATATCTTCCTGTTCGTACAATATGAGGATAATGTCAGCTATTGAATTTAAGTTTGTTCCTGAATACGTCCTGCATGCTAGCGCAAATGTTCTATGCTGTGTTTAAGGAAATGCTTCTAGTTTTTATAATTTGGAGGCTGCATAGCAATTCTACTTTGCCATTCTTTTGCAGGTACTTATGTAAAAGAAAAATATCTTGAATTATGGAGTTTTTACAGTGATGCATTAAGGCATAATCGCTGCCCTCCCATTGCTGATTCTACAATGAAATTTCAGCAAGATTAGATCCTGAATAGAGGAATATTCATATCAATTGTTTCTTGTTTAAGTTGCCATGATTCGTACCACATGATCTAATCAGATCCAAAGACCCATACCTTCATTCGTTATCTTAAGCGTACTAACATCAACAGTGTAAAGGAAAATTCTTAACTTACTTCTACTCTGGTTGGGCGATTCTCGACCTGAAGCTGTGTGCCTTCGAAAACAAATAACCTCTGATATCAGGAATCGAATTGACAGGATATAAATCTCAGTTGATTCAATTGAGAAACAAACGCGGGAGTTGCCAAGCATGGCCAAAGGCGTGAGACCGTTGGCACGACGCTCAGATCCATGTGGCGGGGATACCTCATCCCTAAGGGGTCCGTGGGTTCAAATCCCACCTCCCGCATCTTACAAGAAGGGTTAACCAATTATTGACTTATGGACTTAGTTTGTAAGAATCATCGTACAACGCACTTTATCGTAATGTATGGCAATATCTAGTGATAGGTACCGAAGAAATAATTTGAGAACAAGTAGGGTGGTCATTTTTTACTACAATGATAGGACTTCAGTCATTTTCAAGTGTACCTATTTTATCTAGACAAAGGATTGGACAAACCAAACACAGAATGAAGACATATAATACCGAATAGATATTTATGTTTCGAACTAAGATGAGTCACTCCTCCTATCTTCATAAAGGGATGCAACTCTTATTTGCAAGATAGCGCACTTTACGTACGCCGATCTCCTGATAAAATTGAAATATGGTGTTATCAATAAAATGATCCGCAATAACATTATCGCTATTATAGCCATCTCTTTCATCACTGTTGGAGGTTTATGGGGTATTGGAAATCTAGTGAATCCATCGCAACCTTCATCCCTTGACATAAGAGAAGGTATTTTGCTTGTCGCTAAGGATAACCTGTTCAACGAAACTAATCCTACCATATACGCTAAAATCGATGAGCCAAACAAGCTGACTATCCTGAACAAAGACTTGGTGAGGCATGATTTTATTGTTGATGAATTGAATATCAATACTGCTATTCTATCGCCCGAACAGGATTTTGTTACGGCAATCGCTTCAGAAAAACCAGGAGAATTTGAATATTACTGCTCTCTTCATCCCGCTACTATGAGAGGAAACATTGTAGTGAGAGAGAACTAAGAACTCTTTTGATACAGGACTTTATCCTCTCTCCTAATGCTGGATATTCTGCTCAGGGGGATTAGCTCAAAATTTTCAGATAATCTGACAAATTCTAAAAGAGGGAGATCCAGGATTGAATCGAAGTCTCGATAACTCACAATATAGAGTTTGGGATCATCTGCATATATCGCTTTACTAAATACCTCCCGAAGTCTTCCCTTTCTCCTACTCATTAGGATTCAGACGTTGCTCAAATATATCACTATTATCTTTTATACACTAAAAGACTTGCAAAAAATTACCTTTGATGGCGGTAGACAACTGGGAAGAAAGATCAGCGATTTGATAAGTAATCTATTTTCTAATTATTATTGTTTTTATTGCATTCACAAAATAAAAGCTGCAAACGAGACGGTTAATAATAAGATCATGTTTGTGACATCCTTCTTTTACCTGTTTCCGAAAATAATATAATTACGAATATTCAAAACTCAAAACCATAGAATATATCTTGAAGCCGGTTAGAACATATTTACGATTAATGTCAGTAAACATTAACCCACACTATAAGGAGACGTTTCAGATATCAGAAGCCAATAAATTGCATTGACGAAAATGAAGGTGAGGGGATGATTAGTTACTATAAAGGCGACTGACTCTTCGCAATATCACGTGTACACGGGACTTCCAAATAAGGACGCTTATCCATATGAGGCACCAAATATCCAGACTGAAAATACACGTATCTCTTGGATTTTTTTGGCTGGACCTTATGCATACAAGGTTAAGAAGCAAATATAGTTTGGAGGAGTACTTGACTTTTCGACTTTGAACTTAAGAAAGAAATATTGCTACAAAGAAGTTGAGCAAAATAGAAGATTATGTAAGGACATGTACTTAGGTGTAAGCAGAATCGTACCGCTTCGAGGAGAAAATAATAACAGAATAGCTATTGCAAAGTCATTAACGGAGGAAGGAAAAGCGGTAGAATATGCCGTTAAAATGAAACGCATTAGCCCGGAATATAGAATGGACAGGCTCTTAGCAGATCACAAAGTAAGTGATGCAAATATTCGGAAAATAGTATCTATCCTGATTAAATTTCATTCTACTGCATTGACCAATACGGCGATGCAAAGATATGGGCAGCTTAAATTCTTGAAATCCAAAATAAAAGAAAATTTTCGTACAATGTCCAGACTCGGGTGTCAAGTATCGTACGCACGCTAAACACAGGCTAATCAAATTCGTCGTGAACAATGAAGAATTCTTTCTAGATCGGATTTCCAATATGAAAATTAGAGATATTCACGGAGATCTATATCTGAAGAATATATTCATTGTCAAAGATAGAAAATATTACTTATATGACAGGATAGAATTTAATGACTCTCTGAGGTATGCAGACGTTGCAGAGGATGTAGCTCACCTTTCTATGGATTTAGAGTACCATAGGCGTAAAGATCTACAGACAATTTTTGTGGAAGATTATGTATCAGGGAGCAAGGATTATTCACTGAAAAAATACTAGGGTTTCTGATTTGCTACAAAGCATTCGTCAGGGCAAAGGTCTCATATTTTCAAGTAAGATATGAGAGTATCGAACCAAAAAAATCCAAACTCCTCAAGGAGGCAGACGCACACCTCCTACTTGCAGAACGATATCTCCAATATTTTTGAAGCAAGAAAGGAAGCGCTGTCCCGGTCCTTATCCCTTTCCACCGAAATTATTCCCATTACTCAGCATTGAGAATAAACCGAAAAGATTATGTTGTATTTTCGATCAAAAAAATCAAAAATAATCAAAACGGATATTCCTCAGCAATGAAATCTGAGTATCGAATTGATGGACTGACTATGTCGATAAGTAAATCATTATCATTAAGCATCCCACCGGGAATATCTATCACCCGGGTTACGAAAAATTTTGATCTCCGTTTTGCTGAATTTCAAAGGAAATATGTTTTGGACCAATAAGCTGAGCTGAAACAGCGATTTGAAATTCGTGACAAGGCTTATAATCCGAACTCCATACTTACGTAACAAAAATGATGAGAAGTATTTTAGAATTCGATGACTCGAATTATTACGGAAAAAAGGTGTTGATGAGAGTCGACTTCAACGTCAGCATGGATGACGGCGTAATTGGAGAGGATTATCGTATTAGAATGGCTATTCCAACTATCGAATATCTAACTAAGCGAGGAGCTAAATTGATTTTGATGTCTCATCTGGGCCGTCCTATGAGTTCTGAGAAAAAATACTCTCTAAGACCTATTACTCAAAGACTTTCAGAAATTCTTCCAGTCAATAAAGTCAAATTCGCCGATGATTGTGTTGGGAGTGCAGTAGAAAAAGAAATTGAAGCTATGGATAAAGGAGATATTCTTTTATTAGAAAATCTTCGATTTCATCAAGCAGAGGAACTCAATGATCCGGATTTTTCTAATCATCTTGCAACCTTGGGGGATTTTTATGTCAACGATGCATTTAGTACTTCTCATAGAAAACACGCTTCGACGCACGGGGCCGTATCGCTTTTTGATAAGAGAGCAGCTGGGTTGAACCTGAAGAGAGAGGTTGAATATTTGTCCATGATACGAGATAATCCGGTTAAACCGCTGATCCTTGTTGTCGGTGGAGTCAAGATAAAAGACAAAATTGGCGCACTGGAGAACTTGTTACCTAAAGCTGATAAGCTTCTACTCGGAGGAGCAACTGCCTATACATTTCTGCTTGCAAATGGATCAAAAACCGGGAACTCACTTATAGATAATGAACATTTGGCATGGGCCACTGAGGCTCTATCCTCTTATGGCGAAAAAATAATGCTACCGATGGATCATATAGTGTCTTCTTCAGTGAACGAAAGTTCTTCGGCAGTAGTGGTGGAAGGAAATATTCCCGAAGGTTCATCGGGGTTTGATATCGGGATTCAAACCGCTCAAAAATATTCTTCAGAGATAGGAGGAAGCACATCTGGTACTATATTCTGGAATGGCCCTATGGGTTCATTTGAAATTCCAATGTTCGCAAACGGAACTATAAATATTGCAAAAAGCATGGCCCTTGCATTTTGGCGTGGTTCAAAGACCTTAGTTGGTGGGGGAGATACCCTTCAGGCTATGAAGACATCGGGTGTTTCAGAAGGAGAAGTGAGTCATGTATCCACAGGTGGTGGTGCGACTCTTCGATTTCTAGCCGGTGACTCGATGCCCGGACTAGAGGTACTTGATATACATTAAATATGAAGAGTAGAAAGGATGGGAGAATGAAAAGCTTTAATACAGCTCCCGTATAGGCTCACGGGACACTCAATTCTGATGAAGATATTATGTTAAATAAATTCAATCTGATAGCGACGACCTTTCGATACAGAGAGTTTGACGCTATAGATGAGATGCTGGATTTGCTTGATGATATTGGAGACTCTGATGCCTTTTTTGAGGTTACAAATATTTCAGGATTAATTACGGGAAATACCCGCTTTGACCCTTTTCAGGTAATCGAAAAATTCAAGGATATAGTTCGTTCCGAAGACTGGCGATTTAGGTATGTTTTGAGGGTTATTCCAATCGAATCCGTTACAAATTCCCATCCGTCTGAAATAGCAATGGCGGCCAGTGATTTGTCTAAAAGGAAATTATCCTCTTCTGATTCCTTTAAGTTGTCAGTCGAAAAAAGGCACAATTCTTCCCTAAGGTCTTTAGATCTTATACGCACTATTGCTAAGGAAATAGACAATCCGGTGGACCTAGACGCCCCAAGTTGGATAGTACTAATAGAGATTTTAGGGAACGTAACCGGAATAGCCGTGCTACAACCAGATCAGATTTTTAACTCTACATTCGAAAAAAGGGATATTGGAACCAATTCATATATGTAGTCTATTAAATGGAATGTAATGCAGGCCCACCAAACTTGCATTAACTCTTCATTTTATATCCTTTTTCCAATGCAGAGATGGGATTTTTGAATACTTCCTCGCGTTAATAGAAAAATAAAAGTCTCCTGGTGATATAGTAAACACTATTCTCACTGATAATGTCTCTATTGGAGTAACACGCAGCAGCTTGATTGATTTGTCTAGTTTTCACAGTTCAGTTCTTTTTTCTCACCAAGGCAGGCTAGATTACTTCTGCTTGACTAATGGACAGATGATTTAATACTTACTAATAGACTTCATCCGGATAATGGAAGTAATATGCGATACCAGCTTTATGATGGTTCTTGGCTCAAACCCATTGCGAAATATTGAAAGTATTGAATCATTTCTAGGTAGCTTGCATTTCACTGTTCCTAATATAGTAGCGGACGAATTAAGACAGTTAGAACGCCATTCTGGCCCAAAGCGATCAAGGATGGCAAGGGCGGCTTTATCTTTGATAGGGTCTAAATTCAATTTGATTAGTCTTCCCCCATCAAAGTACGCCGACGATGCCATCATAAAATATTCTAGGTGCCATAATTGCGCTGTAGCAACAATTGATAGGGAACTTAAAAGCAGGTTAATTAAGAATAAAGTATTGGTTATAACATTAAGAGATAATAAATTAATTATCGGTAACCCTAAAGATTAAGCGATACCAAATTCGCAAATGAAAAATGATTTACTATGTCAGTGTGCGACTTTCTACCTTGTGCACTAATAAAAAAGTGCAATACCCTTCTCTAGAAAACAAATAAAGAAAATAGCTCCGAGGCTGAAAGGCGTATAAGGCATTTTTGTGGTCATTAACGATAGTGTGTTCTACAATTCACCAGCATATTTGATGCTGTGTGAAAATTTTTGAGCATTCTATCGAACATACAATTGATATTAAAGGAATAGGATGCCCTCACTCCAGTTATAACCTTTAAGAACTACTTTTCAAAAACAAATAAGCGGGGCGGGGGCGCGCCTTATCACAATTTTTCTGTGCGTTTAGGAATCTTCGATAGCAATATCTACTGTTCCTAGGACGCTTTCTAGGCCCTGATCGTCAATAGCTCTGAAGGTGAAACTATCGGAGCCAATGTAGCCAGGATTTGGATAGTACAGAATACGATTTTGATCAGTTCCGGCTTTTAGAATACCATGCGTTGGAAGGTCGACAACCGAGTAATCCAATTCGTCAGGACTACTGAGGTCTGAACCTTTCAGCTCAATCTCTAAGGAAGAGACAGAGGCTGCTCTAATGTTCAGGTCCTCGACTGAAGGGGGGAGATTGGTGTCCACGAACTGCTTTTGTACTCTATCTTCGTAGCTATCGGTAACCATCAAATCAGTCAGTTCAGAAATGTAATTGTCAGGTGTAATCTCAGTTGAGTTAGTCGACGAGGAAGCATTATTATTACCGTTCAGTGACTCTTCGGCCAGCTCTGATTGTCCATTCGATGCGTTGTTATTAGATTGAGAACCGGCCGCCGCGGTGGAAGTTCCTACTCTGATTTCATTTATTGCAGCTGTATCATGTTCATCATTATTGTCGTCGTTATTGCCAAAAACTGTAACTCTAATAAACCTGCTATCTACATCGGTCAAGTCGTATGTCTCTAATGCTTCGGTAGATCCGCTGCTCGTCCCTCTTAGAGAATCAGTAAAGGTGGTTCCGTCATCAGATGTAGATATTACAAAGTTATATGATCTTTCATCTCCTTTGTCCCAGGCGATCCCTACATTACAGATTGATTCTACTGAACCTAAATCAGCTTGTATGAAAGATCCGAATCCTTCTTCCTCCCATTTTGTATCATAGTCGTTATCTAAAAGTTTTGCAAAGACGCTGTCATTGTTATTACCATCATCATTGTCATCATCATCATCATCGTTGTCAACACTCCTGGCATCATCCATTCTGCTTGTGCTAATCAATTGGATATTAGTAGTTGATTCCGTACAACCATCATCAATTTGCATAACATTCGATACAACGTCTTCATCCAATGTACCCCAGCTGGGCGTAGTGTTTTTAGTAATGGCGACATCAAAGTTTCTTTCTACGCCGCTACTATTTTGATACCAGACACAAGGATGACCCATGCATGCCGCTATTAAACATACATCTTCTTTGCCGGTCTCGCATTGGACATCTAATTTTTGATCATCATCATTGTTAGAAGTCGCTACTACATTCTCATATGCACCAAATAGTGCCAATTGTGCAAGGATTCCAAATACCGCAATCACTATTAGTATTGAGCGTCGTCGATGAGTTAAGAATCCTAAAGATTCCTTATTGTTGAACATGACGAAATAAATTGTGAATATTTGTGTATTATTAGATTGGACATATTCATCTTTATGATTGCCAAGTCATATTTTTAATGCTATATGGCACGGTGAATAGTACTTGACAAAACTCTACAATGAGCAGATTGAACATCCCAAGAAAACTGTCTTTTACTTCATTCAATATGACACAATTTAGACAGTATCCTCAATTAAAGAGTAAGCCAACCTCCTCTTAGCTTTTCTCCAAGAGCAAACATGCTATTATTTCGCTGTGAAACTTCTGACTTGAATACTCTAACGATGTTGATTTGTTTGCTTCTAGTTCATTACACTTAGTCCATTTACCTTTTTTTAGGCCAAAAAACTCTTTCTTGACAACGAAGAACATATTGGTCAAAATTGAAAGTGAATCTTTATGATAGACTCTACAACTCTGCTGTTTGATAATTAATCTACCGTAGGGAACTGTAAGGATTAAAGTACCTTTATCTTTTAGTACACGCCAAATTTCTTTCATTGCAAGTGCATCGCCATTTATTCCACAATTAGGATCTTTGTGTTTGGCGTTTACACCTTCATGATCAAGCCCGATATGTTCCATAGTGCTGAGACACATTACCTGATCAAATGTCTTATTCTTAAAACCGATATTCATTGCGTCCATCAATATTAATGGGAAACCTAGATTATCTATTTCATTAACTATGTCAATACCAATGATTTCGCATCTGTTTCGACTGAATTTTGAGATCTTACTAGAGAACGCTGAGGTTGAACAACCCACATCCAATATTTTTGCCTTGATGTCTCGGGATATCAGACTTCTTAAAACAAATTCATACTCTGCATATCTATTAGTCGCCATACCTCCAAGTACGTCTCCAGCATGCAACTCACTGTCTTTTTCAGAACGAGTGTGAACAGAGTACAAAGGGATAGAAATTCCTATTCTCGTATCCTTTCTATACTTCGCAACATGAATCTGTCCTCGCTGTTGAAGGTCCTTGATTGCCTTGGAGATTGCAAATATAGATTCAGTCGGTATCATTCTGTGGATTGAATATTTATCCAAGGGGACAGATTGCAGGAGGCTGAGTATCCTCTGTTCAATTTCCAATTTCCACAGGCTCTTGGTATCCGATTGGTATTAGAGTTTATGTGATTTAAGTTAAACACAAAAACTCCATTTACGTATATTAAGACCTGGCAGGCTAATTTTCGCTGATAGTGTACCACACGACACAATTTTGCAAATGCATAAATGCATAAATCCTGTCACACCAAGATCTAAATTGGAGAAGCAGACTGAATGTCATTCGAAAGAGTTCAGCACCTCGTCGAGATCGATGAAAAGATCTTTGCTGCGTTTGTGATTGATCGATCCGGGAACATTTCAGAACTCTTCACTGCACCGGGCTCAGAGTTGGATAGGTCGAAGATCGAAAAAGTTATTTCCGCCCTCGATATCAGATCTGTCGCAGTTGCTGACAATGAAACTGTTGAAAGTTTGCTCGGGCGTCATAAATGGGATGTTCTAGAGTATGACAAGTTCAAATTTATTAAGCTATATCCAGATGAAAATCTAAACCAAAAGATGATAGTTGTGATAGCAGCAAGTACGAAGGATGCTGGCGACGTGGCAGACACTGTAATAGGATATATGAACGATTCTGATCAAAACGAAGACCCACCTTCTAATTTATTTGATTAGCATTAGCTTTATTTAATGGGGTTAGCGATTTGAGGAAGGATTCTCATTGACTTCTCAAGTATGAGCAGACTAATTCAAAAAATTACTTTGAATCTACTTACCTGCCTACCTTTGGAAATCTAAATGATGATCGTGGGGGCTGCGCATCCGAAGGAATATTCTTGCGATGGCGATATGTATCTAACACTCTATATAAGACTAATCTTGTTAGCTCTGAAACAGACGGAGACTTAATTTTTTCATTAATGTAATACTCTCTAGCTATCTTCCGACAAAGATCATAATCTTCGGAAGTAAGTTTTGTTGATACTACTTTCGACAGTTTTTTACTTTCCATCCTTTTCATTAACATCGACTCCATAACACTATATTTGTAGTTTACTAAACGAAAAGTATACCAAGAGACCATGTAAGTCAGACTACCAGTAGACTGAATTTGTTCTAGTGTTTTGGTATCCTTATTATTTTTATACTGCGAAAGCGTAATTCTACTAGAAATGTACCATTTCGAATCTGTACCACTAACTGCAGTAACTGCAGTAACTGCAGTAAGTCCTAAGAGGGTGGAGGTTTGCTACAGATGACATCTGGAAGATTACTTTATTGCCCATATGCTGGTTGTAGCCAAACTTCAAAAAGACCGTGGAATATGCATATACATATTAAGAGAAAGCATGGTGGGAGACAGCCGGCTTCAGCTTCTGTCGATGGGAGCAGATCTGTCCTAAACTCGGTGCAGTCACCTTCCTTCTTCAATCATGGGAAATTTACCGAATCATCAGCTTACACGTATTATGTCCCTTATCGTCAGAATACACCTATTGATGACGTGGAGAAGATAGAAAAAAAATGCAAAATCAATTAATGGAGAACATTCGTAGGCTTAGTGAAGTCAGTCGTTTATTACCTGAATTCACACAACAAGGATCAGCAAATTCAAGCCTTAACGAAATAATCAAATCATTAATGATACAAATGGTGTCTAATTGCAATCGAAAAAAGGAGAATATACCAATTAAGAATGACAAACTCCCAGTAGGTTATCGTATATCGCTATGTGAAAAGTGTTTATCAGGTTGCCCCTTGCGGCCTGTATCTTATCCTATAGAATTATGGGCATTATTAAAGCCAACTCATGAATGTGACTCCAAGCCTCTTGTATTGCAAAATGACATGAATGTTTCAAACATGACAAATCAAGTCGAAGAGGAATTACTAAATTACCTAGAAAAAGTTGTATTCTCTAGAATTGGTCAGAAAGATGTTTACTTAAAAATCGTAGATGTACCTACACAATTCTTCATAGAGGAAAGAAGAAGCCGATGGAAGCTACCTCCAAATACGGTACCAATAGAAGAGAATGATTGTACCAAAATCGATATTTGTCTTATTGAGCAGTACGGGGATCACTGGTCTTGTCGTGCAATCAAAGAACGCAGCAAGAATGACAACATCAAGATAACTCAAGAAGAATTAAAGGAATTTCTCAGGATCACAAAATCAACATTTGGAGTCTTTCAAATTGATAAGAACGATCCTTTAGAGAAACGCTATTTACTACTATATCTAGTACTATGATGGGAAAGTGAAACCAGAAATCTCCAGGCCATAGCAGAAAAGTCATTTGATTTCGTCGTGATAAGAGACAAAAATTAGATTGAGTTACGGAAGTTAATACAGCAGCATAAGTTATCTGTTTGGAATCGTAAAAAGTAAATAAGACGAGCCGTAAACCTGTGTAGCTAGACAAAGTTCGAGTTTTAGTTAGATGAGCTTGGTTGAGGCATCAAATTTTTATCATTCGTATACGATCTCTTGAGCCAAATAGGAGTAATAATGGTAGTAAGGGCAACCATGATTATGACCGTAGTATATATATCTGAAGATAGCGCTCCGGTTGATACGCCTACTCCTGCCACGATAAGTCCCACTTCGCCTCGTGAGATCATTCCAATTCCGACTCTAAACGCTTTCGTCTTATCTTTTAAGAATATGATTGAGGGAAGTCCACATCCCACGACTTTTGTTGTCACAGCTATGGCTACTACTAATCCTGAAAGATACAACACGTTCAGATTTACTCCGCGCAGGTCTACCTGTGCTCCGATAATGACAAAAAAGAGCGGACCGAAAATTATTAACAGCTTTTCGGCGTATTCGTCGACTTGTTTAATGAGACGCGTACTAGCTACTGCCATCCCTACAGCAAACGCTCCCACGATCGGCGATAGTCCCACGAACGCGGCTATTCCTGCAGCTCCAAAGAAGGAAGCAGTTACAATTCCTTCTATACTGCCCTTAGATTTCCATAACCTCTGAACATTAAGCAATCTCGGAATTAAAAATATAGATCCTATCAATAGCGCCGTAAACAGTCCTAATATCTGAAGAATCAAAATCGCTACGTCCATTAATTCAGGGGAGATATCACCAGTTTGGACCATGGTAGTTACAACAGACAGTATAGCAATAGCAAGGATGTCATCCACAATTGCCGCACCTAATATCAATCTGGCTTCTTTTGTCTGCATCTTTCCTATTTCTGTTAAGACCTGCACAGATATCGCGATACTTGTTGCCGTAAGTGCCGTAGCTACTAACATTGACTCTAAGGCATCGAACCCGAAGAATGTTAGGACAACGAATCCCACAAAAAATGGTAGAATAACGCCAAGTGTTCCTATTGTAAAAGAAGCGGCTCCTCCCCTCAAGAATTCTCGAGGTGTAATCTCAAGTCCTGCTACAAACAAGATGACAATGGCTGATATTTCCCCAATATTACGTACAGTTTCATCAAGCATCACTACCGGCTCACCATCAAAGAGAAATAATCCCCCTATGGCAAAAGGGCCAACTATTATTCCAGCCAAGAGTTCGCCCAGCACCACCGGCAATTTCAACTTGTGAAACAACTCTGCAAATAGTTTCGCAGCGAATAATAATATAGCAAGTGAGATTATCAGATGAACAAATTGAACGCTACTTTCCTCTAGCACCATGTAATATCCAGCTATAGTAATGTTGCCCTTAAATTCTATTCTAATTTCTATTTAAAGCAGCGGATATTTTAGAACAAAAATCCCCAATAATTCCTCTTATTTATCAATTTTTATAGATCCGCCAAAAACTCCTTAACTGTAACTTGTTACTCCCTCTTTAAAAAACAGGGTATAAATTCTTATCCAAACCAAGACTATTTTTTGAATCGGCCCAATTAAAAAACTATAATATATGTCTATTATTATGATTTAAAGAAGTACATAGATAAGTAATCCACGATTGAGCATGGCCGTTGGCATTCAGCCAAATATGCATTTTACATATTACAACGTAGCATATTTATACTATGAAAGATGAACTCATTGGATTAATGATTGTGCCCAGTGATTTAGTCAATTCAAGATGGATCATGCCTTGGATATGCACTTTGCAAATATCATTTAGACGCCATTTATGAGTATCAAATATTTGACCAAGTATCATCTGCAGAATACGAAATTTACAATCGGTATTTGTGTCATACTATTATTTTCCTTTCTATTATTGCTCCTCCCTGATTTAATAGGGCTTCAAATATCTTTACAGTTAAGGCTGGTTGCTTTGGTATTGTTGTGTGTCTATATAGCCCTCTCCTTCGAAATGGTTCATAGACTACCATTGCTCTTTTTGGAGCAGTGGTCGTTGTTACAATTGCTATTGCTGTGGGAGATTTCCAAACGAATAATGGCTTCGAGCAAATCTTAGGTTATATCGATTTTAATACCATTGGACTCCTATTGGGAATGATGGTTATTGTTGCCATCATGTCAAACACAGGTATTTTTCAATTTGTAGGCATTAAGGCGATAAAAGCCTCGAAAGGGAATCTCTGGAAGTTAATGATCTTACTTTGCGTTTTTACTGCAACCATATCGATGTTCATAGACAATGTAACTACGGTCCTTTTGATGGTACCTGTAACTATCTCTGTTCAGATCGATTAAGCTATCTCCCATTCCCTTTGTAATCGCGATGGTGCTCGCATCCAATGTAGGAGGAGCAGCTACTTTGATAGGCGATCCCCCTAATACCATGATTGGATCTGCCGCAGGTATTGATTTTAACGCATTTATCATACATATGGGCCCGACGGTCGCCATTTCACTTTGCGTAACTTTACTATTGCTAAGGTATTTGTTCCGAAATGAATTGAAAGCCAGGATAGATGATCGCGGTGGAGTAATGAAAGAGAATGAGTATGCTTATCTAAAAGACATTAAAACATTAAAGAAATCACTTGGAGTACTCATTGGTGTCATAGTACTTTTTGCATTTCACGGGATTCTTAATCTAGAACCCTCGATTATTGCCCTGGGTGGAGCAGCTTTTCTGCTTATCATAACGAGACTTCCTCCAGAACAAGTTCTACATGAAATGGATTGGACCACGTTACTGTTTTTTACGGGTCTATTTATTGTTGTGGGCTTCGCACAACAAGCGGGATTGATAACTTTACTATCAAATCTCGCAATTAATATAACAAATGGGGATCCCTGGTTTACTTTTCTGATAATCGTATGGCTATCCGCATTGTCCAGCGCATTCGTGGACAATATTCCATTTACTGCTACAATGATTCCAGTAATTGATTCACTTAACGAAAACTCAATTATTGCTTCTGCATTCGACTCTTTTCAAATAAGTCCTTTGTGGTGGGCATTATCTTTAGGGGCAAACTTTGGCGGTAACGGAACATTAATTGGTTCTAGTGCTGCAATTATAGCGGGGGGGTTAGCTGAAAAGCTCCATTATGGAATCACATTTAATCGATTCATAAAGGTCGGATTTCCATTTATGGTTCTTACCGTGTTAGCTGGTACTGCGGTGTTACTCATCGACACCTTGCTCAGAATATGAATCATATCCGGCATGTGAGTTTAATTCTAGAATCAAAGACTTTTGTGATTTTATAAACATCATAAAATTTTGAATTAATAACATTATTTCAATATGGGATTATTGTATCACATCCAGTTATCAATTCCATAAATGTAAGCTTTGATCTTGTCTGATTATCCAGAAGCAATATGCATGAAAGTATTCATGTAGGGAGGTAAATTGAAAAAGGCGTTATTATGGTAAGTAATACGTAATCTACATTTACAAGAATGATATTTTTATAGAACTTCAGATAGAGAATAATTGCTTAATGGACGAGCATAACTCAAACTCTGTAACTGTTAAACGTATTCTTGTAGCAACCGATGGGTCGGACTCTTCTATTAGAGCTGCTAATTTTGCGATACATCTTTGCAAGCTGGAAAAGGCAGATTTGGTGATTTTGCATGTGCTTCCGGATATTAAACAAGGAGGTGTTATTGGTTTGCGTGCAAAGTACGGCGATCTGAAAATGGTATCAGCATTCTTGCAGGCTAAGGCACATGAAGCCCATAAATGGATTGAACCAATCCAAAAAAATGCAAAGAAGAATGGAGTCGGCAGCAAAATCGAGATATTAGAAAATGATGGAACGTCAATAGTGGGTATAATAACAAAATATGCACAAAAGAACCAGATAGACCTCATAATCGTTGGAACAAGAGGGTTATCTAAATTTAAACGCCTGCTAGTCGGAAGCGTATCCTCTGCGATAATTAGTCATTCTCAGTGCCCTGTCCTGTTAGTGAAATGAACAAGTTAGCCTACCTGGCCTCAAGAATCGCGAATTTGAAGCCAAATACAAACCCAATGTAATCTATCGAACCCTTCTGAAAAACAATTACCAACTGAGACACTATATTTTTAATCTCATAAGCGAATCTTCCATGTACATATGCGTGATATAGTTCGTCAGGTTGAATAAACAAAGGCATTTTCACCTTTTCAAAGCCTTTTTGTTCACGTTTATAATTTAGCATTTTCAAAACAAGATCTATATCATGTTTAACATTCGGGAGTGTTATGTTTTCAGAATAAACTGCCTCTTCGTAAATCGGATTTAACGCTTCTGCCTTAGCTAATCTGAAGACAGTTCTATTCCCCCATTCTGGATTATATTCTGGAAAGTGAGAGAGAATTTCTTCAACTTTAGCTAAAAAGTGCGTATGGTCATCAGGAATATCTTTTTTGTTTTTATTTACAATTCTAATTATCTCTTCCTTGATAATGATGGAGCTCTGAGGTCTGTTTCGAAAGAAATGAACCAAATACTGCATTCTGTATCAATGTTCATTAGTCTTAAACATTTCCAATATATGGTCCCTAGGTAACAGTTGAGTAATAACGGTTTGCTTATGAGTATTGGATTATTGTGATTTAATGGTACTTTCACCTAAATCAAATCCGTTGTTTTTGTGTTCAATCTAAGTGGTCATTTTGGCCAGAGTCTGTTATCGGTACTTCACTGTTAATCACAACAATTAAAGCAATTTCTTCTTAGGGAACAGTATACAAACCCACATGAAACACTGTTTTTAATATAATAACAAAAATTGATTCACCTAAATTAACAAGACTAGAATGGAAATAGTTGAATAGTGCTATCACTAGTCAGACGTTGCAAAATTTGGTTCAAGGTGGTTAAATTTCCTCATATGTCAAAATCCTTTTGGCTGCATTAACTCTATTAAAAAGATCCTTGAGAAAGAGATCTGCAAATCGCTCAAAATTGTAAATTCCAAATTGACTTTTGTATTCCTGCCTTCGCTTTTGATATTCCTCCTCTAACCATCGAAAATCAGCTTCCTTTAGTCTAATAACATAGTCCCTAGACGTGGACTTGGATTCGAAGACATTTATCATAAACAAACTGGCAAATTTTGTGAAACTATCCGTTCTATATCTTTGACTATATTCCTCCTTTAGAGTTTTGTGATTCTCAACAAGCCATTCCTTTACATCCAATCTAAGAGTCAATGAGGAATACCTACCGGAGAAATCTATCTTCATGTTGTGCATTTCAACTGTATATTGGCCTCGTTTTATTTCATTCATCATCATTATCAATGCGCTAGGAAGGAACATGCCAGGATAATGCTCATCCGTAGCGACCTGCAGTCTCTGAAGGATCGCAGGCTTCAATCCTATGGTCTCGTATCCTCTCGAAGGCATAGCATAAATGTATTGGCTCACCTAATTAACATTTGGTAGGCAATGGCACCTGAACAAGACGCATACCATCATGGATTCCTTACCAAAAGACAGCAAGCTCTGACCCATGTGCATGTGACATTTTTTTCACTTTTTTTCGCTCACGACTTATACCACCGCTCGATACTGTTTCATGAAATATCTAAGTTAAGAAAATATTAGATTATTTCCCTGCATTTGGTGCGACAAATCCCTTCAGATCTTCCCCATTTATTACATCTTCTTCAGGTGGAACATAATCGACTACTCCATATCTGCCAGGATATTTCTTTTGGGTTGCCAGAGCTACTACAACAAATATTATAACAGATATTACTGGAGGTATCAATGTATCTAAACCTGCTAATTCGACTGGTATAATGAAGAATAAGATCAATCTAAGTAACGAGCCGATAATGAGTGAAGACAATGCTGCAGGCGTATTGGCCTTCTTCCAGAATAAACCTAATGTTAGCGGAGCCCAAGCACCAGCAAACACGATATCAAATGCAAGGATCAGATAAACACCGGGTTGAGGTATCATGTATGCAAGTACGAAAGCAGCTAGCATCATTGGAATAGTAAAAATACGCGTCACCATCAGTAACTTTCTGTCTCCCATTCCTGGACGTTTTAGTACCCTTTTCAAGATATTTCTTTGAACAATGTTTCTTGACATGACACTGGAAATGGCGAGCAATCCACCATTTGCAGTTGACATCGAGGCACCAAGGACTCCCATGAGTAACGCTAATCCAATAACGAACGGAACATGGTTTATCGCTAGATCAGGGTAAGCGGTATAGGGATCAACCAGATTTGGGAGGAAGTATAGCGCAACAATCCCCATCATACTTGTGGGAACGATAGTCAGTATTGTTAATCCCGCTCCCATGAAGGCGCCTCTTCTTGCAGTTTTCCCGTCCCTAGCTGAGAACACCCTTTCCATAAAATCTAGTGCTACGATATCGCCTATAGCTAGCGCCATTATTCCAGCCCAATTAACCAGTGCACCATTGCCCATATCAGTTAGCCCAGATAAATCCAAATACCCCGGCGGAGCGCTGCCTAGGATAGTATCAAAGCTGACGCCAGCAAAGCCTCCTGCGAAGAATAGAAATGCTGCCCAAAATGCACCTATCGCTAAATAAATTTGAAAAATGTCTGTATAAGCCGAGGAGAATAGACCTCCTGCATATGTATAAATCAAGACGATTATCGCTCCAATTAGCATTGCCCATATGAAGTCAATATGTAACACCACCGATAAGATATATCCTGTTGCCGCAAAATTGCCTGCTACCAACACTACGAAGCTTACCATCATAATGATTCCAGAAATACCTTCACTAGCATTTCCAAATCTCCTGAAATAGAAATCTGGCAACGTAAGCATTGACATTTTATTCAGTTTATTCGCATAGAATATCGCCGTTAAGATGAGGCATGCCGCTAGGCCTATTGGAATAGCTGCTCCTGACCAGAATCCAAATTGATAAACTAGTGATACATTTCCAAGTGAAGAATTACCATCGATAGATTGCGCAGCGAGCATTGTCCCTACGAAGATAAGCGGCAAACTCTTGCCTGCAATCATAAACCGCTTGCTGCTTTTCTTTACAAGCTTAGAAGCCAGAGTCCCAACAATAAGGGAAAGCGCCAAAAATGCTATAACCCCAATCGCATATCCGTCTAACAAAGTGATACCTCCAAGGTTAATCTTACAAAAGGTACGTTACCACTATTTAGACCAGCGAGAACGATGCCATCGAATTGCACATTGATTTCTAAACGTGAAATTATATAAATTTTAGGCCAAATAATGTAAATTACGGATATGAGAGTGAACGAACATTCGTATACTACATGTAATCTATCGATAAAAAACAATTATTAGATTTATATGCTTTAATTCTCATAATCTGATTAGTAGGTGACTAGAATTCAAAATTTTCAATTATTTTTTGAATGAGGTTTTCCAATCAATTTTTCCTAACGGCGTTCTCGATCCTGCATCAGACAAGCCTTAAATAGTTTAAATCAGACACGTGGAGGATACATGGATCATCGCATGGAACAACTATTCGGTGATGGACTTCGGAGAAGTCAAGAGGGCGAGAGTCGTCGGTATAATCTCTTGGCAGCTGCCTTGATTGCAGACCTTGTTAAAAATTCACTTGGTCCTTGTGGATTGGAAAAAGTGTATATCGATATTATGGGAGAGATCACGGTGACAAAAGATGGTTCGGCTATTTTGAGAAAACTCGATGTAGAACATCCTGCAGCAAAAATCATCATAGAGGCAGCCAATTCAGTAGACAATGAGGTAGGAGACGGTACTACTTCGGTTGTCATTTTGTCGGGAGAATTACTATCCAAGGCGCAAGAATTGCTGTTGTCTGGAATCGCTCCATCTGTTATAATTGATGGCTATCTTATGGGTCTAGATATATCGCTTCAGACGCTCAACCGAATTTCAGTATCATCAACCAGTATACGCAGAGAGGTAATGAGTAAGTTGGCCGAGACTTGCCTCCGATCTAGGTCTATATCCGGAGTTGTTGCTAGAGAAAATACTAGCGCAGCTGATCTAGTAGTTGAGGCCGTTTGGAGCATTGCAGATTTGAGGAACAAAATGATCGATATAGACGACATCAAAATTGAAGAAAAACTGGGCAACTCTTCTGATACTACCCTAATAAGAGGCACAGTGATTGACAAGACCTTTAACGCGTCATCCAGGGTCAAACAGGTTGACAATGCCAAGATACTTCTAACTAATGAAGAACTTGATAAGAGTAGGACCAGGACTAATTCTGAATTGAATATATCATCCTATGATCAGCTAGAGAATTACCACAGATCTGAATATGAACTACTCGAAGTTAAGGTACAGAATATTATAGATTCTGGAGCAAATATCGTGATTTCTCAGAAGGGAATAAGCAAGATTGTGCAACAGCACTTATCAAGAGCAGATGTTATCTCCCTTCATAGAGTTAAAGAAAATGATATGCTTTGGTTGGAAAAATCAACAACTGCAAGGGTTATCAAAGACTTGAATGGTCCCATACCATCTAGTACCTTAGGTTATGCGGGAAAAGTATATGAAAAATTGGTTGGTGAAGACAAGATGGTCTTTATCGATGACTGTAGGAATCCAAAATCAGTAACTCTTCTGTTGAGGGCAAACTCGAAAAGGGTACTCGATGAGTACCATCGGTCTGCCTTGGATGGGTTCGCTGTTCTAAGAGACTATATTCTATCACCTCGAATAGTTGGAGGTGCTGGAGCTACTGAAATGAAGGTAGCATCTATCGTTAGAGATAAATCTAGACAAATTAATGGTCGTGTTCAGCTCGTGCTTCGGAAATTCGCTGATGCATTGGAGGAAATACCAATTACACTCGCTAGAAATGCTGGAATGGATACAGTCAACACGATAATCCAATTGAGGTCTAAACACTTGCCTTCTAATAGCAAGGTTAAGTGGTATGGAATCGATTCAAAAAGTAGAAAGGTGGATAATATCTTTTCCTCAGTGATCGAGCCATCGATAGTTAAAGAACAAATTCTCAAAACAGCTGTGGAGGTAACCTGCATGTTATTACGTGTGGATGATGTCTTGATGGCCAAACCCAAAATGCAGACTCATAGCCACGCAGACGGAGTAGAGCATTCACATCCCGGAGGAGACAAGAAGCATGACCATTATTTCGATCGACTCGGGAAACAACAAAGGCCTATGCATCACTATTATTGATTTGAGATTTCGTCGGTTTGCTTTATCCACGTTTCGCCTAATCATGAAACCGGGACGGGTTTTTTGATTGATCCTGGTATGCCGTGGAACCAGTGAAACTCTTCTCAAATCATCAGCCATACAATAAGTCATATTTCACAGGTCCTGAAAGCATACCAAATAACGCCTATTGAGCAGGATATCCTCTAAACAGAAGATTTGGGCTACTTAGGTGTCAGCATTTCATCGCCGACTAGCTTTGTCCCCAGTTGATAAGCGTCGGTGACATCTTTTACAAAGAGTGCGCCATAAGGCTCTGAACCTTCTCCGAAACTATTTACGAGCTCATCAACTATTCTTTTTGCAGAAGAATCGGACACAACTGTCATAACCAGAAGCCTTGTTACAAATTCAGGGACAGTGGTTCTACCCGTTCTGTATGAATGTACCACTTCCGGAGTTGCACTAGATGTATTCCCTGTACCAAGCACTTCGAAAAAACTGATGCCTGCTCTATTTCTTTGGAGTATGTCGGTCACTTTTGAACGGTGTTCTGAACGAATAAAGACATTCAATTCCTTCATAGTATTATATACATAGACACTATGTATAAAAATACTCCCTTCATATATGTATACTACCAATACTAGGGTATCATATAGCACAGTTGAATCACGTAGATTACGAATTGAATGTCTCATAAAATAACTACCCTTAGAATGCATGATAACTAAAAAAAGAAAAGTTTCCAAACTTGTCGCGTTAAAATGGGATTAGTATCAATTGTAAATCGATAACTATGTTTTCTGGGAGGTTACCCAGATAAATGCTTGAATATAGAATGGCAGCGTTAAAGAGGTTTCATTACATCTATTAGTCTAGCATTTGTTATAATGCCATCTTGTTCTCTAATAGTTAGATCTACCACATACTGAAGGCTATTTAACATAAAAGTGGTCTGCGCATCCCATTCCTCCCTTTTTTGTTCATTTGGCATAGAGAATAAAGATCTTAGCTTTAACTCTGTTATATCCTTTCCATACAATGTCTCAATTGCTCCTGCTGCTCGCGCTTCGACATCACCTTCATTTCTAACCGCATTCATCGCACATCATATAAGGAGAGTAACTATAAAAAAGTATTGATTTGTAATTCACTCCATTGGGGAACGCCATCAGTATAGTATTATACAATGCGTAGATTACGTTAGTATATCATTTAACAATTCTGTGTCATCTATCGAATTTACGAATAGTCATTTACCCAATAATTTTTGGCCACAGTAATGTATCCAGAAAGGTTTGCGTGGATATATGACCAAGGGACCCAAGTTAGGAAACGTAAATAAAAATAAGAGAATATCCATGTATTATGCCAAAACTCATATTTCACACTATCAATCTATATCTGATTCTAAATCTGAGAACATATCACTTTATGTAGTCTCTTCTTTCATGAAATGGAATTCGTAAACTACTTAGAAATGCTTAAAAACATTACCCCGTATCCTATTATTTAGCGAATAAAAGATGGGAATGGAATTCTATGGGGATTCGTACAAAGGTAATGATGAGCCGATTTTTGTTGGAATACCAACATTTCTGAAATTACCTTGGCTTAGATCCCGTCAGGAATTAGAAAAAATAAAGCCCGATGTAGCTATAATTGGGGAGCCCTTTGATTTTGGTACGACGATACGACCTGGCGCAAGATACGGACCGCGTGCAATCCGTGCAGCCTCGACCGTGCCATCTCCTCCATATGAACATTTTAACATTGAAACTGGAGTAGATCCTTTTGGCGTATTCAGAACTATAGACTATGGTGATGTTGTAGTATCTCCAGGAGACGTCATTGAATCACACAGAAGAATGACAGATAAGGTGAAGGAAGTTCTCGATATCGATGGGATTCCTGTAATGTTAGGTGGAGATCATTCAATCACCTTCGCTAATGTAAGAGCATTTGCGAAGAAATACAAAAACATTGGAATGATCCATATCGATACTCATGCTGATTGCGCTCCACAAGGGCTTTGTGGCTTCAAATATGATCATGGGGCACACATAAGAAGAATTATGGAGCTAGGATGTCTAAAAGGCAAAAATTATACCCTGATTGGTCCAAGGGGATACTGGCCCGGACCCGATCTCTATAAGTGGATGGCAGATCAGGATTTCCAGTGGTTTACAATGTTAGATGTCGAAGAAATGGGAATAGATACGATTGCAAAGGAAGCGGCTGATAGGGCAAATGATGATGTTGATGCAGTTTATATCAGCTGGGACATTGATACATTTGATCCCGCCTATGCTCCGGGCACTGGGGAGCCTGAACCCAATGGCCTCACTTCTAGAGAGGGTATGAGATTAATGCGACTATTGTCCACATCTTTCGATCCAGACAAGTTTGCATTCGATTTAGTAGAAGTAGCACCCAACTACGATGTAAGCGATGTCAACTCCTACAATGGGGGAATCACTTCAGGCTTGGCAAATCGACTAATTGTTGAACTTTTAGCCGGGCTTTCGCTCACTAAGAAAGGGGAAAAGGAAGGAAATCCTGTAAGGCCAAAGTTCTATCGTGGGAAGGGACATACTTATGATTTTGGCAACGGTCCTAAAGCAGTGCCCCCAAAAAGAGACAATCGATGATAGATATTAGAGTCTTAGTGCGTGGGGAACTCGATACTCCTCCATTCGTAAGGGTATTCCAATATCCGGATAAGGAAGAGGAATCGATATTTTTCAATACCGTAGCCTCGATCAAGAAAAAGATTGGAAGGGGTCTCAAGATCAACGCCAACGAAACACTTGGCATCTTTTGTGCATATGTGATCGAACATATAAGAGATAACAAATCTCAAGACGAGATCGAAAATGCTGCACAAGGCATTATTTCAAGTGACCAGGTGATGATCGGTGTTCCAGAAACTTTGAGAGAAATGAGCTTTGACGTAATTGTTGACGATTTTCCCGAGCAGCGGATAAAAATCCTTGAACCTATGAAGATTAACAACTACATGATGACTTGAACAAATTATAAGCAGTGTTTAGTCACGGTTGTCGGTTGAATAACTAATTCTTCGTGAGATTAGAAATTTTTCTGCAGACTTTATGACTTGTCTATCTTGTATAGCTAACATACCCTAGGAAATAAAAAAGTAGAATTAGTTTAGGTTATTCACGGTAAACCATTTGCCTATTTTAAAAGACATGCTTAGTATTATCAAGGGTCTGGATGATGTGGCAATACAAAGTAATACATTGAATACCTGCAAGTCATATATAGCTTAGACTAAAAATTTCTTATCATTTAGACGATGGAACCTCTTGTATTCGCGGATAGTAGTTATCAATCTTTAATGTGGATAGCCTTTGGATTATTCGTAGGGATAGCATTAGCGATAGACTTAGGGATGATTGAGAGTATAAGGTTAAGAATATCTTCAAAGAATAAGAACTCTACAGACAATAATGTACAGCTTCTAAGTCACCAAGAGAGAAATAAGAAAACATTCGAACATGCATTGCGTTGGACCATAATCTGGATTTCGCTAGCAGGCGTATTTGCAGGTCTAATTTTTGTAAGTATGGGATATGACAAATCAATCTTGTTTCTGACAGGGTATGCGATTGAAAAATCACTAAGTGTAGATAACATGTTTGTATTCGTGCTAATATTTTCATCACTTGGTATTCCATACATATATCAGCACAAGGTGTTGATGCTTGGGATACTAAGTGCAATTGGGCTGAGGGTAGTCCTAATTCTAGCAGGGATTTCTCTGCTTGAATCATTTCATTGGATGATATACATCTTTGGTGGTCTATTGATATTCACCGCAATACGAATGCTAGTAGAAAAAAAGGAAAAAAAGATAGAAATAGAAAAGAACATTGCAGTAAGAATTTTGAAAAAGTTTGTTCCTATAGAGCTAAAAGGAGATACCTCAGACAAGTTTCTTCATCGAGCATCAGATGGCATAATGTATGCAACTCCGATGCTAATTGCACTGGTAATTATCGAAATGACTGATTTGGTGTTCGCTCTTGATTCTATTCCTGCAATTCTTGCAATCACAACAGACTCATTTCTAGTAATAACTTCTAATATATTTGCAATATTGGGCTTGCGGAGCCTGTACTTCCTTCTCGCTGGAATGATAGACAAATTTTACTATCTAAAACCAGGACTGGCAGCAATATTACTTTTCATAGGCATCAAGATGTTAATTTCAGAGGTTTACGAAATACCGATACCTACTTCTATAGCTATTATTTTTGGAATCCTCGGATTAGCAATTATACTTTCATTTATTAGAATCAAATATGTTTCGGTAAAGGAAGGCAGGGACGGACCAGATGGAGGAATGTCATTTAACAAGAAAGATACTGATGAGAATCGGACTAACAAATTCTCAGATTAGGCGATCTAACCTCACGAAGTTCAGCAATCAAATAAAACTCCGAGCATTTGAGGACTTTATAATCTCCGTCATGTAACCACCAACATCTTCTTTCACTTATCTGTTATTTTATTAAGTATAGATAACCCTATATTTGCAGCGAAGTGCTCTTTAACATTACTTTCAAAGGTAACGTTTGGCTCTCCCTTTCTCGCAACAAAACCTATGACAGTTGCTCTAAAGTTATGCCTTCGCAATTCGTCAAGTACTATATTTGAAATGTCTTTCGTTGCGACAATGGTATGACATCCGTTCATAGCAGCCGTTGGGTTTGTTACGAGTGCTTCACTTGAAGCTAGTCTTGCAATTTCCTCAAACATCATTGGAACGTCGTTGACCACAAGATGACAATTGCTTATTCGGGCAAGCTTCCATAAACCGAGTATGCCATCACTACCTAAAGGATGAACCGCTATTAAGTTATCATTCTTCTGCGGTGAATCCCCAAAGTTAGGACAATATTTTGAGATTATTTTTCCCAGTGAAAAATGCGGTTCACTCAGGTTCTTCATGCATTCATCTTTTGCAGATACTAGATCTTGGTTGGTGACGCCTTTGGTTTCTAAAGTAGAAATAATCTTCTCATCTATTTGTGCTAGTGTAAATAGACTTAATGCCATCAATGACCCGAGCGGATTAGTGATAATAATCTGCATAGTTTCCTCAATCTGGTCATAATTTGTAGGTAGTTCTTTGAAGGTGTTAGCAATCCCTGTCGCACCAAAGAAGAGCTTTCCTATCTTAAGTGAGCTGTAATCATCCATCTTGAGATTATATCTGGATGTGAATGCATCAAGATTTTTTCTAATCGTATCAAGTGTAGATTCTTGAGGAGAATCATATATGGGGTAGAGGTTAAATCCTGATGTGCATCCAATCAGATTCAAATGATCGATGCATCGCGTCATGGGGATGTCTGTATGGAGCTCAGAGTCGGGCTTCAATGTAGGATCAATCACATGAGCCGTAGCATTATCCGCAGCCGTAAAACCTACCTTATCTCCTCTATGCAAACCAATATAGTCAAATAAGGCGAATTGTGCATCCCTATGCTCTGTAACTGCAAATGTACTTTTACTAATGGAAACTTTACACCGGAAATTTCTGAAGAAATTGTTCAGAATCCCCGTAAATAAGGAAGAATCGTTCTCTATCTCCTTATGAACTCGGAATATAGCAAGGGCGTGTTTAAGTTCAACCTCGTTTTCAACTGCAGGATCGCGTATGGAAAAGACCCTTCTACTAAGATCAGGTGCTTTCCCATCTGCGTAATGGAATGCGTCATACCAATTTGTATCCAACTTTATAGAGCTGCGTTTCATTTCCTTTACCGCGTGATTAAGTGTCCAATTATCAATTTCATTAGAACCGGTAGCAACCCACCTCAAAGGGTCGAACCCCAATTTTCGATATTCTTCTATCTTTTGCCAAAATTCTTCAGTCAACCGCAATCATCCTCCTGCATCTCTAACAACTGCATACTTATATCACCAGATATTTAAAAAACACTATTCAGTAAAGAAATCCTTTGATATTCCTGATGGTATATCAATGAAAATTAGTAAGAATTCCTAATCATAAACAGAATCACTACGACACATTGTATGCGCTCACCAAAGTTGGGGATCCCTATTCAGAACATCGGTAGTAACTTTATCACGCAGATGTGCACCTAGAACAGGTTCCGCCAATCTGAAACTCGCCCTAAAATATTAATATATATGGGTTACCTTCGAGGAAGTTAACCTTAAGGCCGAAGAGTAAGTATTTACATTGAAGTACTACAATGTTGGAAACTGTGATTCAAAGGAGAAGCTTTTGGAGATTAATACGAGAGTAATAAGGTGTAAGATCTGCCCAAGGTTATCAGAACATATATCATTAATTGCTGCAAACATACCAAAACGGTTCAGAAATGAACTTTACTGGGCAAGACCAGTTCCTAGCTTTGGAGATGCCAATGCGAGGTTACTAATTATAGGACTAGCACCGGCTGCTCACGGTGGAAATAGAACTGGACGTATGTTTACAGGTGATGGCTCGGGAGACTGGGTAGCCAAGGCGTTATTCCAAACGGGGTTTTCTAGCTCCGGTGTCAGTCAGCGCAAGAATGACGGATTTGTACTAAAAGATACATATATTACTGCTGTCGCACGATGTGCCCCTCCCCATAATCGACCCACTCCATCTGAAATAACAAACTGTACCCAATATCTAAGATCTGAATTGGATTTACTTGATAAAACAATTAAGGTTATCGTCACTCTTGGACATATTGCATTTCAAACATATTGCAAGCTTATCGGGTCTACAGCGATAGAGTTTCAACACGGTGGAAAGTTTAATATCAAAGGTAACAAGGTTCTTTTATCGTCATATCATCCAAGCAGGCAGAATACTAATACAGGTAGATTAACGTGGGGAATGTGGATACAAATCTTTCAAACT
This sequence comes from Nitrososphaeraceae archaeon, assembly GCA_009377575.1. Taxonomy (GTDB): domain Archaea; phylum Thermoproteota; class Nitrososphaeria; order Nitrososphaerales; family Nitrososphaeraceae; genus TH5896. Next base: position 25,074 of record WHTU01000003.1, on the reverse strand, counting down.
GCTAGGATGATCCTGGATTCTCAGCGTTACTAATTAAATAACTCGTGTCATACCAGATCCGTACATCTCTGACAACCATTAATCTACTAGCAATCCTAACGAGTCATTTTAACTGGCCTATCCGTTCAACCTTTCCAAAGACAGATTCAGCGTATTCCTTCCTAGTAATAAGACTACTATAGCTGCAACAAAGCTAAATGCTGCTAGCCCAACCATCAGATTGAAAAATCCGAAAGTTACAAGCATGATAAAGACAAACGGACCAACTGTGGCAATTAATCTGCCTGCACCTTCAACAATGCCAGAGCACGTGGAACGAATCTCTGTAGGAAAGTTTTCTGCTGTGTAGGTTAAGAGATTTGAGATCATCCATGCGTTAGCCCCAAATGCCATGAAGCTAGAGATGACCAATCCTAGATAATCTTGTATAAATATACCTCGTAAGATAAATGCCATCCCCATAACAGCGCATGATAATGCGATTTGGTATTTTCTTTCAATCCTGTCTGCAATGATAAGTGAACATATACCTCCAGCCACGAACCCGGAGCTTGCAATCATATTCACAGCTATGGATTCTCCAATTTCATATCCTTGGTTAGTATACTCAACTACCAGTAAAAGTGAAGCGTAAATTGGTATTAGCGCAAGCGACCAAATAGCTGAAAGGATGGAAATTCTGCTAAAAACAATTCTCCTATTAGTAACGATATTTCTAAAAGTAACGATATTTCTAAACAGAATAGTCAGATTCTTATCGGCTCCATGGCTCGATCTCTTTAATCCTTTCTTGTCTTCTTGTTTGAATTCTTTTGTGACATCTGAGACATTATTTGATGCATTTTCCCTTTCAGAGTGATTTACAACTCCTTGACGTGTGATCGGATCTAATCCTAGCTTGATAAGTAGTCTATTGGCTTCCTCCATTTTACCTTTGGATATCAACCATCGCAGGGACTCTGGCATACGCATTCTTAAAATTAGTGCGAATAGAGCTGGTATTACCGCTATCGCTAGAATTATTCGCCAACCATCTATCTGAACAAAATCGTTGATTTCGCCTTCGAACAATGCAAAAGAAATGGGTCCAGATAGAGCAATACCTGTCCATCCAAAAAAGACTATCAGTGAGGTATATCTACCCCTCTTTGATTTTGGTGATATTTCACCGATATATGTCGCTACAATTGCGATTTCTGAACCAATCCCGATCCCTGTAATCAGTCTAAATATGACCATCTGGGTCATATCTTGTGCGGACGCCGCTAGGATAGAGCCTCCTGCCAACAGTAAAACTGAAATTACAAGAGCGGGTTTTCTTCCATAGAGATCCGCATAAATCGTAATGAGTACTGCACCTATAACATACCCTAAAACTGTTAAAGAAGCTCCGAGGGCGATCTCCGAGTCTTGAATATTCCAGCTCTCCTTCAACATTGGGGAAATGTATGCATAATTTGAAAAATCATAATAGGTAAAAAAGCTTGCCAAACTTATCGCCAATAGGACGCCGGCACTCATAGGTATTTTTTCTAGGGAATCTATTCTTGTTCCCAATTGAAATAACAGGGATTCAGTATCGTCTGAATTAGGTGACGGCGACATGTTTCACTCTTATTAAATACATTGATATAAATAGCTTGAAAATTATGTCGTTTCATTTGAGACAACTATGTGTCAGAATTTGATAATCTGTTTAAATAAATCAAGACTTCCAAATTAATATGATATATTCTGTTGACAGAGCACGATAACTATTATACGCTAAGTTGTTGTAGTTTTTTTATTCTAGGTAAACTCTGATTGTTCGCTCCTCAAAATTGCCGTGAATACTAACTAACGGCCTCTATGAATATTTTTCTACGATCCTGGTATATAGGGATGGATGTCAGTCTCTAATTAATGTGAATCATTATTATGATAAACTTATAGTTACTAAACCATATGAAATATTATGCCGTTAGATACTTGATACATAAGTAATGACAGACTACTGAGTGTAGGGTACTATGTATTAAATGGACAAAGAGAAACTACATCAGTTTTCGCTAATTGAACTGCATAATAACTGACCAGGATACCATCCAGGAGTGGCGAGAAGGAACGTGAGACTAATTAATAGAGACCTGCCAGGAAGATTGTTAGTACTATTATTTTAATGGTAGAAACATCTGTAAAGATTTTTGAATCGAGGGATGCAGGCAGACCCATACTTTCATATCAACAAGAATTATTCACGTATTTTTCACCCGTACGTAACTACTTTATTAATAATCTATCTTTTCTGACTATCTTCTCTTTGTTGTTCGGACTTGCTGTTACTTACATATCCTGATAAGTTTTTTGAACTTCAAATTCTCCGCAATTTTAGTCCAAGTTGTAATAAACATATGGTCCCAATATTTGTAAAAACTTTTGAAATAGGTGTTAGAACAAATATATTTCGCTTCGGATACACATCCTATTACATGAAGATATATCAGCCTCTGTTACAAATGCGATAGTGTCGTCGCTGTTTTCTTTCCATTCTCAAAACTCTTTTATTCTGCGAGAAATCGATTGCTGGTGCTTGTCTCCGTATCTAGTAAGAATATAAACCGGTTAGTCAAGTCTAGTGTGGATATTTTAACTTTTATGCATTTACTTCCAATATATCTATTATATGCTTCTCTACCAACAGAAATGATGAAATATATCGAAATAAATATGAAAATTCTCTAATGCGCGATGTTTATATCATGCCAATGAGTACTAATGAATGCATATTCTAGAAATTGGACGACAGTAATACCGGAGCTTCTGATGATGATAGTAGCGATAGTGTCGTGAAGGGTTTATCTCGAAGTCGGGATAAAGGGTTAAACTTCGAGGGTAAGAAATCAAATAGCACTGGAGAATCAAATCCCAGTAGTACGTTTACCGAGCACAACAGCCTTGTAAGTGAAGGGATACTAGCAGGACAAAGAATTGCAAAAATATCCGTTATCACTCTTGTAAGCATTGGAATTGTCGAAATTACAGCAGGATATATAAGCGGCAGTGTAGTTGCAACAGCAGACGGTATAGATTCTATAGCTGATGCCGCGATTTCCTTCGTCGTGTTACTGGGTCTTCGAATTGCCCATAGACCTGCGGACAAGAAATTCCATTTTGGATATCACAAGGTAGAGAGCTTTGCCGCTTTAATGGCCGCTATAGGGATGATAGCCATAGGAGTAGTAATATTTTACAATTCTTATCAAGCACTATTGCATCCTCATGAGATCAAACATCCACTATTTATTATGGTAGTTTTGGCTGCAGCCGGTGCAATCTCCTTGCATAGGGCATTTCAGATGAGAATCATTGCAAATAGGTATAATCTGTTATCATTAAGAACAGATGCAAGGAATTCAATAAAAGATGGTTCAGCATCTATTATTGGATTCTTTAGTGTGTTAGTCGCTACACAATTTGGATTTTTACAGATGGATGCGATAGGAGGGATGATAATTGCATGCTACATTTTCTCTGTATCATATATCTCATTAAAAAAGTCATCTTTAATACTTGTAGATTCGTGGCAGAATCCCAAACTCACTGAACTTATCAAGCAACATATCGAGCAAAAGCAGTTTAGGGTTGGTGAAGGACTAGAACAATCACAAACTAAAGTCAAGGTTAGGTCAGTCTTGCTCAGACCAGCAGGAATGGTTTCCCAAGCTGAAGTGCATATTGAAGTAGATGGTGATAAGCCACTCAAGGATGTAGAGATGATATGTCTGCAGGTTGAAATGGAGATTCGTTCCAAATTTCCGGATCTAGAAAGGATTTCGACAATTCCACATTCATCGATCGCTAAGCCAACGACTACACAATCTACTTCATTCAAGAGATGGATTTCGGTACCTGACATATTGCATCAGCATCGACAACAGCAACAGCAACAGCAGCAACAAAATCAAAAGCAGGAGCGTAGACCGTAAACACTTGAAATGTAGTGCGATAAATCATCCAATCTCTCCTTTTTTCAGATAGCTGTTCGTTGGTTGAATTAGCTGACATGTTAGCAGTAGTAGTAAGCGCCTGATTTTATTAGGCAATATTTCGCTTCGGACTGAATTTGTATGTACTAGTGAACACTTTTTAAGGATGTAAAAAGATAACTCAGGTGAATGACAAACTCAATCATCAAAGTATTAGTTCCCGTATTGGCGGCAATGACGATCTTTACAACTGCTGAGGTATTAGCACAAAAACAACAAAACACTGTCAACTTGGAAACAGCTCAAGTCGAGCTAATAGCAGGCCCTACAAATAATGTAGAGCTGGAAGGACAGATTGTAAACAATTCGACTGCACCTGTAGATGATGTAAGAGTTAACGTGCAGTTCTACGATCCAAACGGACAACTTTTACTTGAGACCAGTAGGTTCATTACTTCACCGTCTCAGACGCTCCAACCAGGTGAGACGTTACCGTTTACCGTTTTGGAGACACTTGGTCATGATCAAGTCGGCAAACACGTGGTAATCGCAGAAGCAGATCCAGTTACTTAATGCATTACGTCTGGAATGCATCTCAGGAGAACTCCAACAATATATTTTTTTATGAAAGATTCTATATAACTACTTAATTCTGTATTTGGGGACCAATCGATTCATTTGATCCACTTTGGAAGATCACGATAAATTGGTGGGCGGTTCGTAAATGGAAACAATTTTCAAAATTGCTCTGAACTCCCGTTGACTTCGCCATCGGGACTGCACAAGATATCCCCTCACGTTTGTCATCTCCCATTAATATGTTCTAACATGGATAAAATGAAATACTATGGACAAACTTCCAGGAAACAATTAGAATCTCGTTTCAACTATGTTCAAGTAACTGAATGATGATGCTATGCAAAATTGGCAGAACCATAAATAAACTTGCTTATAATATTGCACTCTCGCAAACAGGACTATCGACATTATTCTACTAGTTTTTTGATTTCATCTTCCAGCTATGCCTCCGGTATAGTCCCCTGAAACTTTCACTATTCCTTCCTCAGATTCACTTATCGCCTTTAGTAATTCCAGAGTCAGTCTCATATTTGCTACGTAATGAGTACCATTTTCATATACTGACGGCAGAAGCCCTGTCTTTTTGAATATCAAATTTTTCATTTTTTCTGGATCTGCGCTCTTCGTAGTGGATATTTCGACCATATAAAAGGGCGGAGATGAAGTTGGTGCATTATTATGTTTTTCTACTTCCTCTTGTTCGCGGATGAGCAAATCGTCTATTAGTGCGGGATTTATTTTTGGGAGATGCAATTGATACAGAGTTTGTAATCCTCGAAAAACCCTTCTTATTTCCTGCAACTCGTCAGAAGGCATGAATATTCACCTAGTAGCCATAATATAAAGGTAAATTTCTATGATAACTAAATGAGTATACTAGTCCTAGAGTAGGAAACAATGAGTTTAGTACTAACTGTGGGTTTGTCTTTTCCGATAATCAAAAATTACTTAGAACAAACATGTCAAATTTGAAAGATACTAATCCTCTATCATAACTTCCAAAATGTCATGTATTATACGACCACTTCAGACTGGAATAAGTCCTAGTTTTGGCGGAGTGTGAATTGTACAAGCCAATCATAACATCTCGAATACTTCTCCCTACACCTATTAGTCTCATTAGCTAGCTAGCAACAAAAAAATCACTCATCGACACCAAGCCATTACGAACAATAAGTGGGCTACTTCAAAGGTAGCATACTCATTAACGCCTTCTGCACATGTAGCCTATTTTCAGCTTGGTCCCACACCACAGATGCCTTTCCGTCAATTACTTCGGAAGTGACTTCTCGACCTCGGGAGGCCGGAAGGCAATGCATAAATATGCAATCTTGTTTCGCCAAACTTAACAGATCAGAATTTACCTGGTATCTAGGTAAGAATATCTCTTCTCTGCGCTGTCTTTCTCCGTCCTTTCCTATGGATATGAATGTGTCTGTTGCCAATACATCCGCATCTCGAACGGCATTTAAAGGATCATCTGTGATCGATATTTCTGTAGAACTTCTGTAAGCTTCTTTTCTTGCTATATCTAGTACATCATCATTTGGCTCGAACCCCGGAGGACAGGCAATCGAAAGATTCATGCCTATCTTTGAACAACCAAGTACTAAATCATTGCAAACATTATTACCGTCTCCTATCCACGCAACTTTCAATCCATTGAATGTATTTTTTTGCTCTTGAATCGTGAGGAGATCGGCCAAAATTTGACAAGGATGAAAAGTATCTGAAAGTCCGTTTATCACGGGAACAGATGAATATGATGCAAGTTTCTCAATATCTGAGTGTGCATATACACGTGCCATAATCAAGTCAACGTAGAGCGAAAGCGTTCGAGCTGTATCTTCGATAGATTCTCCTCTAGCTAGCTGAAGATCGTTTGAACTCAGATAGATAGCAGTCCCACCTAATTGAAGGATTCCTGTTTCAAAACTTAGTCTGGTCCTCGTAGAGGGTTTCTGAAAAATCATGGCAAGTGTTTTCCCTTTCAATAATTGGGATGATTTTCCATTCTTCAAGTCCCTCTTGAGATTCTTAGACAACTCTAAGATTGATAAGATCTCCTCTTTACATATGTCATTAAGACTCAAAAAATCCTTCTTATTTAAGGAGGTCTTCAATATCTTCATCTGTTAGATATACTACTTCTTCGCCTTCCTTCTGACTTTTGATTTTTTTCTCGTTGTTTTCAGCTATATTCTTAGCTTTGGACTCCCTTTCTGATTCCATGGATGAGGGAGGATCAATTTCATGAGAGCTCTTGATAGTATGATTTTCGTTTGTAAAGACCTTTTCTGGATCTTGTGTCTTGTTCTTGTTCTTCTTACCGAACAATCCTCTAAAAAAACCACCAGGTTCATATTTTTCTGTTGTTGACTCAAGTTTCTTGTCAGATGTTGCAGTAATACCCCGCGACTGCTGTTCTTGATCTTCTTGCTGCTTTTGTCCGTGTTCTTGCTGTTGGTCTGAATGTTGTGGTTGTTCTAAATGTCGTTCTTGTTGCTCTGGCTGCTCCTTCTGTATAGTAAGCTTTTCAGAATCGACTGTATTTAATGATTCATGTTTGTTAGATCTAGAATCATATGAATCTGATGGCAATTCTGCGGGTGTCCTATCTATTTTTTGACTAAGTCTCTCAGAAGTATCTTCGTTTCTCACTGTTTTCAAAGTTGCCTTCTCATATGGTAGTTCTATATCTGCTGCAGTTCTTTCATTTCTGTTCGTGTCCTGTTTGATTATATCATGTTGAATGATATCACCAGAAAGGACCTCAGGTTCGCCAACTAAAGGGGAATTACCAAAGACCGAATCGAGAAATTTCTCAGAACTAAAAGGTGTTATATCGTCATAGCTTTGTCCCATTCCCAAGAGGACGATAGGCTTTGATGTGGCATGCACAATCGATATGGCTGAACCTCCTTTGGCGTCTGCATCAGTCTTGGTTAGTATTGCACCATCGAATTTGGTATATTCAAAAAACTCACGTGCCTGATTAATGGTATCATTTCCTGCCAATGAATCACCGATAAATAATTTGATATCTGGTTTCACAACTCTGACTATCTTGCTAATTTCATCCATCAGATTCTTTGCAGTCTGCATTCTGCCTGCAGTATCAATTAGTACCGTATCTATTCGATGTTTAGAAGCATAATCCACAGCGTCACGTCCGACAGCAGACGGATCGGCTCCATATCTCTGCGAGATGACTTTGATAGACAAATTTTCTCCATGTTGCGATAGCTGCTCAATTGCCCCTGCTCTATGAGTATCTGCTGCAGCAAGTACAGTTGATATTCCATTTTTCTTAAATAGACGAGCAATTTTCGCGATAGTCGTTGTCTTACCAGTGCCATTAATTCCAAGTAGAAGTATAATAAATGGTCCTTTCCCTTCTTCCTTCTTAGCTCTGATTTGTTGGATAAGATTCATACTCCCAGATTTATTAAACATGTCTGCTATTCGAATTCTGAGCTTGAGCCTGATCACTTCTTCTGCGCTCTGTCCCTTCTCAAGTTCTAAGCCAAGTAATTCGGTTCGCAAGCTTCCAACAAGGTCGTCTACAACTTCTGGGGCAACATCACTTTCAAGAAGAGAAAGTTCAAGTTCAGATAATTGATTATTTAAATCTCTTTCAGAAATTTCTTTATGAGACGATATGTTTCTAGCTGCATCAGAAAATGCCCTTTTGAGCTGTTCAAACATTTACGTCTCTGTAATCTTAATGGGACTAATTATTATTGCTACTGGATTTAGTTAAGTTGCTCCTACCAGAAGTAGCTCTCTGTACCATTTCGTTGACTTGAACTTGAATTTGCTCCATTCGAAGAGATACCTGTTGTTTTTGCCCCATTAGCTGTTTCAAAGCGATCTCAAACTCCTTCAACCTAGACTCTATATAGTTAAGTGTATCCTCTCTGCTCTTTTCCACTGCCACTCCTGCGCCTATATTGATAAGCAATTTCTTAACAGGGGGAACTGATACTTTCATATGAACCCCAACTCCAACAGGGACATACGATTCAACTTCTGTTTCAGATTGAACCTCTTGTACCGCACTAGATGCTAATTTGGCTTCATCTAACAGTCTACTGACAGCTGCCTCACGAGAAATGATCTCATTCAAATGAGCTTCAAGCACCCTTGCTTGCTGCATCATTTCATTAATCTTTTGTTCGAGGGCGGCTTGTTCGCCACTGACTCCGCTGCTCATTCATCCTTTAATCCTCTTGCTTTCATATATTTGTGACTAGAGGTATGAGTAAAATATTTCTCGCAACAGCCTGTCATAAAATAGCATATTCTTCGAATAATTATTTATGCCAAATATTAACCTGCACAGATGAGTTTCTTCTCTGATTTTATTATGAAAGTAAAATATAATCCGGCAGTCATCACGGTCCACGCATAACAACTGAAACAACAAGTACTGTTATTCCCAAATACCTACTAAAGAATTTACTCAATGTATTAAGAATTACACTGAAATACCATATGACCCTAAAATAAAAAATGATATATAAGGCCCGTTTCAATTGAAAAAGACAGCAACGACGATGCGTCGTGTCATGCACTATACCACCAGCTACGAGGAGCTATTTAGTCCTCTATCTTCTTAATTGCTGATTATTAGTCCTTACCAGAATATTGCTACACGGTCATTGGCACGGTTCAGATTCTAATGATTCATGTCTCAGTAGGTCTTATTCCAATATTGCAGCAATTACAGTAGGGTCTAGGCAATCTGAACAATTGAGAGCCTTCCTCATATTCTTGAGATCTTTAACATGTTCTTCATTCTAACCTTCATTCCATATCTCTTTTCATTCATCTTCATATGAGTATAGATTCTCAACAAGTCGCGAGAATTCCTTAGTAAACTAAATCTACCTGAAATTTTCATTTTGATGAATTTATGAACGAGGGAGTAGATATCAAATTTCTTCAATACTGCATCCCTGTAATTATTCAGATCATTTAGATGTTCTACAAATAATTGTGCGCACCAAGTTGATGGGACGATTCCTTCTCCCAACAATGCATAGACGGTACCAATCGATTCTCCTACCCCTATTGTTTTTCTGCCATCTGAAAACGGTTCACATAGAGAAGGGGGACTTATTCTGACCGGTCTGCCTACCTTATGAATGATTTCGCAGTCATGCCTGCTAAGAAATTCATCAAGGAATCCAATCGTGTACTTTCGTCCGAAATCACCAGCTCCTACATGAGCATATCCATTATTGAGAGGAAAATACCAAAAGTATCCTGACATGTTGGAAAATGCCTTCAAGTAAAAGTCATCATATGGATTTCTATTTCGATCATATTTCACTTTGTATTGTACGCATGGAATCCAAGTCTCATTGCTAACTTTAGGCAAATAGTTCCTGTGAAAGCCTGTAGCGTCTACGATAAGATCAAAATCAGATTCTAAGTTCTCCTTCCGTGGAACCTTTCCAAATTCTATATCAGTACCACGTATCATATCTTTTATGAGCTGTAATTTATCATAAGCAACCATACCACTTAACTTGATGTCAATACAATCATTTATCAATTCGACCCTCATATTCTTACCTTTGTGGAGAACGTACTTGCTGAAATCCAAACCACATTCCTTTACTAAACCATCCATTACGTTGTCGCATGTTGCCCAAGCACACACTGCGTCATGTTTGGACTCTGGCATTCTCTCGAAGCCCTTTACTGTGTTGTCCCGATCTTGACTGAGCTTGTTCATAAGGTATGCACCAGCGACACCGATCCCCGCTACAGCAATCTTCATTCTCAATGCATGATTCACAAGTGACTAATAAAAAGATTGACTAGATTTACATAAAAATGGGAGATTTATAGATATTCTCAACAGAATGGGGGATAAGAAGTAGAGATAGAGGAAGTGGTAACAATAAATTACGGGTTACAAATAACAGTTAGAAGGTCATGTGTTTGATACAGATGACGGTGTCATTACCATTGGATGAAAGTTTTGTATATAGATCCATCGTACCAACAGTTTACTATAGTGCCTGCGGAAATCTCTTGCCTATATCAACGGAAATCACCGACAGCTAGTAGGCTCTAAATTCCTGGCCCAAGCTTTGTGAGCCAATTTTAAGCGTCAGTACCTCATTTGCGCCTTCGTAGATCATAGTGGCACGAGAATCCAAGAAGTGTCTTGCAACCCTAGATTTTTTAGTGTATCCAGATGAGCCGAATATTTGAACAGAACGATTAGCGGCATCAAACGAACAATTGCTCGCATAGAATTTAGATATTGCGGAAAGTCTATCCGCCTCATTTCTGATTTGAATGTACTTCTCATTGGATCTGTTCAATTTCATCTGCCAATCAATATTTTCTCTCTTAAATGTCTCGACATAATGTTGCAAACGCTGTCTAGTGATAGCCGCACGATAAACAAGCCATCTTGAACTCTCTAGACTTACTACCATCTTTGCAAGATGCTCTTGTATTAGCTGCTTTTTCCCCAGAAGTTCTCCATGTTGGGTTCTGTGTTTCGCATAAAAGATTGATTCTGTCAAACAATCCTTAATGACACCAACAGCTCCTGCTGCGACGCTCAGACGACCATCTATGAGGGCGCTGTATGCTATGCTCAAACCATGTCCTTTCATTCCCAAGAGGTTTTTCTTGGGAACAATGCAATTTCTGAAAACGAGTTCGGCATTCTTTATTGTGAGGAGGCCCAATTTGTTTTTGATCTCTTTTCGCTTTATCCCCTGACAATCTTTATCTACTATAAATGCAGAGATTTTTCCATCTCCGCGTAGATCTTTACTGTTTCGTTCCTTTGCATAGGTAGTCAGCAAGTCGGCAATCGTTCCATTACCAACCCACTGCTTCCTTCCATTGAGGATATAATGATCGCTTTTCTCTTCAAATACCATCTCCATAGAAGTTGGATCGCTGCCGGCGTTGGGTTCGGTAAGGGCGAACGCTATTATGCTTCTCCCTCTCGTGGTACGCGGAAGGTACTCTCTTTTCTGTGCCTCGTTAGCCCACCCCTGAAGGACTAGTTGACCAATTGAAGTATGAGCTGATAAGAATGTCCTAACAGAACTTCCTTCTTCCCCAATCCTTTCCAGAGCGAGGCAGTAAGTAAGGAAATCGTACCCCATTCCCCCATATTTAGTAGAAATTGGGCAGCCTAGCATTCCAATATTTTTGAAAACTGGTATAATCCTGTCATTAATTCTTTCATTAAGGTAACATTCTTCTTCGTAATCCCGCAATAATTTTGATGCGTCATCTACTCTCATTAGGAAATTTTTCTGTCGCCTAGAAATATTAAAATTCATTTCAGAGAGATCATGATAACACATATCTGAATAATTATCGTAGCTGATATTAAAGGAGATTGTAACTATTAGCTAGCTAATATTGTTGCATAACTTCTGTAATTGTTGAAACATTCAGAGTCACGACGATGGTCTGTATTCTCAATTTAAAGAATATATATAGTATCCTTTAATCCTTTCGCTTGTAATTGTTACTGTTACTATGATATGAGAGTAATACTATTCACATAAACTTGTAATCGAGGATCGCAAGTCAAAATGGTGCATAGAACAAAAAAATCTACCTCTTAATCATAAGTTAACAATTTATCCACTATCAAAAGAATTTCAATTTGCGATCAACCATACTAGGACATTAAACAAAATGAATCAAGCTCGAAGCCCTTTCATGAAGTATATTTGCAAATTGTCGCATGTCTATCTTGTCAAATGGATTGATCTTTCTTAGGGTATTTATTTCCTGTCCTTCTTCTAACATAGATCGATTGCGCAATTCTTCTACGATTTTCTCCCGTAACCTCGGAGGACAGATCTTGCTGTGATAAATACAACCAAGTGACCCGAAGAACATTTCTTTAATGTGATCATCTCCCTTCTCTTCATGAAAATGAGGATTGCGTGTTTCTACTTGACATATTTCTATCCCCTTGTCCATCGCTTCTTGATTTTCTGTAGGTAGGATCCCGCCAAATTCTTCCAGGACGTTAACTATTTCATATGGTTCTACCGAAAAGCCAGATGAATAAGTAAGCAATTCGGCAAGTTTCATAGACATACAATGTTCACCCGAGTTACCGGTACGCATAACTTCGGTCTCAAAGCCGGTATAATAAGAAACCAGAGAGTTAAGATACTGATTAGTTATTTCCGAGACTCTCCCCCACTTGGAAAAGTACAGACCACTCTCTGAAACTTTAGGTTTGTAAATCCATGAAATCCTAATCATCGTATATGGGCTATTTGACATGGCAAGTCCTGATGCAAAGATCTTAACATATTCGTTAACTGCGCCGGGAACGTAATTATCCGCATCGATAAAACCAACATAATCCTTTCCAGCCATCTTAGCAAGGAGCATCCCAGTAATCATGCCTTCAGCTTTTCCATTCCTAACTAAATCATCCGGTCCAAAGATGCTGTTATATCCAACTTCTTTAAGCGCATCTGATAGTCCGGGATCTTTCTGATGCAAGATCAACGCGTTCTTACCAACAAAACGGTTAAACTGCTCCAAAGCCTCCTTTTCCAATTTGTACCTGTCGACAGGTTGCCTGGGACTGTTCGAAACAATGATCGTAAGGCAATCGTGCGGAATACCACTTAACACACCTTCAAGTAGTTTTAGACGTTCACCTTTAATAGGAATCACGATGGCCATTTTTTTTTCTATTTCAGAAATCTCTTCATTTCCGATGCTACGAATAGTCTCTGAAGTGGGCCTCCCATTGCTAAAGCCAGAATCTAACTCATATACACGCTGTACACCGTGTAAGCTAATTGCCCCAAATCGCTCTGTGTACCTGGGATGATCAAGTTTCATTTTGAGTAAGGAAATGATTCTGTCGCTTATAACTATTGGGAGTTTTGTAAACATTGAAAACATCTAGCAGACGTCCAAGAATGGACAAATTAACACAGTTTTCCGTAATAAAATACCTGATATTTGAGCTGCAAGTTAAAAACTGTCTATTTCTGTTGTGAGGGCCATTTGTTTTCTAGAGCAAGATAGTCAGATAAAATCACGGAGACTAACGCCTAAGACAAAAAGAAATACAAATTAATTCTAAAGAATAAAACTTATTATTCTTTATCTATGAATTCGTCTGGATTGGGTGGCTCCGGATTTAGACCCTTTCTTTTACGTATGTCAGCGACTAAGCTCCGCAAGATAGATTGGGGTACTGCCTGCCAAGATTTAAAATATGTACTCCACAGAGCCTTCCCTGCGGTACCACCGCGCATTATTTCCGAAAGATCGAAAGTTTCAGATGCAGGGACTTCGCCTTGGATAATCGTGATAAGCCCCTTTTGATCCACGTTGATCAATTTTCCTCGCTTACTTGAGAGAATTCCTGCTACGGTACCAATCTGTTCCTGAGGACATTTTACCTCAATGCCAAGAATCGGTTCGAGTAATGTAGGATCTGCTATCAGCATCGAGCCAAGCATGGCCCTACGTGTCGCCGGCAGTAACTGAGCTAACCCTCTATGCGCAGGGTCCTCGTGAGGAACAAAGTGATGTAGCACAAACTTGACTCCTCTGACAGTCTCATGCGCAATTGGTCCAGAATGTATCACATCATCAAACCCCGACTTAATGGAATCCATGGATTCTTGAATAAATTGAACACCTTTTGTCTCGTCTATAAGCATATTCCCAGTTACGTCTAAAACAGCTACGCTACGTGCCTCATCTGCACTCCATCCTTTTTCACGAAGGATTTTAGCCATTTCCCTCTTGTCCATATCTTCTTTAATTTGACCAGTCCTGATCATATCGATTATTTCCCCACCTAGGGGCTCCACTCGCATAAAGATCTTATTGTGTTTGTTAGGAGACTTGCTCATGATAGGGCTTGTTTTATTTCTGCTCGTTTCACGATAGTTGATTAATGGCTGAGTCGTAGTTATGTCCAAACCTGCTTCCTCTAAAAGAGACGTAGCAATTTCAAGATGAAGGACCCCCATACCTGCCATAAGTGTTTCACCTGTCTCTTCATTGATTTTTATTATCAGATTAGGATCTTCCACTGTTAGCTTTCGCAGGGCTTCAACTAATTTGGGCAGATCTCTTGGATGCTTAGGTTCTACCGCTATTGTTACAACTGGTTCTGAAACATATTTAATTGATTCAAAAGCTGGAATTGCCTTCACTGTGGATATTGTCTCACCCGCGACTGCGTAGTCCAATCCAAGTAAGGCAGGAATGTTTCCTGAGGGCAACATGTTTACCAGTTCGCGAGTATTTCCCATATAGATATTTACAGATTGAACTTTCCCTGGCCGCTTTGCATCAATCAAATATACTTCATCTCCATCTTTGACGGTACCTGAGAAAAGTCGTCCTGTTGCTATTCTCCCTGCCTGTGGATCAACATTTATCGTAGTCACCATCATTACTACTGGACCTTTGTCATCACATGAAATGAGAGATTTACCAAGCTCGGAATTCAAATCGCCAGGCCAAATTTTCGGTATTCGATATCGTTGCGCAACATGAGGAGGTGGATGGTGTTCAACTACCATCCCGAGAACAGCTTCATGTAGTGGAGCTCTCTCCGCCAAGTTCTTAATTGCACCAGGATCATCAGATGTATATGCATCGTAAACATCTTTAAAACTGACTCCTTTTTTCTGTGCGACTTTGAAATTAAATCCCCATCTATCCTTCGCTGAACCAAAGGCAACACTGTTCCCTTGGATACTAACTTTCCATTTTTCCTTGAGCTCAGGTTCTGCGTATATATCTATCAAATGATTAAAGTCGGCGATGATATTAGACAACCACTTTTGCATAGCTGTGGCATCTAATCTCAATTCCTTTACCAATCTGTCAATCTTGTTTATGTACAGAACAGGTCTTACTCTCTCTTCTAAAGCCTGCCTCGTTACCGTCTCAGTTTGAGTCATTATCCCTTCAACGGAGTCTGAAACCACAACCGCTCCGTCAATCGCCCGCAGCGCACGAGTAACCCTGCCAGTAAAATCTATGTGTCCGGGCGTATCAATCATGTTAACCACGTACTCCTTCCCTTCTTTCTCATAATACAGAGTGACGTTTGCGCCTCTAATTGTCATCTGCCTATTCTGCTCAAGTTTCATTGAATCTAGAGCAAGTGCCTGTCCTGCAACCGACGGCGAAATAATTCCTGATGCCGCCAAGAGGCTATCACTCATGGTTGTTTTGCCATGATCGACATGAGCAATGACCCCAAAATTGCGAATCTGCTCTTTATTTCCTATAATTCTAATTATATCCTGGGTTGATTTGAATTTAGGCATCTATTCAGTCAGAAAATTTTGCTGGAGGTCTATTAAACGTTCCTTTGCTCTAAGCGTCCAGCATTCCACAGGTACTCTGCTCGCTATGTGAGGAAAATCATCTCATCGCTCATATTTGCCTACTTCAATCGACTTTCTGTTTGAAGTGTGATTCATGAAATTACAGCAGATGTTGTTTCCTCAAACACTCTTCTTGATCCATCACGACTAAATATGTCCCAAAAGTCGGCAGGTAGTGCATCTCGCTATTAGAACAGTCAACATTCTGTCGCATTGTGTACATGCTTCCTCAAACCATATCCATGCAACTCTTGCAAAAATAAAAAGGAGCACTATGACATGATAACTCTTGGCACCTAGGATATCATGAACCCAAACCAAAAATATTTGGCTTTTCTCAAAATTAGTAACAACGTCTATTTATTACAAAGTCTTCACGTCATATAGTGAACACAAAATTATAAGTAAGGGGGAGGGGGCAACAATAAATATACTCCGAATGAACAGCGTAGGTATTCCTTCCAGCAAGTATCCCACAATAGAGGATATATCGATAGCCAGAAGTTCCCTAGACATGAGTATAAGAAAAACTCCATTACACAAATCTGATATATTTTCAAGATTGGTAGGTACAGATATATTCCTCAAGCTGGAGTGTTTACAAAAAACAGGATCGTTTAAGGTCAGAGGTGCTTTTACGAAGTTAAATTCTCTAACCAGTCAAGAGCGATCCAGTGGAGTAATAGCTGCTTCAGCAGGGAACCATGCCCAAGGACTTGCCTACGCTTCTTCTAAAGAATATATTCGTTGTACTATAGTAATGCCTAGAAATGCCTCCCCTGCAAAGGTTGCCGCAACTAGGTCTTATGGAGCAAGAGTGATTCTTTCCGGTGAGAATTATGATGCATCGTGGGATGAGACAGTTCGTATCGCAAAGGAGGAAAGGCTTACAATCATTCATGCGTTTAACGATAGCCAGGTAGTATGCGGGCAGGGAACAATCGGTTTGGAACTACTAGAGGACCTAAATGATTTTGATAGGATCTACCTACCCATTGGAGGCGGAGGATTGGCAGCAGGAATAGCCATCGCCGTGAAGGCTAAGAGGCCCAATGTTAAGATCATTGGAGTTCAATCGGAAGCTTTTCCTTCCATGAAAGAATCTATTACTAAAGGAGAATTGCAAACCATTAACTCGGGTTATACTATAGCGGATGGCATTTCAGTAAAATCACCTGGGGAGTTGACCTACGAGATAATTAGTCAGTTAATTGATGACATAGTGTTAGTAGATGATACATCTATCGTTAAGACCATGTTTCTGCTAATGGAACGGGCGAAGCTCGTAGTAGAACCTGCTGGAGCAGCTAGTTTGGCATATCTTGTCTCCAACGGTTACGAAAGAAGGAATGAAAAGGTAATTGCCCTTTTATCTGGCGGAAATGTTGACATGTACCTCTTGGGACAGGTGGTGGCAAAGGGTTTAATGTATATGGGTAGAATGCTCAAAATATTCATTCAATTGCCCGATAAACCAGGAGCGTTGAAGAGTGTAGTTGACTGTATTGCTGACTTAAGCGTAAATATTGTCGAGGTTGAACATGATAGACTAAGCTCTAACATTTCTGCAGGAACAGCAGGTGTGTACTTAAGTCTAGAGGTCGAAGACGGATCTCATGAGGAACGTCTCATAAACTTGCTTAGGCAACAAGGGATAAAGTTCAGAGTACTTAGATGATGATGGGATGGGTTGAATTTTGCCAAATTAATTTGGAGCCACTTATTTGATTCTTACCTCTTAAGAATTCGATGAGGGGTGATCTCTTCAAGCATTCTCAATGTTGACGGCTCCCAGCACTATCCTAATGAACTTGTGTAGTTCACAATTAAGATAAATCGCATTCTAGATCATTTAATCATTGTCATGCTATTTGTTAAGCTGGTGTATTTTCTTTAAGCATTAAGCCTAACAGCTTGTTCCCACTCTTAGGATCAGGCTGCATATCTAGGGAAATTTTTGCAATGACGACTTACATCCCAGAGAACCAAAATAATTGAACTTCGTACAATAAATTAGATCAAGGTTCTTCATCTTCTAACAAGGGCAACATTATTTACGTCCTTATTTACATCCTCATCATCATACATCAGCATACATCGAAAATTCGTGAGGATGAGGCCTGACATCTACCTCATTATAGTCCTTAATTTCTTGTTCTAAAATAGTATCAATTGTATCATCGCTAAATATCGGCTTCAGGAATTCCCTGTCACTCCGCAATTCCTCACAGGCATCACGTAAACTAGTTGGCAGTTGTTTTATGCCAAGTTCAGATCTTCTCTTAGAGGTCATCTTAAAAATATCCTCATTAATTGGATCTCCAATTGAGGTACGTTTGTTGACGCCATCAAATCCAGCGGCCATTATTGCTGAGAAAGCCAAATAGGGATTACAAGAAGGATCTGGTGCTCTAAATTCAAGTCACTTGTATACCGAGAACTTTTCACCCCTGTAGTGGGCAGGGATCCTAATTATGGCCGATCTATTCCCAGTACTCCACGAGATGTATACTGGGGCCTCGTACCCTGGAACAAGCCGACGGTAAGAGTTTGTAGTTGGAGCAACTATGGCTGCGAGCGCAGAGGCATGGTCTAACACTCCACCTCTAAAATATCTCGCAGGCTCGGATACTTCTGCATATTTATCATTCGCGTCAAAAAAGAGATTCTTCTTATCTTTCCACAGGCTTACATTAACATGCATCCCCGAACCATTATCTAACGCGATAGGCTTAGGCATCATTGTAGCAATCATGTCATGTTTCTTGGCTACATTTTTTACAATGTATTTGTAACTTTGTACTGAATCTGCGGAATTTACCAGAGTATCGTATCGAATATCGATTTCACACTGACCGGCAGTTGCTACCTCATGGTGATGTGCATCGCAAATAATTCCGAAGTTGTTGCTTAGCACATCTACACATTCGTTTCGATACTCCATGAGACTATCTCCGGGAGCACTGGGAAGGTAGCCTTCTTTCAAACGAAGTGCATAACCTGCACCTTCTGCTGACCATGGTGATTCCCTCGAGGTTATTTTATAGCTTTGACCATGATAAGGAGTCATAGTGTTCACCTCAAGCTTGTCGAATACAAAAAACTCAACTTCGGGGCCCCAGTAAGAATATTCATATCCTTGCTTCCGAACATATTTCTCTGCCTTATCCGCTATCCCTCTGGGGTCTGACGAATGCGTCTCTTTTAGAATCTCCTTTAATAACATCGCAAATCAATCGAGCAGTCTGATCTTTTTCAAGCCATGGGATAGTAGTGTACGTAGAGGGATCAGGCATTATTATTAAATCAGATTCCTGGATTTCTGTGAATCCTCGTATAGATGATCCATCAACTTTCGGAAGCCCAATTTCAAAGTCTTCAGCACGAAACATATTGGCGGCCACTGTAGTATGATGAAACCGTCCTGTTAAACCAGTAAACTGTAAATCAATGAATTTGATTTTATCAACTCTCAACCTACGCATAACCTCGCTGGGGGTAAATGACAAAGATTCTATTTTACCGTCAGTAACTTTATAAGGCAATGGAATGTCTCATGATAGGACATCTATCCCATAATTAAGCTTTCAATACATTGTCTGACCCGTAAACAGATGACGTATGCTCTAGAAGGATAAGAAGTTAGGGATTCCTCGTCATCTAAATGGTTAAAGGAATTGGTACGGTATCATTCTAAAATATACTTCATAACAATTTTATTCTTTCGGGTTAATTGCAATCACTGATGCCTATCTTACCCTTAGATAGTGGTCGCTATGGAAGCAAAGAAATTCGAGAAATATTTGATGACATTCGCAAACTAGACTACCAGTTGAGATTTGAAGCCGAAGTTGCTAGGGCACAAGGCGAATTAGGAATAATTCCAGAAAGAGCCTCCAAGGAAATTGCACAAGTTGCAAATTCAAATAGAATAAGTTTGAAACGGATAAAGGAGTTGGAATCGATTAGTGATCACGATACTGCTGCATTTGTAGAAGCAATCGCGGAAGAATGTTCAGAGATGGCCAAACCATGGGTACACTACGGATTAACAAGCAGCGACATAGTAGATACAAGTACTTCTCTGCAAATAAGGGACTCGATAAGGATCATCGAAAACAAATTACTCCGTTTAGCAAGGGTCCTTGCAGATCGTGCTGTACAATACAAAGATTTGCCAGCAGTTGGGAGGACTCACGGCCAGCATGCCAGTGTAATTGCTTTCGGTCTTAAGTTCGCAGTCTGGGCATCAGAAATTGTCCGACATTTGGAAAGAATTGACGAGGGGAAAAAACGCTTTCTGGTTTGCAAGACACTTGGAGTAGTTGGAACAGGATCAGTAATGGATAAACTTGCGTTAGAAGTGCAAAGAGTAGTCGCTAACAGATTGGGTCTATTTCCGGTCGATGCTGCAACTCAAGTAGTCCCTAGGGAACGGTATGCAGAGGCGCAATTTTTCTTCGCTCTTGTAGGAACAACCCTGGACAGGATCGCAGTTGAAATCAGAAATTTGCAGAGAACAGAAATCGGAGAGGTATCTGAACACTTCAAAAGAGGCCAGATGGGAAGTAGCGCCGTTCCAGTTAAACGTAATCCCATCAAAAGCGAGAGGGTTTCATCTCTGTCCAGACTTTTGCGAGCGTTAGTAGGTGTGGCAATGGAAAACGTTTCTCTTTGGCATGAACGAGATTTGTCAAACTCAGCCAATGAAAGATTTACCATTCCTATGACAGTCGTTCTTTTGGATGAAATGCTAAATTTAATGACAAATGTCCTCATCAATTTGGAAATTAATAACGAAAGAATTATTTCGAACTTGAGAATGACTAATGGCCAAATTTACGCCGAATTCGTGTTGGATCAGCTCATAAAGAAAGGTATCCCTCGATTTGACGCTTATCGAGACATCCAAAGGGTTGCTTTCTCAGCCATCGAAAATAGACAATCATTCCTCGACGCCATTCAAAATGATCCAGAATTGAGAAAACATTTGACATCAGAAGAATTAGTTAACATTTTTGAGCCAGGAAAACATCTTGCAGCATCGTCAAGTATAATTGAAAACATAACGAAAATGGTCAGCGAAGCGCAGCTCAAATATGCTCATCCACCTTAAAATAAAATCCTGCATCCTCTGTTCGTCTATGTTTTAGATATTTTCATTGATTATGATGATTCTGCTTCATAAAATATTTGTGAATTGAAGAGCCATACTGCAGTGCCTTTTTAGGTTTCATAGCAGCTTCCTGCGGTACACCTATATCTATTGCAAGTCTCCGTATGATATGTTTCCTAAGAATATCATTTTCGCCCTTTATTTTCTCATCAATTGGAATAGTATTGGCAAATTCGATGAACTTCTCTGATAGAAATGGCTTGTTAATAGATACGCCGTAATCAGAGGCTACTGTTGCGATCTCTTCCATAAGTAACAATTCATTTAAAATCTTTACCTTCGTAAGCTCCATAATACTAGATTCACCATATTTATACACAAATCGATACTGATTGTAGCCACAGAAAAGTTCGTCTAAACCATTCGCAGTAAGTACTACCCTAAAACCATTTTCCTTAGCCAAACGAGCTATAAATAGATAGGCAATACAGTTTTCCAAATGTGACGCAATACCGCAATTAATTCTCCGTTCTACCTCCTTCAGTTTTTCATAGAATTCATCCTGTTGGATTTCATATTTTTTATGAGGGAACTGTAACGTTGAAGCAATAGTCGTGGCAAAGACCATATCATGTGAGCCTGCAAATCCCACCGTCAATAAAGTTACTGAGCTGTTCAAATCTTTACACATCTTTGCAAGCACTGAGCTATCAAGTCCGCCAGAGAAGGCCACCGCAACAGATCTCTCACTTCCTATGGCAGCTTTTAATTCTTTTCGCATGACTTCAAGTAATGGGGTAGATAGTTTCAATATCGTTAATGAGGGCGTAGGGCTATTTGACGTTGATTTCATACTTGTACTTCCGTGCATTTCTTGACTCAGTCAACTCTCTGGCTGCTGATATGAAAGTGATATTTAGGTTATAGATCATGGAAAGCGATACTAGTAGTTTATTTTGAAATCTTGAAATTCCCCTGAATATCTATCATATCTCAATTCAATCTTTTCTACATGTGCACTCGGCGGCCCCACCTTAAACCAGCTGATTGCATCTTCAACAGAATTTTTGTCCCCTTCAAGTATAGTTTCAACACTTCCATCCTCCATATTGCGTACCCAACCTGTCACTCCATATCCATTGCAAACGCGTTGAGCATTCTGTCTGAAATAAACTCCCTGTACCTTACCTTTTACAATGATATGCACTCTGACCTTAATCTGTCCATCCTTGTTCCAGTCTAGGTCGTTCATTGTACTCATACATAATCTGGAATAAATAGACAACAAACGCATGTTTCAACCCAGTTGAGACGAGACCACATTAGATTAAGCTTCCACCTTCGTCGATAAACAATTGTTCGTAGGAAATCCCTCTTCTAACCAGCCTGTATTCACCATTCATAGTCTTCATAACAATAGCTGGTTTTGTTTGGCAGTGAAATGGCATATTGAAGACGACAGAATAAGCACCTACGTTGTAGAATGAAACATATCTACCAACTTTTGCTCCGGTAAGATCCGATGCCTTAGACTGGGGAAATACATCATATGTATCACACAGTCTACCTGTTAGGTGGATGCTTTTACCATTTGCACTACGGCCTTGTTCATTGCTAGGGTTGAGTGTGGATACTGTTTCTTGTGGGTATTCTTGCTTCAAAAGCGCCGCATCTAACAATAGATGATACCCAGTATCAACAATGACTATTTCTTGTTCATCATATTCCTTTGTGTTTACTATTTTTGATATCAGCATGGATGATTCTGCAACAAGATATCTGCCGCTTTCAATCAAGAGATCAAATGATCCGTGTGATTCAACCAACCTGTTGAGTCTGGGTATGTAACTGTCTGCCATTTGAGACGGCGTTGGAACGGACTCGTTATAAAATACCGGGGTGCCTCCACCTATGTCAAACGTATTTACGGTAAATTTGGGAAACTCTTTTTTCATTTTTGTCATAAAATTGTGCATCTTATCAAAAGCGTGAATAAAACACGAGAAATCTGTAATTTGAGATCCGAGATGAAAATGAAAACCCTCAAAATGCAACAAATCATTATCCATAAGATGCTTGACCATTTGCGCAGCATTGTCAATGGTTCCCCCTTTCAGCGGAACTCCGAATTTCCCATTCTTATATGAGGCACATATCTCCGCTTTCACACCGACTTCTGGATTAACTCTGATCATTGTCAGAGGTTTGATGGCAAGCTTATGTGCCGCTTTAGCCAAATTAGTCATACCGCTAAAGGAGCTAACCACAACTTTTCTTATTCCCGATTGCAACACTTCATAATATTCTTGAAATTCTTCGGTAACACTGGTATATATCATGTCCTCAGGGGGTGCCTTGCATCTCCTTAGGAAGTGAAGCTCTCCTAACGAAGTTATGTCGAAAGTAATTCCATCTTTAATGAATGAAGTTAGAACAGCGGGAGTAAAATTTGCCTTTACAGAATATGCAAGCTTTACATGCCCATTGAACCTCGCATAGGCGTTCCGAAGATCACGCACCCTCTTATGCAATGTATTTTCATCAATTATGTACAGCGGAGTGCCGTAATGTCCAGCAAGCTTCTCAATCTCGATGGGTTCTGCAAAATGATTTATGTGGTGAGTTGCTAGATTTAGTTTTTTTGTTAGTTGAACTTGCGAATTTTCCACCAATTCTTTTTTGTTAGTTAACGGTAAATCATATAACTTAAAAACATTGCTCCGCATAGTCAAAGACGGACCGGAGTAATTTCTTCTCTACCTTCAATATGCGTAACCTATGTAATAGGATTGCCAATTCTCGAATTAATTGGGATGAGTTGTACATGAGATCGCTGCTAGATGCCGGACGCAAATTCACATGAATCAAAGGGCTAGCTCAAACAAGTAGCATTACAATGCCGACAAACAAGATACTAATTCCCAATATCAAGTAATAAATGAGATCAAGTCTTACTTTATGCTCATTTAAATGCAAATGGTGATTTTGAAATATTTACCATAGTGGGTATCGATATCACCGATAATACGGAACCGTAACTCTTTCCCCTGGTTTTCCCTCGCGTTGAGCTTTGATTTTCTTCACAGCCTCTTCAAAATGACGCATCATCACATGAGCTTCTGCCACGTGTTTAGCCGCCTCGTCAGGAGTAGGGTATCTAGCTAGGTATTCATGTAATACTAATGAAACAGCGGTGTTTGCTACAGAACCTGTATCTGCTCCACTAAAGCCGTCTGTAAGTTCAGAGATCTTCTTTAAGTCTAGATCTGGACCCAGTGGTTTATCTTTAGAATGAATTTCCAGTATCTTTTGTCGGGCATGCTTATCAGGCATAGGAACGAATACTATCTTATCAAATCGTCCTGGTCTCAGTAATGCAGTGTCGATCATGTCTGATCTATTGGTTGCTGCTAGAACCACGACCCCTGATAAAGCTTGGATTCCATCCATTTCAGTTAGCAATTGGGATACAACTCTCTCAGTGACCATGCTGTCTCCACCCATACCACGCGTCGGTACAATTGAATCAATCTCATCAAAAAATACTACGCATGGTGAAGCTTGTCTAGCTCTTCTAAATATCTCACGTATACCTCTTTCAGACTCTCCTACCCACTTACTAAGTAACTCTGGACCTCGAACGCTAATGAAATTGGCTTCCGATTCTGTGGCTACAGCTTTTGCCAATAGTGTCTTTCCGGTGCCTGAAGGTCCATACATCAATAATCCTTTAGGCATGGTGTGGCCCAACTTTGTATACAGATCAGGATAGCGAAGTGGCCATTCTACAGCCTCTTGTAATTCACGCTTAACATCATCTAACCCCCCTATCGCAGTCCATGGAACATCAGGCGATTCAAGGTATACCTCCCTCATAGCCGACGGCATAACCTCTTTTACAGCATTTTCAAAATCGGCCATGGTAACAACGAGCTTATTTAGCACCTCTGGAGCAAGTTTTTCATCCTGCAGATTGAGTTCAGGTAGAAGCCTTCTCAAACATTTCATAGCTGCTTCCTTACAC
>WHTU01000039.1 GCA_009377575.1 Nitrososphaeraceae archaeon | reverse complement strand
CAATGGATCTTGCAATTGATCTGTGGGTGGATTCATTAGGCGCTTTAACAGTCTGTTTCCTATATGATGAGTTTAGTCATGACTGAGAATCCTGTTTAGGTCAGCATAGACTCTAATTGACGAATTAATTTGTGTTGTAACAATAACAAAGACATAATCAAAGGTTCTGTAGGAAATGGGTGGTCGTGATTATTTATGGCTACTGCGTATTTGTAACAATTATTGAGTAATTTAGTTAATAGAACTTTGTCGTCTTCTGACGGAAGTTTGTCTATAAATCCCTTCCATGTCTCTATCTCTTTAGTTAGAACATCCTCGTCGGGGAATAGACTCAACTGATCAGAACGCTCCCAAGATTCATTTTTTATAATTCAGATTTTGCTGATTCAACGTCTCTCTCACGTTGTTTATTGTTCATAAATCAGAGCTCTCCTACGTTAGCTAATCTCGACTCATTGTTAATATTCTCTGCAGTAACCTATGGACGGGGAGCGGGGGGTCTAATGTACCGAACTGAGGGCTCCCCCAGTCTACAAAGTTATTGTGAACTTAATAACGTTTAGCGTACAATTATTGATATGTCTAGAAATGCTCGTGCGAGATACATATCTCAAAGAGCTAGATCTAACAACCAGGTACTGGAAACTGGACTACTACATCAAAACGAAAACACATTAGCAGACCAATTAGATTTTGAAATTGAGTGTCCAAGATGTAAAGATGTAATGGAGCTCTTCTCCAAATTCGATTATCTCTCATACCACTGTAACAACTGCCGATTAGAATTGAACGTTAACTAGTATCAGCCAACCACACTACGGGAACCGGAATATGATTAGATGAGGCCAGATCGTGCGGCAATACTTTCTAATGATGTATCCTCCGATTGTAATGTTTGGTGTTGTTTATCCCATTTGTCGCATCACTTCGATTGAATGGGAAAAAAGCTATAAAGTTATCCGTTTTGGGAAACCATATATAGCGCTGTCCGTAGAATGCCATATATCAATGGGGATAACAAGGGCTCACGGCCTTTGTGTTTATGGTCGTAGCTACCGCTAGTCTTTTGGTCGGTACTGGAGCAATGATTGAACAATTTGTGAAAGCTCAAACATGACAGTAAATACGACTAACTCGGCCAGTAATATGACTGAGACTATGATAGTGGGAGTATATCAACTAGAAAAGCATCCAGAGACCGGGCAATGGGATAGTAGGAAGCTACATTTCAACTAGGCCTACAGTTGGAATACAGATGGATCAGAGCTAAAGCTGATCTCTTAACATTCAACTAATAAACAAAAATAAATGGGGATATGAATTAGAATCATAGACCAGGTATTCCAGAGGCAGATAACGCGTCGTTGACTTGGTTTATTATGGCTTCCATTAATGGGTTTGTGTCTTCTGATGTTGTCGGCTCTTCAATTGTACTCTGTCCGTCATTATCATCATTCGAATCGGATATTTCAGTAGAATCCTCCTCTGTGGCTTCATCGTTTGAAGATGCACCTTCTGAGACGCCATTACCATCAGCGTCATCAGCGTCATCATCACCAGATGAGCCAGTTGATCCATCATTTTGATCGTCACCGTTACCATCTCCAGTATCTGGAGAGCTATTTGTAGATGAATCATCTGCGCTACCAAACTTCTCTGGGGCTGGCGTTATCTGTGCAAGAGCCAGTCTCGGATTATCTTCAGCTGTGTTTAGTAATATTGTACATAGTAGCAGAAGTCCTGATAATATGCCATATTTGACATAGGGATTTTGGGTCATATTGTTCGCAAGTTATGTTGTGTTGACGGATCTATTTTTCAATTGATTCAAATAAATCTGATAACTATTCTATAACTAATATCACTTTTGCATTTGTATTTGTGTACCAATCTCTAATTCCATATCTTGGATCTTGATTAGCTGTTTTCTTAAACGGTTAGCTTGCTGGAAGTTATTGTTGGCTTCTGCGATTTCTATAGCTCGCGCCTTATCGCCATATTTCAGATCTGAAAGACGACCTAGCGTACTCTCAAGCGTATCAATTTCATTAATCAAAATATCGGACTCCCGTAGATTGTTGGACTCTTTTAATTTCAAATTTAGCTCCTGTACTCTTTCATTCATTAGGTTTTCAAATCTGATAGTATCTGCTAATTCTACTCTCATTTTGATTGCTCCAAGTTGTTGTGGTTCATCGTTATCATGATTTAAAATCGGTTTGATAATTCTCGTGACCCACTGTAGAAATTCTATTTCATCTTTGCGATCTGAAATGTATGATGGATTTGGTTTTACGTTAGTTGCTATTTCGACTTCCTCTCTAAGCGATCCAATTTTCTCTTCGACAATCTTTCGCAGTTCAATGAGTTTGTGTTTATGCATTATAGCAACTTGCCAATTTACCATATAATCAATAGAATACGAAAAGAATTGGGGGAGTGTATAATCGTGATAGAATATAACCTTTAATAATGCGATGGTTGGTGACGTGACGTTATATGTCACTTCAAATAACAAAGCTCACAATATTTGCGATTATGATTGCAGCAGTCGGTAGCCTTATGGTTGGTAGCAGTGTGTTTGCTGAACAACCTGTGAAAGCTCAAAACATGACAGTAAATATGACCGATCCATATTTGGGTAATATGTCTCAAACAGATGATAGCGGCGGCAGAATATCATCTAGAGAACCAATTGCATGCCCTATATGCTAGTAAGCGATTATCAATCTAAATGGACTCTTCTAACGTATTGACGGAGATGACTATTGAGGGAAGTTGGGGGTCGTACATGAAAAGCCTAGAACTTCCCATAGTACCTATAAACTAATACATCTACATAGAATATTAATCGATATTCTAATATTAATTTGATTGTAAATTCAGAAATAAACTTTAATTGATATTTATGGTGTTTGATACTATCTGGACATCCTAATTCAGTATGTTCAATATATCAGACAATATTTTTTTGTAATGCATCAATCTCTGCATCTAGAGGAATGATTTGCTCTTCCTTGACCGACTTGAGTACGGTTAAGAGTTCTACTTTTACGATATGAGGCAGGTTTCTTATTTTATTTTCAATAATATTTCTCATGTCTTCCAGGTTCTTAGCACGTATTTTCAACATTAGGTCAAATCTTCCATACATCTCATGTATTTCTAGGACAGGATCTAACAATGAAAGTTTTGATATAACTATATCTGTAAATCCTGGCTTTGTATTTATTCCCAAGAAGGCGAGATGATCGTACCCTATCACATCATAGTTAAGAACAATAGTAAATTTTCGTATTATCCCTTCAACCATCAACCTTTTTACTCGTATATGCACAGTTGCATCTGAAATGCCGATATTTCTAGCAATTTCAACAAATGGCGTATTCGAGTCATTGCAAAGCATAGATATTATTCGTAGATCGATCAGGTCTAAGGAGTGGGGTTTACTATACTTATTACTTGTTTTATTACCATTGAGATTTAGAGGGAAATCCATTCGAATCCTTTATCTTCAATAGAAACTATTAAAGGGCATAAATACATAGTGATGGACAATATTTTGTTTTTTTCTTGAATGCATGACAGGATATGAAAGCAATGTGTATCCCATAAGTTTACTGCAAATAAAGGTAAGAATATCAAGAATATATGCTTATTATTCTAATCCTTTTAAAATCTATGAAGAATTATGATCTTCCCGTTACATTGACTTTTAGGGGCTAACGATTAAAATACATATCAATATAGTACGATGTCAGATCTCAAGAAAGATTTAACATGAAACACTTTCTTTAATTGTTTAGTCTACTTACTGGTAGTTGTTACTCAGTTCCTTATAAAGAAAAGGTGAGCTTGACATTACTTCACGCACTTTATTATTCATATAGATATATAAATCAAATGTAAATCTTATACATCTATGTATAGATACATAAAATATTTTCACTTATATTTAGAAATTATTAGGGATTTATTCCCCATATCGGGTACTGAAGATGACGATGCACTAGACAAACTCCGGTCCCTTTCCACTCAAATTTTAGGTCGAATTATTCGGTAAATCTATGACAAGGAATCTGCAGGTTGAGGACGATAAGCTAAATCAGGAGCTAGAGGAATCACATGGTGATTTCGATAAAATGAAATTAGTATTTGAAAAGAGGATTGAACTTTACAACAGATTCCTCAAGGATGATGAACTCACCGATCGGATAGACAGACTTACTTTGGAAAACAAAAGAGAATGGACCATGAGTCACCTCTTGAATCTAATCATAGAAGAAGAGCTACGTGTCAGAATTACAGACCTTACGAAGCGTGTTTATAGGCTAGAAATGGCTGATGGGCTAGACTAGTTAATAACCTACATTGCATTTGAAGAATCTTCGAATTGCACTATAGTTAGCTCTTTACCTTCTGGCTTATTATCCTGGATTACTGGCAATATTCTCTTTAGTACGTCTTGCTGAGTAGGGTTATATCTTGCGTTCTTACTGTATTGCTCTTGGTACCAGCTAATATGATCTGTCCCTCATTATCTCCAGTACTAGCATAAGTCGGCGGAATTAGTGCCGCCAAAGTTACTGTTTCCATCTCTTACACGCCATTTAGTTTCCCTTCTGCAATCTCTATTATTTCGGTCCATCCAATAGATTGATTAATGAATTGACTTATCTTTCTCTCTGCTTCCTTTGGTGTTACATTATCTCTAAGGTGTATTTTCATGAGGCCATACGCCTCTTTATTTACTACTGATGTCATAGCCGCTAGAGGAATGAAGAGCTATCTACTTATACATTTTAACAGAAGATATTATAACAGTGTTCCCTATTCTCATTCCCTAATCTTGTATCAATTAATAATGGCGCTGCATTGGTAACACTTTCGTATGCTTATATCACTAGTGAATTGTGGCAATATGCTCACGGCTTCAGAAGAACTGCTACGGCGTATTAGAGCAGAGATAGTATAGAATAAGTCTATATATGATAAATCATAAAAGGACTTTATCAAAATAAAAGTACCTCTGACATTTTATTCCAGATATGAAAAGTGAGTATATGACCTTAGCAATTGTCCTGTCACTATTACTACCTTTGTCTGCTCTAAGCACTACCTCTTACTTTCCTTTAGCGAACAGTCAGCCTGAGAATGAAAAGCTGCCAGTACTATTGATACATGGCTACGCTTCAAACTCTTCAGTGTGGAAAAACTGGGAAGCCTTATTGAAGACGGATAACATAACATTCAAAGTGGTAGAGTTTAAAGATTATAATGAGACTTGGGCGAATGAGGATGGATGTGGAAGCGCTGCCGATCATGCGCAAGAGCTAAATGATATCGTTAATGAATTTAGAAGTAGTACCAATGCAGAAAAGATAAACATTGTTGCACATAGTAAGGGAGGACTAGACGCAAGAGTATATTTGCATAATAATCCTTCAAGCATCGATGTTAAAAACCTAATAATGATAGGAACTCCTAATTTGGGGTCACCACTTGCATATCTAAACGAATTATGTTCGCCAGCTATATTTGATATCAGGCCTGGGTCGGACGCTACCAAAGCAACGATTAATGAAAATACAAATTATTATACCATTGCTGGAAGTTGGACGCCTTCATTGGCTTCGACAGTGGATCACAATTGTTCGCCAAGTAAGCAGTATTTGCTTGATTTCCAGAGGGGCGGTTATTTTGCGTTGAATTCTATTCCTAATAATTCTGTTCCAAATGACGGAATCGTACCTGTACTAAGTGTACATTCAATAGGAACCTTCAACAATCTAGGCAATACTGATAACTGTCACACAGATCTGCTTGGCGATGAAGAATATGAAAAATCAAGAGGATTATTACTAGGAACAGAATGATAGAAGTCTTCCAGGGAGGTACTAAACCTAGAATCGGGACATCCATGACTGTATGATAGATATTAAATTCCTTAATACGATCCATACTCTTTTTTCATCCGTTTTCTAAAGGAAGAAAGTCTAAGTTTGTTCTTTATTTTAGACCTTTGTTTTAGTTTCGACATTTACGATCTTTTTTCATTCTATTTAGTTGAAGACTTAATAATACAAAGTTTGTTCTATCCGTGATAACATGCGTAGGGGAATCAAATTAGGAATCATTGGTGCAATAATAATTATTGTGGGCGTAAGTGCATTTTATCTTGCTTCTCCTTTATTCATTTCAACTGAAATTGATGAACCTCTGCCTGAAGGAGCTGAGGTACCAGCAGCATCGCCATCATCAAATCAATTTCAAGAATTTATGGCAATGAGCGAAGAAAGAATTGAGGCTGGCAATCAGATGGGTGAACAAGAAAGGAATCAAATTATGCTTGAATTCGCAAGGATGAACACTAGTATTGATGAATCAATGGCTCAGATTAATCAGTCCTTATTAGAACAGCAGACTTCGCAAACAGGAAATGAAACTAGTGATTTGTTATTAACTGGTTCGTTTGTTGGAGTTGGAGATGGTATACATGATGCACAAGGTATTACGAAAGTTATTCCTATAGAGGGTGGCGGTAACGTACTCAGATTGGAGGATTTGATAGTTACTAATGGACCAGATCTATATGTATATCTCTCAACAGATAAGAGTGCATCTGACTTTGTGAATTTGGGTAGATTAAAGGCCAATATTGGAAATCAAAACTATCAGATTCCCGAAGGAACAGATATAACAAAATATGATACAGTCTTGATATGGTGTAGAGCGTTCTCTGTTCTTTTTGGTAGCGCTGATCTGAAAAGTCGGTAGGCGATAGTTTGAGTGGGTCACATTTCATCCAGAGACAGGGGTTGAATTATCAACCATGAATAACTGAGGGAATGGCTATATAACACATGTTTAAAAAAGATTATGTTATTTGATATTCCATAAAGAGGAGAAAACATCTTGTGATAGGAAAATGATAGTAAATATTCTGTCAGCACTAGTAGTAATGACAGCGTTTGTATTTGGTACCTTATTGCTATTCTCACACGCTGATTCCTCATTTGAATACAAGATGTTGGTAATGGCACAAACTGCTGAGTCTATTGGATCCTCATCGTTTACATTATCAAACCTTATAGAACAAGGTTCACCTTACATAGGAAATCTTTCAGCTCCGATCACTATTGTCGATTTTAGTGACTTTCAATGTCATCTATGTGCACGACACGTAAAAAATACTGAACCCCTAATTAATGAGACATATATACAGACAGGACAGGTAGCTTTAGTATTCAAACATCTTCCAAATAGAGGATTCGATTCTATGGGCGCTCACATAGCTGCTCAATGTGCAAATGATCAAGGAAAGTTCTGGCAATTTTATAAGCTATTATATGAGAATCAACAAGCAATTGATTCAGGATGGGTTAGCAAAGATAACTTGAAAAAGTTTGCATCGCAAATCCCTGGACTAGAAAAGGAGCAGTTCAATACTTGTTTTGATTCTCAAACTTATAAGGAATCTATTGATAATGATGTCATACTTGCACATTCACAGGGTTTTTTTGATACACCTTCTTTTATTGTTGTAGATAGCACAGATGGTTCAGATCCAGAAATAATAAGAGGAGCACAACCTTTTCCTGCATTCCAATCTGTCATTGAAAAGAAGCTTGACGAATTGAAAAAATGATTTCACTACCGTTATCAGTGAAAGTCGTATTTTCGATACCTACGTACATACTAATAGCTGCAGCGGTAGCAATTCCTTTTTGGATACTCTTTAACGCCTTCGACCAACTTATCTTCTTTGACCCAATTTGGATCTTTTATCTACCAGAAGATGCGATTACAGGATTTATCTTGACTACAATAGTTACTATTCTGATAGGCATGTTAGTCAGCATGAATATTTACGTAATAAGGCATTCCAAGCTGAAGATTAGTAGAGGGTCATTATTTTCAGGATCATCATTGAGCATCATATCAGGTGTGTGTAGCAGTTGTTCATCTGTAGGCTTCCTTTTGATATCTACATTTGGTAGTATTGGTATCATTGCTTCTAATCTGCTTACAATTTATCAGATTCCATTAAGAATAATTTCTGCAGCGATTCTATTTTTTGCATTGTACTATATACATAAGAGGATTGTGCAAAGTTGTGTTATGGATTTTAGTGCTAACAATATGAAGACTGATCAGAAATACCCCGAAAAATCAGATATCTGAACGAAAGTCTAGGCAATATCTAATACTGTGACGACACAACTTCAAATCAAAGCAGTACTTATTTGTGTAATCAACCATTACTGTTAATACACAATTTTAAGCTCTGATGCGTACAACTTGAAGTCAGCTTGGGATTGGACGAAAATACATGGAAAGAGATGAAAATAGAGGAAATATTGCTACTCTCTACCTAATAGCAGAGTCAATGTGTATTATCTTGGAGCGTAGAATATAATGATTGCACCTAAAATGGCAGTCAACGATCCTATGACTTCATATCTGTCTGGGTTCTTCTTATCTACAAGAATTCCCCATATAATTGCAGATAGAATGAATATTCCACCGTACGCAGCATAAACCCTTCCAAAGTTAGAAGGTTGCAGTGTAGGAATAATACCATAAATGAATAGAATGATCCCACCAACTACCCCAAAGACGATTCCTTTTCTTTCACGTATCCATTTCCATAGAAGATAACCACCTCCGATTTCAGCAAGAGCTGCGACAAAGAACAATACAACACTTGCAAATATGCTTATTAATGCGTTATCAGTGATTATGGTTTCTGCCACAATGATTCCTCCCCCTTTCTAGGAACATAATATATTATGACTATTCCAATGATTGCTATTGTAGCTCCTAAAATATCATAAAAGTCAGGAATAACATGCTCAAACACTAATCCCCACAATAAAGCCATAGCGATAAAGACTCCTCCATAAGCTGCGTATATTCTGTGGAAATAAGATGGTTGAAAAGTTGGTACAATACCATATAAAAATAGGACAAATCCACCTACAGCACCTAGTACCCAACTCATGTCTTCACGAAGC
Source organism: Nitrososphaeraceae archaeon (assembly GCA_009377575.1). Taxonomy (GTDB): domain Archaea; phylum Thermoproteota; class Nitrososphaeria; order Nitrososphaerales; family Nitrososphaeraceae; genus TH5896. Next base: position 23,469 of record WHTU01000039.1, on the reverse strand, counting down.
CATAGCCAGACTAGGTAACCTCCGCCAATTTCACATAGACCGGCAATGACGAAGAAAAATATTGAATATAGTATCTTCCTTACTTTTGCAGCATCAGTCATGTTATCTTGATCGATTTAATATTGGCTTCCTACAGATATATTGTAGGTTTCAGTTTCCGTTGATTTCTAAGAATCTTTGTTGACTCTGAACTGAGGGTCATAGCTGCAGCCCGCTGGACAAAATAGTTCATCTATTTTCTTGATGCTCTATCACTTCAGACGTTCCATTTTCAGAGTGAGCCAATTCTTCCTGCATTCTGATTCCAGAGCCGAAAGTCTAAGATGAATGCTTATTGCAAGCCCAATAATTACTCCAGCTGCAAGGTATTAGTAAATAATACAGATTGGTAGGTGTACAATTAATTTGATATTTTGACTAAAGTAATAAAAGAAAAGATAAGGTTCTTTATCCACAGGTCGGATAGTCGTCTCTAACGGGTTGAATTAGCGCCGGTCATATTAATACTGGTTGTCTTATTTGTAGTTGTAGCATTTCCTAGCACTTCTTCAGCTTCTTCTACGTCTAGATCAGCACCATAAGCGGAAGCACTAGCATTCTGCGACCAAGCGGCAAGTAGGACAGAAGAAGACGCAACTGCTCCTATCAGGAGTAGCACGCCAAACAATTTGTGGTTGATCATTAGTGCTTGTCAAGACAAACACGAATATTTATTTCTATTCTGTTACCTTCTAATCCAGATGAATTAGAAAAGAACTGGATGAATGTCTCATACAGCATAAAGCCAGTCTAAAGCTAACCAGTGAATCATGATATACTGATTTAGTCTTATTTATTGAGTAAGGATTATCTCCTTTGTCCTGTGCCGATTTTAATGAAATGATAACTTTCTCCATTGTTTTGAACTTGCTTTAGTTTCCATTTTTACACTTACTTTACCTGGCTTCTCTTGCTAACTTAAATAGTTTCTTTAGTAAACATATAGTGATGGCTAATTTGCAAAAAACAAAAGAAAAAATCAATGAAAAGGTAGCTCTGACAGATGACCCATGTTGTGATGACTCATGTTGTGCAGGTGGTGGTCCTTCAGTCAGTTTCGAAGGTGAAGAAAGAAGAGGAGGTGGGTGTTGCTAAAAGAGATAGAAGTTATTTCCATAGTTCTCATAGTTTCACTTTCATATGGATTGTATTTTATTTTTCAAGGTCTTACCGAAGATAGCATTAATACAAGTCTATTTGAACAACAGAGACCTAGACAACTGGATACAAACAAATGCAAATGAATAGTTGAGGGTTCAAGAAAATATGCAGAAAGAGTTTATCAATATAGCAGCTCATGAACTAATGACGTCTATACAATCTATTACAGGTTATTCTGAGCAGCGGATCCCGAAAATGGTATGCAATACGCAAATCCTATACTTAGAAATGCGAAGAAGCTCCAAAGGCTCTCTGAACAGGGTATAGATCCTGAAATATTACCCAGATTATTCGGAAAATTTGTTACAAAATCATCTACCTCAGGAACCGGATTAGACTTGTTTATCTCAAAGAATATTGTTGAAGCTCATGGAGGCAGGATCTGGGTTGAGAAGAATGTCGATGGAAAGGGAGTCACATTCAGTTTTACTCTGCCGCTCATTTGATTTGATCATCAGAAAGATTTAACTTAAATTTCAACTATACAAAAGTAAGAAGGTCAAGAAATAATCATAGAGAAAGGTAACTTTTTACAAATTTGTCTGATACTTAATAGCTGATGCTTTTTAATGACTAGATGGTTTAAAGATTCTATGAGGCATGATTTAACTTTTAATGACATCAATATCAGCAAACATGAGAATCTCAGTTGCACCAAAAATGCGTCATGCAATAATGGCATAGTTGCGATACTTTCTGTAACTGTAATTGTAGTGATAGGAAGTATTGGTCAGGAAGAAATCATTAGGGCACAAACTGAGACTACAAGCATGAATCCTATAGTAATGCATATTCACCCTCAACTTAGCCTTCTTGTCGGAGAAAAATCATTAACAGTGCCAGCACAAATCGGAATAGATCCCTCTCTCTGGAAAGATCATACTCTAGATGAATTCGGTATGCAGTCAATGCCAGAAATGAACATGTCAGCTATGGCTCCTATACATACGCACGATGCTAGCGGTGTAGTACATGTAGAATCGACCGTAAATAAGGATTATACTTTAGGAGAATTTCTAAATATATGGGGGCTGAATCTTGATGGAAGAACAGTAAAAATGACAGTGAATGGTAAGCCACTAACAGGCTTCATAGATCATGTCCTAAGAGACGGTGAGCAGATAAAATTAGAGGTTCGATGATCTACTAAAAATATTTTTAACTTCTATTTATTCCAATTACGTTCTGCTTATGCACAGCAAACCTTCTAACTAATAGCGAATTCCCAAAGACTGCTGAATCGCTTACAATCCAACCCAGTGCTGCTAATGCTGGTGTAAGTACAAGAGAATTTGTAAGACTATAGAGCAATCCAGCAGCAATTGGTATTGTTATTGAGTTATAGGCAAATGAAATGGCTAAATTTTGTTTTATCTTCTTTAAAGAATATTCACCTACTTTGAAAGCATAGACTACATCTTGTAGATCACTTTTCAAAAGGATTACATGACCTGAGGCTTGGGCAACATCTGTACCTGAACCCATAGCTATTCCTACCTCAGCCTGTGTTAATGCTGGAGCATCATTGATACCATCACCAACCATCGCAACATTCCTTTTTTGATTTTGAAGCTTCATAATTTCTTGCGCTTTGGTTTGAGGAAATACCTGAGCCATGACACTGGTTATTCCTAATTTTTTTGCAATAGCATCAGCAGTTCGCTCATTATCCCCAGTCATTAATATAACTTCCTTTCCGGATCTCTTGAGTTCATCTACTATACTTCGTGCATTATCTCTTAACGTATCCGCAACTGCAATTACTCCGGCTAGTTTGTCTTCAGTAAAGACACCAACTACGGTTTTACCTTCTGATTCCAGCTCTGAGATTTTTGATTGTAACCGTGCTGGGATCTGATAATAGTGCTGTCGCCGACTATCACTACTTTCTTTTGCTTTGTTTCCTGGGCTGCCAACAAAGATATTCTTTCTTCCTTGATATATTGCTGCAACACCCTGTCCTGTTATTGCATTGAACTGTGAAACCTCAAATGGAGAAATATCCTCAGAAGATGCCTTGCGAACAATAGCTTGTGCTATAGGGTGTTCTGATTTAATTTCTGCCGAATACGCCAGTTGTAAAATATCGGATTTATTATATACTGCATTAGTACCATCATCATCATTTGGTATTACATCTGTAACTTCAGGTCTGCCTTTGGTCAAAGTTCCCGTCTTATCGAAAACTACTGTGTTTATGGTTGCTAGCTTTTCAAGGTATTCTCCACCTTTTATAAGTATTCCATTATTTGCTGCTTTTCCCACTCCTAATGATACTACCATAGGAGTAGCTATTCCTAATGCACAAGGACAGGAAACTACAAGAACAGTTGCGAAAACAGTTACAACAAACTGAACAGAGGCTTGTGCTGCAAGCAACCAGTAAAAAGAAGAAGCAAGTGCGATACCAATTACAACAGGTATAAAGTATCTTGCTGCCCGATCCGCAATCCTCTGAATTGATGGCTTTGAAGTTCTTGCTCTCCCTACCATTTCAATAATATTTGCTAGCACTGTGTGGCTTCCGACATTAATCGCTCTAAACTTTAGATAACCATTCTTATTTACTGTGCCGCCTATGACCTTAATACCAATTTCCTTGTCTACCGGTATTGATTCTCCTGTAATCATAGATTCGTCTACGGACGATTCTCCAGCGATTACTATTCCATCTGTTGCAATAGTTTCTCCAGGTTTGACAACGACAATATCTCCAACCACAATCTCATCAGCATTAATTGTCACTTCCTGTTCTTCTTCCTCTTTCCCATTGATAATTCCCTTTCTGATTACTACCGCTCTTTTGGGCTTTAAAGTGAGCAATTTTTTAATTGATTCAGAAGTAGTCCGCAATACTCTACTCTCTAGGTATTCGCCTATCGTGAATATGGTTAATACAGATGCTGATGCTTCAAAAAACCTTATATCTTGACCCGTTATAATGGCAATAACGCTGTAAGAGTATGCAACAGTTGTACTCAATATAACTAATGTACTAATGGTAAAGACTCTCTTCTTTCTCAACCCCATATAGAATCTAACATAAAATGGCCTTCCAAGAATGAGCTGGACAGGAGATGCTAGAGCTATTAAGATATAGTCGATTAACACGCTAGATCCATATTCATAGAATATCTCAATTAGAACTAATGGCAGTGTCAAAGAAAGTCCCAATACTATGAGTAATTTGGGCTTTTCTGGATCTAACTCATATTCCTTTTCCTCATCATCATCTTCAGATCCATTTTTTGATGTTGGCGATATAGAACAAGAAGTCAAACAATCATTGCTGTTTTCTTTAGTTTCTAGGTTCTCTTGTTCTGGTAATTCATCCTTTGCCTTCATATTGATTCCTCTTTCTATGAAAAACTTCTTCCTTGTAGTTTACACAAGCGTAGATACCATTTGCTATCTCCGCCAAAATAGAATCTGTCTCTTCCAACATGTTAGCAATCTTCTTATTTCTGAGGCTATAGAAAATGTTCCTTCCCTGCCTTCTATTTTTTACTAGGCCGCAATCTAATAGACAAGCTAAGTGATTAGAAACATTAGGTTGGCTTTGATTAATTTCCTTTACTAGTTGAGAAGAAGATTTTTCACCGTGACGCAAAGATTCAAGGATAGAAAGTCTGGTTGCATCTCCAAATCCCCTGAAAAGTTTTGCCTTAAGCTCAAGCCTTTGAAGTTGAATAGACATATAATTAGTTAATGAGATAAGAAAATATATATATTTAACTGATCGATAAAACATGAAATGATAGATGCTTATTAATATTTTCTGATAGCTGTTATTTTTGTCTAAAAATAGCCAAGTGGTATAAGTGCCTTCAGAGGAGATCAGATCTCAAGAAAGACTTTACATGAAACACATTCCTTGATTGATTAGCTTACTTACTGATAGTTATCACTCAGTTACATAAAGAAAAGGTGAGCTTTCAAGCCTAGTTTTATTGTGTCAGATTGGTATCATTTTCTAGATTCGTCATCATAAACACCTACAAAAGCTGAAACGGCTTCCTTTGCTTCTGCTAGCTTTTTAAGAGCTTCATCGTATTCCTTCTTAACTCGAGGTCTTCTCATAATATTTATCTCTTCTACATGCTTATCTGCATCTTCAAATTTTCTAAAATACTCCTGTATTCCTGTTGTTAAATCTGTTTGCCAGCTCATTCTAAAATATGCTTATTTGAGTTTACGTATATAAGAGCTGGGGTAAAGTGATGTTTTTGGCTTTTAGTCTATTAGAATGATGCATCTACTATCAGGCAACAAGATTCTCTAGGTGTTTCTTAAACTCATCAACTAGGGGATCGTATCATTTGTAACTTTATGGATAGCTACTTTATTTTTGACAAGACATTATGCTTCAAAATCAAAGATAAAGTATTGGATCATTGTAAGCATTCCCCTCGTCTATTTTGCAAGCCTATATATAATTCCATATTTGGAACACTTGAATCTACTGACGCAATTAGGAATCGAGTACGATCCTTTTTATGGTTACGTTTATAATATGTTCTTAAATACAGTTAGAACCGCAGTCAAAATGATTGGAATAAAGAAATCCCGCCCCCTTCTATTATCCTTTGTTGCAGTTCCAATGTTTTGTGAATGGTCAGACGTTGTTTCTGAACATTCAATTCTTTGATTTCATCTGTAGATAAAGGCCTGGGGTTTGAAAGTCAGTTTCTCATGTTTGAGCTTTCGTCGGAAACAAGTCTTTAGTATCAAAAATTAATGTCCGAGACTGCTACTGATGGAGGTATAGTGTTCCAAAATAGATAATAAAGGGTGATACACAGACAATCTGGAGTGACGGTCCAACAATAATGGAATGACGGGGTTAGCACGGCTATGATGAGGGTATTGGTGTGCTCCCCGTACCCCCTTCTCCAGTAATCAGCATAACTGATTTGGTGGGATTTTCCAAAAAACTATTTAGTTCTTCGATCTCTATTTTTCTTCCAATAAAAACTGGATATTTGTTCAAAACAATCTGAATTTCTCGTCGCTTGACAAATTGATCTACTGAAAGGAGGTTGCTTAATACAGTTATTTTATCTTCTGCTTGATTTCCTGTTGAAATTAGTATAGGGTCTTGTTGCGGGTATTTGTCATCATACATTTGTACCACCAGTTTCCGACAATGCCCCTTACCCTTTTCGAAGAGGGCGAATGAAGTGCGATTTCCAGGTTCAGGTTTTATGTCTACATAGCCGTCTCTTTCACATTTCTCATATGGTTCTGTGGCTCTCGGACCGGTAAATTGGATTCCCTTTTTCTTACTTACTTTTTTTAGCTCGCCGATTGTAAAATAACGAAGCTTGTTATCTTCATTTGGTTTTCCCATATATCCATACCATGGGTCTATATTGGCTACATACAGAATGATTAAGCATCTTAGAACCTGTGCATTAGGTAATCCTAGAGCAGAATTATCATTTAGAGCGGGGATAATATGCCTAATCTTCTGCAGGATCAATTCTATACTGCCTGCATCCTCGACAGCCATGAAGTAACTATAACTATCCGGAGATGAAATTAAACATTTCACTGATACATTGCTTACTCCCGGCAATCGAATACCAACCATATGTTCATAGCCAAGCTTGTATGCTGTACAGTAACCCGAATACCTCCCGGAAAGTATGCTTCAACACAAGCAAGAATCGTTTATCTCAATGCTTAGATGTCAATCATATAAAGTCTGGGTACTTAAAATAGTGGGTTAGATTAAATCCGCTATAACATATTGCATTCTTTTGTATCACTGCCATAAACCAATTGGACTTTAGGTTTGAACTGTTTGTGATTTTCTCTTTAAGCTCTTTCAATTCGGATTCTCTCTGTTTCTCTTTTTTAGAAGTTTACGCGGAGTAGGTTCACAATTATAACTTAGGAGTGTATGAACATAAACTTAAAGTTGGATTCTGATAGTGGATGAACAGAGAGCGAGCATTTAAGAGAAACTTTATTTCTAATAAAATGGATGCCGTGATAGTAGTAGTAATTTCATTTATTCTAGTGCTAGTGACATTTATGACAATTATATCTGGCGGTCTGGTTGGCCTCGCTGTCGAGGAAGGTTTCTCCGCAGCCACACAAGTCCATAGTAAGAATGGAGTCTTACGAGCGACAATAATTGCTGACGAACAGGAGGGCAAGATTGCGAACCAATCATTTACAGCTATGGTTTACAACGGATCTCTCGTTGGACCAACACTACAAGCTAGTGCGGGCGACCGAATAGAATTGACTTTAATTAATAGGCTTGAAATGCCTACGAACCTTCATTTCCATGGGCTTCACGTGTCTCCATCAGGCAACTCAGACAATGTCTTTCGTGAAGTAGGCCCTGGAGCGATCGCAAATTACATTATAGACATTCCAGCCGATCATCCTCCAGGAACATTCTGGTATCATTCCCACCAGCATCATCTTTCATATGATCAAGTGTCTGCTGGAATGTCAGGTTTAATTGTGATAGAGGAGCTGGTTAATCTGCTGCCCGCGTCACTCCACAATATTGAAGAAAAAGAGATTGCAATGAAGGACTTTCAGATCAGAGGTCCAACGGCCCCTTCCCAGCGTACTATTAATGGTGATATTAATCCTACTCTGAATATCGCGACAGGGGAAACCCAGCTGTGGCGACTGGCGAATATAGGGTCTGAAACATACTACAACATTGTTTTGCCCAACCATACCTTCCATGTAATAGCAGAAGATGGGAACCCCGTCTGGCGCGTTTGGGATGCGCAGCAGCTTCTGCTTTCCTCTGGTAAAAGGTATGATGTATTAGTCACTGCAGGGGCTCCAGGAACATATCCTCTCACTGCACTGTCCACCCATCTGACCATCTGTACATCTGTAGACTGTCCGGAGGTAACATTGGCAAAGCTAAACGTAGAAGGTGCCACTATAACACAGGCGACAATACCATCTACTCTCACACCACGAAATGACCTTGGCAATCTGACAGTTGATCGTCATCGGACGCTTGTCTTTTCGTCAAATGATGAAGAGAGACGTTACATGATCGACGGTAAGATTTTTGATCCTACGAGAGTAGACCAGCAGGTGCAGCTAGGAGATGTTGAGGAGTGGACAATCAGAAATATGGATGGCGAAGAGCAATCGCATAGCTTTCATATTCACACTAATGACTTTCAGGTAATGTCAATAAATGGATAACCTTACAACGCGAGTGGTTTACAGGACACTGTAGTGCTTCCTGCGAAAAGTGAAGTAGTAATTCGCATACCATTTGATGATTTCGCTGGAAAGTTTGTCTATCACTGCCACACTATGTTCCATGGAGATAATGGCATGATGGGTGTTGTTGAAGTAGCTGAGTAAAGAAATTCAGTCTAAGCTTTGTATTACGGTATTAATTATTTCTTTGGTGATGAATTATTAGATATAGATATCTAGAGAGTTTTGTCTCATCTATTAAAAACTAGACGTGATATTTCAAACGTATTGGTTAGCGTTCCTCGTCTCGATGTCCCAGCGCTCCTGATAAGTGACGCGAGTCTCGCTGTCATCAACCCTGGATTCCCTGAGGGCGACACAGGAATTACATGGTAACGACTTTCCAGGACTATTATACCTTGGCCTCGGCGTAATACTCTTGCTACTACGATTCTAGTCTGGTGGTGGTAACCGTACCTCATGATAGGTGTTTATGATTTGACATTCTCTCTCTTCTCCAGCCTGTATGGGTCCTCCGGAGGTACTGCTACTACATCCTTCGTCAAGAACAACAGAAACAAAATCAAAGCCTTCGGTTTCTGGTACAGGTTCAACGTCTTCAATTACCCGGTAATCGCCTGGAAGTAATTGAACTTCGGACGAATCATGGGATGGTTTGTCGGTTCTTGACCGTTTCCACAAGCATCAGTCTGTGATATTGCTTGGTTTCTATTATATGAACTCCCATTCTTCTAAGAGTATCATCTGCATTCCACTCATGGCCTGGAATAAGGTCTGGATTCACTATGGTTGTCAATTCGTTTATGCTGGTCGCATATCTATATCTAAGAGTATGCTCCAAGTCTGGTACTGGCCTCCCGAACGCCGTACCGTCACGTTGACGCTGGATATCCTCAGTGGTGAGGTGCGCCAAAACAAAGGCTTGAAACGGGGTTAAATTTAGTGGACTAGTTCGTGTGTCGAAGGGAAGTTTTTAACTTACATTATAAAAATATAGTAACGGATTTACTTTCCATTGCCAAATATGAAAAGGATTCGTGGGACTACTACGGTACGCTTCATCACAATCTCGCTCTGGTCAGATGAACTTAGGACCTGAACCTGCGGATGTGCGTAACAGTCACATTCACAGTTAGAACAATGACTGTGCCTGGATATTGCTCGTGTACTCTGCATTCATTCTACGAAAGCTGTTTTCTGCTCAGTTGCAAATATTATGACTGAGCATCTCATCTTATAACCTACCGCTCAAATGCACGAGCACTTCATATAATCTTTAGCTTCTTGTGTTAAGTCCTTGATAATAGGAGTACCAACATCAATTGCTTTTTCGAACCCAGTAATAACTCCGGCAGAGAAGGTATTCCATCCAAGACCTAACTTTGCTAATCGTAGAGTGTAAGAAAGTGCTCATTCTTGTTGCTCTTGTAAGGAGCTGTAGGTATCTGATTCATCTTCTCCTGGCATTACATCCGTTCCGCTATTACTCTCATTTGTGATTTTTGGACGACCAGGGGACAGTTGAAATGTAATGTTATTATACACAAAATTAACCTGAGACAAGTCTCTAGTATCAAATATTTTACTACTGCCTCCTATACCTTGCACATCAGGTACATGCGATATGGGAGATAATGATTCAGTATTGTTAGGCATCCCATTAATACAATTGTTTGTAATGGCATCAACAATCCTATTGTAGGACTGTTCGGCTTCGTCTAAAAGTAATTTCTCATGTTCATTTTCACCGAAACCATATAGGCTAGCGTCTTGACTGTCGGATGATTCTGATAATATTTGTTCCACTGACAGGTGAGAAAGCGTGTTATAATACAAGGTCTGAAATTTTCCAGGGTGTTTCCTTGAAGATTCAAATAAAGATGCAAGAGCTAATCTTAACATCCATCTAGGATTTGATATGATGCTTTCTATTTCATGCTTTACTATATGATTGATTTTAACACATGTTTCATTGTTCAACCAAATAGAATCAATGCTATTCTCTAGTCTTGCCTTTTCTATGTTTAGATTTTCAATCTCTCGTCTTTGTTGGCTGATGATAGAAAAATTTTCTTCCATTGTCTTGCGATCTTTCTGTGCAAGATCGGTAAATTGCTGAAAGGTCTTAGTTGCCTGCTTATTGCTTACTTCCAATCTAGCTTGTTCACCTTCTAGATCTATATTTTGACGTTCAAGTGTTATAATCCTCTTAAGAATTCTAGTGAACTGTTGTGGACTCAGACATTCTTCCTTCATTCTTCTATGTAATCCGACTATTGATAGAATTCCTTCTGCTTTGATTTCTTCATAGATCTGATTGAGGGCATACATTCCATTTAGATTCCAGAATTCTCTGTAATACTCGGTCACTTCTTTCTCTCTTAGATTTAGAAGGGTAGCAACATCGATTAAATTGCGTCGATCTTTAAATAATCGATAGGCTCTTGAAGATTCAGAAAGAGAAGACCGTTCTGGCTCCACCTTATTGAGAATAAAACTTAGATCACGAGGAGATTTTCTTACTATTTTCTGAATTTCTCTAATCGTCTTTTTTTGATTATAATACAGATCTATGACGTAATCCTCTGTTTCCTGCCTGTTTAATCCTTGCATATTCCATATATGAAATAGATTTTGAAGCTTTAAACATTGTTATCATCTGTTACCATGAAGTTCCCATGTATTATCTATTAGTTTCCAATTGGTTTCATATGATATCGCCTGTTTTTACTGCTACCAAAATCAAGCTCAGATTGTACGACATTCTAGATTAAATTGATCAGCAACAGCAAACCACACATTAACTGGTTCAACTGCAATCTTGCCTGCTGTTTCTTATTTCGTATTCATTCTAAATATATCAGATCCTCAGAAACCTCAGATTGTATCTAAGGTCATACACTTTCTAGTACTCAGGGGCTATACATCTCTACAGAGTCTCCATTCTTGTATTTTTTTACGTCTAGAATCATTTCGACAATTTTTTTTGCTGCCACCTTTTGAGGACTAAGCATCTTATTCTTATTTTTCTCGTAATAATTGTAATCATAATCCTGCCACATTTTTGTTGCTACTTGTCCCAGAAATATTGTCATCACTCTTATATCATAGGAGTCAACTTCTAATGCCAGACTTTCAGCCAACCCCGCAAGTCCAAACTTGCTTGCATATCAAGATAATAAGTCGCCAAGAATCGTATGTTTTTGTCAATACTACCCATATCATTTTTTACAAGTATAGATTATTGTGGACATGAATGGGTTTTAGTAACTCCGTTGTATACATAATAGATTTTTAATTCTGTACCGGTAGCCTCTCCAAGTATCTGTCCTGTAAGATCGGCAGCAGAATAGAGTATGCAAAGCGGTGCACCATCATCACTTTCGTAAATTCCAATATTTTCAAAGTTAGATCTATTTGGATTAAATACAAGGAAAGCTGAACCTGTTCCTTGACTGTAATGAATATTAGGAGGATTAACAGTAAGTGGTACGTATCCAGTGCTAATAATAGATTTTTCTGAAGAAAGGTTAAAGTCTACTACATATACATTATGTTGTACAGCTCCAACTCCAGTAGACGAATCAAGCAATAACAAATAGTTGTCTGATCCTATGAAACGATATTTAGAGCTGTATCCTCCAGGCGTATAGTGAGTTAATGTACCATTTGGCCATGTTACCTCAATTCTGGGGATGGGATCAGGAGCAGTAGTTAGAACCACAGTTTTTCTATCTTTAGTAGTAGTACGAGAAGCATTTGACCATGCGGTAGGAGACGTATTAATAAAGTAACCCTTGTCTATAGCAGATGTCAAAGCTATACTACAATAACTAACATTCAATGATATTTTAGTGTATTGCAACTTACTTGTTAGTAGTAGAAACAGCTGAGATAATAACAGTAGCAATGCTACGTAGGATATTATAGGATTTGCATTGATTTAGTGTTTTGTGTACCTCCAATGGAGAAATGGTGATGACAGAAATTTTTGTCATATGCAATACTGTATCAAGAAGACCTTTTATTGCTTATCACAAGTCGAAATGAAATTTGTTTATGTCTAATCGTCACATCTAAGCGTCACATGATTTTACTATCAATATATTAAAAATATTGCTGCTGCTACGCCCTTCCGCCGCACTTTTGAAGAGATCTAACATGTAATCATCAATTTTCTTTGCTAATTTACAAATCTTGCAAATCCTTCTACTTCTAATGTATTTCCCTCTACAATAACACATGAAACGCAGTTTATCTACTCTATGTCCAAGTTCCCCTGTTGCATTATTATGCCAGAGTTTCATATCAGCATTGCGTTCCTTCTTAATTCTCTTCGTAGTTTTCTGGCTTCCCGTCTTTTGGCCTGTCATTCCTTGTCTGTCATTCCCTCAGGCTTTTTTTTGCGATTTAGAATCTCAATTGTTTCAGACTACTGTTTATCTTCTTATGTTTCCTCCGAAATACGTGAAATGTTATTGTTGTCTCCTTTGTCTGATCTAGCCCTTGAATTGAGCCTCTGTTTCTCTTCAAAGGTTAGTTCGTAATAGGGAATTACTCCGCGTATATACTCCTTATACTCAACTGATCAACTCACTTCCCCAACACTTCTCAGACAGTATTACGTCTGTTTGGATTTGACGTACAGCACCTGCAGCTGCTGTATCTTTCCTATCGGAAAGGGATGGCGTATTAAATCAATTGATGACAACAACGCAGACTTAATAATTAGCCCAATAAACAGAGGAACACGAAGTCCCAAAATGAGAATCAAAATTATCATTATTTGTTACAATTTTTAGGAATTACCATAAGACCCCTCCTCTTGTTCGTCTAACGATTGGGACACATGGGACATATGGGACGCATTGTGAGAGTATAAGGAGGTATTTGCTGCCCATTTAGGACGTTACATGACAGGTAACCTTGCTGTTATACCTTTAAATAATACTCTGAGGCAGTATTGTCTACTTCTAGAATGTAATATTGAATCTATCTATTAAGGGAATATATGTAATAAAGGGAAAAGATAGACGTGAAACCCAGAGGTTTGTAAAATATTATCGGCACAATCATGTGACTCAAAAGGTTCTAGCCCATTAGCAAGTCAAAATGCAGATTCTGAATCAGATATTAGGGGACATATGAAACCAATATGACATTCGTTGAGTAAGAAATCATTTAATTTAACAATACTCGGATAGCCTTTTCGAATTCATCGTCTGTAAACATATTTGTGTGACAATTATCGGTCCGACCTAGTGACGCAAACTCTCCTGGTTCCTCTACACTCCATACTGGGACTACTCCATCGTCCGGTCCTGCGATCTCATTTCTTCCGTTGTATTGAAAAGCAAGGAAATTCCAGCCTTCTAAGTCAAACCAATTGGGTGGATATGGACAATTTATATCTTCAGCTATCCACCAAAATGGTGAAAATAATTCGTATATGCTAATCCAGTTACTTGCAATAGTATGATATACAGTATGTTCATTTTTTTCTGCTCTGAGCACTGGCGCGGTTGTTCTTAAATCAAATACAGCCGGTTTGCAATCATCTTGCAGATAATAGCGGTCAGCTAACGGTGATCCCTCATTAGGTGTTCCAATCATTATTAGATTTGCGACATCTTTACTAAAGGGATTAATAGCCAAATACAATCGAGCATCTAGCCCGCCTTTGCTGTGGGTGACAATATTTATTCTGTCTCTTCCAGTTTCTTCTTTGAAATCAGTAACTAACTGGTTTAGCTGCGCAGCATGATCCTCAGCAGCTCCGCATTCATCTTCATCAATAGCAGTTGTTGGATCATCTTCAAAACTTATTGCTTTTGCGTATATGCCTAGATCTTCAAGTTGATCTACCCATTCATCCCATACATTGTTAGTAGATCGGTAACCGTGTATAAGGAGAACGGGTAAAGGTTCATCTGGCTGACCTTTAACTAGAGGGAGATAAGAAAAAAAGTAACCAGTAGTTATTACCGCAGTTATTGATAGCAAGAATGTCATTATAACAAAAGTTATTCTGACCGGCTGAACCTTTATTTTCACAACTTTGGAAAGCCAGAACCCCCTACTTTTACTTTATTAAAGCACCCCTATGATTTATTAATATTAGAACTTATGCTAGCACGTTCATGTCTTACTGCGTTCAGTTGCTTTTGAATGTGTGCAGCTTCAAATGTCGATATAATACTTCTTTTCTTCATTTAGTTACTCGCTTCTGCTATCTTTAGTACCCAAGATCCTAATCACCAGTCGTCAACGTTTAAAAAAGGAAGAAACGCCCGCAAATGATCATTTTGTGGAAGAGAAAAAGGATGATGAAGTGCCGTACTTTCTAACGACTCCTTTATGACGATTGATTCTTCTTCCTTCAAATCCGTTACAACCGCAGCCATCTCCTATCTGTGTACAATAGTACAGATGCTCGTTGGGATCATTCTCCATCCCTTCTAGAGGAATAATGGGTCTGTGTGAATGATATTCTCTTTCATGTCCACAAGTGCAGAATGAATTATCGTACTCGTCCATTCCTATTAGATCTCACCTCCTTGCTTGACTAATTTATTTAGAGTCAGTCTTCTTAATATATATTCGACGACCTCTTTGATTATTCCTAACAGAACAAAGCTTAACTTTTAATTCTCTTTAAATTCTTCAAAAATTACATCTATTTCAGGTTCCTGTTCCCAGGACATTCCTTGAGCTTGCAGTCCTAAGGCTTTGATGTCTGCATAACCGGGGTATAACGGCTTATTCTTATGGTATCTAATGCCATGTCTTTCGTATTGATCTTTATCCATAAATCCGCCATCATCACAATAGTAACACTTTCCCGGGTAGTCTAAACATATTAAATTATTATATTTGTCATCATATAATAATTTCTTAGAATCTTCATCCTTGTAAGTGTCCAAATCTATTTTGTTCTCTGTAATTTCATTGTAAGATATCCCTATTTTCGGGATTTCAGAAATATTATTATGAGAAGTGTTATTTCGATTATTATTGCTATTAACAACAGCTTCTTGTCGTGTTGGATATAGTGCATCCAAAAGGCATAATGATTTCAATCGCAGTTTAGCCATTTCACTCATTTCGAAATACTTTTTTGTGTCATTATAATATCTGCCAATTAACTCTTTGATACCGATTACGTTACTTTCATGATCTACAATTGTTATTGAAACCTCTTTCTCATAATAATACTTCAAAAGACCTTGAATTTGAAATTCTAAGTATGTTTTGCTAGGAAATATATCGGGATTTTCAATAAGTATCTTCTTTGAGTTTACAAAATTATTATATTCGTCTTCGTATAATAATTTAATATATTTCGAGGTTACAAGTGGATAGTAAATATTCGATCTCCTGTCAATTTCACCCCGGATACTGTCTATATATCCCTGATTAAGCAGTGGATAAATAAAAGTTTGAAGTAATTGGTTTGAATTATAGTCCTTACCCCACATTTCTTTGGTTGCTTCTATGAGCTCCTGTGTGGTTACTGCTTTCCTTAATTCTTCTATTATTATATTGCCCTTAGGTCTGCTATCAGGCTGTGTTTTACTATTATATATTACAAGGAAAATTTCATGATACCATTCTGCTTGATATGGCCTAATTCCTGTAGGATCTTCCATTAGATATGATGTCTCTCTCAAGTCGTCGAATAGCGCCAATGGGATCATTTGAACTTCGTTTGTTTCCTCATCAGTAACTATTCTAAGAGTGGGTCTTTTCTTGATATTGATTATCGGCAGCAGCGAAAGAAATGACGTAAATCTTTTCGCTGCTGTCATATCTGAAGTCTTGCTCTTACTGAGGATACGCTTTAGGATCCCACTATAAGGCACGAATGTAGGATTATCATCCATGCCAATACCATCACAAACTGATAATATTGCCCTCTTTATATCCAGTATAATATTTCTGACTTCATCCTTTTCCTCATCGCTGGAAACGATTTTTTGATAAACAAAATGGGGTAAACAGTTTTTATCAATCGTTAGGTCAACAGCAGCAGCATACTTCTTTGAATCCATCTTGGGATTAGTCATTATGAACCTTCTTTGAACTTCAGGCCATCTTTCATATCTGCTATAGTCTACAGCTTGTGCAAATATGCCAACTGGCCAACCCCTTAATATGTTGGTCTTCGTCTTAATCGTTCCACTAGTATCAACATATTCATATTCAACTTCATACATGTCATGAGAAAATAATGACATTAAGGCCTCGAATAACCCCATCTTTGGAGTGTCTTCAAAAATAAGTATTGTATGCGATAATTCAATGAGTTTCTTAGTATTATCTAGAATCTCTTTCCTTTTATCCTCTAACTCCTCTATGACTGCGTTAATTTCCTTCTGCTGATCTCTGTCATCAAGTTTATCTCGCTCATATTCGTTTTCAGCAATCATTTTGTTAATTTCTTTAATTTTCGATTCTGTCGGAATGTATTCTCCCGATGCATCCTTATGGACTAATGTTCCTTTTCTATGAAATAAGGCTCTTTCAGTCATATGTGATAAAAAGGTTATATCTTCACGGGGAAACTTTTCAGCCACCTTTCTTAACACCCAATTTTTACCCTCTCCTGATGGAGAGTTAATGCCTAGATTGAAAGGATTGTTTGTATATGCACTTAACATTGTATATATTAACTGCTTTACTAATCGTTCTTCATTTCTAGCCTCTTTGACTATAATAGAAACACAGTATTCTATTACATCCTCAATCTTGTTGGGACATCGTTCGATAATATGAGTCATTCATTAATTGCTCCTTTTTATTTTGCTTGGATTATGATTCATAATGATAATGAGGATAATCTAACTTGTCTGTTGCTACAATTAGTTCTTCTATAACTTCATTGAATTTGTCATGGTCGTACAAGAAATGTAGAGACAGATTATTTTGGGTCTGTGTATTGGTATCTATCTTAAGTATCACAGACCTTATTTTTTTCTGTGAAAGAGGAGATCTATTTATCATTGATGATATTACCCCTATTCATAGTCACTCTCAACCATCTCTGCCGTTTTCATTGTTATTCGTCATAATCGATTCTATGGCTAGGTCAATTTCCTGTATTTTCTTGTTCTTTAGTAGAACATTATTCAATACTTCAGTCTCAATCTCTTTTTGTTTAGTATTGACATCTTGATAGAAACCTTTTACTTTCGATAGCCCTTCTTTGGCTTTTTTGATACTATCTTCTATAACTGGCTTGGTCTGTTTTGCATGCCAGTTTATAAGCTTCTTAATGGTGGGTGTTTGCATGGTATCATTTAGATAAATGCTGCCACGCCGATAATCTCTATTAGGCCAAAGTTGCAGTAATTTCCATCTTAGCCAGTTCCAGAAAGGTTCAGGTTTGACCGCAGCTAACATGGTATTTAGTTCAATTCTATTCTCCTCTAAATAGTCTATAAATTGAATATTGTCACCGTTGACGTCATAGGATTGGGATAAATAATCTCGATAGAACTTCCATTCCTGTATAGACAAGCCTTGATAGACCCTGCCAGTACCACGTAATATACCATCTAATGCAGTCCAGTGAGAATTAACACTAGTTGTTTCTTGTAAATCCTCTATTGTTAGGTCTAGGTCTATTCCTAGATCTTTATTCACCTGATTCATCTCAATTACAGTATTAGGGTCAATACCGATCCGGGTAGCATTTTTGATTTTCAATCCAATCATAATACCACTGGAATCGCAATCAGTTAAGACTCCTAAATGGCCTTTGTACATTGGAACATAGTTATCT
The DNA here is from genome assembly GCA_009377575.1 of Nitrososphaeraceae archaeon. GTDB lineage: Archaea > Thermoproteota > Nitrososphaeria > Nitrososphaerales > Nitrososphaeraceae > TH5896. Next base: position 5,270 of record WHTU01000039.1, on the reverse strand, counting down.
GTATAATCAAATGCTGTTTTACCATCACCAGTACATAGTGCAGCTAATGCGGTGCCGTACTCGCTTACAAATCCTTGAGACTGAATAAAGGCAATACCTATGTTGCCAGTGAATGGTACCATTTTGATAACTGTACCCTGCTTTTCTACAACTATTACATCTGTGCCATTCTGCATTAAAGCCCTCAAGTCATCAAAGCCTACTGAATAAACTCGTCCTTTGAATGCCATGATTGTTCTATCTTCAGGATAAATTCCTATTTGATGACGTTTTACATGGTAATAGTCTTCACATACCGGTTTAATCATATCATAAAGACTCTTTCTGTGGTCACTGCCACCTCTCACATTATCGTTATATACAGACGTGTCGTAACCGTGTTGATTTAGGTGGGTTCTAATGGCGTAAAAGACATCTGAATGATCCCACCTTTCAGTTACAAATAAGCTTGGGTTTTCTTGTATTGCTTTCTTTCGTTGTCCAATTATGTACTTTACCATATGCCTATCCATTTCCTTTGGTACCGGACGTCCATGTCTGTACCTATGATGCCAATCTGTTTGCTATAATTTTTCAAGTCCATTCTCAAAGTTGACATTTTTCTATTCTTATTTTTCACACTAATTCACCTTTCATGGAGACCTAATCATCTGATGTTTTATCATCGTCTTTTCCTTGCCCCAAATGACATACACAGTCACAAATGATTGAAAAACTGTTAGAGAAATCGATATACCGTCCAGTACATTTGTGATGAGGTGTTAAACAAATAGTAATCCGTGCTATGACAGCTTTATCATGCTGAAGCGCTGTTCCTGGATTTTTATTAGATTGATTTTCAAAAGTAGAAGGAAAAAGCTTATCTTTTACTAAATCAATATTATTCATCATTCGAATCACTCCTACTGATGGTTTGAATGCTAGTAAGTCCGACAGTCGAAGTGTTTGGCTTCCTACTTCCGACCTTTGACTGCTCGGCCTTATTTTCTTCAGATTCTTTTAATTTCTTCAACACCTCTGTCAAGATGCTATCAAATGACTGTCCTTTCCTACACCGCCAGGAAAGTTGCAGGTGATTCTTTTTAGAAATAGCGATTATTGTTTGCTGACTTCTTTTTAGAACCATATCTATAGTTACCATAAAGATTATAACTGCAGTATTTTTTACCCCCTATCATACTTGCCTGCTAAAAGACACCAGTTAGGTTTTGATTGCCCTAAATGTGGTCGTAATTATGGGTCAGTAAGAAAAAAAATGATCAAACTGAATCGGGAGAAGTTGATACATAAAATTATGCAAGCTCCTAGCAACGGAAGAACAATAAGAGAGATTCCTAGCAGAAATCAGCATAGCTACAAATATGAAACCTGTTTCGGAGATCTTGATCCACGTAGAATACCCATTATTAATGCTCAATTGCCAGATCCATCTGATAAATTGTACATGGTGAAGGTAAGAAAGATGGAAAAGGGAGCCATAGGGCTTTTCTCTTTAGCTGTAATTCTTCCTTTCATTTTTGTAAAGTATCCAGATTTATATAATGAATACAAGCTATTCGAAAAGTACTTCAAAGGTTACTTAAAGGCGGTGGGTGAATGCTTCATACCGATTATAGATGGAAGATGGGACAGAAGCATTTTCGAATGGGGAGAAATTATATCATATTCAAAAGATTATGGACACCATGCTGCATCACGTAAATTTTTTGCAAAAAAGGATGGGAAACAAAAGTATCTTTCACCTAACTACATCAAGCAGAAAGACAAGGCAATCGACAAATCTTATAGCGTTTTAGCGAACACTAAAAAAGTAAAAAAATGTAATGAGTGGTTACTTAAGGTTCGTGAAACAATGATAAATGATAAAGAACTTCGGAAGGTACTAAATAAACTATATCGACAGCATTTTGACGAGTATATAGATGAAGTTTTAGATAGAAGAGAGACCTATTCATATGAATATTACTACATTAGACATTATGATCCTGGTTTATATAAAGCACAAAAATCTGATCTTAGAAAAGGAAAAATAAGGAAGACTCAAGTAAGCGGAAAAATAGAATGTGGTCCGTTCAAAGTACTAACTACATATGTACCCTCCAAGTTAGTTATTGGTATAATGATAAATCTGGTAAAGTTCATGAAAAAGCTAGGAGTTAAGTAATTAAAATTGGAATTTCTAATTATAAATAATACAAATCGCTTGCTTAGTAGTCTAACTACTTGTTCTATTAATTAATGATGGACGCAATGTAGATGTTTTCAATACTCCAGAAGAGAATAATGATTGTGCTACAGTATTTAGCTGCTGCTGGTCTGTTATTTTCCCTAAACTTGTAATCAACTGTTGAAGCATCTCTTTAGTATTGTTAAGGTCTCCTTTCATTTGGTTTATCTCTTCTTCTTTCTTTTTCTGTGTCTCCAACATTTCTTCATATCCTTCTATACTCATTAGCATCTTACACTTGCTGCAGAAATGAGCATCCTGAGTATTACCTTCTCCACAATTACTGCAAGTTTTAGGATTTAACGAAGTAATATGAATATTATTCGTGGTAACAATTCCATAAGCTTCCAGCAAAGATTCTGATGATTCATTTGCAAAATAATGTATATACTTCTGAGGCATCTTGCTATTGAAACTCCAACCACAATGCTGAGTTAAAGTATGGAGCTTGAGGGTCTTACTTTTTTCGGATATAGCAGAATGACGGCGAATATATGGATTGAAGGGTTTGATAAGTAGAACTTTTATCTTTTCTCTATCCTCAATCGGGATGCTGATATCATTCAATAGAGTGAGAAAGAACTCATCTTTGTAGTATTTGTATATTTGATATAATCCTCCTACAGTAAGTGGTTTGCCTCTGGATCTGTTACTCAGAGCCACGAAGAGACGGGAATTGGTATTATTACGACATGGATGTTCTGAAAGCCAGTCTTTTAGATATGGGATAGATTGAATTAATGGAAGCTGTCTGCTTCCAGTTTTGCCGTTTACAAGGGTTTCAGCATATTGATATTTATTCACATTCTTGAATACAACATCTTTTATCTTGATGCTCAAAATTTCGTGCGGCCTTGCCGATAGATCTCTTGCAACTATATGGTAACACCTGTCCCGTTTGTTTGTAACCCACTTTAGAAATAGCCTATCATCTTCCTGCGTCCATAAATCACTGGGCTTATAGCAGCTAATTTCTTTCCTCTTGAGTTGGCGGATACCGGTGATACATTCTGGTTTTCCCTCAAGTTTTGACAGCTCATTTCTTTTCTTTGGATCCTCAATATTTTGATAGTATAACCATTTATAGAAACGGAGAATGGCTTCACTTTTCACGTTGTAGCTTCCGATCCATTTATGCATTAGATCATCATTTTCTGATTTACGAAGACTATCTAGATAGGAAAGAATATCATATTTTGTTAAACCTTCAAATCTCTTTTCTATCCCTACAAACCTTGAGAGTTCAGAGAGAAATTGGATATTATTCTTAACATAACTAGCTCTTGGATTGATTTCTCTTTTCATCACTATTATATAATCTGCTAGTGTAGTGGCGTTTTCCTTGGACATTCTAGCTCTATTCATCAATAACGATTGGCAGAAGGGCATATGGAGATGCTCTGTAGCTAATCTAACTTTTTCAGCTATATCTTTTTCGTTTAATACTGATGACAAAGTTACTGCATGTGGTAGCTCTTTATGATCCACATATTACATAAAAAAGGGTTAATTAATAATATTTTCTATGGCACAATATTTAAGGGCATAAAAATCATTATGAAGTTCTATTCCTTTGATCACGCGGTACTCAATTCTTATATATTAAGTTAGGGGTCCCTGAAAGGAGGTTTTATGATCCTGAATCGAGAATGAACCAAAAAAGATGAAGGCAGAGTTAGACTACTTCTTATCAATGTGAACATGACCATGTCCATGATCTGTCGGCGGCAAAAATTTTTCACAATAAAGGGGGGACGGTCACAAGTAACTGTAATGGCTGTTATAGTCTAGCTGTTGTTGTCAAGGGCAAGAGTTAAAGTAAGTAAGGGATATCCCTTGGCATATCAGCTCGACTAATGAAGATACAAGTTCAAATACCTCACATCAAGAACACTGATATACATCGTAGGTTATACGGCCATGAAAATTGCACATATTTCTGATACTCATCTTGGTCGTCGGCCTAAACAAACACGACCTGGGATCATAAACCAAGAAGTAAGACCACTGGAAGACGACTTCTACTCTGCTTGGATCAAGTTTGTCAATGAAATAGTAGATAAGGCTAGAAATAGGCCAGATGTCATACTGCATTGCGGAGACTTCTTTGACACCCCTGCTGGCTACGATCCTAGTCCTCCTCCTGAGTATGCACGAAAAGTTGCCGCAATGACATTCAAGCAATTATATGATGCAAATATTCCTCTGATTATAATAGATGGTAACCACGGACGATACATGGAATATCGCAGTTCAACTCTATCTGTATTTCCAGTCGCCTTCGATAACATCCACTTATTTACACATTATGATACAAGGAACTCATTAAGGATACAACAGCCTCTATTCATTGACATTAATAATCTAAATCTGAGGGTGATTACGCATCCCTCGATTGAGTCTCGGGCGTTGTCCACGCTTGGTATGCAATCCATATATAAAAACTGGATTCATCTTCAGAATAACTCTATTTCTCCTGATTTGATAAATATAGCCATGGCGCACGGTATGATCGAGAATTCTACACTACATGAAGATTTTCTAAAAGGTAATTATCAGTACATTGCTCTGGGAGACGATCATAGGATGCGAAAGGTGACAGATCATGCTTGGTATTCTGGATCAACAGAATTATGGAATTTCAATGAGATTAATACTGAAAAAGGATATCTCATGGTCGAACTAGAACAAGAAAAGACACCTCCAAGGATCACTACTAAGAAAATTCAATCAGGTAGAAATATCATCTTTGACACGATTGAAATTTATCCAGAGGATACCAATCTCCAGATATTAAAGAGGGTTACAGATACTTTTGATGTCCACGGGCTTAATACACGATACGAATATTCAACTGCAGCAAGGGTAAAAATCATTCTGAAGGGTAAGAAAACATATGGATCGTCCTTCAATATTGGAGAGGTAGAATCAGCCCTGAGAAAGCTAGCCTTAGACTCCAATGATTACAATATTGTTGAGTTCATTCTAGATAGGCCAGACTATCCTGAATATACCAAACAAGAAGACATCGGCCAATCCTTGG
>WHTU01000038.1 GCA_009377575.1 Nitrososphaeraceae archaeon | reverse complement strand
CGATATAGTACAGCTGTCGCTTTCTCGTCAAATAAAAGTTCAAGATTAATGCAGTTATGGCCATTCCCGATAATCCATGGGTAAATTTGTCAATAGGTGTAGTATCATACAGATGAAATGTGTACTCTGCTAGAAAATGAGCGCTAATTGCAGTTAGTGCGATAAAACCTGTAAACAGCAGCCAACCAGTACTGGTATCTATGACTTTGCGTCCAAGAATTATTCTTTGTACGTCGTTATGGTCACTGTGTTGATGATATCTATATTGTTTTTTAGTACGTAGTATTCTATAGAGTAGATAAAATGCAATACAAAACAGGAAAATCGATAGTGTAGGATCTTCTAACCACCATTCACCGTGCATAATTATTATTGCCTTTATGCTAATGCTGTCAAACTATAAAACCATATTACGATCAAATTGTCTCTACTATTCGACAATCTGAATGATAGCTAAAGATTCAGTCTACACAGATCCCTGGCACTGCGACCTTTTTGAATAAATGAGGAGACATCATGGTATTGGGCAGAATACTAGCCATGTTTGAATGGAATTTTAGCCTATTAAAAGCCTGTTTAAAATGTGCTGCAGATTCCCAAACGACACAATTAATGAACGTACCATTGCTAGTTGAGCTCTACATTCAACTTATTCATTACGATGATTGGCCCAGCATCTTCATCCAACTGTTTTTCAAGAGTTATTCTATCGTCCATTTCTACGATTTTTACCATAGCTTAATTCGTGATGTCTTGATATTTCAGTTTTTGTTGATTGAGTAATGTCAGATAATCTGCGATTTCTATATATATGCAACAGCCTAGTCAGTGCATGCATCCAATCAATTGTTATCTTGCTAAATCTGATCAACCAGACGACGATATCTAGTGATAGTAATGTCACCTAAAAGATAGTACAATTCGATTTTGATAGACAATCACTATGAGAATGAATCTGCATATTCTCTTTAATCTTCAATCTCATAGACGTGGTCATTTCATTCGGATTTATAGCGTGATATTCAAACATGTGCATGAATGTCTCATCCACGACTTTCTCTGCAGTATTTCCATAAATAATGCAATTACAGTCTAGTCCTACATCGTCACAGCGAATACAGAATGATCTTATACAGTCTTCGAATGTTTGGAATATCAGAAACATACAGTAAAATTACATATTTTAACAGTGTGATAAATTGTACTAGGAGACCACAGAATTCAATGTCTCAGTAATGACGTAATAAACCTAGAAGATAAAAAGAGAAATTTGATGAATAAACTAGTACTATGAAATGCTCAATTATATGATCTTGGCAAAGCTATAGATATTAAAAACCAACAACTAAAGCGAATGGGTAAATGAATGTCAAAAGACAAAACATTAGAACATATTAGAAAGTGATACAGATTCTACTACATTAATACATTAATTCATATTACCATAATGCCTACCCAACTACGACTTTTAATGAGTTACGGACAGAACACGAGAGGTTCCTCAAAACCTGTAGAAACAGGCAAAGAGTATACAGTAGACATTACTGACACAGGTAGAAGTGGAGACGGTATCGCAAGAATACAAGGCTTTATAATATTTATAAAAAGCGCAAAGGCAGGGGACAAAAACGTAAAGATTAAGATTAATTCTGTGGGAAGTAGATTTGCTACAGCAGAAGTGCTAGCGGGTTCAACAGAACCAACTTAAGTTTTTTGTTTATATCGCTAAACTAAATAACTTTTCTATTTTTATCCTAACCCATAATTATATCACTAGTTACTCTTAATGAGTAATAGGGTTGTGCTACGTTATTTCAGGTATAGTATAGCACGATCTTGTTCAAACGCTACAGGCGAATTATCGATACCAATATTAAATATTTTATTCTAATACCCATTTATCAATTTTATGGATTCAAATATATTGTTTTCAGTATGATGTTGATAAGCTGATCGAACTAGATTTTATCTTGTCATTAAGTTGATTTTGCATGTAATAATGAGTATTGACATAGTGATCATCATCCATAATTGGCCTTGGCATTAATTTTTGTTTATGCTCTAAGAGCAAGTTTTTATTAACGGTATCAGGATTTCTGCAATACACATGAATTCTCTCATCGGTATTCATAGAACAAGACGAACATGTAAAAAAAAGGACATTTGCTGCTGGGGTAGTATTATACTAGATGCAATTATTCCAATTATTTTGATTACAATAACTATTAAGACAACTGATCTGTACATTAGAATTAACAGAGAAACAACGTATAAGACTCGTCAATATATAGATCATTTGATTCACTTACCCGCAGTTATCGCAAAATCGAAAGTCCGAAAGCTAGTGAGGTCATTGAATTTAATTGGTACATTAGGCGCTAGTTTAAGTTCAAGCCCACACGAGGTCAAATTTTATTGTGTTTTTGCTCCAAGTTAGTGTATAACAAATTTCATTTGTATGCTCATTAATATTTGGTAATCTGGTTCTCCCATTAATCATTAATCCTAATGAAAAAATAAATCGCATACTCAGAATGATAGAAGCCAAAACAGAATGGACTTTGTGTCTCTTGTAGAGGCCGAATTACACGTGATCATGTTGTCGTGAGTAGTGGAAGACCAAGACACTACTATCATAAATATTGCGCGATTAAACATGATATTATTTAGTTGTCAATTTATCAGATGGATCTATCAATAGCCTATCCATCAATCAATGATTGTTACAATTCAACAGAACACAAGTTATCCTCGTATTTGTCGTGGAGCTTCATACTCACTAGCAGATTGCTGTCTAACAACAACCTTGTTACTCTTATAGAATTCTATCTCTATACCTTTAGTTGCACTATATTCTATTCTAAACGATTCGTCAGTTGAGATAGGTATTAGTTCAGTGTTATGAGAATTACAAACGTGACAATCGAGAACATGCGACGAGGATGTTGATAAAGATTCTAAGTCATCAACGCCGAAATAAGACGCACACCAGTAACACGAATTACAAATCATAAAATAGATTTTATCCATAGACTGTAAAATCTGATTATTTTTCATGGTATTCGCAGAGAGCTTTTTTGTTTGCAGCAAATCATATACTATATTAAGTCTGACCATTTCTATAAGTCTTAATTAGTAGACTAAAAGTCTTTAATCGCAGCTATAGTTTTTATGCATTATCATCTCAGCTTTGAGCCAAATTAGAGAGGCTATAAATTCCTGAGAAATGATCATTTGTTATAGATTTTGAGCTCCAAAATAGCAAATCTCTGTATTTTTAAAGTCTTTTATATCCGGGTCTTTCCACGTCTCTTCATTCTCTATTATCACCCAAACTCTCGCCTGCGGCGGTGATAAGTCCACGTCAATATATAGATTAAATAGCTAGCAATTATATTGCAAAATAATTAGTTCATCTAGCCATCAACTGATGACTAGAGTAATTTCTAATGTATCAGATTTCTGTTAACAGGCAGTTCTATGTCTATAAACTTCTCTGACTACTACGTGTTGTGGTTGTCCAACTTGTTGTAAAGTTTGAGCTGCATCGTGTTTATCTTTTATACTCTTGGCTTCTTCAGCTACTCTTTGAGTGTCTTCAATAGCTTTCTCTTCTACTCTTTGTGACATTGACATGTTGATATCTCGCCAAGGCAGTTATATAAACATCGGCAATTTATGGCATTAGTCACCATTTAATACCATAGAATTACATCAAAAATTAATAAAAAATCATTGAACATGGCCATTCGTTTAAGCTATTGAGATAGTTTGTCAGATGATGAAATTAAGGCCATTTATGCAAAGATAAGCCGAGTATAACCTGAAGATCGCAGTCTGAAATGCACGGTCTTCAAAAGATAAAATGTATTACATGTTGTACGATTGCAATTTGGACCATCGCATATCTCTTTAGTTGTTTTATCTATACGTTCAACCCAATCATGAGCATTGGTGATATCTATCTCGATTTTACCCTCGTCAACATTTACATGCATATTAGGCTGTATTAAAATGGCGTTAATATGCGTTATATCTTTTGTATTAGGCAGCCTAATTCTAACGTCTTGCGTTTCATTGGCTTCATATCAATTAATATTATCAACTATCTATTATGGCGATCACGTAGTCGAGAGCGTTTTGATTATTGACTAGTCATATTATCTTGATATCTGAATACGAGTAGTGAACCAGGGTGCGGCCATCAGGGTCAAATGCCACATCACGATAGCGGTTCTCCGAGCGGAAGAGTTCTACAGGGTCACGCGCGAGCGCCGTGCCGTTCTCGTTCAGCGCGAGCTGGAAAATTCTACCGGCCTTCAGGGTTGTCATCAGGAAGGTGTTCTCCCATCCAGGAATAACATCTGCCGTGTAGAGTCGCAAGCTCGATGGCGCAACGGTCGGCCAGCAGACGTAGTCACATCCGGGCACCGTGAAGTTATAACCATTATCGACTGTGTAAAATGTGTGAAGCGGTGGCATGAAGTTGGACGCCCCAAACTCACTCTCGTTCATCACAGGCACGCCTGCTGGCGGAGGTGCTATGTTAGTGAATGTCAGGTCCTCACAGTTCTCCGCGGCTGACCAATTGACGAATTGGTACGCTTGTTTGTCGTTGTAACCTGCAGTATAAGGCCAGCCGTAGTTCCCGTCTGCTTCGAGATGGTTGACCTCGTCATCGGATTTGTCGCCATGCTCCGAGATGTAGAGATCACCACTGGGACCCATTGCAATGCCCTGCGCGTTACGGTGTCCGTACGTGAAGATGTGGTTGAGAAGGCCATTGATCGTTGGATTATCGGAGGGGATGGAGCCATCAGGGTTCATTCGTAGCACCTTACCTTCATATGCTGTCCAATTCTGGGCCGCGATCTGGTCTGCCGCCATTAGTAGCTCTTGTGCCTGGTTTTCCAGGCAGTAGTAAGAGAGATAGTTTTTGCCCTGATCGCCTATTGTATAATATAGCATTCCATCTTGACCGAATGTCATACGACCTGAGTTATGATCAGTACTACCGGAAAGTCCCTTGATTACATCCATTGGTTCAGTGATAGTACCTGCTGTTGAATCATATGTGAAGCGAGTGATTTTGGTGCGGCGGTCAAGTTCCTCACTGGCATCAGCAGCGTCGTAGGTGTAGGCGATGTAAATATGATGTGTATTGTTAAAGTCAGGGTCAAACGTCATACCCATGAGGCCATCTTGACCTTCGGATTGGTGGACATTAGGGACTGGCATGCTGTTAAGTTCGAGTCCGCTGCTCGGATCAATTCGTGTGATATTTTTGGCAAAACGCTCGGTAATCCAGAGAGTATTATCAGGGCCATAGAGAATGTTATGTGGCTGGCTAAGGTTTGTCGTGAGCAGACTCACCGAGAAGCCTTCCTGTTTCGGAAGCCGTTCCTGAGTACTATTTTGTGACTTAGTTGTATCGTTACTGGGCATAGAAAATTGGTTCTTTGACTTGTGCCAAAGTTGGTTGTATTTTAGTAAGAGAATTAGTAAATATGGTTGGAGCCAATAATGATAATAAGAGTCCAATCCAATTAGTAACTAGCATCTATTGTTTCTGTCTTTCAATAATAATGTCGTACAATCCCTGATTTTCAGAGCTGAGTTTGCCGAAGCTTATTGGTAGATATCTATGCCTCTTACTATTTTTAATATTCTGTCTAATCAAATATTTCGAGTTAAAATCTAATGCTCTCGTTTCATCCTAGCTGTAGATGTAGAAGAGCATTGGTAACTAAAAATAATCAATATTTAAATCTGTTTATGATCACAAAATACTAACTTGAACGCAACGTCAGATCTCAATAATGTCCTAACATGAAACGCTTTCCTTTATTATCCTAGTCTGTTTATCCATATTATTGCTCTATTCTACATGTATGAATTACCACCTGGAACAGGTCATTATGAAGAGGTTGATTGAAAGATTCAAAGAAAATGAAGCTTATCGCTTCTCCTTAATCATTTGAGGCTTGCCAACTTTCTCATTTGCTCTAATTACAGCTGATATTACAATGTATGCAAATCTGAAATACTTCTATAGTAATAGCCATTTCATTTATAGGTCCATCTCTACCAATTATTGGATTGTCAGGGATTCTAGTTACTGCCCATATTCTAATCAGAATAACAGTACCCACAATTCCAATAGCATACCAAACCCCTCCCCATCTCTATCATTGGTATTATCCAGAACAGTTGGAGTATGCCGGCAACAAGAAAGAAGATTAAAGGTAATATGGTCATAAGTAAGAAATGAGCTCTAACAAAATATACTAGTTGAAATCGACACCATGGGCTATTATGAATACTAGGGGATATATGGACCAGTATCAATCGATAATAGGAAGATGGGAACGCCAAGGATTGACAAGAATTCTATAAACTAAATAGTTGGGGATGTATCCAGAGATCGATGAGGATAAATTCTCTGCTATATATCTCATATTATTCTTGGGGACAAAGGCTGCTTAATTCAGAAATACGATAATCTGATTTATAATTCCATAAACATGAAAAACACCTTAATTGTTAGCGGATTCGTGGTAGCATCATTAGTAGCTGCAATGGTCATATCACCAGTCGCAGTCTCAGCATTAGCAGACTTTCTGAATCTAGAACAGGTACTTGTACGCAAAAACCCATCCGGACTAGATGCCTTATTTAGAACCGATGGACTGATCCCAACGAACGGTAACGGAAATCCATCAGTATTTGGTTATGGCTTACTAACTTCGGGCAGCGCCAGCGGGCAAGGAATAATAGTAAGTACCACACACAAAGGTGTACTAGACAGCGCAACACAGGGTGGTAACGGCAATAATCCCATATTCCACAATCACTTCATAACACTGAAATCAATCGCAGGCACAGGATGTCCAACCAATGCGATAGGAGCGGTAGACAAAATAACCTTCCAATCCCCAGGTCAGGTAAGGATACAAAGTACAGATGCCCTTCAGGCTAGAATTCCAAATTCGTTTACAGGCACTGATTCCTTTAGCAATCAACCATTGACCCTATCTCCAGGAAACAATGTGGTAGATGCGATTTCCTTCAGTTTGATCCCCGTCGGAGTGGGACCAGGAGATACTACGCCATCAGCAGTATGTGTTGTACTTGAAGATACAGCAGATAGAAACACAGAACTTTTCGTGAGATAGATCCCGGGAATACTGCCATCACCAATTTTTTATTTTATCTTAAACCTATCCTTTACCTCTTTTACATCACCAAAAACAGGTATCTTCACCAAATAATTCGGGTTGTATCAATATTCGAAAAAGAAACATTTGACAGATCTTTAGTTTCAAATCGAATTTTATTTGGAGACGTGAAATTTACATGTGTGACAAAAAGCTACAGAAGTGAGTCCGATTAAACATGACATTACTATTATTGAGAATTGTACTATTAAGAATATCAAAAATAGATGCTTATTAATTCTCATTCCTTAAGACTTATGAAGAATGATCTTCCAGTTACAGACTTTCAGGGCTTACGATTAAAACACACAGCAATATCGTGTGATGTCATCTCTACTAATAGTATGATAACACTTGTCTCTGGTATTTGGAGCTTATTGTTATGAAATTTGGAAAAGCTTCCGAAAATTATCTTAATGCTGATCTCATAACTTTTGCTTGGATTGATCTCTATCTACATTGCTTCCAGGTATTTGTTTATTGTATTTAAATTGGGATTTCCATTACCGTTGTTGGCTTTCAACCCATAAAAGTATAAGTAGGTTCGTCTATAAAGTGTTTCATCTGGCAACATCAGATCTCAAGAAAGATCATCTATTTGTAAGAAGATTTGGAGAAGTAATACAAAAATGTTCAGATAAGATTTATGCTGACAAAGATAGTGATATTTTACTTGAAGATCTTGAGATTGCCTCAGTAATTATGGAAGAACCTATTGACACATTTCATCATGGTAAAGAAGAGGAGGTATATTTCCCAAGTACTCATGATAAGAATAACTTTTCAGAAGATATTAGAAAATTTTTGATAGAACATGAGCTTGGAAGAAGGATATCCAGAATGTTCAAGAGAGAACTGTTAATTCCGAGGAAATGCATCAATGAAGGGAAACAGACTGGCTCAAAAGAACCTATAGCTAGGTTTCTTAAATCGTATGCTATTTTTATCACAGACCATCTAGGAAAAGAAGATAAATTTTTTGATATTGTGGAAGATAAAGGTATTATATCCTTTGATGAAGATAAAATGATAAGGCATCACTATGAATTATGCAAAAATAAAAGTGGCGGGCAGGCAAGAATAGAAGAACTCTTAAAACTACTTGAGTATCTTGAATACAGAGATTGGATGGAATAGAGATAGAATATTATTCATTATGTGAATGATAATATATTGAATAAATTGTAACACATCATGTTAGCATAGTCAAACATTCATCTTCAGACCATGCTCGCTTGAAGGGCATAATCTTCTTTCTACGTGGTGATTCATCTCAACAATCCATTAGTCTATGATACCCTATGCATCGAAGCTCTGTTCAACCACTTATCCTAAAAAATTCTGCTCGCCTTAGAATTAGAATTAATCAACCATGGCAATGTATAAAGAAATATGTGACTAAATTAGTATTGGAATCACTCTAAGTCCATATAAATAATGATATTCACATAACCTGTATGAAGGCTATTGGCAAAGCCATACACTTTGAAATATTTGTGGTAGTTATAGCAGTATTTACTGTATCCCTGATAGTAAATGATGGTGATGATCTTAAGTACTATGCATATGCAAAATATGTAAATACTCAAACGCAGTCTGTCATTAACAACTGTGCGGGGAATGTTAATTGTGCAGTAAACAGTCCGCAAACGCAAGGTGAAGGGGTTGTCAGTACACCACTGAGCTTACAAATTTCTAATCCTGAATTGCAAGGATTGCAAGGGTTACAGGGTCCATCATGACCCCAAGGATTAGCAGGACCTAAAAGAGATACTGGGCGCTACTGGACCCCAGGGACCAGCCGGCCCTCCGGGATCGCAAGGCATTCAAGGGCAGTAAGGACCACCTGGAACAGATAAGGAATTAGAAGTGAGATCAATTACTGGTAGCTCAGTAAACATACCGCCAGGCCAAACGAGGACAACAACAGCAAGCTGCGACCCTGACGAGGTGGTAACCGGTGGAGGAATACGTGCTGTCGACGGTATAAATACGGTAAATCCAACACACGTCTTCCAAGGAATCCATGGTTCACCAAACACCTTTGAGTTAATTTACAGTAATGTGGGTGGAGGGTGAAGGGGATGCCACTATACAGGTTTTTGCTGTGCAAAATTAGTACCATAGTGAAATATGCTCTTTTCTTCTTTTTCCTTTCATATTAATTTCATCGTTACTAACTAGCCAACTTTGGCTAAAAGATTGTAAAACAACTTGTAAGATATCTATCTAATTAGTATAGAAATGCCTTCCGAGTCCACTAAAGGTCATTATGTGTGGATGACTACCCGTTTCCGCCACCTGATGGTCACCAATAGGTCAGTGATCGAAGATGAAGATATTTTTCAGTTGACGTACGCTACTGACGCTGGCGTTGATATTGATATATAAGAAGAGAATATGTATCTATAACTAACCCCGTATTCAGTCCACTCCTCTCCACAATAGTTACATCGGGATACCTGATAAGACAAATTATCATGAATACGATATTTTGGAATGGTTGTTATATTGTCAGTTATACATTTGCTATGTTTAGTAGTCCTAGTAGGGTCGCTGTGTTTGTTTAGTGTGAGATTACTCATGCGCCACTATGCCAGATCTAAATATACTTTCAAACATTAACAATTTCATTAGACAGATTGATGATATTAAAAAGTATTCTTCTCTAAGCCTGATAATCATAATAAGATAGTAAGTTTAGATAGCCAGACAGCTATAGAGAATACAAATTCGGTACATCATGATGATATTCATTTAGAAAACCCTGAAAATGATCAGTCTTTCACTAATACTAATAATCAAATACGAAAGGCGACCTTAACGATTAATACCCATACATCCAATCTATCCCAACCAACTAAAGAGATAATTGCAGAATTTTTTAATGATGACCCAGAGCTACTTGAATGATCTTCATGAGCTGGCATTCGTGTACAATGAGATTAAAACTTATCTACCGTCATTTCTGAAATTATTTCATTGTTTGAAAGAGCGTCATATACTCAATGAAAAACAAATCTCAAAGTTTTTCAGATACGCAAATTATGATTTAGCTGATTTGACGGAGTTCAATGTCTTAGTAATAACATAATAAATTTAGAAGGTCAAAAGAGAAATTTGATGAATAAACTAGTACTATGGAATGCTCAATTGTCGGATCTGGACAGAGCTATAGATATTAAAAACCAACAACTAAAGCGAATGGGTAAATAGATGTCATAACCTGAAACCAACTAGCATTTAGACCGACATTTTGGATAGTGATAGAGCTTTTAATACGTTAATACATTAGTTCATATTACCATAATGCCTACTATATTGCGACTTTTAATGAGTTACGGACAGAACACGAATAGCTTCTCAAAACCTGTAGAAACAGGCAAAGAGTACACCGTAGATATTACTGACACAGGCAGAGGAGGAGACGGTATTGCAAGAATAGGCGGCCTAGTAATTTTTGTAAAAAGCGCAAAGGCCGGAGACAAAAACGTAAAGATTAAGATTAATTCTGTGGGAAGTAGATTTGCTACTGCAGAGGTAGCAGCAGGTTCGACAGATACGACTTAGGTTTGTTTCTACTGTAAGACTAACGTAATTATTAATTCTCTTATTTTTCGAGTTGCTCTAATTGATACATTCTCCGCCTTATTAGAAAGATAGACCTATAAAAGCGTATGTTAAGCCTGCTAGATATAACTAGTACCAATTCCAGTACTATTCTAATAGTCATATGGATCATATCATGTAATATCTTATTTTGGCTATAATATGTCGTATTGCATTGGACCGATGATTATATTTGCAATAAATCGTTGACTGATTCTAGGACAATAGAGTTTAAGATAAGTGATTCTAGAACGGAGCTTCGGTGCAGTAGATGTAAAGGTCTTATGGGTTGGTGGGATGAACCTCCACGTAGAAAGAAGATTATGCCCTTCAAGCGAGCATGGTCTGAAGATGAATGTTTGGCTATGCGTTAACCGCTTGTAGTTCAGATAGAAAAAATATCAGATTTATGAGAGTTATCATATTGTAGAAGATTTATACGATAAATGTATTTGTGTTTAGACAGCCTTTAATCTAATATCCTCAATAGATATCAAAATACCTTGAAAGAGTGAATAGCTCCGCTTAAGAGCGCAACTTATTTAGAGGTTTGGTTTGAGATATTGTAATAGGTTTTTTTATATCCCTGAGGTGGTAAAATTACCCCGGACCACAACAGTCTCTTTAATGGTATTCATTTCCCCTTCAACTGTCCATCTACCTCCATTTAGATGCAATAATCTAGGAGCAGACGTCCACATAGTTCCCTCGGCAGTAACTTTCGTAATTCCTCTTTTGTTTGGAGCCATCTGAGTGCCAGTTCCAGTTCCCGTAATCGATTCGCCTTTATTAGTCATATGGAAATATCTTATGGTCAGAGTCGCGCTTCCATCTGCTAACAATGTGGATTCCACCGTGTCCCAGTGAACTCCTGAATAGTGTTTTCCAGTAACTTGTCCCTTATCATTACTCTCAAACCTCACGATTTCATTGCTAATGTCTACGATCCTCGCAGTTGTTGCCTTGGCCTTAATAATGACATCATATTTGACAGATGACCGCTTTTTCGATGAAGCTTTTGTCATGTAGCCACAGTATGAATTCCGTGACTATAATAGCTTTTACAGTAATTGCTAACAATTCTATAATACATTTGAACTTTTAATAGGGATGTTGTAGATCGCAGCCTGAAATGCTAATCGGATCAGAACTGATGGAGCTCTGCAAGGTAGGATGACCAGATTTTGTCTAATCAGATGAGCCTGCTGGCCGCCCTATCTCATCATAATGATTCATGACAAACCATATTAAACTTCATATTTCAGACATTTTTTATATACCTGAAATTGTGAGGTTAGAGTATTAAGAGGTAGAACGGCTAGCAATACCAATGCAAAAAATCTCTAGCCGTCTACCATAGGTTCACCGCGCCTTTGGTTTCGGACCAGTTAAAACCTTGTTACGGTCTCCGAATTCATAAAACGGACACTTAAAACTTTGTAGAAAGGTTTAGAAAAAGGTAGGGGCGACCAAGAGAATTTGTGCCGATATGCTGGCCGCCACTACCCCTTTACCTGTGCAGGTTTGCGACGTGCTGTATTATCTTGACATAAACATAAAAGACGACTTTCCTGAACTAAGTTATCTTTTTTTAATGAAGATAGGAAGCTACCAGGCTATCCCCGAACCTGGTGACTTGCCTCCTACCTATAGGGTGTGCCAGAATGAGTTTGGTCTCTTTCGTGGTTAGCAGTATTTGCATACTGCTGCAGCCGTTTGCACAACAAATTATAAAAACGGTCCATATTTTGGTGACCTACCTAATTCAAGATAGGTAGTTTATATCTGAAGTCTGTTGGTGGAATTGCTACGAAAGGG
This sequence comes from Nitrososphaeraceae archaeon, assembly GCA_009377575.1. Classification (GTDB taxonomy): domain Archaea; phylum Thermoproteota; class Nitrososphaeria; order Nitrososphaerales; family Nitrososphaeraceae; genus TH5896. Next base: position 19,912 of record WHTU01000038.1, on the reverse strand, counting down.
TCAGGGTGATTGTTAGTCTAGAGTTTTGCCCCCAATCGTCCATGAGCTTGTCTAGGGACTGACAATTCATGTTTAATCTTTGTGAGCCAGATTAAATACGATGGAGCTATTTTAGCTGGTGTAATATTAGAAAATGTTATAGTTATGATCTGCATACTAGAGCTGGTGTTGTGGGCACACGAGTAAACTGATAGAAAATAAACGCAGTAACCTTGCAAGACCTGCTGCAACTAATAGACGTTGTATATGTAAAGCGGACAATATCACAATCATTCCAAAATATCGTATTCATGATAATTTGTCTTATCAGGTATCTCGTTGTAATTATTGTAGAGAAGAGTGGACTGAATACTGGGTTAGTTATAGATACATATTCTCTTCGTTTATATCTCCGTCAACACTAGAGCCGGTAGTCATCCGCAGCCCCAAAATTGAACTTAATCAAAATGTCTTTCAATAGCCCAGCCCACACAGCTAACACACCGGCGTCATTCGCTTCTATGATAAAACCTGTATGTCGTCTTTTTTGAAGCTATTTCATTGTTTGAAAAAAAAACAAAATGCTGGGTGAGCAAAATAATTAGCTTACCTTGTCATCAGTTGATGACTAGAGTAATTTCTAATATATCAGATTTCTGTTAACAGGCAGTTCTGTGTCTATAAACTTCTCTAGCTATTAACTGAAAACTCTGCTGCCGTTTCTCTTGCTGTATTTTCAATGGCTTTTGCTGTATTCGCATTGATTCTCGTAAACTCTTTTGTGTGTCGTTGAGCTCGTTCGAAATCGTTTCCCAAAGCTTCAATGTTTCCAAATAAGATTTCGTTACCTATTCTAGCTGATGCTGAGACGTTTTCAGCAATATTGCTGACTGATCTGGCATATATCTCTGCAGTGACTTTTGGAGTAAACCAATAATTAAACACTCTATTAGCATTTCCATAGTACGGGTTTGCAGAGTTAAAGACAGCATTCATTACTGATTTTTGAGCTTCAACATAATCTTCTACCATTTTTCCAGTGGATTGTAAGACATGCTCTTGATAGTTAGTAACTACATGGGTAAATTGTGGAATTTGAGTTCTCGCTTCATCTATTGATTTTTTTACATTCTCTTTTGTTTCATCTAATGATCTGTGCAATGTGTGTTGAAAGTCTTGTGCTACTACGTGTTGTGGTTTTGACATGGTGATATCTTCTCATGACACTTATATATACATTGGCAATTTATGGCATTAGTTACCATTTAATACCATAGAATTACATCAAAAATTAATAAAAAATCATTGAACATGGCCATTCGTTTAAGCTATTGAGATAGTTTGCCAGATGATGAAATTAAGGCCATTTATGCAAAGATAAGCCGAGTATAACCTGAAGATCGCAGCCTGAAATGCACGGTCTTCAAAAGATAAAAGCTGTTACATGTGGTACGAGGTTTATGAGACAGAGTAGTTGCGGCTGCGATCACTAATTTTTTTAGTATATTTAAGCGTCTAATTAACTATTGACACCTGTCTGTTAATCGGATCAGAACTGTTGGAGCTCTGCAAGGTAGGATGACAAGAGATTTTGTCTAATTAAATGAGCCTGCTGGCCGCCCTACCCATTTATGACAAACCATATTAAACTTCATATTTCAGGCATTTTTTATATATCCTGAAATTGTGAGGTTAGACTATTAAGAGCTAGCAATACCAATGCAAAAAAATCTCCAGCCCTCCATGATGGATTCACCGGACAGTTAAAACCTTGGTTGTGATTCTCCGAATTCACAAAATGGGTTATTAAAACTTTGTAGAAAGGTTTAGAAAAAGGTAGGGACGACCAAGAGAATTTGTGCAGATATGCTGGCCGCCACTACCCCCTTCACATTGTGCAGGTTTGCGGCGTGGTGTATTATCTTGACATAAACATAAAAGACTTTCCTGAACTGAGTTATCTTTTTTTAATGAAGATAGGAAGCTACCAGGCTATCCCCAAACCTGGTAACTATTCCTATCTAACCTGTTTGCCGTCATGATGGGGCGCTTGAAGTTGGTTGGATTTGTTATCAGCGGCAGTAGCTAGAGATACTGTCGTTGGTGTGTTCGCAACAAATTATAAAAGAGGTAAGATAACCAGGCAGATCAGAGCCTGGTCACTTACTCCTACCTATAGGGTGCCAGAATTTCCCCTTTGCAGTATTTGTATCCTGCAGCGGTCGCTTGTGCAACAAATTATAAAAACGATCTATTTTTATGATCTTACTAAAATATCTTTCCTAGTTTTAGTATCCTCTAGAATTTTATGAAATATTGGCTTTAGTTTAGGTGGGATAACATCAAGGTGTCTCTCGATAGCCCAGCCTATGCAGCCCAACGCTCCGGAGTCATTCGCCTCCGTGATAAAACCTGTATGTCGTCCATTATCAGATGTTTTCAGCTTTATGTGTTACAATCTGGATCCTCGGTTTTTATTCCAGCCAGTCGTTTTGCCATATCTTGTTTTCTCACCACGTCCCAATACCCACTCTTACATTTTGGGCATTCTCTTGGTCGCTCATCTTCTCTTGGTGTCCATTTATGACCACAACATTCACACTGATACCCTTTCAACCCCTTGTTTCGGCCATTACTCATAGTACCTTCCGCATAGTATATAGTTTATACCGGCTAATGACCAAGGTAAAGCTCAATATTACCTTGTACTACTCAAAATAGTACTGTACAATCCCTGATTTTCAGATTTTAAATTGTGGAAACTTATTGGCAGGTATCTACGTTTTCTACTATTTCTAGTATTTAGTTTAATCAAATATTGCATATTAAAATTTAATGTTCTCATATCATTGCATTTGCTCAACCAATTCTGTAATATATTAACAACAGCATCATCTGGAATCTTTTGCTCTTTTTCGAGTGTTTCACTATATGCGTCGTATGTCAATACCATCTTACAACTGGCACAGAACTTACTATCCTGTTTATTTGGCTCTTTACAACTTGGGCATAGTTTCGAAGTCTGAAACGACCCTTGACCGCTCTGTTTTTTGACAACTCCAAATGTTTCTAGTAGCGAATTGCATGATTCTGTTCCGAAATAATGGAGATAAACAGAGGGCATTTTTGAATTGATGCTCCAACCTGCATGATCTCTCAAGGTCGCCTCTTTTAATATCTGTGACTTTTGAGTCAGCACGGAATGACGGAAAATGTACAGATTAGAAGTGCATTAAAAGCGTCGAATACAAAATCCTTAATAATATCTCATCTTATCGGATATTAGAATCAATTGAAGTCTATTTCTGCATCAACTTCAGCTAGAACTAGCCAACGCAGTCTTACTACTAAAAACAAGATTTCAACAATCATCGACGACGATTCATTGCTATCCAGATATTTGACTAGCGTAGCGATAGGTAATGAGTCAACTGCACAGAAATATAGTGAAAGATTAAAGAAATTTCGTATGTTCGCCTCCGATCAATATGGTCTTGGAATTGAAGAGATAGTTACAAAAATGAAAATAGGAAAGATGGATCCTTATGATGTCTTTAGTAAGTATATCTTGTACTTAAAGCAAAGGACTAATAACAACATTTCTCCAAATTCATTAAAAAACTATATCATAACAATCAAGAACTTTTTGGAATACTCTGATATTGATATCAGTCCTAGAAAATTCAAATTAAAGGTAAGACTGCCAAAGATAGTCAGAAAGAATAAAGAAGCATTGTCTAAGGAAGATGTAGTTGATATTCTAAATGCATGTTCAGATGTACGTTTGAAGACGTATGTTATGTTCTTGGCAGCAGGTGGTTTTAGAGCTGTAGAAGCATTATCTGTTCGTATCAAGGATCTAAATTTAGAATCAAAACCTGCTCAGGTTTTTGTAAGGGGAGAATACACTAAAACTAAAGCTGATAGAGTCGTATTTCTAACAGAAGAGGTAACACAACAGCTAAAATCTTGGCTAAGCTACAAGTATAGAAAGAGAAGAGTTTGCTACGACCAAGATGGAAAAATAGTAACAGAATATAGAACGCCTTCTAAAGAGGGGATGGATCTACTATTTGCTGTTTATCAAACAAAGAGAATGCCAAACCCTGATGGGATATACGATGATATAGCAAAGTCTTTTGCCAAAACACTTGACAGAATGGGCAAGGGCGAAAGAGAGGATGGTAATCAAAATAGAAGACAGATTACACTTCACTCATTTAGACGATTTGTTAAGACAACTATTTCGGACCTTGGCTATTTTGATTTTTCTGAATACTTTATCGGGCATATTGGTTCTACGTACTGGCGAAAAAAAGATTCTGAGAAGGCGGAGATATTTAAAAAGATTGAACCATATCTAACATTCCTAAATGTTCATCAACTGGAACGACAAGGTGCAGACATACAAAGCAAGATAGAGGAACTGGAAGAATTAAACCAGTCATCTCGAGAAAGGGACAAGATGAAAGATGATGCGATAGCACATTTGTCAGACCAGCTTGTGGCTTTAACAGTGAGATTACAGGAAATTGAAGGAAGACAGCAGCGATGATCACTACGCCTAATCGGGCAGCTGGTAACTATCTTTACAGACACCCCGCCATCAGATTATATATCTTGGATATGTCATAAACCCACTTATAATTGAAGTAATAATATGAATCATATTATGACAGACCAATGTCATTTGGTAAGCAATAAGCAATAAAAGAGATCGGTTAATTCTACTATATTACTATATAAGGCATGCAAGTTATTCTTTTACAGAACACGAATCCATTTGTTAGAATTATGGTGATAGGCGGAGGTGATTCTATTCAAAGTAGAAGCGCACAAATAATTAATCTTTCTTCACTATCTTCAAGGTAGGAACCTTCTTTTCCAGTTCTTGAAGTACGAGTTCCCCCTGATGCTGTCCTTCTCCCAGACAATACTGTCTTTATTTGCGGAGGTCTGACTAATCAGGGGCTTCCATACATGGGGCCGCCGTGAGCTTAAAGGAAGTATAGAAGTAACAGAAACTTGGACCTATTGGACCATACAAAGATCTGATCGCATGTCATATGGTGAAGGACAAGGGATAATAGTGACAAAGGATGGTAATGAGGTAGCAACAGCCACAGGACGTGGAGAAGGGAAGATGATTGATGGAGATAGATGAAATTCTTGCTTAGGATTTAGAAAGAATAGTTTGAGAATTAGAATCTTGCCTCGGCCTCTAAAGAGGTGTTCAAGGGAGCTTCTTACAATAATCTTTTTGTGCTTCGTTTTGATTTCTGAACCTAAAATTTTGGCTTTAATTGATGGAAGCGGTTCACGTCGAACAGGTTTTACAATCTCGCTTATACTTGTTTTGTGTAACAAAAGAAAACTTGGTAGGGTAGCAAGTGTACGACATTATATTCAAACCTATCTCAATAAGGAGATATTTATTAGCCTTCTGGAAGATAGCCTGACTCCGAGGGACCGACGGCTAGCCACGTTAGAGTTGGTTCCTTTAAATACATACCTGGAAATATCTAACGGACATGTGAACGTATTTGTTATTCTGTATTGCAAGCCTGCTGATACTCAATTAGATAACGAAGAACTTATGATATGCTTAGTGTACCCACAGCTTGTTCATAGCGCTCTTTTGCAGACTGGCATTGATATTGATTATAACTGTAGTATGCCACAAGAACCAATATTGAAACTAGGACCATTGCGGCGATAGCTTTAATCCATGTGCCAACCATATCAGTTTCCCCAAACCACTCCTCATGAGTCAATCACCTATCAAGGTGAGATTGATATTTTGCTAGAAATATCTGTCAAAGCCTGCCGATATCTGTCAAAGGAGCCTCATTTTGGCGACTGTGTTTTAATCCACATTTTGATCTCCGGAGTTTCGTGGAGCACCTCCTTTGCCTCGTCAGCGGAAATAGTTCGTATAAATGGATGGATCACTTGTCTTCGGATATTCCTTGCTCGGACCAGTTTTTTCAAGATTGTATCAGATGACACGTTTGCCCTTTCTTTGAAATAATGTTTTTTATCATTGGTTCAAACTTTTTCTTGTAGGACTTTGCTACCAAGATTTTGGCCTCCCCCCCGCTTTTCCCCTGTTTCATATAAGAGTCAATAATGTCATCCATTACGAAAACCTCCAATAAGGTGTTTGCGACTATCACCGCTTGAACGATATTTGAACAATAATAATAGTTCAAGGCCTCCAAAAACAGAGTTTCTGAAACTGGGAGACGAGTTTCGTGCTCCAGTATATGTACAAGTCGTTCTTGAACTTCTAACTGACTCTGTATCTTCCACTCAACTTTGCTCCCCGACGGCATGCGGATCCAGGAAATTCCTCGGCCGCCACTGTCTTCCTCCACTTCCTTGATCATGTGAACATGAAGAAGATCTAAAGGAATCGATCTGATCCAATATCTTTGGGTACAGTATCGAACAACATCCACCAACCGATTCAGGTAGCGTAAACATAGGTCATCAATCTTCTTATGATATGCCGACGCTCGTTCGGAACTATCGTCACTTAGTCCTTTGCCAGGTTCCTCTAGATAATATGGGAAATCCATTTCAATGTATGAAAAATTAACTATGCCTGACGGGTCATCAGGATCTAGATTTTGAGTAGCGTCCAGACCTGTTACATGTGCAAAATTTCCATGGCTTGGCAGGTATTGTATAGTTATATGGGCAGGTCGATTGTCCAAGGAGATTTTGTATGTCCCTTCATCCGCAAAAGTCGCAGGCACATACATTTCAACGATAGTATGTGGCATTTGCAGTCGATGATTAATACTGGGATACAAGCGTTTCTGGTTTTCCCTCTTGCATCGTGATTACTCAAGAAACAACGAAAATAGAAATGTCGAAATCATAAATCTGCCATTAGTTGTTGCTGCTTGCCTTTCAGTTCCCCGATAGTATGCCCAAGTTAATGTCTAGCGTCAGTGTCTTTTTAATTTATGTGGAAAAGGTAACCAAGGTCGGCTGATTATGGTTGATGCCCTTTTGTTCATGCTCTGAATTAAATTAGTTTCTGAACCATTATGCCTGAAGAAATATATCGAACAAGAGAAAAGAAAAGCTTAATGAGCAAGTCTTCAATTAGGATAATAAGAGAATAATTTGACAATCGACAAGGACACAAGAAGTCTTGGTACTTAACGACCTTGAATAATTCAACAAATGTCCTTGCTTATATTTAGAACCCAATTGTCCAGTACTGGTAGTCAAGTAGTTTAGCTCATCTTGACAGATGTAGGTGGTCGCTGTACAACTGCAGTTGCCACATTACTAGCTTTCGTTCTTTGATTATCTTTGCATACATAAAGTTCATCTGACAATATTTTTCCCTCACTAAGAGTGGGGTTAGGTCCAGTGTTTTTTTTCGCAAACAGATTTAACGAAATTTACTATTGGTTTAGCGGAGCTTTATTGACCGATCGAAAGGTCAAAAGTTATCATCAAAAGAAATGAGAATATCGAACTTTAAGATAAATTTCAAAAATAATTAAATGGAGTATTAAAAAATACTTCTAAATTATATGTCTTGTACTTAATTTTATATACTACTTGCCGCCCTTGCAACCACTTCAGAGAGTGCTGGATGTATGTGTATAGTTTTGTTTATACTATCTATTTTACCATCACCTGCTTTCATAGCTACTAAAACTTCATGAATTAGTATCGAGGCATCAGAACCCATAATGTGGCAGCCAAGGATTTTTCTATCTTTCTTATCAACTAGAAACTTCACAAAGCCATCTTTGTCTTCTATTGTTTTTCCCATTGCTGTATTAATATACGGGAATACTGATTTCTGGTAGTCATACTGTTTCATCGTTCTTAGTTCCTGTTCAGTAAATCCTACTCCGGCAATTTGAGGAGAGCTAAAGATCGCATGCGGCATTGCAAAGTAATCTACCACTATTTTCTTATCTGGATTCAGTATATTATGATAGGCATATTTTGCCTCATTATTAGAGTTATGTTTGAATTGGTATTTTCCAACAGCATCACCTATTGCAAAGATACCTTTTACACTGGTCTCAAGATATTCATCAACTTTAACGAAACCTCTCTCATTGAGTTGTACTCCTGTTTTTGTTACGTCAAGTATGTCTGAGTTAGGGCCTCTACCTACAGAAACTAATAGCTGATCAGATTCAACCTCTATCGATTTACCATTTGAGTTTCTCGCTATGACATGAAATTCATTACCATTATCCCTTGATACAGATTCTGTATTATATCCTAAATATACCTTAAACTTTTTGGAAAAGATTTCTGTGAACTTTTTTGATGTTTCCTCATCTTCATGTGGAAGTAATGAATTACTTTTCTGTATAATATTTATCTCAGTTCCAAGACTACCAAAGAAATGTGCTAACTCACAGGCTATGTATCCTCCACCTATGAAGGTTAAAACACGCGGCTGATGTAAAATTCGCAATGCTTCATCACTTGTAATATATCCTGATACTTTCAGACCTTTAATTTCTGGAATAATTGGTCTGGCACCTGATGCAATTAGAATTTTGTCCGCACTAATAATTTCTTCTTTCGCTTCATTTCCTTCCATCAGAACAAATGTTTTATCTCCCACAAACTTGCATTCTCTCGTAAAAAGTCTTGGGTTCTCTGATCTCTCTAGCCCATTTTTGATCTCAAGTGAATGAGAGTCAATAGTTTCGTTTACTCGACTAATTATTTTCTGAAAATCTATCGATAATCCACCGTCATTAATCTTTATCCCAAAAATTTCAGCTTGTTTTATCTTTTCGACAAGATCTGCGCTGTGTATAATCATTTTAGAAGGAATGCATCCTCTATTTAGACATGTACCTCCTAGCTTGCCCTTTTCGACAATTGCGACTTTAAGTCCTTGTTGAGATGCAGCATTTGCAACATCTAATCCTGATCCACTTCCGATAACAATAAGATCAAACTTCTGCATATTTACTTTGATTTAATTCTCATTTCTTGTTTATTATAAATATTAATACAATTCACAATCACAAATACAAAACTAAACGGGACTAACTGATCATTACTTTTCACAAAATTGAACTAAACTATTCTACGCGTGTTTGAACTGAGAGGAAGAGTCCGTATCAGAAGAGAAAAGACGATTTGCAACTAGGGCGTATCATAACCCATTGACTATATTACGAATTTTATCATCTCTCAATATTGTCTAGTACAGATGGTCGGTTTGCATTATAACTCCTTTTCCTTGAAATTTTCTAACTTTTCTATGATCCTGGCAAGTCGTCCTACAAATGGCGTATGGTCTATGTTCTTTATTCCATCCGACTCGACAAAGTCTTCATATAGAAGTTTGGCATAACTTATTATCTCGTCTAGTTTTGTTTTCTTGTGTGAACTCGAATTGCCTTTTACGACACGAATTTCAGAGGGCAGGTCCTTGTCTACTTTCATAGTCAAAGTGATGTGACCACTGCCTAAAATACTAGTTAAACTTCATCCTATCAATTTGGTGAATTGATTAGCCTGCAATGTTTCCTTTCAATATCTCACATGTGGATTAAAGAGTTCTTGCCGTCGTCTTCCTGTACTGCCACGTGGTTTTGTTCTGAGCTGGTGATGGCATTCATTACAGAATCTTAAATCGGTCTTACCATACCATATACGGCATCTTATACATAGCCTTTTGCCACTTTCGAAATATCCACGTCTTCTTGTTTTTATCTTAGCAGATCTTTTTATTTCTAAACCGATTTCATTTCCAAATATATTATGTATTATCCCTCAATTTCTATATTCATATGGAATATGTAATCGCGATCCTGGTTTTAGCATGGTGTTATATTTCATGAATATACTAAACACAGTAGAGCCACATTTTTGATCCTTTTTAATTTTTATCTGATGGATAGCAATTAGTCAATATTCTAATCTCCCTATTGTTAGTAGGGAAAGTTTTTCTGGATCTTCTTATCCTTATGATCATAAATGATATTGATTGGGATACTATAATATGGTTAAAGTTGATATATAGTATTAAATCAATATATTGTAAGGAGAATTATGAAGTTCAATATATTTGAAAGAAAGAAATTTAAATGTGATAAATGTGGAGAGAAATTCAAGAACGAAACAGAGCTAAACAAGCACCAACAAATAACACATGAAAGGGAAAATAGTGATCATAAGCAGTAAATAAGTTTTAATAGGATCGGCTTCTCAATTAAAACAAAATACTTAATCTTAGTCTGCTCTTTTCATTTTTGAGCCACATTTCGGACAAACAATTCCGTTATTCTCATTACCACATAACATGCAGTAATATTTGACTAGGTTACTTTCGCTACTGCCGCCATAGGCTGATGATGAAGCCCTAGATTGAAATAATGATTTAAAAAATCCTCTCCAGCCTTTCATATGAGTTTGATCCTGAAGGCCAAGTCTTTTAAATAACCCCCCTTTCCTACAGATATTTATTGAAATGAGTACCAGTACTAATATCGCAAAGTCAAGAGGGAATATGAATATCCAAATAATAACAAGTCCTATTGTCATATAAACGGCTAACCAACATACCTGATACAGGAAATCCTCTCCAGTATTATTAGAGGGGTCAGAGGTCAACTCCGTTAAGTAGTGGGTAATTTGGTTGTATCAAATTCTTTAACGTTAAGAGATAAGAAGGCCTTCTCAAAAGTGCTGATTACACTAGGACTCGAGAAGACCCCAATGACTTTAGCCGTATCCGATCCTATATTATGAAAATTGTGAGGCTCCATATCAGGTACTACTCCCAATTCACCACTTGAAATTTGATCCTTCTCTTCCCTATAGTAACTTCAACAGTTCCGGCTACAATATAGACTATTTCTTCTGCACCATTAGTATGATTTCCAAGCTCAAACCCTGGTTCGAGCTCAAAATATACCGCTGAGCCGCTTTTTGTTCCAGGTGCACTGTAAAGTGCGAAATTTCCAGCAACACGACGGTGTGGTTCATCTTCTGCACCGTAGTTTGTCATCTTTTCCAACGTCTCTAAACTAACTTTAAGCATATATGGAACAGAAAAACTGCTAAATATTTAATATTATTCGATATAGGATTTCGTAATTATATTCCAGAAAGTTTCTGTTTACTATCATTCCCTAATGTATTACCCGTTGTAGTACCTAACTTATCAGTTACTCGCTTGTCAATTCATTTACTCAGTGTAAAGGAGAAAGTAGAACCTTTATTCATTTGAGGATGGTAAATGTTGAATTGGCAATTTTTGTTAACATCCTTATTATTATGTGCACATATTTTTCCTCCGTGAGCTTCAATAATGCTCTTGGATATATATAATCCAAGACCTATACCATGCTCTGACTTGGTAACAAACTTATCAAAAATCCGGGGAAAAACCTTTGAATCGATGCCTGGTCCTGTATCGGTTATACTCACAAGGACATAATCGTCATCTATCGGCGTAGTACTGATCGAAATAAATCCTTCCTTTGTAAATTTTATGGCATTATCAAGAAGATTTGAAATAACCTGTGTAATTCTCGCCTTGTCTCCGTGCGCATATATATCACAGCTGGCTTCGTACTGTATGGTTAATTTACCACTATCAACCTGGGACGAATATTCTTCTAAAACTGGAACTATGATTTCATTGAGATTTAGTCTTTCTTTATTTAACTTTAGAGACTTGCTTTCAATTCTTGTAATATCAAGAATATCATTGACTAGCTTCTGAAGCCGCGTGGCGTTGCGTATTATTGCCTCTATAGATTCGTGCCCCAAGTCAGGATTTATTGATAGAAGATTCGAATGTAGCAGTATGGTTTGTGTCGGCGTCTTCATTTCATGACTGGCAATATTAAGAAACTCTTTCTGCATCAGATCATGGACCTTTAGCCGTTCGTTAGCGGCTAACAAAAAATTATTCATCTTTCTTAGATCTGCTGTTCTCTGACTGACGACTTCTTCAAGACCCTTGTTCCATAATAATATTATCATGGCAATTACGAAAGCGATTACGCCAATGAGTATTATCATTAGACTGCTAAAATTATTCTGAAGATCAAAAAGCGCATTCACATCATGTGTAAGGAGATGTGGAGCCAAGACATATAATGTCCATACGTGTTTGTCGCCCAGGTATATTGGTTCTGAGATTAAGCTCATTTTACTGCCACCTAACATAACGTCCAAAGATAATGGCTCCGACGCATCAGTCTGTACTGACGCTTGGACTTGAGCTGCAAATGATTCAGAGTCAGAGCTTTTATTGTCCAAGGCAGAATTAGGTATAGTCATTTGATTAAAATATTGAGAAATTGGCATCCCTATCAAAGAATTATTGTTAGATTCAAGGATGACATTCTCACTGTCTGCAAGCAACACTATATTCTGCTTAACTTCATCTGAAGATTGTCTATTTAACATGCTAGCTCTGTTATTATTGTCATGATCGAATCCTATGAGTGCTGCCATTACTTCTCTAGTAAATATGCCGGAGACAGAATCATCTGTGTGATTCGAATTTTCAATCTGAGGATATAGCATCAAACTGTACGTTTTATCTGTAGCGGGTTCACGTATTGCATTACTTAAAAAAAGTGTGCTCTGCAAGATATTGTTATTATCACTGTCCCTACTTTCATTATTGAAATCATCAAGGGCTTGCTCGGCAAGTGTACTAAAGATAAAATTGGTATAATTAGAAGTAGTGCTGCTGCTATTAGGCCAAAGTATCTGCCCATCACGATTCAATTTTAAATACTGTACGAATAGACCACTAGATGATTGTTGAACAATATCAAGAATAGGATTTTCTATATTGCCGTATTGTTGCTCTACTGTCTCTTGAAATGTAGTGAGGATTCCGAGATTAGTAGCAACTGAACTTAACGCATTAGATAGAATAGACCCTAAGTCATGAGCTTGAATTTTTGCGTTCGATCGTATATCTTCTGAGGCTAATTCTACAATCTGCCTAGCGGCTAATGAAGAGTAATAGTAAGAGAAGAAAGACAATATACCTGAACATACTATAAGAATTGTAAAAAGAACGTAACTTCGCCTTGGAAGTTTTCCAAATAGTTTCTTCATTTATTAGTAAGGGGTTCTTGTCGTCTCTATGAAGTGGGCAATGATGAGGAAGAGAACAAATCTGAAGATGAAGATGATGATTGTTTAATACTTTGATTTTCGAGAACTATCAACTTGTCTATTCTGTTGACCAAATCATCAAGTGTTATAGGCTTTTTGATAAAGTATTGCTCATTCATTGTTGGGAACATCTTGAGAAACTGTTCAAATGCCACTTCGAAAGCAGTCCAGAAACAGATTTTCGTTTTATTATCTAGTTTTCTTATTACTTTGTACAACTCAAAGCCATCTATATTTGGCATCTTTATGTCCAATATTACAAGATCGTAGTAACCTGGCTTATAGTTTGACAATGTCGATACTGGATTATTGCTAACATCTACATTAATCCCATATTTTTCAAGTCCGGCCTTCAGAGCTGAGGTTATATCCTCTTCATCATCGATAATAAGCAATCTTTTCGCTGCTGACTGAGCGTCCGAACTTGGTATGGCATTCCGCGAAGATCTAGTTTTGGTTTGAGTTTGAGTTTCATTAATTTGATGATCGTTATCTGTTGCAAATAATCTTTGTATTTGATTATAATGGTAAATTAGGCCTCTCCCTTTATCAGTAGTTCGATAGTAAGTTCTTCCATTATTTTCATTATCGACATAGGTAGAAAGTAGTTCGTTGTAGAGTAAAATTGAGATATAATGATTTGCCATGGAATCACTAAAATTACCTTTGCCAACAATATGGTTCTTTAAACTTCCATCATTGCATATATACAGAATAGTAGCAATAACGTCAATCTTAGATCGTTGTCCGCCTATATTATCCCTTTCCAGTTCAGCGAATTGTATATGCGATGATGATGGTGACGACATGATATTGTATTATAATTGTGGGTAAGCGATAAAAATAGTTTTAGTAGTCTATCGTTGTTAGTCCATGATTGGAAGAAGAATAACCATAGTTTATAGGGAAAAAGTTAGGGGGTACAAAAGAAATCAGAGTTTCAAATAAGAAGTAGCTAGGTATGCTCTAGTTTGGAATGGAAGGTAAAACCTATTACACAACCTCTGGTCGTCCTACCTTTTCAAATAACATTTTTTATAATTTATTGTACGATGGCCACTATGGCTAGGCGTTTCTAACTTCAAACTGCAGTTGTCTGCTCGTAGAACGGATGGTTTGATTTGAGTCTTTACTAAAACCTTCTAGCCATTACGACCTATATTAAAAAATGCAAATGAAGTAACGGAAAAGACTGCAAATAAGTGCCTGACTTAGTGTAGATGTGCAACCTGGAGTAGCCACTACTGAAGTGGATTATTAAAGTGACCAATAATTTGTCTGTTTCTTGTTAATATACAACAAGGACATCTTACCTGCATACACGCGTTGGATTCGTGATGTTTACAGATAGGACACGTACAGATATGTTCTCCTTCTTTACCTCCTGAATTGGTAGAGGAAGAACTGGTATTATAATCTGAGAAAAGGCGATGTTCTTCTTTTGATCTTACTCCTACGTATAACCAATACGCAAAAAGTGATACACCGATTATTATAAGTATTAGGCTGAATATTACCGAACGTAATGTCAGCAAAATGATACCGAGTGCAAGTATCGTCATTGCAAAAATAAGAATCCAGCGTTCAGGAGTTGACTGATTGTTGTAATTTGAGTTCTTATCATCACTATTGCCATTATTCTTGGTGCCAGAGTGCCCTGTGGGATTATCACCATTGTTGTTGTCACTGGTATCGATGTTGCTTAAATTCAAGTTTGGGTAGAAACCCCAATAATATTTGGCATATTTGTGAGAACCAATTGTTATGTCGTAGGAAGAGGACTCTCCTGTCCCTTTTCTTCTTCTTCTTCTTCTTCTTCTTCTGCATTCTCATTTTGAACACTTCTGCGTCGCCGTCGCTTCCTGACTTCAGAAAGAATCTTATTAATCTTTTCTTCAGACAGTTTTGCAATTTTAGAGTCACATTCAATACCTTCTGCATCTAGAACTTGTTCAGTTACAGAAATAATATCCGTTTTATTCTTTATCTCCTCCTGTGTAAGTAGATTAAGACTCATAAATCGAAAGAATGCAAACTCACTCATCTTCGTTTTTTACCTAATCTATAGTACATTTCTAGACTAATATGACTTCGCATCAGTTTTTTAAGCCAACTACATTCCCAGGCCTTGCAGTTCTGAAATATAAAGAGGGACCTGATTAAAGTCATCTAGATTGCAGTATGATACATTAAATATTATACATCTGACTATGTGACTTCTAGTTTCTAGAGTTGAATGCGTGATACTAACGATTAGCTTTGCTTCGTCCTGCTTATCTGAATATCCTCTTACGTGCAACTTGCTTCCCCTCTAGGAGAATCTTTTAATATTGTATGCTTCTTTCTAAGTAATGGCTAGTCCTAAGATCATCGTCATTGTATAACGTTATACCATGAATTTCTGAACTATATTTTCAGGTGGTAAAATTTCTTGATGGATTATCAACACCTATTGAGTTGCAATGAATGGAGTGATACGGGTATTCACACCGATTATCTGTATGTAGCCAATGATGGTAAAGAACACGATCACAATGAAATATGATTACATATATAGTACTTTGATGGTAATAAGGTGCTAATTGCTGCTGCAGATGATTATGAGAAGCATTGTATGTATTAGGGGATCCAGTCATCCACAACTAAATTGGTTAATAACTTAATTTCAAGGATGATCAATAAAATTACACTGAATACATTAAAGTTAATCTGATCACCATATTTAATAAGGCAATTGCGTCTGCCTTAAGTGAATTTATGGTTCCCTAGTTGAGGGGCAGATATAACTTTATCTGTTACTTTGTGTATTAGTAATTATGGCAGATCAACTGTTCATGTATGCCATCGTAGCTGGCGCTTTTGCAGTACTAACAGGAATATTATTTGGCTCGAGAGCAAAAAGAAAGTCCGAAGAGAAAAAGTCCGCTGCCCCTGCTTCTACGTCTGGGGAAAGAAGAGGTGCAATCTAGATTTATTTCTCTTATTTTGAGAATAATCGATTAAGACTACCTACACTTAAAATAGTTGTTAATGATGTCCAGGGGGGAGGTTTTGGAAAAGTGTATATGTTAGCCTGCTTATGCCTTGATCTAATTTAGCGGATATAGAGTAGGCAAAAAAGATCCCTGCTATTGATTATAAGATTGAAGGGAGCTTTGATACAAATCAAGGTACATGACGATACCTATGTTTGTATTTTGCAGCACTTCTGTATACTGCTATAACTCTTCACAATAAATGATAGAAAAGGTGATAAGACTTACAGAATGTAGGATGACCTGGGTTAGAGAGAACAGAATGGGCCGTCTAGCCTGTCCATGCCGATCTAGTGATTTTAACAAGATCTATATTTTAGCATAATAGGCTTCCGGAACTTGGTTATGCTTGTAAGGAAAGGTAGGACGACCCGTGGATAAGTGCACAGAATATGCTATAACGGGTTACCTACCTTATACTTGCCGATACGATACGATGCTTAAATTGAACAGTGTTTTTTTGTGTACTCCTGCCCAATTCATGACATACTATAAAAAGTTAGATGGATGGACCCACTTGTCATAGGGAATAAACGCAACCTTTGGAAACTTGACAAGGTCCACTCTCAACTGATACGTCGAAACCAATCTGTGAAGTTGTTCAAGCATGAGGCTTTACACAGTTGGAAGAGTCTAATTCATTGTACTGATATTTCTATAATTATATTATACAAGCAATATTATAAAATATTAAATTCGCACACTTTCTAATTCTAATATCGATAATGCTGAATTCCCAACATAGCCCAATAGTAGGAAATTTCATTACGTTAATTCTTCCATATTATTGGCATTCTTGCTGCCAAGTTTGATCGTCGCATCTGATTCAATGACGTATGCCTCTAGCGATCCATACAATTCATGATACGATCACGGTTGCCAGCTGGTTATAAGATCGAATTTCATTTAGGAAACAAAATCGGTAGAATAGAATTTTCAAATCGGTAAACAATAAAATCTCAGACTTGAAATAAACAGTAACCAGTAAGAATAAAAATATGAAAAAATTTAAAAAACTACTGATTGCTCTAGATCAATCTGAACAATCTGAGAATATAATGAATTATGGAAAGACCATAGCCGGAAGATGTAAAGCTGAAATAATTCTTTTACATATTGTTTCTTCTGGGATCAGATATGAAGAGCATGCTGTAAATGGAGTTGACAATGATATTTTAGCATCATCTCCATCTGTGAAATTAGCTGAAGATGCCTATTTACAGGCATATAGATGGCTTGAGTCTATGGCCCTAAGTGCTCGGAATAAGAACATTAGTACAGAAATCAAAGTTCTTATTGCTCTGGACTCAGTTCCGGCCGAGATACTAAACTATGTAGAAAAGAATAAAATCGACTTTATCATATTAGGAACAAGGGGAAAGACAGGACCAGAGAAAGTGTTACTTGGTAGTGTAGCTTCCTACGTCGTCACACATGCTGAATGTCCAGTTCTGGTTGTGAGATGAATTCTATAGAAATGTGCAATCACATACCTGGCCGAACGTATTTGTAGACTAAATAAGGCGATTTAATCAGACTAGTGCTTAATCATTATAAAAGATCTTGACTCGAATGAAGGCTGACTAGACCCTATAATATTTGCAAATTAAAAGGTTGATGGCCACGGTGATAACAGGTAAAATGGTCATCTAACTTACCATTTGATGGTATTCATGTTGTTACTATACCTATAAAATCCTTTTTGACATGCTGAAGGTAGACAACCAACAAATGAATGGAGAAAAATTTTACTCAAGATTATCCACCCGTCAGCTATATGGAGATTGTTGTCCATTTCGTACCATTTAATAATATTTAGGGCTTGACTAAATTTCTATCTAGAACTGAGCAAATGCAAGAAAACTAGCGGGAATGAGTAATATCGTATTAGTCGTATATCAATAACTTTTGCTTGAGCGCAGACTTAGTGTATAATAAAAGGAAGGATTGACAAGTAAATCAGATTAAGTTTTTTTTCATTTGAATGTAAATATCTTAGACTGTCAGCCACAAAATTAGACCCAGCAATAAGAACCCTGATACTACCTATGTCTACGAGAATCTAGTTTTCGTGACTTTTCTTCTTGTATATGACGGTATCTGTCGCTTTCCCTCACAAATTCTTTACCACAAGTTTGGCAGCGTGAAACGGGACCATGGCGTTTTGATTTTACATGTGCAACCAAGTCGCTGTATTCATGGAATTTTTCGCCACAATTATTGCATAATTGCTTTCGGGGACTTAATAACTTCCCAAGTCTCATCTATAATATATATAATGTATTGAACTATTTATCCAATACTGAAGGTTTTTCTCCAGTGAGTATAGCATAATAACAATCAGCCGCAGTTCACAATTAAGGAAAAAAGCTTTACACGTGCTAAGTAACAGCCCTCTAAAAAACTGAAGCATATCAAAATGAGACCTATACAGGGTAAAGTCTTAAAATATCTAATAACAGTTCGACCCAAATAATACATCTCATTTGAAATGCCTAAACGGAAGGTAAAAGAGGAAAAGCCACGAAAAAGATTAGGATAGAGATCACAATCAGTAATATTGTTACGCTGAACCAAATGGTAATGAAATAGATTCTGCCTCAATAGTCCATTAGAATCGTCAAGTCAAATATTTAAGTTCGAGTTTCCTAAATCTAATATGTCACAGGCAATTGCGATTGAAATTCACTCGGTAAAAAAGCTAGACCTTAAAGGTGGCATACTCATTGATGGGTTTCCCAGTGGAGGATTATCAAACTCGATCGCTTCGATGTGCTTTATGAGTTCAGTGCAAAATCAACTAGTTTCAGTATTAGAATCACCATCATTTCCGCCAATATCAACGGTACGCAGTGGGATTGCAAACTCTCCAGTTCGAATTTATGCAAATGAAAAACTTAGGATTTCCTTCCTGATTTCCGAATTAAATCTGAATCAGTCATTGTATTATGATGTCTCAAGAACAATTTTGCGTTGGGCTAAAGAGAATGAATGCGAACTTGTGATTAGTTCTGGAAGTCTATCTACTCAAGATACTAAAGAAATGAAACATTCTCGCAAAGAACGCCAGCCTCATAATTTATATGGTGCAGCCAGCACAGAAAGTGCAAAGCAGAGGATTATAGACAGTAATATCACAGCATTAGAACTATATAATGGCTCTGTTACCGGAATCCCAGCTCTGTTACTTAATGAAGGAGCGAGAACCGATTTTGACGTTATCGTACTCTTAGGTAAGCTGCCAATAAAGTCTTCCGAATACCGAGCGGCTGCCGCAGTTTCGCAAGCAATCATGAAACTAGTTCCTGGGTTAACTTGCGATACCAAGTTTTTGATCTCAATGGCAAGAATGTATGAACAAGACCTGTTGAGACTTAGAGCGAACCAAGGAGGATACAGCATAGATCCTTATCGCTAAAACTCATGCGAAAGTACTAACCTTAGACGCATTAGCAGAAAACGCCACGTCACATTGCTATTCTCTAACTTAAACATATTAAAATAATTGGGATGGGAATCACCATTTGCAGGTATGATCGTCTTCTATACGAGCCAGAATCCGTGCCCCATAAATGAAATTCCTTCCATGGAACGAATAATTTTTATCTACCATTTGCTTTTTTTGGAACGTTGGCAGTATATTGTGACAGTGGACTGCCAACTTCACAGTCTTGTATAATATAGAAGGAAGCTCTGTTGCATAAACCATTTTATCCCTTCGTACATTATCTATATCTCCC
>WHTU01000380.1:271-501 GCA_009377575.1 Nitrososphaeraceae archaeon | reverse complement strand
AGTGGGTTAGAATAGAAATTATCCAAAGTCAAGTATTGGAAGTTGCTTTACTTCCAATACTTGCAAGGCTAATATCAACACATGGAGTTGAATTTAGAGCCGCTTTAATATGGCAAGAAATTGTTCAAACATTAGAAGGAACCTATGACAATCGAAAACAACCTACGTATGGACTTGACGAAAATGAATATTTTATGGATATTCAGACCAGGTTAACCAATAATGACGGC
>WHTU01000380.1:0-261 GCA_009377575.1 Nitrososphaeraceae archaeon | reverse complement strand
CTAAAGATCAATACAAGAGCATGGCCTTAGAGTGCACAAGAATTTACCATTGTACCCTGGACCGGCTGACCTAGATAAACTTGGTTTAACACCGCAAGGAATGTTATGGGAACAAGAATTGCCAAGAGACCAATACTTTGAATTTGAATTGGAGTCCAAGAAATGACTTCGGAGGCGAACAAGTTGAAAGTGGTACGGCTAGATGAAGACTAAAAAGGTAGTGCGACCGAGACATTGTATTGTTACTTGGCCGAATGACTA
>WHTU01000037.1 GCA_009377575.1 Nitrososphaeraceae archaeon | reverse complement strand
ATCATGGTGTAGTAGAGAGGCAAAAAGTTCCGGTTAAACAACTGCGATTTCCTAGTGTATTGGCGTAGTAGTGACTTATCTTGGTTGGGATGGAAAAGAAGATTTTATACGGGTGACGTTCCGAGATATTGACAGTTCTAGGTTAGCGTAAGCCCCCGCCTAGATTAGTCGTCCTTTATACTGTAATACTTCTAGTAGGGATTAGATATCTGACGCCTAGCTGTGTTTAATATAGATAATAAATATAAGGTCATCCCGCCAGCAAAGATGGCTTAGAAAAATGAGTAGTAGGCAAGTTATTCCCGCTGGGCATCACGTTTGTCTCCTACACTCTTGGCTTCTTCAGCCAATTTTTTTTGTAACTTCAATAGCTTTCTCTTGTTCTCTTTTTGACATGTTGACAATTCATTTCTATGAGTTATTTAAATATTGGTAGTCAATGGTATTTGTCTCCATGTAGGACCAAAGAAGATAAGAACCATTATGAATTCTAATTCTAAATCCAGCCTGGACAACATTAAGGAGAGTGATTAATCTGCATGTTAATGCTCGCATGTCATGATATCGGACAGGATTGTGATTGTGTAGAACAGGGAAAAACAGAAGAAGAACTTATGAAAAATGCTGCAGAGGCTGCCGTCAAAGAGAATGGGTACAAAGAAGTAGATTTCATGACTCTGGAGATGAAAGAAAAAATTAAATCACATATCATAAAGTAAGCCTTAATATCATCAATTCCGCATAGCAAGTGTAATGTATTCTCTAGACTCCTGTATTCATTAAGAAGACAGCACATTTAGTAATTGCAATTGGATGGATAATGAATGAGTAGGATACAGCTGGAACATTTTGTTTAGTGATTGCATTATATCAATGCGTTAGTTTTAGCGATATTAAGAAAGGTGATGAGGATCATGATAATTCTAAAATTCTATCTGTTAATATAGACATAACTCTCATTTTCCATTTGGTTGGCAAAGCCAGCCTCGTACAGCAGTTGAAGAAGTTGCATTGATATATCCTGTTTCTGTTCCCATCTTAATCCAGATATCGTTACCCTCGATTGGATTCACCTCATGCGATTCTAAGATTTCAAGAATGGGTGAAGAGATTTTATTCCTAGGAATCTGATGATTATTCTCATCTATTACTTCAAAAGTCGAATAGATTACATCAACTTCAGGCTTCTCTAAAAATATACTTTTGACAACTTCTAACCGTTTCGGATGAGATATATCATCTGCATCATTAAAAAGTACTAAAGAGCAACCCTTCTCTATTGCTCTCATGATGGCAAGATTTCTAGCGACTCCTGGACCTGCAATTCTGTCCAAGGAGATAATATCGATTTTTGGATGGAATTTTCCTTTCAAATCAGATAGATAATTACTAACCATCCCTTTAGAATGCCCATTCACCACAAGAATGGCATTCCAATCTCCATCGGTTTGTGTAAACAATCCTTCAATAGTATCGGTGATCATTCTTTTTTCTTCCCATTCTTCTTTATTATTGTCTGCATGATATGGGATGATAAACATGCTTTTTGTGTTGCCTGTGTTTACGGTCACGTTTTCATCCTTTCGTATGCAGCTTACTATTTAGCGGTTTGATGTAGATTTACTGCTAGAAGAAACAAAGCTTTACGGTAAAAAAATTTGACCAATTGAGGCAGTAAGCCCTAGGTATTGAGTTGAATTAAGATGAGAACCAGCCTACAATCCGAGTATTGAATGGCACTACTCAATGAAATGTCTGCTTTAGCTTTTCTAATTTCCTATTTCTGTATCTCAGGGAATAGCTTTGAGATATCTAAAACCCTTTTTCGTAACGTAACTACACTTATTCCCCCGGCTTGTGCTACTCTTGTTTGACTAACTTTGTCTTGTTCTTCAACCAGACAGGCGACATACAAAGAAGCAGTTGCAAGTGCTTTTGGATCCTTGCCATAAGAGATAGGATTCTTCTTTACTACGTCCAACATATCAAGTGCAGTTCTGTATGTCTTTTGGCTAACATCAGCGTTGGCTGCTACCTTTGACATATAGCGCGCTGCGTCTACAATTGAAGAACTAATGCTCAACTCTTTTGCAATAGTCCTGAAACATCTTCCGGCAAATATGTTGTCAGCGTTTGCTGCTACGGATATATCTTCTAATCTTCTTGGGATGTCCATTTCCTTACATGCAGCATATACTGAAGCAACTACCATTTCTTTGATAGATCTTCCTTTAATCAACTTGCTCTCGAGAGTTTTGCGATAATAATATGCTGCTCTTTCTATTATAGGGTCTGTAAGAGTAAGTTTGTCTTTGATCGTAGCCATAACAACAAAGGCATTCTTTAAGTTTCTGGTGTGATTTTTACTATCTGAAAGTTTATTGTAGTATCTAATTTTGTTTACATTGGTTATCTGATCGTTATTCAATAATGTACCAGCCGCGTCTGTATTTAAATTGGTGATTACAGTGGATAGTCCCTTATCAGGATAAGCAAGAGAAAACGGCATGCCCGTTGGGTCATTGGATTTGAATGCCTTTTCCAAGGTCATTTGTCTTTCTGAAATAACCATACCACATTGAGTACAAACAATTTCTCCTGTCAAATCATCGAAGATCACCGCCTTTGACCTACATGAAGAACAAATTGGCTGTGAGGCAGATCTACTGACCTCGACAATCTCATTACCTACTCTTTGTTGCTCGGTAAAATGACCTTGTTTGTGGTCTGGGTACAATAAGGAAAGGGAATTACGCTGCGATTTCATAATCAGATAATAATTCCGGTTTTATAAAACAACTATGTTTATAGTGTAACTACTTGAGTTATCTGGTCAACAACGCAAACTTTGTAATTGGATAATTACAAAGTGGGCCATTTTGCATAATTACATTTAATTTGCTCGTCCAAAGGAGGATTACTAGGCTCATAAGATATCTAGACTCACTATTAGATAAAAGCGTTAATCTCGGGCTTGATTCTTGTAGTCTGTCTTAAATGAAGAACTGTGAAATACTAGTCTGACTCCTATTTAGATATTTGGCTATAAAACTATATGGACCGCAACTAGTCTAAGCTAATATGAAAATAAGCAATCGATCCGTATTGAAAAAGTATGGATATTTGAATAACTAATCTTATTCAGCGGTGCAATTGTACGACATTGGTACTACTGCTTTACTACCAGAATTCATGGCAAGAAATATGAGAGAAACATTGAGAATTGGCAGTCGGAATTTTTACGATTTATATGACACGTTGATGGTCTAACTTAGCTATGGTATATTGGAAGCCCTCAATCGAAAGAAGAGGAGGAAAGAAATCAAGAAATGTTACAATGGCTAATGAATAAGGTTGCTCCACAGGAAGCGGAGAAATTAATGAAAGAGCAGAGAAAAATATTCGAAGGAATAAAAGGAAAAAAGACTGCCCCACAAATTCACTCTCATATCACTGCTACATTATTTTGTAGCAGTTTGCTTCGCTAATTTTATGCATAAGGCAAGATGTCTTTTTTCTTCCCGTAGGATAGAGTTCACAGTAGTTGATAACTTTCTATTATTTTTGATCTTACCATTAAGCTTTTTAGATATCGCAGCTAATACTTCATAATGAGTTACTTCTCCGCCTTCTGCAAGACATAGGAATTCTATTGCTTCGGAAGAATCTGGATCTTGTCCCAAATAAGTCTGCATCATACTTGAACACTTTTGAGCTGTCTCTTGTGCAACTTGTTGAATTTTTGACGAATCAAGTTCCTCACTAACGTCTGCCAAATTCCGGACTGTTTCTTCAAGCTTTGACTGATGATTACCAGCTTGCGATTGCATTTTTTGCAGTTGTACTAGCATTCCATTCTTGTCCAACAATCCCTTAGAGCCTAATTCTTCTACTGCCTTCTGAGCAGCCATCTCTAACCCTAGCGCTTCACCTAACTTCTCTTGGAGCTTTTCAATTTCTACCATTTGTTATACTATCACTAGTACAATATTCTTAATAACGATATTAGGTGTGATTAATTATGTACGTCTAGAAAAGTATCCAATCTCTTCGTAAGCTGGACCAAAAAGTGATGAGATGAAAAAGCTATATAATGACCAGAACAAATCTTCTAACTGGTTTAATTCTCATTATATTTGAGTATACACATATGCAAACGTCCATTGCATACAATGAAAACTAAGTGAAATATGATGGCACAAAGGAAGACACTAAGAATTGAGTCAAGTTGTGGGTAGATATTATCAATCCAGATCCATCAGAAATATCTGAGATCAAGAAAATCTTTGATCTAGATAGATCCGCCGTAGAGGCGTTATTGCACAATCAAAGAAACCCCAGATTCGGGTCCTAGATAATCACAAAATTACTATCATATTTGATATAAGGTACAAGACTTTGAAGATTTAATTACTGAGAGTATCTATCTCTTTCATGGACGAGAGTGGCTCATAACTATACATTCTGATAAGGTGGACTTGTTGACAAACATAAAATTACTTTTTCGAACAAAAAACAAGAAGGTAATGGAAGCAACGGTTGATGCTTTGTATTACAATATTCTAACCGAAATAACTAGCAGATACGAACAATTACTTACATCGGTAGAGTTAACCATTTCCGATTTTGGACAGAGATCGCTGCAAAAAAGAGCAACGAAGAAAATCCTTGAACAATTAGATGCACTTACAAGACAGATAATACTACTACGGCGGCATTTCTGGCAGGCAAGAGACATTATGAACTTTCTTACACATACAGAGCAGGACAACGGTGAAATCAAATATTTGCACATTGCGTGCGATGACAGTTATCATTTAATAGATCTGGTTGAATCAGTTCGTGACACAATTAACTCCACACGTGACTTGTATATAGCTAAACTATCTATGCAAATGAATGACACCATGAGAACTCTTACAATCTTTACAGCCATCATACTGCCATTAACTCTTATTACTGGCATTTATGGCATGAACGGGTTAGATCTAACAAACATAAGTAACATACCCTTGGGGTTTATGATCGTCGTTATCACGATGATTGTTATGGCGGTCTTCCTATTTTGGTTTTTCAGGCAGAAACAATGGATAATGTCAAATAACGATTATGACGACGAAAATAAAGCAAAAGACCAAAAGGAATGAACCCACGTCTAGCCCACTCAAACTAAACAAGATCTTTTGATTCCTCTGGAAGTATCTTAGTTGACCTATAGAAAAAGGCGAACGTTTGGAATTCATATCACCATCCGATTAGACGTATTACATTAGGTTCCATTTAATGGCTATTCTTTCATGCAATCATTAAGTAGTTTGTTAGATTATCGTTCATGAATACAAATATGTTTTTATCACTACAAAGAATTCCACATCCAATACCTCCTTCAGACCGACCTGATCCAAAAGCTGCTCAAGCATTACAAGAGGGTCTCGGGGGCCAGTTTGGAGAAATGAGAACCATGATGCAATACTTTTTTCAGAATATGAATTTTCGAGGGGATGCAACAGCGTATCAGGATTTGTTGAGAAGTATAGCAACAGAGGAAATGGGACATGTAGAACAAATTACAAATACAATTAATATGCTACTTGACGGTGCATCAAATTCTACTACTCAACCTGACGACTTACCATTATCAGTAGCTCTTGATTCACCAAATATCCATCACTTCCTAGTCGCGGCACAGAGTGCTAGACCAGTTGATGCTGCTGGGAATCCATGGTCAGCATCTTACATATATGATAGTGGAAATCTTGTTTTGAATATGTTGTACAACCTTATGCTTGAGGCAACAGGTAGACTTCAAAAGTGTAGACTATATGAGATGAGCAATAATAAAGCATTCAGAGCTACAGTATCTTACTTGATTGTACGAGATCTAGTTCACGAAAAGGTGTTTACAAAAGCCCTTGAAACACTAGGTGTCAATTGGGGAAAAGCGTTACCTGTTCCTCAAATTAATACAGATAATATGCCTGAGGTTAAAGAATTAGAAGGAAAGAATTTACACAATACAATGTGGACCTTTGCAAACAATGGAGAGCCAACTGGGATGGCCAAGATATTCAAAGGAGATTCACCGTTTGATGATGGAGGAACACTTGAAGTGTTGGAAGGTTTTCCAGAAGGCGCTGACACACCACTGTTTCCAGAAGCTCCAGAAGAGTTCTCACCGGGATTGGATTCGGAACTAAGGAAGATGGTACAACAAGCTCAGAGGGCAGGGTAAGAAAAGACAGTAACGAGAAATAGCTTGGACGCCATGGACAACTTTCTTCTTTTTAGATGCACTCATGGATTAGTATTATGGTCAATAACGCAAAATATGCAAGTATCTAAGGAATACCTATACATTGTCCCAAAGTGAATGGTTTACTACCTATTTAGAATATGAGAATTTGAATGAAATGTTAAATGTTATACTATACACTTCACAATCCTTTATGGCTATTCTAGCACAACTCTATCATATAACTTATCATGATAAAGAAATACTCTTTATTCACACTGGTTTAGTCGGCGGTATTGTTGCTCATTATAATATTATTAACGAAAAGCCAAATAAGAAATTTGTGGAACTGAATAAAATGACCAGTTGTTATGGCTTTGTAGATGCTGTAGGTACCAATCCTCAATGCATTTACATTCCTATTGTAAGGTTGATTAAGTCTACTCTCAGATTTCCAATAGTTACGTAGGACTTTAAAGGAAAATGTCCAACAATGAAATCATGCTAATTTGAGAACAATGGGACCACCAACACCAGAAGTGTTTTCATTTTTCAGCAAAGATACTAATAGTACGCCAGCAAATAATGGTATTATAAAATGAGCGATCCAGAAAAGTTGAATGATAATACCGATGAACAGCATGATTTTCAACCTGGTAATACCAGCAAGAAATCCGAGTCGTCCAATATAACGAATTTCAAAGATAAAATTGTAGGGAAACTTACTTCAACACACGATAAGGCCGACGAGAATAACAAATCTCTTTCTGAATCCATCAGGATATCAAATAATAATAGAGCAATACTAATGGGCTTATTCGCATTAATTGGATTCATTATTCTGGTTTATGCTATTTTTACAGCTAGTGTAACTGTTGAATTAGCCCAGATTGCAACCAGTGTATTTATGGCAGCCTTTATAGCGGCTATAGTTGGGGCATTTACATTATTTGGGGTAGTAGTATATCAAATTCGTGGTGAGTATAGAACGAAACAATAATGAGATGATACTATTATGAGGGTGCAGTATACTAGCACAAGTAGTATTCATCAAAAGGCATTAGTATTTCTAAGATCTGGAGAAGGAGCTTTGCATATGCTTACCTACCTAATTCTACAGATAGGAGCCGGAGTAAGTTTATGTCCGTTTCTTTCAATAATTGCTAAAACTCGCTTAACATCTGCTCCACTGTACTCGGGTTTGCGTCGTCCGTTGGTGCCAGTATAAACGTTGTCGAAGCTTTGCAGTCGTACATTTGGAACTTTCCTTTTCCCCTCTTGCAAGTTTTCAAATTGCATAAGTATAGAGTCGATCTTCTCATATGCTAATCCGATTTCACCTTCTGTCGTTTGACCTTTCCACAATCTAGCACTACTTTTCTTTCTGGATATCTTCGAAGGAATTTGCATGAAATCGGCGAGTTCTCGTACTTCAGTTTTATAAAGGTCGCCAAGCGGCATTAGATCGACAGCGGCGTCACCGTACTTTGTAAAGTATCCTAGCCGTAGCTCACTTTTGTCACCTGTACCTAATACGAGTCTGTTCATTAGGGCTGCGTAATAATACAAGATAGACATTCTTAGTCTAACTAAAAAATTTGCCTTGGCTAATTTATTTTTTGGAAGATGCCTTAGGAGCTGGTTCTTCGATTTCCCCACCTCGATAACTTTGTATCTGATTTTTAGTTTCTGTGCAAGTTCCTCTGCATCCTTGGTATCTTTTCTTGGTGTTACTGATGAATCTGGTAAGATCAAGCCAAAAACTCTCTCCGTCCCGAGTGCTTTGACACCGAGCCAGGCAGCTACTGAAGAATCGATTCCTCCACTCATTCCTATTATTAATCCGTTGGATTTCCTAGTTCGAATTTCTGATTTGATGAATTGTGTGATAGATCGTATAATCTTGCGCTTGCGTTTATCATCCATAATTCGTGATACAGGAATTGAAATAACCATTATATATTTCATGATCAGAAATAATTAGACCATGAAGAATTTTTAAGTCATTTCGGGTATTGTAAAAAGGTAGTTAGTTGGCTCTTGGGACAATCGCGATTGTAATCATTGGAATAACTGTCTTATTGGTGATAATATTTCTGTTAGTATTACTTGTCAAAGTACTTGCGCCCATATTTGTAGGCTTGATTATCCTAGTAATAATAATTGGTGCAGGAGTGTGGATATATATGAAAATAAAGCAGCACTAATGGATAATGTTCTATTCTAGCAAGAATTGAATATTTATCTAAAATCCTAGAAATAAAGAAAAATGAATAAGGGAAAAAAATCTAATTAGACTGGTTTCCTCCTCCAAATATACCGCTAATCGCTTCACCTATTTGCTCTAGAGGGCCTTTTTGAGTCTGGTTACCTCCTGATTCAGTCTGATTTGCTGTTGTTTGAGTCTGGTTACCTCCTGATTCAGTCTGATTGTTAGTCGTATTAGTATCAGTCGTTAACTGTTCTTTTTGCAATCCTTCTGTTATAGAGGTATCATTTTGGCTTTCAATATCGGTCTCATTTCCGAGTACCGGTATATTGCCAGCCGTCATATTTTCAATTTCACTGGCACTCTCAATTTCCGTCGTCTGGTTTTGTTGAGGTTGAGTTGATGTCGTATTACTCGACTGGTTTTGTTGTCCGTACGAAGGACTTATGCCTGTTGAAACAAAGGTCATTAGTCCCAAAGACAATGCTAAAGTTAATGCAATCAAAAATGTTCGATTCATTAAGATAAACAGTCTAAGATACGATTTAAATGTTATATAACGGATAATGAAGTCGATGATGCTTTGACTGATAGTCAAATAGTATGCATCTGCAGTAGATCTAATTGGAGGTTAAATGCTTGAATATTATTTTTTGCCAGGAAGCTTTCAAAGAATAATTTAGTAAATTACTCAAAAAAATACGTATGATTAAGATTGTTTGAAGATCTGTTGGTTGTCCACGTAAAAGTATATGAGAGGTTTCAATTAATTTAGTTCAAAATTAAGTTCGCGCGAACCTAAATTTGTAATTTGCCAATCCGCAGTTACCATTCTTGATAATGATTACTCTTAAGTCAGCCAGTCTGAAATAAAATTACATGTATAACTTGAAAGAGTCACCTGATTTATCTGAAGATGTGTCCTAGATAACCCAACTTACCACGTATACCTTCCTGTTCAGCAAGAATTTGACCCAGAAAATCTATTTTAACTATAAAAAAGGGGAAGGCGTTTTGTGCACTTTCTGTTGATCAACTGTGATATGGTTTTTTATTGATTTGTGCCTGCGCTTTCTTGCTCGTAGTCACTGCCAGTTTGAGTAGCGCCAGCTGTTCCTTTTGTCATCCCGCTCCTTCGAGCTCTCTCGGCTGCATCTTGGGGGTTTGTCCCGACCTGACCTGATTCAGCAATGTTCTCAGTCATCTCTCTCTTAACAGCTGTGGGTTCATGCTCCTTTATCTTTGCGGGAGTCATTGGTTCTTTAGATTCGTATTCATTTAAAGGATCGCTGTCAGATTGTCTATTGTCAGCATTTTCCTCTTTTCCGATTACAGAATCTTTAGCGCCTGTTAAAGTGTCCTTAACTTTGTCAGTCAACTTTCCCATTGTAACAGAGCTTATTCGACAAACTATAAAAGAATAGGCGTTAATTTGTCTGATTAGTATTTATTTCAATCTAACAGCCCGCTTCAAAATTGATATATTATTATTTGGTCGCCTTTTAGAGAAAACTAGTCAATAATTTGGATCATGAGGCAAAGTGTGGGGTCAACATTGTTACGGGTCTTCAAATACTATCCAATTCTAATAATATCAATAATATAAAGGAGTCACAAATATATGAAAAAATACTACAGCCATAGATGTCTACAAATTATCCTTTTAAGACATGCGAACTATCAAGTTAGAACTGTGAATGCGGCTTTTACTATATGACGAATTTTATAATGACTGGCAAGACATCAGACATTTCGATAAACCGTTAAATACTATTATAATTAACGGGTTTTGTGAGCCGGACGGGACAGAATAAGTCGGATCGTGATAATCAATCTACTAGAAGCGTAATGGATCTGACTAAACAATCTGTTTATGTAAGAAAAAGAAAGGGGAAGGAAATTGGCGAAGTAGAAGCTGTAAACAAGGATACAATTGTAATAAAAAAAGGGAAGAGAAGTGGAAAATACTATTACATTCCGGTAGACAAAGTGGAAGGTTGGGATGGACACGACGTATACCTAACTATTACTGAAGATGAAGCGAAACAATTTGAAAAAAAGGCTAAACCGGACAAATCTGACTACTTTACTAAGGATCAGGGTTATGGAAGCGAAGCCATAGAATCAGATAAAAAATTTTCAGATAAATTACCTTTCGTACGAGTAATTAAAAAAGCAGACTAACACAAGAGCCCGGCTGCATTTGCGGGCAATTTAACTGAGGCGTACTGCTTCCACAAGATCTAAATTGTTTGATGGCTATGATAACATAGGATAATTATCTATTCTAGCTTGTTAAAAAAAGCTAGAAGTTGCCAGTCCACAAACTCGTCCAAATTTTGGGCTACCCACAATGATCTCTGCCTTCAGGAGTTATCTTTTATGCTGGATTGAATGTTGAAAGAATTTTAAATTTAAACTTGAAGGATGGTATAAACTAGAATGTGGCGATTACTTGCATCTATAAATAGTATTAATACTAAATTATATCATGCAGTTTGATTTTTTTTCTCGAAAGAAATTCAAGTGTGTGGTCTGTGGAAAAGGCTTCAAAAGTGAGGCCGAGTTACAAGATCACAAAAAACTCGAACACGAAATGAAGGGCCCCTAACTTTGGAGTTTAAGCAAATCTCTGATTAGCGGAATAAAAAAATCGTTTAGGTTAGCGAGCAAACAACGCCTGTCGGCCAGAGGATTGACTCCCTTGACCAAATGCTATTTACGCTTGTGGCGACCTTAAGAAGAAGGAAATTGCTGGTAATTGTTATAAATAGCAATATTCATCATTATCCGTCAACTTCAAGTGAACCAATCTTCCACTGGCTGATCCAATATGTCCCTAAATTGCTGGAATTCCTAGATGTTTCAAAATAGCCGATTCTGTTGTCAATATTCGCCGAGATGTAAGCTCAGCTTTACTGTTTTAACTTTTGTCGTAGAACAATAGAGCTTGTAATTCGGACAATGTCAATGGATTTTAGAATCCGTATGCACCATCTGTTGGCCTACATTGATTACAACATTTCGCCACTCCTCGTTCTTTAACTTGTATGGTTGTATTTCTACATCTTCCATACCGCAGGAATCACATTTGCCTCTCACATGACATTTTTGTCCTTGCACGCTATGTAGAAGCACAACATTTCTCTCTCTCATTAGCATGTGATTGATCTTTTCCTTTTTGTTTCAGTCAGCTCCTTTTACCTTCCGAATATGATCGAACTTCCCGAATTCTTGTGTTTTATTAAATCCCCAGAAGGATTGAATTTGGAATGCTGACTTGTTTGCCATGAATTGTAGCTGTCCGCGTCAGAGAATTAGAATTCACCTTGTACATCTCTTTGTTATTTTCTTTCCTCCTCATTTCTAAGGGCTGAGGATTCTCATCACTATGAATAGATACGTCGGCTTCTATTCTAGGAAAGTCGTACTGCACTTTCATGGGAGGTGGCTGCTTTTCCGGCATTATCTGTGCGAACGGTTGGACATCTGATTCTTTGTCAGAGAAGCCTACCTTGTCTACTGATGGGTTTGTAGTAGTGACCGTGGACTTGGGTTCTATCACTGGTGGAATTGACGCCGATTTCTGAAGGGTCGACCCCGCAGTTTTCTGAGGCTGCGACTGAAAAGAAGATGGAGAATGAGGTTGGGTTGGAGGTGCTGAGAATGATGATGAAGAGGAGGGAGGGGAAAATGAGAAATGTGTTGATGACGTAGATTTGGGAAAGTCATCATGCTTTTCTTGCTCTCCTTCGCTTCGTATAAATGGCTGAATAATATCAGGATGCGTTTGGGACAGCTTTGCGAGTTTCAGAATCTGATCTACTTGTAGTCCTTTGTTTAGTAAGTACACCAAGGCACTTCCAACATACGGTATGGCGGACATAATATTCACCTGACCTAGGTACTGTATCTGGAGATTGTTGGTCTCGGCTTTTAATTCCCCTGCTCGTTTCTCGAAACCAAGTAGGCTATCATAGTATCTTTCAACCTGATCCAGAAAAATTTTAACAGCATAACCGTCAGTTTCTGAAAAGCCATTTGCTTCATTGATTTCTTTGATGACGCTAAGGAGACGCCTTAGCTGCTTAAGCCCGAATCCCATAGATTCTAGTTGTACCATATTCCGTTGCAGCTGGCTCTTTGATTCAATCATCTGTTCGCCAATGGCGATCCTTTCTTCCACTTCCCTGAACTTTTTCTCTAATATTGATAGCTGGACATTAAATGTGTGAACAGATGATTTTAGGCGCCCATATTCAGAGAATTCAGCAGCAATTGCTAGTAAGTTAAATCCCTTTTTTCTTGAGAAATTTATTGCTTTTAGGACCAGTTCGAAATCTTTTTCCGAACGTCCTGAGACTAGGAGCTCTGTCCTCATCCCCAAATACCAATCTAGCTTTTCAGCTGTTATATCACGTTTCTTGAGCATATCTGCTGTTTCCCGTGTTATTGATGACTTGTTAGTCTGTAGTAGGTCGCACTCATTTTGTAGCTGCTTCTTTTTTAACAGTGATTTCCCAATCTCTTCCTTTGTTTTTTCGAGATAACTTGCTATCTGCGAAAGCGAACGGACCTTCTTTGAGACGGCTCTGTCGTTGTCTTTGAAGTCTCCTGCCTCCTGCATATCAATGCCCAGCTTCCTCGTATCGTCAGCAAACGAGGCCAGATCTTGTAGATGACTAGCTATGTCTTCCGGGCTTATTCCAATTCCGATGCACCTATTGACGGTCTCACCTAAAAAAGGTCCCGCTTTGTCTTCGTCGACGTGTAAATTGCTTAACATTCTGAAAGTTCGGTATCCTTGGGCGCATTCCACTACTGAGATCCCGCTTCGCCCTACTGCTAACAATAAATCTCTAAGTTGTTCTGCAAGACTAACTCCCACGGACTTTTTCCAATCATCTATTGTTCCACTAACCGCCCCTTGACTTACGTTGCATTCAATTGCAATTTGGTTCCTAGACTTGCCCTCGAGC
Source organism: Nitrososphaeraceae archaeon (assembly GCA_009377575.1). Lineage (GTDB taxonomy): Archaea > Thermoproteota > Nitrososphaeria > Nitrososphaerales > Nitrososphaeraceae > TH5896. Next base: position 20,312 of record WHTU01000037.1, on the reverse strand, counting down.
CATTTCGGTATGATCGCTGACCTGGTGAATTCAGGTAATCTTCCTGGCATTTCGAATCCTATACTATGAAGTTTGTTTTTAAATCTTCAATGAAATTGGTCAAATAGGTGGTCGAATAGGTGGTCGAACTAGTCAGATCTAAATTACGCTCGATAAATTTGGTGGAATCGCTTAGAGATAAATTCTTCATTTTTGGAGAGATAAAATAAATACTCAATTCTGGTGGAACTCTGACTGCCAGATTGTATGTATGCGGCTCTTCTGGATTAGAAGCCGCTCAGAAAAACGGCTGAGAATAAGGGCATTTAGATCTGTGAAAGTGGCCTCTCTCTCTAACTATGCTAGGAATTAGTTCGTTCCCTAAATCTGGGTTATCTGCATTACTTATTTTAGGAGTCAACGTTGGCATTGGTCAGCCTCGTTAGGCGCAATCTAGAAGATTTCAATTTAACCGGTACCTGGCAGGCTGATGATGGAGGAACTTACTATTTAAGAAATATAGCAAACAGATTATGGTGGCTTGGAATCAGCAGCAACGACGATGGGAGATGGGCGTACCTTTTCTAACGTATTAAAAAACCATGTCCATGAAAAAATGACAAGATATCATCTGTTTGGGCCGACCTACCAAGATTATGGTTCAGGTCAATGTACCATAATATTATGGATGAGCGATAGCATAATATCCAGGATTATTATCATAGGTCATAAGCACTTTGGGACAGCATTATGCAATTCCTAGTCCTATCATTTCCGATAGAAATAACTGTCATAGCTTTCTTATTTCGGAGGTTAAGCTTGCATTACCCTTCTGTCATGCTGACATCGCCTTTGCTAAGTAATAAAAAAATCTTGTGAGCATGTCTGATTTGTTATTATAGTTGTGTATCGTAGTGTGCCATAGCAGGAAAAATGGACGAACCTGCATTGTTGCTAACATCAATTAGGATGTCCTCAAATGTACTTCCGCTGTCCACTGATTTCCTGTACAAGATCTCCTGATTTCCTGTGGTATCATCAGCCCATGCCACATATACGTAGCTTCCTGCCTGCACCGAATTGTTTAATACTGTATCAAGAGCAGATGAACTGCATTCGCAACCAAAGCTCATATTTACAACATCTACCTCCTCTGCGTTTTGAGTCAGATAATCAATACCTGCTATTATGTCGGAGATAAAGCCTATTCCGGTATTGTCAAGAACCTTGTTAGCCCGTATCCTTGCACCCGGCGCTATCCCGACTGCGCCTATGCTATTATCTTTGGCGGCCGCAATGCCTGCAACATGTGTACCATGACCGTCATCATCTTCAGCAGATACAGTACCACTAACAAAGGTTTTTTCTCTGAAGACGTTAAGGTCGGGATGATTCAGATCTACTCCAGTATCCATTATAGCAATATCAGCATCGACGATACCCTGGCCATTTCCTGATTGGGCTGCACTTAGATCCCCGTCGACTCTATTGACGCCGGTAGGAAGGGTTTGAGAAAAGACACGAACTTGTTGATCTTTCTCTGCAATTGCTACTCGAGGATTATCTTGTAATATTTTCAGCGTTCTGGTATCACCTTTTGGAACACTGATACTAAACCCGACAAAGACATTGTTGTAGAGGTCTGTGACTTGGGGAGAAGGATCCATCACTTGATTCAATGTACTTTTCCTCTTTATTTCTTCAAGCAAGGCTAATCGATCCTTGCCAGAAGAGCCTTCTCTTAATGCTACAATATAACGCTCAAAATTATTTGTATTTTCATTGTTCTTAGAATCTAGCATATAGGGCATACCGGGGAGGTCAATTGGGGTTGATTGTAGGTCAAACTTTTGCTGTTACTGCCGTAATTCCAATCTGTCACGCAATTCTTCGGCATATCCAGGCATGGAAAAATGATAGTCGCTCGCCTCGGTACTTCGGAGCCCGCTATCGCTGGCGGCACCATAAATCGTCTGGTCAACACCCTCGGCGATGAAAGTCGTTACCGGATAAGAAGATATCAATAATACAACCATTATGAAAAATAACGCCCTTTTGCAGCTAGTACTTTCTCTTGAATTCCACTTCCATATCAAATTGTATGCTGTCGCATTACGATTTCAAGATTAAGATTATATGGATTTCAGGTATTATTCCAACCACATTTGTCTTATTATTTTATTATAATATTAGAACGTATTTTCGGAGATCAGGCTTGTTAAGGTAAAATTGTACATCCTAATACTGACCTAAGTGCTGGGCTGGAGGATTTAGTACTTGAATGGGCTATTTAATCCGATAGATCTGGCATTCAGATTTGCAAATGTTGCTACAGCCGGGATAGCTAGAGCTCCTGCTTGATACTTAGATTGACGGTAGCACCAAAGCTATTTCTTCCGTCTGTAGAACTCTTATATTAGAAATTTAACATAGAACTCAACGAGTTTATTGAAGGATTTATAGTGTTAGTAACTATTTACACGTATAATACAGTAGAAAGGTTTTTCAATCTTGGATAATCTCTTAGCTTAGTTTTACAATCTCTTATTTGCCGAACAATTAGGCCAATGTAAAAGCAGGAACCAATTAGTTGGTCTCACAAAAGAGACAACTGAAAAGATAGAAGGATGGTTCAACCAGCGGCATTATGATTAGGCCGGATACTAATGGATAATGTATGTCGTAAATTTGTGTAGTTTTTTATAGACATGTTCGTTTGCCGTCGATTTCATTTTTTACGTTGTACACTAGTCTTTCTCTTTTTTGTCTTCTTTCCCGTTCTAGGATCCTTCCCTTGCGCTCTCTCAACTGAGGCAACGTAAGCTGAGGCTTTCTCATCTGATATGCCCTTGTTTTTCTTTACCGCTTCCTTCGCGCTTGCGAAATTCTTGTAACTCTTCTTGCCTAATTTCACAGGCATCTTATTTACACAGTAATTTATGATTTAAACTATTTAAGGACTTGTCAGATTTTTTAACATGTTCAGATTTTTTTAACATTGTCAATTACATTTAGCGTTGGTGGTGTTTCTAAAATAGCTGCTTAAATGTTTTCTTAAATTTTTGTTTCCAATACGTCAGATCGCTATTGGCTGGACCGTTGATTGCTTTTCCTCTACAAGCGGAAAATCGAGATCCATGACAATGACAATCAAATGATTCTTCTGATAATTTCCATACTACAGCGCATCCCATGTGATTACACTCTGCAGAATATCTATGGGCCTTTCTGCGAGCGTCTTTGAATATTGCAATTTTCTTTTCTTTCTCCTCTAATACAAGTCCCTCTTCAGGGTCTAACGCCTCTACGACCTTTTTGCTGTTCTTTTTTAGTAGTCAACCCTTACGTCAGCTCCACGTTTCATTTATTCTCTAGGACGGTTCTTCGCAGCTCTGGTCGACCAAGCGAAGGAAGAAGAGGAAGAATCCTGTGATAGTTTTCTTGCTGGATCGTACGTACTTACCTAAGGATTGTTTTTTTTCAAAATAAGATCTCATCTAAAGAGGATTTTACACCAAACTGTTTACTTGCTCCAACGTTTGAGGAGAGTTAGAAAACAGCCAAATTAGAGTAGGGCATAAATTTGTCTAGCTCCCGACAATTTATAATGTAATCGAGTCCTCGAAAGGTTTGGGAGTTAATAATAATAATAATAAACTTATAATGTATTCAAACAATCCTTTTATCTCTCCTAAGTAATTTCTCCTCATCTAAATGATTGAAGATTCGAGGGATTTCGATTTAATAGTCATAGGATCGGGCTCTGGCCTGGACGTCGCTAATGCAGCTGCGCAAAGGGGTCTCAGAGTTGCTCTGATAGAAAAAAATAGGATGGGCGGTACTTGTCTTAATAGAGGTTGTATTCCATCCAAATTATTAATTCATAGTGCGGATGTCATGGAACTAATAAGGCAATGCAAGACTTTTGGCATAAATATAAATGGAAAGATATTGATTGATTTCGAAAAGATAGTAAGTCGTGTAAATAGTATTGTTGATTCAAAATCTGAAGAAATTCAAGAAACATACGGTAGGATAGAAAATCCAAAGGTCTTCTATAATCAATGCAAATTCGTTGGCTTTAAAGAATTATTGCTCGAGGAAATCAATGCAGACCTAACTAGTAGTAACATAGTTAAGAAAGGTAACAAACGACGCGACAGCAATGGTAATATTATGAACAACCAGCGTATTACTGCCCGCAATTTCCTAATCGCGTCTGGCTCCAGACCATGGGTCCCAAGAATAGCAGGGCTAAACGAATCTGGTTTTATAACCAGCGATCAGGCCTTACGGCTAAAAACACAACCACACAGCCTCACCATAATAGGTGGAGGATACATATGCTGTGAGCTAGCTCACTTCTTCGGAAGTCTTGGAACAAAAATTAACATTATACAACTTCGGAACAGGTTGATACCTTCGGAGGATGAAGATATTTCAAAAAGATTAACCGATATTTTTACCAAGAAGTATAATGTGTATCTGGACTACTCCACTGAGTCGGTTTCAAAGTCCAACAGTGAGGGCAGTGACTCCTATAATCATAATAAGGAAATAACTGGGAATAATAGCTCCGAAATATATACAATTACGGCAAGGAATAATTCATCTGGAAATACGCTAAGGATTGAGTCGGATCAGTTAATGGTGGCAGCCGGTAGGATTCCGAATTCAGACATACTTGATTTAGGAAAGGCGGGTGTAAAATTGGATGATAGAGGTTATATCCTAACAGACAAATATTTACAAACGAACATTCAAGGTATTTATTCACTTGGAGACGTAGTCAGAAAATATCCGTTTAAACATAGTGCGAATTTACAAGCTCAGTATGTTATTCATAATATGATTCAGGGGCAAGATAAGGTTCCAGTGGATTATGCTGCTATGCCTCATGCAATATTTACTTATCCACAGATAGCAGGGGTTGGAGTAACAGAGCAATCTTTGAAGCAGCAAGGAAAGAAGGAAAATATAGATTACGTAAGATCCATTTATCCATACATCAATACTGGAATGGGTCTTGCGATAGAAGACCATGAAGGCTTCGTAAAGTTCCTGGTCGACAAGGAAAGTAGAAGAATTCTAGGTTGTCACATCATCGGGACGGATGCTTCCGTTCTCATACACGAGGTATTGGTAGCCATGAAAACTACTGATTCTAAAGGCAATATCGGAACTATTGAGAATATCGGCAGGACAGTCCATATACATCCTGCCCTGTCAGAGGTTGTTGCAAGAGCAGCTTCGCAACTTTAGTAACAATTCCATAAAATTAAAAGCGGGCGAGTTGGCAGAGTGATGATCAGGCCATAAATAAGGTGAATGCATGCTTACATATCACTCTTGTTGGTCATTTTGATTTATTTGTTTTTTGAGTTTCTCAGAGAGTTCGTTCATTTCATCTAATGTGGCATCTTCAGGCACAAGTACAGCGGTTGAAGGATCCAAATATCTCTTGAAAGAAGCGTATAGAATCTCTAGCTCCTTTCTTGATAGTTCTAGATTTACAGTATTCATACTGAAGAGTTGAATTAGGAGCTAGTTAAGCTTTATTTTAGCTATATAACTAAGCAATTGACTAAGATGATAATTATCATCATGATCATGATTAGTTGTCGTATTTGAATTCAAACCAAAGAACTACTAAGTCGGATGAAAACGTACAAAAAACAGAATCACTTGAATGAATCAAGCATGTCCAAATTAGTAACGTATTTTTTGGACTTAAAGGTGGCACTGTATGGAGGAGAGAAATCTTAACTCACCTTCGTTCTTGTCACACACTATTTTAATTTAAAGATTACCAACAAACTGATACGGCACTCTCCTTTCTGCTATAACCTGCAGGTTTTCAGACTTTAGATATATTAAAGTATGTGCATAATTAGAGTTGATTGATGGATGACTCGAAGAAAGAAACTTCCATAAAATTCCATGGAATACAAGTCAAGAATGTGATCATTACTCATCTTAGACGGACATCGGGCGCAAGTACGATAGAAAAATTGGATGTATCTGCTACAAAATATGAACGGGATCTGTCTATTGAAACAATTAATGTACAGGTAGTTGCAGATTATGTAACAATTACTTACTATAGAGATGAAGATGCTAATAAGATAATTAATAGGGAACTAATTCCAACACATTCAATTGAACATATCATGGTTAGAGATATTTGAAAATAGATACAGGTATAAAAAGCTGCAGAGCTTGATTCGTCTTCTGTGGTAGAAATACATCTTACGTATATGTGAATACCAGACGGATAGAGTTACCTCTCCAAGAGATAAGTTGGAATGTGTTTAACCTAAGTTTATGTTCATAGCTTACAGTTCTACCAAGAATATTAGAGCTACTTGGTTGCAAGTAATTATTTCTTTCACTTATCCAATTAATGAGTACCGAGGATTGAGATTTCTATAATTTGAGCAGACCTCCGTTTGAGCGGTTTATAGGTATACCTAATTCATACAAATTTCAATTTGAGCCGCGCCCACTTATCAGTGATGGCTAGAAGATTTGCAATTAACTTTTAACATTACCAAACCTGGTTCATTTTAGTACTGATACAGCCTCCTATTGATTTATCTTCATTTATTAGACTATGGCCTCCTTTCACGGGCTGTCAATGATAGCCTTAACAAACTCAAGGTTATCGGAATTGCTTCGCCTGTTATCCATTGGAGTTTCCATTATTAGCGGCGTATTTACATGAGATTTATGTTTCAAGAATGCATTAAATCCTTCTGTTCCTATCTCTCCAAGTCCTACATGTTCATGCCTATCTCGGCGAGAGAAGAGCTTGTCTCGCGAGTCATTCAAATGTATAAGTTTGAGATACTTTAATCCAACTTGCGAGTTGAACTTATCCATCGTATCATCAACCGCTTCCCTTGAGGAAAGGTCGTAACCTGAAGCGAACGCATGACATGTGTCCAAGCATACGCCGAATCTATTCTTCTTGCTCCTGGGATTATTATCATACAGCTTATCAAGTATTATTCTTAACTCTCCAAAGTCACTGGCGACTGTATTTTTTTGGCCGGCACTATTTTCCAACAGAATTGAAACATTGTTTTCACTCGAAGTCGACTCGATAGCATGAGAGCACGCATATACAAGTTGATCAACGCCCTTCTTAATTCCTTCACCTTGGTGACTTCCTAGATGAACGACAAGGTAGAGGATATCTAAAGCGTCGCATCTATTGAGTTCATCTATCAAGACTTGCACTGACTGATCATAGATTATCTTATTGGGTGAAGACAGGTTCGGTAGATAAGGCATATGAACATATATGGCATTTCTATCGATTTTAGATCTCTCGTTAGCCCTCTTTTCTCCACTGCCGCTGGGGTAAGTTTTCGCCTGTCTACTTTTCGTTGAGTCATTACGATCTAAGCGTCCTGCCAATTTGTTCTTAAACAGCAGGACGTCCTCATTATCCAAAGGTTTAGCGGCCCAGCCTCGGGGATTTCTACTGAATATCTGAAATGCAGTACAATCCTCCTTTAGAGCATTGTCGACAGAGTTTGAAATTCCACCAGAAATCGATACGTGGAATCCGATTCTTAATCCCAATGCTATTATTTGAAGTTAGGTAGCGTTTATACATTTTTGATCAGGAGAGAATTCGTCGTAGACCTTTGTCATACGTATACAGTTCCCTCGAATCCGATCGCCATGGATTACACCATCCTTTAGACCTGCTTGTGATGAGTGGTGTTTCCAGTCCTATCTTCGGTATCGATCGTTTCTGAAGTATTATATATGATGTATGAAAGGTAATATTGGAATCCCTAAATGTTGTAAACAAGCTTGAAGGCTGAACTGCTCAATCAATCAAACTTTAACGTCATGGTGAGCAAGATTGGGGATGTTTTAGTTAAGGCATTAGATAAGCCTCTTGGATATGCGATAAACTGGGGGAGAATGTGGTCTTTATGGCCAGTTCATTTGGAGACGGCTTGCTGTAGCGTAGAATTTGGTGCTGTTTCGGGACCCAGGTATGATGCGGAGAGGTTTGGAATAATAGAAGCATTTGGTTCTCTTAGGCAGTGTGATTTAATAGTTGTACAGGGAACCGTGACAAGAAAGATGGCTCCTAGATTACGCATGGTATATGACCAAATGCCTGACCCTAAATACGTGGTGGCGATGGGGGCATGTGCAATCACTGGCGGCCTATATATAGACTCATATAATGTACTTCCCGGTGTCGATGGAATCATCCCTGTTGATGTTTACGTTCCTGGTTGTCCCCCTCGTCCGGAAACATTGATTCAAGGTGTTATGCTTTTGCAGGAAAAGATTAAAAGAGCAAAAGTAAGATAGAGACATAATTTAGTCACATATTCCTATTCGCTTATCGTGATATTTTGGTCATAGGATTGACATCATATCCCAGTAGATAGGCGTCTTAGATTCTTTTTTTCTCTGACGCTTTTATGGGCTCATATTATTTGGTATGATCAATTCTGACAATGGGCCCAGGTTCCATAAGTGATAGCAGTAGGAATCTCAATCTCACAACCTTGCTTGTAATCGGTATTATAGTTGATTTCTGCGTTAAACATACAAAATCGAGGTGTGAAAATCCAAAGAACTAGACTCCTGGTATTTCTCAACCAGTTAAGGTCGTAAGTGAATCTTTCCAGGTAGTCGTGATGATTCTTATACTATAATATTACTATTCAAAGCTGCACAATGCAGCGCCAACACTTATTTAGAGTATGTGATAGTCGTTATTCAGACGAGCTTTAAGAACTACGTCTGCGTGACGTGCGCACAAGATTTTACCAGGAAGTACAGTGCATACCGACATAACCGTATTCTCCATCAGGAACGGGGCAGGATCGTTAGTACGCTTGAATACGTAATAGGGAGGGTGACCGGTGAGTATTCGTCAGCTGATCCGATATTATTCAGGAGGAAAAACAGGCAGCGCACTGCCATTGGCAGTCCTGGCAATTTTCCCTTCATCGCCATTGCACATAGCAGTCCTGATTCACAAAGCTACGAAAATATGGGACAGACAGAATACAAATCGAGCAAACAATCTCATGATGAATCCGCCAAACCATTTTCTGCGGACCAATCCAAGGATCCAAGTTCGTCAAAGTTTGAAGAGATCAAGTCTCTATGCAAAAGTCTTTTTCCACATCCACTTCATGAAACAGTGATAAGAAGTATAGAACTTGATGTAATCAAAAGTAAAAATAAGGAATCCCGTTTGGATGATTATTTGCAACCGTTGCGGCTGTATGAAGAAGCCCTTAGTGTTCAGTCAAACTAACAGAGCTCCGCAAAACCGGTTAAGGAGAAAGGTTTTCTGACTCCACATCCCAAATTGTATGACTTACATCAAGAAGCCAGAGACAAGTTGAAAGAGATTGAACAACTAATGGGTCCCAGCAATCATCCGAAAATCGTCTGGGATGAGATTGAAAGATTAGCTGATGATTTTAGAATTAAAGGAGACTACAATATTCTAAATGTTGCTCTGGATTTCCGTAAAAGGAATGTGTAGGATTGTAAACGCTTTTCAACGGCACGACGTATTGGAACGGCGTTATCATCCAATATAATAATGATGAAGATCGCAAGGGAAGATATTGCAAATGAGATCAGATTTGTACAAGTGCCTTTGAGTAGGAGATTTGGAAGAAGTATATAATGCAGATGAACTTTCACATAGCTTTCCCTACAACTATGGGTAGGAAAATTATAGGAACAGAATAACCTAAAGTCAGAATCCTAATTTAAAAATAGTATAGTGTCGATGGTTAAGGTGGGACGGAAAGCCAAGGTTTAGCGCATGCTTGAAAAATATAATAGGAAACGGAACTTTGGGAATACTCCTGAACCTATTGGCAGTCGCAGTGATGCGACAAGAAAGGACTTCGGAAGACACTTTGTCATTCAGAAGCATAATGCAAGGAGATTGCATTATGACTTTAGGCTCGAAACAGAAAATGGGGTCCTCAAATCATGGGCCGTACCGAAAGGATTTTCTCTCAATCCTAGAATAAAACGCCTTGCTATCCTTACTGAAGACCATCCATTAGACTATCTTCTCTTTGAAGGTACAATCCCTGAGGGGAACTATGGTGCAGGTACAGTTCTTGTATGGGATACAGGTATCTTTACATTAGAAAAATCTAGTGAAAGGTTTTATGAGCAGTTCGATAAAGGAAAGATTACTTTTAGTTTACACGGGCATAAGGTGAACGGTAAATTTTCTTTGATTAGAACCAGCCTGGAAAACCAATGGCTTTTGATAAAGTATGATGACGAGTACGCATCAGAAGAGGACCTGACGTCATCTTTGCCTGATTCTGTGTTATCTCAAACTGAAAAAGATGCTTATACAAAAAAAGACAGCGCCAGCAGTGTATATTCTAGCCTTCAGGTGGATTCTAATCCTGTCCACGGCAATAATAAGGATGAAGAGACGGATCTTCTGCATTCTACCAAAAAGAAAATACAATGCCTCTCTTTGTCTGATTTCCCGAACAAGATAAGGCCTATGCTTTCTACCCCAGGTGATAAACCCTTTAATGATAAGAACTGGGAGTTCGAAATCAAATGGGATGGAGTAAGAGCCATTCTGTTTTATCACAAGAGTAAAAACATACTTGAGCTCAAATCGAGAACTAATAAATCAATTAGTCATCGATATCCAGAGATTGTCGATTCATTAGTATCATCGTCGATTGTAAATTGCGATGATTCAATTGTGCTTGATGGAGAGATAGTGATTTTGAACGAACAAGGCCATCCAGACTTTCAAAGTCATCAAAGAAGAATGAATATAGACAATGCTCTAGATATTCAATACCTTTCTAAGGAAATTCCGTCTACGTTCTATGTTTTTGAAATTTTGTACTTAGATGGAAGAAGTCTCGAAAGTTTAGAATTCTCAGAACGACGAGAGTTGCTGTCCTCGGTTCTAGATACAAGTCAAGAGGGTGACAGAGTGATTAGGATATCTGAATCTTTTGAAGCAAAGGGCGTAGAACTTTTCGAAAATATCAAAGCACTCAACCTCGAAGGGATCATTGCAAAGAATAGACATAGCAAGTATTTGCAAGGTGCAAGGAGTATTGACTGGTTAAAGATCAAGAATATACAGACTCAGGACTGTGTGGTGATTGGATACACGAGGGGGGAAGGTAATAGAAAGGGCTATTTTGGATCCTTGCTACTAGCTGCATTCAGTAGAGAACTTGTCTTCGTTGGACACTCCGGAAGTGGGTTTGACTTCCCACAAATTGTTCAGATTTTCAACAAATTACAAGAAATAAAGACTGATGAAATTCCTGTTAGATACATACCATATACCAATAGGGATCCAGTATGGGTACGACCGGAGCTAGTAGTCGAAGTTAAGTTTGATGGATGGACAGAGGACAAGATTATGAGAGCTCCCATATTTTTAAGGATTAGAGATGACAAGAGGCCTCAAGAATGCACACTTGAAAAAACTGTGCATGTGGACCAGCTCTCGAATGTAAAACCGCAAAATTCCAAAGAGCTGTCTATCCCATCATCAGCGTCATCTCTGGAGTCGTCTTCCGCGCGACCACCGTCAGAGTCGTTATCTCCTGATACCTCTTCTACACCAAGACCCAAAAGAATAGAGAACAGCTTTTCTAACCTAGACAAGGTATTTTGGCCAAAGAGTCGATCTCACCCTGAGCTAACTAAAGGAGACTTGATAAGATATTATGACAAAATAAGTGACTACCTGCTCCCGTTTCTTAAAGACAGACCATTGTCCTTAAGCAGATATCCTGACGGAATTATGGGTAAGCACTTTTATCAAAAAAATTGGAATATGGAAAAACCTGAATTTGTAGATTCAGTGAAGCTTTATTCCGAATCTTCAAGGAGAATGACTAACTATTTGATCTGCAATAACAAGGAAACACTACTCTGGTTAGCAAATCTTGGCTGCATAGAAATACACCCATGGTATAGTAGAGTTGTTGATTATGAAGCCTGTTTAAAGGATTCTATTGCACTGGATGAAGAAAACTGTGGCCTCAATCATCCAGATTTTATTGTCTTTGATTTAGATCCATATATTTACTCTGGATTAGAAACGGGTGCTTCACAGGAACCGGAGTACAATCATAAAGCGTTCATGAAAACGGTCGAAGTGGCTCAGCTACTAAAATCTGAAATTTTTGATAAATTGAATATCAAATCTTACATCAAAACCTCAGGTAAAACTGGAATCCACATTTTTGTACCTGTTTCTACGGATTACAATTATGAGCAAGCAAGAAGCTTCGCTGAAATCATCGGAAGAACATTGGTTAGCGAACACCCTGACAAGATTACAATGGATTGGAATACATCTAAAAGGCGAGGTAAAATTTTCTTTGATCACAACCAAAATGCTAAAGGAAAGACACTTGCATCAGTTTTTTCTGCGAGGCCTACCGCTTTCGCTACCATTTCTATGCCATTTAAGTGGGATGCACCAGATCAAATTCTACCGACAGATTTTACAATCTTAAATGTCCCAGATAAAATATCTGAGAAGAGAGATATAAGAAATTCCCTGTCGTCTTGGTCTAATATCCTTGAGAGTCGACAGGACTTAGCCAAAATGTTAGAAACCATTTAGACGAGTAGCACCTTAATTTAAATTGCCAGAGGAGGAACCCATGCATTCATGCAAATTTTGTATATGCAGTACAATTTCTAGTTCCGAATTACAAATACCTGGATGACAGCGATCGAATACTAAACCTGGCTATCATCTTTATCCCTATATGCCTTACTCAGAATCCCACTTGTCATGCCTTCTGAAGGCCGCATAATATGCGACGGAAGCTAAACCTATTGCAAATAAATACCAAACCGGTATAACGAAATTACCTGCATTGATAGCTCCAATATGCTTTGATGTCCAGTCTGAGTACTGCATTAGTTGACCTCCTTTCGGATCTGACTCTAAAGGAACTAACCATCTATTTACAAACCAAGCAAAATCTTCGACCACTATCGCCGTTATCAGAGTGGCAAAACCAAGAAAAAGTGCCTTACTTCTTTTGTTCTTTCCAAACACCTTCAAAGTCATATCGTCAATGAGCGCAGCAAAACTAACTAGAACAAAAATGAAGAACATTGGGAATAAATGGTATTGATACATGTTGCCTAGGATCGGCTCTGCCTCTCTACTATGGTCAGAGTCTGTCTCTGTCGTTACTATAATGTTGCCGTCCTGATTATTTGAGATTTGTAAGGCCGGATCTTTAATAAAGTAGTACTCCAGATGTGCAAAACATACAGCAAAAACTACTCCTATAATTGCGGCAGCGATAAATTCTATCCTTCGTGCGCCAAGTTGTCTACGAACATGATCGAATTTAGAGACATCTTTATCTCTACCACGAGAGTCATTTTTTTTACGTATCGTTATTCTTGTTATATTGATTAATATCTTCCAATCTTTATATAGCTTCAATTGGCTCTGGACACGTCAAGATCATAAAATAGAACAACGTGTTCCTCTTAACTAGCCACATTCGAAAGCGGTAAAACATGATCTCAGAGTCAAATGCGTCCTTAGACTCCTGATCTAACCTCAGACCTATCCATTCCGAGGAAGACTTTTGTTAGCCTCAATCAGCAAGGAACATTGTGAAAGAAAAGAACAGCTGGCGTGATGATATTGCTGCCTAGCTAATGTGTACAGTCCTAAAATAGCCGATATTTTTCACCGGAATATAGGCGGTGTCAATCCAGCCTTCTATTTAATACTTCAAGCATCTTCATTTCACCCTCTTTGATTGACTCCTTTATCGTTTGTGGAGAAAAATCTGCATTTTCATACATATGGGGAAAGGTTTCATCGCGTGTTATGTAAAAGATATCCTTTATCTCAGCTCCACGCTCGTGCTTGATTTTTTTATATTTGCGACGAATTTTTTTGAGTTGTTCCTGATCTACCTTTGACAGATCAATATGATTTTCGATCAATTGATAGAGTTCATCGATGTACTTAAGATACATCGTAATTACCTTTGACATGGTTATACTATGCTCAGTTTTGTCAGAAAACATAATATCTCTTGCTCTATGATAGACTTCAGGTAAGTTCTTTGGTAGCAAATCAACTTTTTTTGGATAGTTTTCAACAAGAAATATCCGCTTGTCGTTCACAGGAGATGCGTCTATGACCTCTCGTAGGGGTGTATTACTCAGTAAACTTCCATCCCAAGAATATATTCCTTGTTCGACTTCTACCCAACGAAAATTGTATAAAGGATAAGCAGAAGTTGCAAGTATATGCTTTGGTGTTATTTGTTCCTTTGAACTGTCGAATGTTAAAGGTTGTGCATTTAGGATGTTTACTGCCGTTAATATCAAACGAGAGTTAGGGTTTCCATCGGGTCTTAATTTATCATAGTTGATATAGTTTTCTAAGGTTTTCACCAAGGGCGTATGGTCATATATATAAGTCCAATTTTGTGGCGTGAAAAACTCTGGATCTGAAAGAGCAGTTTCCTGCCTCCATCTTGGTCTAAACATCTTCTCGTTCCCAAAAATAGCCGAGCTGTAGAAAGATCGAAACTGCCTCATCTTTATATCACGTTCGTCATGATAGGTTCTTGAAATACCAATTTTTTCATCGGCACTCAAGGCTGTTGCTATGCCATCATAGAAATAGGCAGATGACTGTGACAGCAGCTTTTCCACAAAATCAGGTATGGAGCTCGAAGGAGGAGGAATTATTTTATCCAAGTCTACAAAACTCTCGGATAGTTCCAGCCAGAACCGTTCTAACGCTTCTTCTGAATGTTCTTTATCTTTGCTTCCAGCTATAATGGCAGCGTTTATACCACCTATAGATGTGCCTGCAATAATATCTAATTTGATATTGTTATTTGCGATAGCTTTGAATACTCCACAGCCAAATGCCCCCAAAGATCCGCCGCCTTGGAGTACCAACACATTTTCAATTGTGTTATCATCATTGGCGGCTTGATTGCCACTGTTCTGATTATTTGTTTTCAGCGTTGATGGTGAGGTCTCTGTCAGTTTCTTCCTTCTCATTTCTTCACTTCATTATTTAGTTCTATCATTAGTTTTATCATCCTTTCTCATTCTTGTTATTCATTCTTAGGCCGTTTTTACAGGGAGACCATCCGAATTAACGGAAATAAATAAATTCATTGTCGTACCAGAGGGCATAGGTGTACGCTGACGTTAGACGGTGAGCGTGCAACAATGTTGTCCAAAAGAAAAAGATGAAGAATAGAGCCTACAGCCTACAGGAATTGAAATTTAGTGGTATTAAATGAATAAACGTTCTGCCTATAATCATACTCTACGTTAGGTATCCCGTCAGTTTGCATTTGATCCATGGATCGTATTGGGTAGCATCCAAACGAATTTGTGATAGATCCAATCAATGAGTGCTATACTAATTGATGATTTATTGAACGAATTGATTGGGGCAGCTTTCACACCAATAGGAAGAAGGGAGTCATACAACAGAGGAATCTAATTATTTTATACTATGATGACACAGATTTGCATGGTTTGATAGCTCTTCATCATGTTAACTTCAGAGTACTTTACGTTCCTCCAACGGATGAACATATACATTCAATTTTTCATCCTCGATCTTGTTTGTGTGTAATAATATGGATCCTTCTATCTCGCTGCCGTCTAAACCCAGACCTATAGATCCAGCAACTGTTGTAGGATCAATATATTTGTCTGAAGGAAATATATCCTCACCGGGAAACGGTTCTAAGGAGATTCTTTCTTCACCCAAAAGTCCTTCCCTCCTAACTCCCTCAGACATTATACGTCCGCCGTCATTTAGTATCAAGTCAATCCCATACTTTCGTTTTAGTTCTTGCATTGCCCGATATAGATCAAAGTTTTCTCCTGTAGCAATATAGCTAACTAAACTTGACTCTTCTATTCTTTTTGAAGCGAAGTCAAAGCCAGAATTATTAGTAATAAAAATCGCATGTATATTATTCTCAGGATTCAAAACTGCAACTTTATTTTGCAAATAATTGTCTACAATTTCTAATTTCTTAAAAGTTGATTCCGATCTCGCGATTATTATATAGTAATAGGGACCTATACTATTAACGCTGCTCGCTGAATCATCTTTACGGTTCATAATGGTCTCAAGTCTTACCAGATCTTCATACAGTAATTCATTGTCTTGCTTTAAATGATCTCCAAAGAAATGCCAATTCCAGATATTGTTTTTGTTTGTCATCAAATTAACTGCACTGACTAGGATCGCTTTCCTTCCCAGGATTATTCTATGTGTGGATGCAAAAACGTTATCGCCTAGCCTTCTTTTACCTCCGCTCAAAAGAAGGAGTCCACCTTTGGGTTGTTCAGGAATCTTGTATACATACCACCCATTCAAGTTAGATTTAGTGTTTGCAACCAGAAAACTAGTTGCTTGGTAAGGAATTTTCATTCTTTTAATAAATTCGTATGAGGCCCCGATCACAATTTCAGGCAAGATACGGCCAAGAGATCTTAAACCGAAATCTTGTAAAGGGCGAATAATTTCAATGCCTCGCGATTTGAAATGATTAAAGTGGTCAATTGTAATCTTTTTAGAATCTAATAATTGTTGCAACCGATTGACGTATTTATCGTATGATAGTCCTTCTCGATTCTCCAATGCAAATCCAACAGCTGTTAAGGCTGCCCACCTTATTACTTTACTATACCCGCATCATTAGTCACACCTTTCGAAAGGAGGATGAAGAGAAGACTCAATGTAGAACTTGCGATAAGACAAAATTCAATTAAAGTTTCCCTTAGTATGAGCACAGGAGACATTTGAGTCGATCACATTAACTTTTTTTAAGCTGCATTGGCACCTTCGTTGAGACCGAATCGATAGGCCTAACAAGTAAAAAGGTATTAGATAAGAAATAAGTCACCTGCTATGACCTATTGCCGCTATTATTTGGGAACGTAGGAATACAGTTACAAGATCCATTCCATTCATTGAAAGTACCTAATACGTATAGGGCTAAGTACGTAGAGGTAATTTTGTAATTCACCTTCTCAACAAACATTATCCTCCAACAGTTCTTACAATAGCAAACCCGATGATAAAACCCAATACGGCACCGAACGTTGGAAGCCACTTTCGATCTTTATGAGCTTTTGGGATCATATCAAAGTAGAGCATATAGAAAATGCCTCCAGCGGCCACAGCCAGGATGATAGCAATAATATTGGCCATACCTTGCATATAAAATAGTCCCGCTAGTCCAAGGAATATCGGAATTATAGATACAAGTCTCCCTAATTATAGGTGGATAATAAAATATGGTATATGTTATCAAAATATTTTCGAGATATTTTAACACTTTCACGCTCAAGACTTTGTTACTCTTTACATAGTAACAAACTATCGGCCAGGTCTACCTGCTTTTAATGCCTTTAAAGCCTCTTCAACTACTTCTATCCATTGATCATATATTTCACTATGCATTTTTCTCGTATCCGCACAATCTTTCATATGTACATGGCATTGACCTTCATCAGATTTGACTTTACGCATTCGAACCGCCCAAGATATCAAAATAATTGCAAGACATATAGAATCATAGTCTAATTGAGTATTGTCAACCTTTGTCCTATGACTCTCCCACAGTTCAAGTCTTGCAGGGATATAAGTACTGGATTGACTCACCGCGTATTCTAACAATTCCTTCAGAAATTTATCATAATCCTTTACCTGTCCTTGGATCGCATATTTAGGAATTAGTTGTTCGACCTTCATTTTGAACTCCTCAGTTTTTTCTGTTGTAATGTTCATTTCAATTCTCCTGTTGGGCATCTTTGAATACAGTGGGGAGTAACTGTTTTCTAAGACGACGATTGTTTAACATGTCATGTGGACAATATCCATAATGAGTCTTTGCCATGTGACAGTTAAAACATAATATTCGAAATGTGTCAGGATAATTATTCCTCTTAATCTGATTCCATATATGATCTCCATCTCTCAATCTTCTATCAATATATCCGTCACCATTGATATGATCGATACTCAAAAATTCCATTATTGCCGTCCCACAACATACACATTTTCCCCCATATTGGTTTAACACCTCTATTTTTAGTGTCTGTCTACGTCCCTTATCTTCCATGTCCTCGTCCCTCTTGCATATATAATATTGTAGTTTAGTTCTGTGTCTAACATTATGTGGACCAGTTGGAACCCCACATATCCTACAACTCTTGACTTTCAAGATCCCCCACTTCCGTAAAACCTTCTTTCATAGACAAGAGTTAATATAACTACGGAGGGGTAATATATTTGTTTTACTACTATACATCTATGTATAGTAGTAGGAGATCTATACATAGATGTATATTAAAAGTGTTTCTATTTGGATACCTTCGTCGGGTAATTTTCTCTGGAATATCCTTTATTATGGTGCCAATAATTGGAATTCTATGCTGAGTCGTGAAAAACCACGCCATAACTCACGCATAGAATACTTGTTTTTGTAAATACCCTATCCAATAGCAATGAGTTGTGCTAAGTGTCATGCTAAATCGTTAGTTTAGGTAGTCATTACTTCCCCAGTTGCTCTATCTATGATATTTGACCTAAGTAATTCTTGGAAGCAAGGGGGACAGAATACTATTACTTGACCAGAACGATCACGAACCCCACGTTTAGCTTCATTATTACACCCTAGTCTATAACAGGTCATTATTTCTTTGGTCGTTTCATGGTGATAGTGCTATCTGTAGGTGTCGTTAAGGACCAATTCTTTAAGTCAACTACGCCGAATATACGTTCGAGCTGATGCAATTCGTCCATTTGTTCTTTAGAGAGACAGCAATCCTTTTTCTTATTAACTAATCTGATTTCTCACCTACCTTTCTTTCGTGGGTATTCTCTCCAATGCTTAAAACATGATAGACTGATTTTGTGCTTATGTTCTTCAGTGAATTGTTTGTCTAGATTGGGTTTCTTTCCAGCACGTGCAGCTTTTATCTTTTGTATGGATTCTTTAGAATGTCCATCCATCTTTCGGCCTTTATTCCAAGGGATATATCCTTTATGAGGCATTGTTATTTATCATTCACCTGCTCCTTTCAGACAGAGCATACTCATTCTAAATGCATCAAACAAGTCATTATTTGCAGACCTTGGTTTATCTAAGGTCCATTCATCTTCCTTTGTAGTTGCTGACTTTAATGATATTATTAGGTCATCAAACTTGGGATTAATTCGTACTCTCTTATGTGCTAGTGCTTTAACTAAGTGCTTTGCCATTGATTTATGATGTTTCTGGAAGTTAATAGGAACAATCAGAGGCTCCCCGCACCCACTAGAGATTTGTCGATCTAAGACATCTGGCTTTAGCTTTTCATATGTGATATACTCACCATAACCATGCTTCAGTTCATGAATCAAGTGTGATGCTGAGCCATCTATGAATACTTTGCAGACATGGAAACGCTGCACTAACTGACGTATCAAGTGTAATGTGTCTGTATACAATGGTTTGTCAAGTGATGCTGTGTAAACTACTTCTAGTTTGTCATTATTATATTGGACTACGCATATGCCAAACTTACTTGAAGCATAACCTGGGTCTATGCCTATCCACCTAGTAAAGTAAGGACTTGTGTGATAATATCATCGTCTAAACTATATTCTTCAATAGCTGCTGTTATGGTTTGAATTGGTGTGAGATTGCCAATACCACCTAGAAACTTCAGGTTATATTCACGTTCAAAACCTGGTGAGAGTTGAGCTAGTGCTATCTGCTTATTATCATATATTTTCGAAAGACCAATAGTATAATCCATATACATTCTGTAATAGATACATTCTTTCTCATTGGACATTGACTCAAATAAACCACCTGGCATATTAGGAGTGCTAACCATTACAATATGTGGATCTGACTTGGCAATGTAACGTTCAGATATATCACGAGCATTCTGCTGTTCACCTGGGCTAAAGAAGTCTGCCTCATCTAGGAATATGAAGCTCACTGATGCTATGCCTCTCATACTATCAAGGTGATTTGATGGGAATGCTTCTATCTTTACTTGATTAAGATAGACTACTGTTGATTTAGTATCAAATGATAGTATGTTACGTTGCATGAATAGATTCTTAATACGGTCAATGATTGCAATCGATAAGTCTATCCTTGGTCCTGTTACGATACAGACTTGACTACCTTTGAGCTGGTCATTACGAACACATAACCATGCAATGAATCTGATAACGAACTCAATGAGTCCTAGTCCTGTTGCTTTAAGAACCCATATAAGTT
>WHTU01000379.1 GCA_009377575.1 Nitrososphaeraceae archaeon | reverse complement strand
CAGATTGAGTTCAGGTAGAAGCCTTCTCAAACATTTCATAGCTGCTTCCTTACACAAGTATTCAAGATCTGCACCTACAAACCCATGAGTTACACCAGCAATTTTATCTTGGTCTACATCAGTATCTAGAGGCATATTATGGGCATGAATCTGTAATATCTCCAGTCTACCTCGTTTGTCAGGAACTTTGATCTCAATTTCTCTGTCAAATCTACCTGGTCTGCGTAACGCTGGATCTAGCGCATTTGGTCTGTTGGTTGCAGCAATTACTATAACTTTTCCTCTGCCTTCTAAACCATCCATCAATGAGAGTAATTGAGATACGACTCGTCGTTCCACCTCACCAGTTACCTCTTCTCTCTTTGGTGCGATTGAGTCTATCTCATCTATGAATATTATTGAAGGCGCCTTCTCCTTCGCTTCCTTAAAGATTTCCCTTAAACGTGCTTCAGATTCACCATAAAACTTACTCATTATTTCAGGTCCTGATATACTGATAAA
>WHTU01000378.1 GCA_009377575.1 Nitrososphaeraceae archaeon | reverse complement strand
ATGGTTGTAGCTGGGATAACCGGAAGAAGGATGAGAATGTTACCTACCTCAGGACGGTCATGATTACTAGTCATTGACAAACCCCGTCCATCTATTGTAGCGAGATAACAAGATTTGGGTCTGATATAGGCATTGATGGTTGTAGGATAACCTCCAACTTATCTGGAATATCACCTCCCGCCAGCAACATTTGTTTCTTAGATTATATCCTCAAAGCCTTTATTGTCACCCTTGCTGATAGAAAACCTAGTCATCTAAACTTAAGGTATCAAGTAAAATATGGCCTTATCTATCTCTTGCAGACATGATGACTGATGCTTCAATTCCTTTGGCCCGATCACAATTTGGCAAGTTCATATTCATGTGTTTAGGTTGATCAACAAGTATATTTCATAGTTCAGACTAGAGATGGTATCACATGCAGATCATCCATACATGAATTATTCATTCGGTTCTCTCCTGAATGTCCAATAAATTGAACTCTTTCAAGAAATCGGTCATG
>WHTU01000377.1 GCA_009377575.1 Nitrososphaeraceae archaeon | reverse complement strand
CGATCCAGCCGAATCGGGCGAGGGGGAGATAGATCGGGGGGATATTAGCGGAGGGAGCTCCCTCCAGTACCCAGCCGGCTTAAAGAAACCGTCGGGTACACTGTGGGGCAGCGTCAGACCCTCACCCGGCCTGGATGCGAGCCCTCTAACCAGGGGCGTGGAGTTGGCCGTCAGGGCCGTTTGCGTCAGTGTCCAAGCTCATCCCTTGTGACCTCGCAACCTTTCAACAACTTCGACGCCTAAGGAGGGGTCGCAATGGCACGTACCTACAGCCCGAGCGAGCTGCACGAGAAGTATGGCCGCGAGGAGCTTTTAGACCTGGTGGAGCGCGCTCACAAGCGCATCACCGACGTCATCGATGGGGTGCAGAGCGAGGAGCGGGACCTGTCCTCGGATGAGGACGCTGCGGTCCGTCGGGATAGGGATTTCTGCACTGCCGCGGAGGCGGCGGTTTCAATCCACGACCGCCTCGGTGAGACCAGGGACCGTGCGCAGCAGGTGC
>WHTU01000376.1 GCA_009377575.1 Nitrososphaeraceae archaeon | reverse complement strand
AACTGGCCGCCCTTGTTCAAGAACTGCACCCTGTTATCTCAGTGTTTATCGCACTTGTCCTACTGGTGCGTGCGGTCCATGCGATGATTGGGCGTACCCATGGTGCGATAGTATTGGTTGTAGAAAAGGATATAAGATTTCATAGAGAAATAAATAGCTTGGAAGTTAATATTCAAGATCTTCAAAAGAGTAAACCTAACGTGGTTGATTGTCAGGTACCTGAAATGCAAAATGATCTAGCTCCAGACGAAGATTTCCATGAATGTACTAATGCTTTTGACATCTTCTTCATTAAACCATTGAACTTTGACAGGTGGCATACAATACATGCATTGCATATTGCACCTGTCTGTTACCGAGATCCTGAGCTTTTTTGCAATCCTGCTAAAACCGCCTCAAGGTAGATTCTGGGAGATGTACGACTTCTTATTCAAACATGGACAGGTTCTTACAGATGATAGCTTGAGACTGTCTCCTGCCAAGTTAGGATTAAATCTTGCCA
>WHTU01000375.1 GCA_009377575.1 Nitrososphaeraceae archaeon | reverse complement strand
AATCTCTGTTGCGATTCTAATTTTTGCCATATACTATATACATAAGAGGATTGTGCAAAGTTGTGTTATGGATTTAAGGAAAGACTATATGTAAAGTATGATTGGTTATACTCAAATATTCAAAAAAAAAAGAACTTGTAGAGTCTTATTACAAAATACTAGTATATCCAAAGTTACGCCTGAAGAAGCACTAGATTCTGTAGTTCAAGGTAGGTATTAATGAAGGGACTTAAGATTCCTTAATAATGCTTTAAGGAACCAGGATTCATCTACTCTAAGGAACCGGGATCCGAAGTTAGATTTATCACGGAATTCAGAAATATAGTGAATTAAAATAACGCAAAGAATTCTATCTCAACTATTTGTCTTATCATTCCAATCTATGCATGATTGCATGACAAATACGACTAGAGTTATGTTCTGGCATTAGAACACCAGGATCATTTAAAATACTAGGTACTATATGATGTGTAACAGATGAAAATAACATGTGTTGATTGTG
>WHTU01000374.1 GCA_009377575.1 Nitrososphaeraceae archaeon | reverse complement strand
CATAATTAAGTTCCTGTTCTATGTATTTTGATAGTTCAGCTTTAAACTATAGAATGGTTATCTGTTCGTTTTTGTATATATATATATAGATAGGCATATCGCAACGAGTACAATTTTACATAGGATGCTCAGGCTCGAGTTACTCATCATGGCAAGGACCATTTTATCCTAATGATATTGAAAATAATAATTGGTTGAGGTATTAAACAAAGGTCTTTGATTGTGTTGAAATAGACTCTTCTTTCTACAGAATTCCTAATGAATTCATGGCCAAAAACTGGTACAAGAGAACTCCAGATAACTTTCGATTTACATCAAAGTTTCCTAAATTTATGACACATGATAAAAGACTTAGGAATATCGATGAAGATCAATTGGATCACTTCTTTGATTCTATGTCTGAATTGAAGGAGAAATTATTGGCATTACTGATCCACCTTCTTCCTTCTATCCCGATTGTTGAAGGCTAGATGCTCTAAAGAGTATTCTCCCATGTCTAGACA
>WHTU01000373.1 GCA_009377575.1 Nitrososphaeraceae archaeon | reverse complement strand
GTAGATATGACAGCAATAAGGACTAGAGAATCTTTCTTAACAAGTCTGTGACTTGACATTAACCCTATACCCACTAAGATGTATTTAAGGTGATTCTGAGCTATAGGGGTTATTTAAGAACGACTACTTTGAAGCCTAGTAGTGTATGTGCGTTAGAGAAGGCAATTCATTAAAATATCTAAGGGCTAGGTGAATGATTGGGTTATCGGTTTGCTAACTTATTATATTTACAGCGTTATTAATGGCATCCTTATGAAACTATAAATACCTCTCATTATTCTCAAAATGATTGGATTGAGACCGCTATCATTGTTATCATTTGTTATTGTATTAGGAGGGTCGTTCCTTTACTGTTTTTCTTCCACAATATTGCCGGCATCAGGAGTGTCATCATCTTCACCATCGCTGTTATCTTCAACAGCCGTAAATACTACTAATGCTACTACTAATATTAATGTAATATTAGATGAAGTACCGGTTCTAAACACTAAAGGTGTAGCGCTTAAT
>WHTU01000372.1:262-507 GCA_009377575.1 Nitrososphaeraceae archaeon | reverse complement strand
CAAGCGCCAGTAATAATAGCATTGACGCTATTTTAGGTATCTACTGTCTTCTGTCATACCTTCTTCCTTCTAAATGGGGAAAGATCCATAGTATGGTTTTCTTAACATCTTTGGGCATATTTTGGTCTTCTAATATCATATTCAGATCCTTTCTATTAATACAAAGACCTGATTCAGTTATTTTGTAGAACCATTTTATATCTATAGGACTTATTATTACTGTTGGCCTTCCGCAATCCTTCATC
>WHTU01000372.1:0-252 GCA_009377575.1 Nitrososphaeraceae archaeon | reverse complement strand
GCGCATGACGAAAGGTCTCCTTTGCCAAAACAAATGTGACCACTACTGCATTCAGATATCATATGTTAATCGTAACTAATCGTCTCTGTGCGCGAATCTGTTTACTGTTTACCGTAATCCCAAGTTGAGTAATACTTAGGACTAATCTCCAATACAATTGATTCACCCTTCTTCAGTTCATCTTTAAGTGCAATGGCCATCGGGTCTTCTAAATTTCCCAAATATCTGGCCATGACCTTTTCCCAAATACCA
>WHTU01000371.1 GCA_009377575.1 Nitrososphaeraceae archaeon | reverse complement strand
TTTCTCCCCCAGACGTAGTAGCAGGAGCAGTAGATTTTTTCTCTTCAGACTTTCTCTTTGCCCTGAAGCTAAACAATATCCCTGTTAGCACGGCAAAGACACCCACCACAATGGCATACATGAATACCTGATCTGCCATAACTATTAATACACAGAGTAAAAGATAGAGTTATACATACTACCACGCAACTAGACGACGATCATACATCCACTTAAGGCAGGCATATTTACTTATATCAGTTGCCAAATGAATAGATTAGCTTTGATAAGGAATTTTGTGTAATTTTATTGATTATTATTGAAATAAGCTGTTATTGTTCATTTGGTCCGTCTAGTTGCAATATGGAAACCCATATAGCATTTAGCCCCCATTCTAATGATATGAGAGGTGTAAGAATTGAGTGTAGATTTTGTAAAGGTTGCTGAAACAAAAGACATCCAACCATCTACCATGAAAGCAATTGACCTAGCAGGTGAGAGAGTCTGTATTGTTAATGTCGAAGGAAAT
>WHTU01000370.1 GCA_009377575.1 Nitrososphaeraceae archaeon | reverse complement strand
AACACACGTAACAGATGCGATCATGCTATTTCAAGAGACTTATCAGCACGACCGAGTGAAATTTTGAATTTGAAAATTAAAGACATAGTAATCAAAAACGTCGGAACCAAGCAATATGCTGAGGTATTAGTGAATGGCAAAACCGGCAGCAGACACTTACCATTAATCGATTCATTACCTTATGTAAAGGAATGGTTAGACCAACACCCACAGCGGAATAACAAGAATGCAGCATGAATGCAGCAAGTTCGCACGCAGGAATTTGAATAACAATTTCAGACCCTAGCCGTAGTATGGTATTCAACCATAAAGAAAACGAAAAAATACACTGGAAAAACATTGAAGAAAGAACGAGAGCAGATGGAGGAACTGAATCAGATAGACTGACCCGTTCAGAAATTAAAGATTCACTATCATTTGCCATCGAAAACACAGGACACGAAGTTGACGAGATCGGTATGAAAGCGAACGTGCATGGCTTGGAACTTGGCGAATACTACATTGCATTTATG
>WHTU01000036.1:854-34548 GCA_009377575.1 Nitrososphaeraceae archaeon | reverse complement strand
ACACCAAGAAGATTTTAGGTCTAGCACAGAATATCTTAGTCCTCAATAAAGCTACTACAGCGTTCCGTGGAGCAGAAGAGGTCACCAAGATAGAGGCGAAAGGAGACAGTCATGCCTTTGATGTAGTGGGCTACCCGGTTAGTGGGAAACCGGATGCGGAGAGAACCATAATCCAGAGGCCAGGTACTGATACACGCAATCCCGAGAATCAGACCAGAGTGAGTAATATAGGAACTGACGCTGTAAAAAAGACAGGTCACGTCGGATCAGATAAACCCCTTTTCTGTCTTTATCGGGATCGTAAGCCACGGTTGTTGCAGAGAATGCCGACAATGCAGAACATGCTGTCTATGAATTCACAAAAGACCAACCAAAGCTACATAACTGTAAATTATTGGATTAGTTTGCTGAGATAAATGCTGAAACCGTGGGTGCATTAGATGAGAGGACTAGAATGGAACTAAGCAAGCAAAGGGTGCACGCATGGAAAGTGGCGGCTACTATCCGACTGTACTTGTGATAACTAAAGGTATGAGAAGTAGAATAAGAAATGCAAATTGAAATTCCCATTACGAGAAGAAGAGAGAGACGCAGTCCACGGATGACTTGCACTGTATGTATGAAACCAAATGCTGTAAGATACTATATGCAATCAAGAGTGTCCGGTGAAAACGTAACTAAGATGGTGTATGAGCAGCGTGATGAGCCACCCGTATCTTGGAGTACTTGGAATGGTAAAAGGATACTCAGATATAGAAGGTGTCATGCAGGGATAGTGAGAAACGGACTGCCCCTATTGCATCGACGAATTCAGTGTGCCGCCGATGAGATATTCCAACTCTTCTGCTCGAGAGTTTACTGCTATGAATTTACCTGTTTTAGAATGGCTTTGGCAAGACTTTGCAGCAAGATGATAGAAGTTCGATGCATTATAAGATATTACTGGTTAATTTAATGCTCTTTTTTAACAGTCAGATTAACTGATTAGCAGCACCTCCACTCCTTTGAGGTACGAATCAATCTGACAAATCCAACGGCAGAAATTACAAATAATTGGAATTTAAAGAAAATCTCTAGTTCCTTACCTATATCAAACCAATCGTGTCAGCATAATTTCAGTCAGTCAGTGAGAATGAGGTAGTACTACTGCTAGTGCTACCTCTACTACTGCTCCTCAAAAATTCCTCACTGGCTTGGTTGAACGATCTCTCTTACGCTAAGATTCTTTATGTCTATGCTATTGCCATCGTCCCATCTAAACGACGCTATTGGTCCTCCCCATGTAACGATCTGGTCAGATGCTCCTCTGCACTCTCCACCTTCGTTTCCCCATCCACCTTGATCTATGAAGTCGTAGACCTTCTGCCACTGGTTGTTGTTGTTTGGATCTATCCATGATTCCATCTTTACTACTGTCTTCCCATTAAGCTGCATATTATATATGGCCACTTTGAAGCCTACGAATTTTCCATCTCCATCTGCGGGCGAATTTTTCCACGGCTGGAAGACATAGCTAACATGCCACTGTTCTTTAGCCCATCTCACCTGGCCTCCAGTGTATGCTAACGATCCTTTTAATGCAACACCTTCACATCCGTCTTCCCATCCACTTCCAGTATGCCTTCCACCTCTTGCATACCAGGTCCATTCGTCATCGCCGCCCGAATTGTACTTTATCTGTCCTGTCATCTCTACGTTCTTCCAATCATTAGGAGACTGCATGTACCCTCTTGAAGCTATAACCGAATGGTCTTTTTCGACCTGATCCGGAAGATATCCTGAAGACGTGAATACCCCGTATCTCACTTGCCCACTGGTCACCCTCCATGATCCGTCGCTATTCCTTGACATTGATGGCTCACTTGTTCTTGGATCGTTACTGGGGTCTTGCATATTCATAAACCATTGTTCGCCGCCAGATTTGGTGGCATAGATCTTTTTAATTCCAAACTTGTCGTTGGTACCGGCATCGCCGCCTCCGGGAGGTGGTGGTGGAGGAGGTAAAGTTCCGGCTGATCCAAATACAGCTATCTCCGCTGCGTTTCCATAAGTCGTCACATCGTTACCATTGACTGTTATTCTTATGTATCTTGCTTCTGTGCCTGCTGGTAGTGTATATTTCTCAAATGCTGTTGTAGTTCCACTGCTTGTACCACTTCGTACGTTTTTAAATGACGTACCATCAGTGGATACAGAAACTGAAATTGCAAATTTAAATTCTCTAACTTTACCTAGAAACCATGCAATATCTACACTGCAGATATTCTTAGTAGATCCCAGATCAAGCTGAATCCATGAACCAACACCTTTGTTTGCCCATCTTGTATCAAAATTGTTGTCTATGGCTTTGGAGGGGGAATTAGGACCCCAGAAATTACTCGCAGATATGGCAGTAGGTAGCTGTTTGGTACAACTGCCAGATGAACCAGATGATCCAAACACCGCTATCTCTGTTAAGCTAGCCCAGTTATTTTCTGTGTTTCCGTTTACTGTAATCCTTACATATCTGCCTTCCGTACCTGCAGGTAATGTGTACTTCTCAGGAGATGTGGTACTGCCACTGCTTGTACCTGTAAATTTATTAGTAAACGTATTCCCATTATCTGACACTGATATGACAAAGTTATTCTGCCTTAAATTGCCTCGATACCACCCAACATCAACACTGCATATGCTTTTCTTTGAACCTAAATCAAGCTGAATCCATGAACCAACACCGTTGTCAGACCATCTTGTGTTAAGATTGTTATCTAGTACATTGGCCGGTACATTTCCATCGTTGCCGCTTGCTGAAACAGAAGAAACCGATAGCTTATTACAAGTCGCCAATGATGAGGGGTTTTCAGAGCCTGAGGAGACCAAATTTTTTTCTGGATTATTAACCGTTCCAAGAGGTGAGTCAATACTAAGTGATTCGGTATTCACATTGCTATCAACAGGAATGGCCATTGGGATATTTGCCCTGCCATTCTGAACGTCCAGATTTGTAAGCGGACGAGCTTTTACTTCAGTTGGATTCGTGCTAAATGACAAGGAAGAAAATAGTAAAATCATGAACATTATTGGGGCAGCCTGTCTTGCAGTTAACATAATTTTGCGGCTTGAAAAATGGATCAATTAATTAGGGAATAGAAGAACTGGTATATACGAAGATTTTCAGAATCTGCTTTAACTTCTTATAGTAATATCTGTATCTCCTATTTCTTAGGTACCAAATATTATAAGAATTAGTTAAATGGCTATTATAAATATCGACCGAAGTTATGAGATTTTGGGGTTTGATTTCTAAATTAATAGAGACAATACGCCGCCCATCTTGCAGTTTTTCTGCTTAGCTCCCCTCTCTGGCCGTGAGATTATTGCATCCTACAAGTCCAGTTTCTCAGGCTTTTTCAAGATTTGTTTATCATCATACACTGGGTTAGGGTCGAGTTATCGTGCGATGATTCAGGAGTGTCGCTTTACTTCTTGCGAACTAACAACTTGCAGGCTTAAATTTGTGTAAGGCAAAGACCAGCTTATCAGCTTTTTACAACTTGTCTGGTCCGATTAATTTTTACTTTTTTCAAAATAGCAGTAATGTTTAATAGTATATGTTCTTTCTTTGTTATTCTGTGTCTATAATTTCCTCATCACCATATTTGACTATGTTCGCTCTTTCTTTAATTATCATTCCTCTGGCTTTGATGATCGGTTTTAATCATCATGAAACAGTCCTACTTGAGGATCGCGTTTATGCGACGATAGTAGATGCTGGTACAAACTCTAACGCGGACTTGGACTCTCTTCACAATATTGGCGGTTCTATTACAGGTTCCAATTCGTCTGCTATTTTGAATTCCTCTCTGGTCGACACTGTTACATCTGAAAACACTTTTCAGAACGATACTACACTTGGTAATTCCACTACTGCAACTACTCCTGTTTATATTAATACCTCTACTGGTCCTCCACCTGGAAGCTTGCAGATTCCATACACTGGATTATCAAGGTATCATGTTACCCCAGAAGTTGCCAAATTATTCGGACTGAATGATACGACTTATGCAATAATAGTCACAGAAGTAGAGCCTAGAAGTCCTGCTGCGTTCGCTGGTATTAGGGGTGGAAACCTGACTACGAATGTTGCTGGAGATACTATAAAACTTGGTGGAGATATAATTCTAAAAGTAGACGGAAATGACACTTTTATCAGAACTAATGAAGCATTTTTAAACTATCTACGGAACGAGAAAAGAGTGGGAGATAATATTAGTTTAGCTGTACTCAGGGATGGTCAAATAAGCGACGTACAAGTAACAATTGGGGCCCTACCAAGGTTTCTGTGGTATGAGGATACCGATGAAGGGATAAGAATCAAATATCCTTCCGATTGGGAGGTTTTAGGATCTGAATCAAGAGAGGAGGTAGTAAAGTTTTTTTCACCTCAGCGTGTTAGGGCTGGCGACGATACAGTGCCCGTTGCCGGCATCTTCGTAGTAACCGCGACGACAGCAAATAGGGGGCTAGACGATCTCGCTACCGAGGAGCAGGAAGATACCGCAGCTAAGCGCAATCTTGATATCACCCTTACTACCGTTTCAAATCTTCCAGGTTACGAATCAGTATTCTATGACTATTCAGATGGGAATCGTACTTTGAAGCAACTAAACGCCTTCACTGTTAAGGACGGGGGTATTTATAGAATCAACTTTGCCACCGATCCTTCTAGATTTGACGACTACCTGGCACTAGCGAGAGAAGTTATTAGATCTTTTCAGTTCACCAAGTGATTATCATCTCTCCTTTTTGTAGTATTATAGTATTACAGTAAATGCATAGAGGCTTTATGATTGCACACATAAATAACTCTCGTCACTTCAGACGAATCCGCGAACATATGTCTTGATTATGGCACAATACGAATGACTGAACTGTAAAGTAATTCCTAGCGTTGTTGATTTATCAATTCTAGAACAAATAGATTCGTACAGTTAAAAATATAGTAGAGCGCTTTCTCTCTCCTCTAGTTATGATAGGAAGTGTTTTTAGAAAGTATTTTCTGTGCCCTCACAGAAGTAAATCTTTTTTGCTCTTTCTTCTATTATTTGTATTTGTATCCTCAACAGCCTCCGTCCCCGTTTATGCCTCAGTTTACGCTGCCTCAAACTTAGAGCCTGATAACAATAATAGGAGTGACATCAGGAGCAACAACAACAACAACAACAACAACAACAATAGTAGCGGCAGCATGCATATGTTAGAACCTGAAAAAGTGAGAAGTCCTGAGGCTATCAATAACATAGAGGATAACTATGTATCATTATCAACTAGCCCTGCTAACCCTTTTACAGGAACTCTGCAGATCCCATATAGTGGCCTAATAACAAGGAGCCTGTCTCCCTCACTTGCGGAAAGACTTGGTCTGGATGCTACTACTCGGGGGGATGTAATTGTAGATATAATTCCTGGGAGCCCTGCGGAAAGGCTGGGCATGCGAACCCTAAATATGACTAGAACTGGAAGTGTAGAAGAGATAATAGCGTCGAGAGGTGATATAATATTAGCCGTAGATGGCAGCACTTCTTTTACCACAAAATATCGTAACATTGAACAATATATCTTTGAGAATAAAAGGGTAGGTGAAAATATTACACTTAGTGTACTACGTGACGGTCAACTCAAAGATATAGAAATGACTATTGAAGCTATGCCAAGGTTCCTATGGTATGAGAATAAAGATGAAGGAATTAGGATGAAATATCCATCAGATTGGATTGTAGTCAATGGACAGAGTATGGCTGGAGAAGTAGTACATTTTCATTCGATGGAACGATCATCTATAAGCAATGTGCCCGTAGCAAATGTTTCAATAATAAAACATCCATCCATGAGCAATGATACCTCAATGGCCTTAGGATCCGTCGTAAACAATAGTATCAAGATTTTCAGAATATTAGATATTAATATAACGAGTCTTGATAACTCACCTGCGTATAGCAGCATATACTACGATTACTCTCAAAAGGGTAATACTCAGAAGGTATTAACTGTCTTCGCAGAACGGGATTCGCAGTTATATAGTGTTGACTTCAGTGCAATTCTGACCAGATATGATGACTACTTGCCCTTTGCAAGAGAAATGATCAAATCCATTCAATTCGTCGGATGATATCGAGTCGTGATAGTTCAGATACGTCAAAATACGGTGTTACTATGATAATTCCTTTGTATAATATGAACCACGCTTGATGATTTGTAGGTGGAAGAAGATCACGGGTCGGTAGCAGCGGTGTAGTAAAGAAAGCCTGTGACGAAAACGGTCAGTGCGTTCAAATATCTGGCTAAAGGCCCCTTGATTATTACTATATTAATTCCTAAACTATATCACAACTTCGACTTCTGACCGGAAGTGGATATCAATCAATGTTCCCTCTTTCTAGTTGTCTGTGATATTCTTTACCGGTATAGCAGGATTGTATTTCTGTTGCGCACTTTCTAATTATAATAGATTCTTCTTATCGATACAAACCCTTGAAGGAAACAGTACATAGGAAGTATATATGGACATGTTTCCTTTTATTTTCTGAATCTTAAAGAACAATTCCAACATAAATAGGAGTGACTAGTGGTTCCAAATTCAAATAAGATCTAAAATTGACAATACTCGTAACACTATGAGTTATTCACCAACTGCGTTACCTGCAGTATTGAAGTCAGTGTGTGTAAAAACGACGATTACGACAAGACTTGGTATCACATTCGTTATTGCTCTTATGGTCATATCGTCGCTCATTGTCATCTTTATTAATCCTGGATTGGTAGCGGCTGCTCCTACTCCTAGTATCTCCGAACAAACAAAAACAGAGGGAACCGATACTAGTAGTTACCATACCACTCCGCAGATAGTATCCCTTTTGACAAGGCCATCGCCAACCGCTGAAGCACCATCAACAATAAGTCAAGATGGAGGAAGTGATTTCACCACTCAGGCAGCCCTCTCTGGTGTTTGGGCAAGACAAACAAACAACATTGTGGGTGTTCAGTCTTATTATGATATTGTCTTTGTAACATCAACTACAGGTACTATCAAATTCATAGACATAACATTCCCAGCTGGTACTCTTATAGGTGCGCCTCCTCGGTGGGTAGAAAGAGAAGGAATAGGACATGGTAATGCAGTTCTAGCGAGCAGTACAACGATATCATATACTGTTCTTAACCCTGTAAGTATACCTGAAGGAACAAAGATAAGATTAGAGTTCTTTAATCTGGTCAATCCCACTGTACCTAGTACTGGCTACAAAGTTACAGTTACTACAAAGGATGCAGGAGGAGCGATAATAGATGGTCCTACAGCATCTAATTCGCTTAATATGAAGCAGATAAGTACTGGACAGATAGCTGATAATGCTGTTACCAGTTCAAAAATAGCCGATGGCACTGTAAGCAGTAACGATCTAGATCCCATGTTAATGATCTCGAGATTTTTGCTTGATAATACGCAGGGAGCTTCATTTGGTTGGAACCCTGATGGGATAGAGACTGATTTTATCATATTCGACGAAGCTGTTGCAGACTCAAACGCAGTACTAATTAATGTAGGAGACATTGATTCAAATAGTCAGTGCGAGGCACTAGGATCTCTTACTGGATTTTTTACAATTCGATGCAATACTCCTCCACCACAAGGCAGTGAACTGAGATATACCATTATAAATCTACCACTGTCATGAGGAACCTATTCTGGTGCATCTCATTATTTATTTAATATTCTTGATTTAGATAAAATGAGTTAAGGATACTATAAGTATAAGTATTTCTCTAATTTGGGAGTATCCTGTATATCGTACCTGTTCCGATTGATAGTGCATACAAATATCCATCAGCCGGCCCAGCTTTGAGATCTGTAATTCCTCCAAATCCTTCTCCAAATATTACGTCCTGAGTTTCACTGTCAGTATCTGCGACTTTCTAATGTTTTAGAATAAACTATGCTACCGACCCTTCAAGATATGATGACTACCTACCCTTAGCCCGAGAAATTATTAGATCGTTTCAGATTACTAAGTGAGTGTGTGCTACACTGCTAGTGTATCTTTACTATGACTTGGAGGTGCCCTGTCGGGCACTTTATGAATAAAGTTTTACGATGCCATACAGAGGCGCTACTGTAGACTTCCTCTTGCATGAGGGCTGACATGATAACTGAAGTCAAAAGATTCTCTTGTATAACAGAAAAATCGCGGCTAATGCAATTAGAATAGCAAGTATTGCAATAACAACTGGTGAGTAAGAAAATATATCAAATACAAAAGAGCTTGTAATTAGCGGCGAAAATTCATCATGCCTTATCAATCCTGTATCAAACCTTCCATCAAAGGAAGCATTATCGGCTAGAGTATACGTGTCCGAAGCAAGTATTGAGAATGAGATCCTCCCATCAAAGATCGCATCTTGTCCGGCTATCCCAGTAAGGATACCTCCGTAGAGGTTTCCAAAATGTGTACTTCCGTCCAAATTAACAATTGGTGTTCGAGCTACAATCTCCATTGGTTGGCTACTTTTTAAGGTGATCGAAGTCACATTTTCGTATTCGATTTCTGAGCCATTTGAAGTCCCTGCCTGTACAAGGGCATTCCGATCAAAATCCACCACGATTGTTTGATCTTTTCCCAAGATTAGATCGACATACAGACCACCACCGGTACCTGGAAGTGTAACATTATCAAAACGAATAGAAGCATTGTTGTAACCACTTAATTTTAGCCATGTTAAATTTGAACCAATTTGAAACTGGTTAGAGTTCTCACTGCTGCCTCTTATGTCTACTAATTTGGCGTTCTCAGCACTAGGGAAGGCTACGAAGCTTGTATTCATGTAAAGGCTTCCTTCCGCTTGCATGTTCTGAAAGATCATAGGAATCTTTCGGTAGTTAAAATCTGTTCGACGATAATCCTTTTCCAATAATGTGTTGGTAATATTCGCCAATGCAGAGGTTTTTTCCTTCTCTGATAGCGAACCGCTATTAATTAATGAATATACATCTACATATCTGATATTGCCCTTTTTTACCTTTGTCTCAAAGAAATTGATATCTGACAGTAAATTTCCATTGTCCTCAGAACTTGAAGAGAGATCTGTTTTAATATCGTATATACCTGTCTCTAACTGTGTATTTATGGGTTCCTTGGAAGCATTGTGGCTAACATATTCTCTGGCAAATGGCAAATGACCAGTCCTGTCCATATCATTTTGTTGCTCGAGGGGCCCCATTTCGTTGAACATATCGAATATCGCTCCGTAGCCGTTCGTATTATAAACGGTCAAATTGCCACCATTGGCAACATAGTCATAATAGCTACGATAAGATAATGGAGCATCCTCTTTGGTAGAAACACTAAATTCTTTGATGATAATATTATTTGCCCCAAATATGCCTATCCCAACGAAACCAGGAGATTTATTCACAATGGGTCTACTTAAGAACTTCGTTCCATTGATATAGAGATCCTCTACCTCACTACTCCTGATCACGGTCATATTAATTAGAGAGTCACCATCCCATTTTAGACCGGTAACTAGGGGAGCCGAGTACGGAAATTGGGGATAAAAGGTTACTTTGGAATTTACAATAGAGGCAAAGTAGGCATAAATGTCATTGCCTTCAAAAGCGATCCCAGCCATGTCAATATCTGTTTGATCTTTCCACGGGAGAAGAAAAGCAGCATAAGTAGCAATATCTCGATTTATTGCCTTATCATCGGTCTTAAATAATGCAGAGAAGGTCATGTTATCTCTATCTGTGGTAAAGTCAGAAATAAGCAGGTTCTTGTTCCGAGCAGCATCAGTATAGTTGCCGAACCCATGTAGACCGTCGTCTTTCTGTTCCCATTGACCTGTTATCTTCCAGAAGTCCTGGGGTATGTTTTTTGAAGTAAAATCTACATGGTGAGAGAAAGATGGAACCGGGTCATGTGTAAGTATGATGTTATTATAAATTTCGAGAGAGGAATCTTGATCAAGGATTTCTGTGTAATTCTTTGATGATTTTGATACCGCATCATAAGCATGCAGCCATTTATCTGATAGTGCCTTAGCAGGAATGGCTACTGCTGTTTCTGATTCTGATTGGGGGAACTTTAAACCAGTTGCGTTGAAGATCCTCACATCTTCATTTTCGTACACCAGCGGTAGGGAAGGAAGTAAATTCTTACTGATCCAACTATTTGAATAAGTATCCAAGTTACTGAGATCCCTATCATGAATATATAGATACACTCTGTCATATGGTAGGCCTCCCAAAATCATCAAGGGGACCTCAGGTAACTTGGAGCTAAATAGGATATCCTGCCTTGGAAGCTGATATGCAGACGTTGTAAAGCTAAGCACATGTCGCGAAAATTCTGAAGGCGAGATAGTAGCTGAACTTGGTTGTTCGTCTAGAATTTTCATTAGTTTTTCTGTCGCATCAATGTCACCTACATCGAGACGTTGTGGTCCATTTGCTCTGGTGTACCAATATTCGATTTGCGTGGCAAGTGATGAAAATCCACTTAAAAATATTGAACCTATTACTGCACTTATTATGCCAGTAGTTATAATCGAATTTCTTCGTTTTAAACTGACCCGGTCCCACAAACGGATCACTGGAATAGGTGCTAACATTGAGGCGAATACGAACATCAGAATTGGCACCCTCTTCTCCCAGTAAGGCATTTGAACGAAGCTGACATTGACAAAAGAAATTACCTTTCCCATTATGAATAGAAATAGTATTGCGAATAGTAGAAATAGTATCACAGAACGTTGCTGCTGGTTTCTTAGATTTCGAATTGAAAAAATTGCAAGTAAACCGACTATGCCTAGTACGACTGGGTAAAGGAACGTGGGGACTACACCAATTTCAATAAGAGAAGATGTTTTGAAATCTTCTATAAAGAACCACAAAATTATAGCTGTCATGTATAAGATTGTAACTAAAACAGTAACGACCTCGAGTCTGTTAGAAATAAGTGTGTATAGATGGCTAGGTATGAGTCTCAATTTTAGTTTCTTGTAATTGTAGACCAGGGCCGCTATAGATGCAATAGTAGGTAATAGAAATGCACCCAGCACAGAAATATTGGAAATAATTGTATCTCTTTCGAATACTGAAATATCAATTATGACGAATGATATCATTGCTATAGGAAAGCCAATTGCTGTTGCAATCAGAGCGTCCCTACTCCGAATGAATGTCTTCGAATACAAAATTAGGAATATGGATACCAGTACTCCGAATAGAGCAATTTCTGGCAGATGGATTAGACCCAGTGAAGCTACGATAAATGAAAAGAGGCCTATGTATCTATATTTTGGCATAGAAGAGTTTTTTAGCATAGCAAGGATAGTTACTACCCCTATAACTGAGACGGTTAGAGGTACTAAGAATACAAAAGGCTGAAGATGATTAATTATGCCAAAATAGGACTTTTCAGCTACTTCATTTACGATAAGTAAATATTCGTTTGATCCCGTTCCTTGACTGGTTAGATAAAGATTTGCAAAGTAAATAAATGACAAATTGCTTAAGAAGGTGTAAAATACTGTTGCAAGGGCCGGTATTCTGACGTCCACAGATCCAAGAAACCTTTTTGCAGCTGTGTACACAGATATAGGTAAGAAGATGTTAAGAAATGCAAAGGAGGATAGAAATATAAGGATAGACTCATTCTGTCCGGCCAAAAGGAAAACAGATCCCTGAAAAGAGTGAAACAAAAGATAAGCTGACTGTGAATACGCACCGGGGGTTCTAACTAGTGTGACGGAATCGGCGTAATGCCTAGAGATATCACTACCTATCAACGAAGCTGCATTAGGATAAGCCACTACAGTAAATACAATATAAAATAAAATGCACGCTCCGATTGCCAAGACGTCGACGTTCCTTGACAAAGAACGGGGCTGAATCTCAAGTTTTGGTCTTCTGTTAATTTTAATGGTAGCCAAAAAGGATATAATGCCAATTACGAGAAAAGAGAAACAGAGTCCTAGTTCTGCGCTATCGCTGAAGGCTAGAACAATAGATAAAAAACCGGTGACCCCGATACTGGTCAGAAAACTAACGAGAAAAAATTCTATTTTGGAGAAATATTTCTGCATCCTCATAATATTTAGAACAGCATACCCCACAAGGATACATGCTGAAGCCATCGCAAAGAACAGCTGGATAAGTCCACCGTCAATCCTGTAAATGAGTAAAATGAGTAACACGACAGACATTCCTATTAGGAGTATACTAGGAATAGTCTCGCTAGAGAACCTCCAGCCTAATTTCCACGACGACAATCTATCAAGACTTTTTTCAAATCGCGACGATTCCGACGTTGTAATAACAAGAAAGATGATGGTAATCGCCAAGATCTCAAACCCAAATAGAAAATATTTTATCCAGGAATCTATTATTACGAGAGTAAGGGAAGAAAAAATTGTACCAACCACAATTGTTAGAATAATAGTTGACGGGCTACTACTATTACTACTACTTCTTAAATCGGCCTGCATCTGTCACAATAACCTGTTTGAGCTTATGTGCAATATGGTATCTGTCGAATGTACTTTGGGCAAGCTTAACTCCCGCAATCCTTGCTTTTGATCTATAATCGCTACAAAGAATCAAGTTGTTTAATACTTTAGTTATGGCCTGAACATCCTCAGGATCTGCAGACATTCCTAGCTCATATTCTCTTATAAGAGAGCCGAGTTCTGAATCAGAAAATACTGTCGCAAAAATAGGCAATCCACAAGCAATATATTCTAAAGACTTGACCGGTATAGATCTTTTCCATAGGGGGTTCGAATCATAAGGTACGATACCTGTATCACACATTGATAGAATCTGGGCAACACTCTCTGGGCTTTCTTTGACTCCTAGATATATAACATGATCCTTAATACTAGGAGCAGCTAATTGTTTAAATAGTTCATTGATGCCGAATCCTCTTCCGACTATCAAAAACTTTAGATCAGGATGAAGGCTTTGTATGATCAGATCTATTCTGTAATAGCCACCGATATATCCACTATACACAATTAGAAGATCATTTGAACCCGCTGCGAATGATCCCGTTGTCATGACTACTAGAAAGTTTTTGTTATATTTTTGAGTCATAGAGTTTTTTAGGCATAAGTACGTGCGTCTTGTTAGGCTAGATTTACTTCTATCAATTAGAAAATCTTCCCATTCATCCCTATAGTCAGTAATGACTCTTAGGCCTAAAACCCTTGCGGAGACATAACAACCAATGGAATTTCCTATGCGTGGTACAGAGATAAAGACGTATGTTGGCCTTAGGTAGGCGAAAATGAAAAAGGAAACGATAATACTGGATATGTAATTGATCGCAAACGAAATAGGATCGATAAGTGCTACAGCGGGAAAACAGTTAATGAGATGGATTCCATTCCAAGTAGTTCTGCCTGCCTTACTGAGTGACCTAGGAGTAAAAGCTCCATAGATCTTTACATTAAAGAAGCTGTCATCGTTTAGATACTTTGCAAAGAAGCTCACCCTTGACCACGCAGCTCCCGGGAAAGGGAGAGGATAGAGCAACAAAAATAAGATCGTTGCCGAATTCACACTTAACTCGTTCATAGCGAAAGGATATAAAAAGCTGTTGTTTGTGCATCTCAAATAATGTTATTAGCGTGATAGTGCAATTGTATGGCCGAACGAATGGAATATCTGCGGGAAGTCCTAACTTAGATCCTCTTTTCTGTTATGTGTCACCTTCCTAAAGGAAGAGGACCAAGTCCTGGAAGTAGTGCAAGGAGAAGTTGTTGCTACATTGGAAACTATTCTATCTAAAGGGCCATCATAGGTGGAGTGAGGTTACAGAGTTTATCAGCAGCCAAAGTACCATTAACCCTTGACTCCTCGAGCGTGTCTAGCGGCCGATTGGGTTGATATTAAAATTGATGAAGATGTGTCTATTCCTTTAAGATTAATTTTTATATTACATACTCTTTACAGATATTGATGATGCTATTTTATTTCAGCCATGCCTCGAAGGGGTACGCGGAATACCCTCAAGTTAATTATCCTATTCTCTCAATCTTCGGATGTATCTTCTTATCACTATGGGTTAAAGAAGATTCATCGCCTTAATAGTGGAGAACAACCATTGGAAATGTTGTTGTCTTGACCACTGACGGATTACTTCAAAATATAAGCCTGGAAGGAAAGCGGAGATCGTATACGGTATCGAAATTGGTCCAGTCCTCAGCAAAGGATCAGAGCGTTCTTATCTATTGTAATATTGAACGTTCGACTATAGCCGAGCTAATACATAAAGGTGGCTGTAGGTTTCTCAATTATACATAAGTTAGAAGTTCATGTCTTCAGATATCAAACCAATCAATGGCCCATCTATGTCACAAATAGCAGGTAACACATCAGCACATGACATTATCACTAGAATAAAAACAAAAGATGTCAAGGTCGGCGTTGTGGGTTTGGGCCAGGTCGGATTACCAACCGCACTTACAATTGCGAAAGTTGGCTACAACGTAATAGGCTATGATACGAATTCCAGTTTACTAGACGAACTTTCCAAAGGCATTACAGCAATACAGGAAGATGAGATAAAGAATCTATTAGTAAGAGGGTTGTCTACGGATAGAATTATGTTCGGTTCATCGTATCAGTCGCTCTCGGCTGCGGATATAATAATTGTGTGTGTTCCGACCCCCCTGGGTCGAGATTTAAGTGCAGACCTTAGCTATCTCTCTAAAGCTGTAAATGGGATTGCCTCCCACTGTGTGAATTCAAAAAAACTGTTAATCATCGAAAGCAGTATCCCTCCAATGACAATGTCTGGCCTAGTCGTACCTATTCTCGAGAAGGCAACAGGTAAAAAACTCGGATCAGGTTTTCTTCTAGCTTTCTGTCCCGAACGATTATCACCTGGTCAGGCATTAAATGGAATCTCTGATACGGTTCGGATAATAGGCGCCACAGATAGCGAAAGTTATGAGGCGGCCAAGACTCTTTATTCCAACTTCACCGATGCCCAACTAGTATGTAGTAGCTTTGAGACCGCTGAAGTCTCAAAACTTGCCGAAAACGCTTATAGAGATGTTAATATTGCGTTTGCAAACGAGCTAGCGATGGTTTGCCAGCATTATAATGTCGATGTTACCGAGGTCATTCAAATTGCCAATACCCATCCAAGGGTTAATATACACAATCCGGGCCCAGGGGTGGGCGGCCCTTGCCTCCCTAAAGACCCCTATCTTCTTTTATCCAAGAGCAGGATCTCCGCCTCTTTAATTGAGAAGGCCAGATCGATAAATGACTCCATGCCTAGGTACGTGGTAGACTTGATGGTTAGAAAGCTGGAGATTATATCTCCGGCTAAGCAGGCAAATAAGCTTAAGATCGGAATATTAGGGACAGCATATAAGCCCAACGTAAATGACATTCAAAATTCTCCAACTAAAAGAATAATCTTAGAACTTAGAAAGAGAGGATATACAGAGATAATTGTCCATGACCCGATATGCAAGGAAACCTTCGGGATGAGAAGTTCTGATCTCAAATCACTGCTGAAAAACTGTGATTGTATAATCCTCGTCACTGGTCATGACGCGTACGCCTCACTGTCCCCCAATGATTTCAAGCCTTCTTGTATAATAGTAGATGCAGCGCGGAAGCTAAGAAAAAAGGAGTTTATCGGATCTAAGCGTACCTATTATACTGCTCCCGGTCTGGATGGTTAATTTAA
Source organism: Nitrososphaeraceae archaeon (assembly GCA_009377575.1). Classification (GTDB taxonomy): domain Archaea; phylum Thermoproteota; class Nitrososphaeria; order Nitrososphaerales; family Nitrososphaeraceae; genus TH5896. The sequence goes on along the minus strand of WHTU01000036.1, from coordinate 18,802 downwards.
CATGAGCATTTCTAATCGTTACTATGTTTGATAATTATATAGTTGTTACTGGAACACGTCCAGAAATCATCAAGATGGCACCTGTGATAAGGAGGTTAATGGCCGGTGGTTTAAGGGTACATTTCGTGCATACTGGGCAGCACTATGACTACCTTTTGTCAAAGCAGATGTTGAAGGACCTTCAGCTGCCCAAGCCGTACAGGAGCTTCGTATTAAGGTCAAACTCGCCTGCCGCGCAAATTGGAGAGATAATGTCAAAATTAGAACGACCATTTAGGCAGATCGCTAAAAAGAGCATTCTCCTTATACAAGGAGATACCAATAGCGTCGTCTCTGCTGCATTAACTGGAGTAAAAGTCGGTATTCCAATTGCACACGTAGAAGCGGGTTTGCGAAGTTACGATTGGAGAATGCCAGAGGAACATAACAGACGTATGGTAGATCATATTTCTGATATCTTGTTTGCACCTACCGAGACGTCTAGAGTGAACCTGGAGATGGAAAAAGTTCACGGGGAGATCTTTGTAACTGGTAACACGATTATCGATGCTGTTCGAGAGCATCTCCCCATAGCTATGAAGAAATCAAAAGTAATGAACAATATCAGATTCAAAGAATATGTGCTTGTTACTATCCACAGAGCTGAAAATGTTGACAGCCCTAGAATTCTTGGCGAAATCCTTGAAGGGCTGATCAGATCAAATGTCCCTTTAGTCATACCCATACATCCCAGAACCCAAGAAAGGTTACGAGCAAACAATTACTCCAATAAGCTGGCTTCGAAAAACATCCAAATACTGTCGCCGCAGGGTTATCTCGACTTTCTGGTACTATTGAAGAATTCGAGATTTGTGGTAACCGATTCGGGAGGCATCCAGGAGGAAGCTACTTCCCCTTCTCTATTAAAGAGAGTCTTTGTAATACGGGACTCTACTGAAAGACCTGAAGCAGTCGCTTCGGGAATTGTCAAACTCCTATCCATCAGTCGGAAACATATCTCCAGCAGCATACATTTAGAATGGCATTCGGATCAGCCCAAAAGAATTAGTATTCGTAAATCACCGTATGGAGCAGGGTATGCTTCCGACAAAATAATGAGAATACTTCTACGAAAAAATGAGATAAACAAAAAAATATGAATTTACTAGCACCATGCACAATTTCAGTTTCTTTTTGCTGTATAGGTAATATGTCCACGTTCTTTAAGTAGAAACAATTGATATACACTGGGAAGCTCCCAGATTTCTTTATTTAGTAAAGTTATAGAAGTACCAAAATGGTCCAGGATCTTTATAAGTTGTCTTTCGTGCAAGAAATTTACTTCCAGTCCTGGCCTTATTTCTCTGGTAAAACTTAGATCTAGATTTAAAAAGTTGATCAACTTCAAACCGTAAAATACAAAAAATGATGTGATAGTTGAGAGTAAATATGAATCATAATATACTTCTTCAACGATCAGAATCCCATTGCTAGAAAGTCTATCTAGGAGTGTGTTTAACATTTTTTTAACTAGTTCTAAGCTTTCTCCCCTGGTTTTTCCGATGAGATGGTGTAATACCGAATCGATATGTATTATGTCAAATTTTCGAGATTCCTTCAACGATAATTGGAAGGCATCGGCTTGAAATAAATCCACATCGTAATTAACAAGGTTAGCTGAGGCCTTTAGAAGCATATTTAAGGAGAGATCTGTTGCTAAGTAATCTGCTTCAATCCCTTGTTCTATCATTGCCTTTATGAAACCACCATCACCGCACCCTACGTCTAGAAAGGCCAAGCGTCTTCCATCGGGCAGTACTTTCTTTATTTCTTTTGCTATCGATAAATAGAAATCTGGTCTATCTACATATCTGTGGTAATGGGATTCAAAAAAAGATTTTACTCCCTTAGACATTAATTCAAAACAGATATCCTTTTTGTTTAATGAATGTTTGTAACATTTCAACTTTCAATATACCCAGGAAACATAGAAAATTTCATTCCGGAAAAGACCTGTTCAGTTTCAAAAACCTATCCCTACGAAGTTTACCAATGAATAAACCTTTGAGGCTTAACGCAAAACCCATATCATTAGGATTTTTCGAGTGCATATGATATCATGGTCGTACTCGAGTTAAATACCTCAAAATCTGATGTGTGCCAAGTCCTTGAGATAGTTATTTCAATTAAATTCTTCATTGCGAAATGCGAAATGAAGTTTAGCATTGAAAAAGCTGGAAAATATCGGGCATATCTCGAATATGAACGTGCCACCATCGGTACAGTCATACCGTTAGATTTATTACATCTTCATCTAGGTGCTCTCGGGTTAGTAGAAGGTTTGTATAATCATCATTCTTCTCTGGATATTTTATCAAAAGGCCATCTGGTGTTGTCAGAGCTATTTTAGAACTTTTCTCATCAAAGCAATAAATAAGGAACCCCTTTTGCTGCAAAATATGAAGGAAGTCTGAGGGCCTTGCGCCGAATTCATATAGGAGTTTTGGCGAGAACTCTGCCATTATCTTGATATTCTTATTGTTTGCAAGTACTCTTTGCATGCCTAGCACGGCTGAATATTCGCCACCTTGTATATCCATCTTGATAAAATTTATACTCTTATCTCTTGTAGAAAAGTGATCATCTAAGCTAACTGTTTCGACGTCTACGTAGTCACTTTTTCCCTCCCCAGACTCGGGATGGTCGCGTCGAATTCGGTTATCCGCTGGGTTAACAGAGAGATGCAATCTTGCTTTGCCAGATTTGTCGGAGATAGCCTTTTGATTAATTTCTACATTGCGATAACCGTTGATCTCCACGTTCTTCTTCAATATCTCACAGTTTGTAGGGCTAGGTTCGAAAGCTGATACATTACCATTCGGGCCGACCAGCCTGGCCAGAAGTAACGTGTAATATCCTATATTGGCACCCATGTCTACAACGAAATCTCCTCTTTTTACAAGTGCCTTTATGATACTTGTTTCCGTAGCTTCAAAGGGTTGCCCCAAAGAAAGACTGAAGAGTCCTTCGTTAAGATACATCTGATGACCATCTACATTATAGAGTACACCCTCGAACCGAGACCGAACTAGCTTTCTCGTTACAGCACGTGGGACAAGGCTGTTAAGATTGTATCTTAAGAGAAATTTGTAAAGAGATAATAATCCAAGAAATATACTTTTGTGCAGTGCTTATTCCCTTTCCTAGTCTGGATCTGACTGGGACATAATAATAATCTATTCCGCCCTTCTTCTACTGATATTCTAAACTATCCTAGTACGGATATTACACTCGCCTCAGCTGAGTTACGCCCCCCCGCTTACGAGCTCCAAGACTTGGAATGCTACACGCGATATTGTTCGTGCCTACGGCTGTATTAAAAACGACACACGTTGATACGATTAGGGAACGACATACACGATTCCAGCCACTGTATTTACTATTCTACCTTTATTTCTTAAAATATAGAAAATCGATTTAGCGCTTTAAACGACAGTTACATGAGATACTCATGAATCAAGCTTTTTGCTAATGAGATATTCTAACCTTCTTCTCGACCTTACAACGAGCTCCGATAGTATGCCTACCACAAGGGCAATAGCTCCGGTTACAAAAAGCAAAGAGGAAAGCACCACTGCAGGAATAGAAGTTATCTCTCCAACTGTTATTTTCTCATGTAGGACAAAGTATGCAGGGTAAAATCCAACTACAATAAAGCCTAAAAAAATCAAGCCAAAGAATTTTAGAGGAGTTACATTCATCAAAATAAAGAGCAACGATCTAGCAATCTTAATACCGTCTCTGAATGGGTCGAGCTTAGTTGGTGCCCCGGTTCTGACACCATAACCAATGGGAACTTCAGAGATTCTCAGGCCCCTTGCAAGGGCCTCGACTGTCATCTCAACTTCAATTTCAAAACTGTCGCTAAAGAGAACTAGCTCCTTAAAGGTCTTTGTGTGGAGGGCACGATAGCCAGAGAGTGAATCAGTAACCGACGATCCCATCGCAAAATTGATTGCTTTATTGAATATCTTATTTCCCAGAACATTGAACCGTTGTATGGCTCCCTTCTCTCTCTTTGAGGCAATCCTCGAGCCGACGACCATATCAGCCTTATGTTCCAGTAGAGGTTGCAGAAGCAGCGGCATGTCTTCAGGGGGATAGGTCGCATCAGCATCAATGAATACTATGATATCTGCACTTGTTTCATCAGCAGCTTCACGCATTGCTTTTCCCTTCCCTCTTCCTCTTTGTGTAACCAGTCGCACGTTTTTCCTTTTACACACTTCTATGGTGCCATCTGTAGAACCACCATCTATAACCAAAATTGACGTATTGACCGGAACGTCGAGACTCCTGATTCTGTCTATTAATCCACCGATGGTCAGTTCTTCATTCAAAGTTGGAATGATGACCTCTACACTGGTTTTCTGAACGTCCTCTATTGTGTAGCTTTCTCTCATTTCCTTTTCCTTTCGTAACCTCAATGCTTCATTCATCCCTATTGCTTTGTTGTCAGACAAGATGACCTGCGCGATCGAATAAGCATCACTTTTAATATTTAAGACTTTCCCAGGATATTGGATTTAAGAATTCTCCAAAGAAAGAAACGAAATAAGTCTAGCGAGCAGATCTTTCATAGAATGTTATTAAATTTTCAACGTCGGTAACGACATCTTGTCCCAATTACTGTCATAAATCGTTGTCCAATTTTCTCCAACGTTAGGTTTTGTTGAATATGCAAATAGCCGTTATTTCCCAACTCTGTGGCTAGCTGTTTATTATTTACTAATTTGAGGATCAGCCCTGCTATCTTATCTGGATCCCTATCTCGGGATACCAATCCGCTTCGTGTTTTAGAGATGTAATCAGCGGCTTCGCCATTTGAGATACAAACAATGGGTTTTCCTAATGCCTGGTATTCTAATACTTTCGTAGGAAGGCCCATATCAAAACCGACAAAGCTCATCGGAAGAAGAAAAATGTCCGCCTGATTCAATAGGTTCACCAACTCCTCAGGTGGTAACCTCTCGGTTTTGATCTGTACGTTTTTTACTTCTAACTGCTTTATCATTAATTTGAGATTTTCTACGTCGTTGGCTGACGTCCCTGCTCCTCGTAGGATGAATCTTACTCGTTTTTCATTCAGAACTTTAGCAGCTTTTATAACGGGTTCGAAATCATAGCCTATGCTCAACGCACCTGAGTATAGGATCAAAGTGTTTAATTCAGATTCGCAGTTTTCAGTCGCTTTGCTCGAAGCCGGCATAACAGTTAGATTGCCTTGGGGCGCCAGACTAGGTTGTTTAGTCGTAACTATAGTTCCGGTCATATCAGCTTTATAATCAGCGTCATGCTTAATGATACCTTCTAGGCTTCGTGCTGCTATGTTGTCAGTGCGGTAAAATCTGCTTGTGTCCACTCCATGTTCTATGACGAAAATCTTGTCCTCTTGTATATGATATTTGTGAGTTAAGGTGTGAACATAACTATGACTTATGGGAGTAATGGCAACAGGCACTCTATATGAATGCCTAGCGATCCAATCAAGAACCCATTTAAAATTTCGAGATTTAACAATCCCCAGGTCGTACCATACCTCTGGCCAGAGATCGTCTACATTATGGACAATATCTTTCTTGTATAACATCTTAAGCATAAAAGCAGGAAAAAAGGAAAAAAAACTGGGATTCATTGACATAATTACATCGACATTCCTAATTCGGAGCGCTCCTGTTAGCCAGGAAGACAGAATGAATGAACCGTGAAGAGCTATCCTCCGGGCAATAGTATAATGCGAAATTGCGGGAACCCATGTTCTTATTACCCTGATTCCCTCGTGATCTTCAACACTACAAGTTTTACGCCTGTACTTTTCAGGAATGGTTCCATGTGGATAATGTGGAAACGCAGTCAACACCGTAACTCTACACCCTTGGCTCCGCAGTCCTCTAGCGGCATTGTATGCCCTTGTACTCGTACCCGCTACATCCGGGGGAAAATATTGTGCGATTATTAGTATATGTGGCTTCATGCGCGTCCTAACGTTTTCGCTTGATATTGACCACCGAATGATATTTTAGCGTTACCTATCAAGTACGCCGCTTAAACTACACCCATCGAAAATACTTTATTGCTACCATAGAAGCCACGTGTGTTGTCTCTAATTGCGTGAACTTGGAGAAGCACGCGCCATCTATGCAGCAAAATCACATTATATTAGATGAAATTAGAAGGTAAGCTCCGGTTTGTTTATTAAGTGCTCGATTCACATGAAATGAAAACTGGTTGAATTATCATAGTTGGTTGATATAGTTATTGTAAGATCAAATTCGATAATATACAATCCAAGAGTTGGAAAAATGGTTAGATCCTTAACAAAAAGGTACTCGATTTCAGTACTTGGATGGAACCGAGAAGGACTTTCAAAAAAGATAGTCGATAACTACATTGTACGACTCAAACTCTTTAATCTAAGAGCGCCTTACGGAAAGCTCTATTTATTTGTGTACTTTCCATTATACTGGATCTGGGTATTATATCAGTTGTTATTTGTGTTCAGGCCAAAGGCTGTGCATGCTTGCGATCTCGATAGCGCTATTCCAGCTTTTTTATATAAGGTGATCTCCCGAAGCAAACTGGTCTTTGACGTATGTGACAGGTATGCAATGACGTATATTCCAACTAAATTTAATAGACTATACTCTATCGTAAATTCATTAGAGGAATTGATTGGGAGCAAGTCTGACGCGCTAATAAATGTCTCTGCAAAACTATTGGAAACATTCGGCAAAAGACCAAAACTTTGTGCCATAGTAATGAATTGCTCTGAGGATCGAAATATGAGTCACAAAGTATATTCGGAACGTGACGATAAGAGTTTGAGGCTTCTTTACACAGGCATTATTCTTCGAACTCGTGGACTCAAAGAGGTAGCTCTTGCGATAAGGGATCTGGACCGAGTGCAATTAGATATTGCCGGCAGAGTTATACACAAAGACATACTGGATGAGATCCTGCAACTCCCAAATGTCAAATATCATGGCTTCTTCCAACCTAGTGATATTTCGGCGTTACAAGCACGTTCTGACGCGATGATGGTACTGTATGATTTAAGTGATCCGATAAGTAGCTATTCCATGGGAAACAAAATGTTTGAAGCAATGATGTTCGGCCTGCCAGTAATTACTAACATCGGGTCCGACTTGCTAGAGGAGGCAGAATGTGGAATTTTGGTCAATTATAACGACTCAGATCAGATTAAAGCGGCAATAATTAGCTTGAGAGACAATATTGACCTCCGAAGAAGTTTGGGGGAGAATGGGCGCAATGCGTTTCTCCAGAAGTACAACTGGAAAATGATGGAACCAGAATTATACAAAATCTATGTTAATTTGTTAAAGTAGTATAAAATGAATTTGGCTGTCGTTATGGAATATTGACAATTGAATATCAAATTTGTTTGCTGGGATTTTGACCTGAGGATGGTGACTAGTAGCAAGACTCGTATCACAATCTCGAGGATTGAAAACAACTGACCAAGTCGAAGATATGCCTTTTTCCATAGAGTCCAAACTTTAGTAAACGGCTTTTTATGGTCAGCTCTTCATAAACAAATTCGCACGGTTATCAAGAGCATTAATCAAAGCTACACTGTGGAAACGCTATTATTCATGTCGACAAAAAGTTGGTTATGAAATCATGCTAAAAGTTAACTGTTAGTTCTTCTTTAGGGAAGGGTGAATAATAATATTGCATATTTGCATTATTACGTCTGCGAGAATATTTGATATTCCTTATAGCGGTGAGGGAAGGTTCGCTGCCTCTCTTGGAAAATGGCTTGCAAGCAGGACCCATATTGTGACTTTGATGGGAAGTGGCTTCGCAAGCATAAAGACTAAGCAGCTATCAAAATTTGACATGAACCCATCATTAGAGATTTCTGATGTAAAAAATGGAAAGCATAAAAAAGTAATCTTCTTATATCCCCCATATCCCGTCTACCTGCTCTCAAGATTAGTTATGACAGTTCTTTGGTCCCTAAAGATTTTATTGATTAACAGAAAATCTGCTATAAAATTGGTACATGCACAAGATACAGGTTATTCCGGTCTTGCTGCGGTGATATCAGGCAAGTTATTGAGAATTCCTGTTATAATATCTTCACATGGCATCCGACACATAACTCTCGAATCAGTTATTCGTGGAAGATTTAGAAAAATTCTACTCTGGTTTGAACGTCACTTGGACATTTTTGTAGTCAAGAATGCAGACAGGATATTGGTCGTAAATCCTGCAATTGGGCTGTACTTCCAGCAGTTGATATTGTCAACCAAAAGGATTGACGTTATGCCGATACCGATAAAATTAAGGAATTTCAAATTTTCTAAGAAAAACCGAGATGAAATACGCAACGAATTAGGAATAACAACAGATGACGAGAATACGAGGGTCATAGGATATATTGGAAGGTTCTCCCCCGAAAAGAATCTAACTACGCTTTTGGATTCCTTCGCAAATATGGCCCAAGATTATTCAAACATAAAATTAGTATTAGTTGGAGCTGGACAATTAGAACACGAACTAAAGGAATACACCGTAAAGAGGGCTATTGAAGATAAGGTAATTTTTTATGGTGTTAGATATGACATTGGAAGGATCCTAGCGGCTCTAGACATCTTCGTACTTCCCTCCTACACAGAAGGATTATCAACAGCATTATTAGAAGCTATGGCCTCTGGAAGGGCAATTGTTTGTAGTGATATTGCTGCTAATCACCAACTGGTCGCGCATGATCGAGAAGGTTTATTTGTGAATCCTTATGATCCCATAGCGCTTGAAAATGCTATGCGACTACTTGCCAATAACGATTCCTTACGATTAAGACTAGGCGAGAACGCAAAGATTAGGGCTAGCGAATATGATGAGGAAATAGTATTTTCAAAGATTCTGCGGTACTATGAAGCGTTGGTCTCAGAGCCGCAATAATTTGCCCTCGTAGTGACTATCTCGTTCCCCCCAAAACAATTGTTACCAATCTTTGAATTCTTGATAAAATATGATGTCAATAACAATGCTTCGTCAGTTGCATAAAGTAACACTATCAGAATTACTTCCAATATAACCGATCAGCATTTCGACTCATGTTATTTTCAAACCACGAAATAGTTCTCTTGAGGCCTTCCTCCATACCGATTTTGGGCTTAAATCCTATAAGCGCGCTTGCGCGTTGATTGCTTACGCACCGCCTTGGTTGCCCGTTCGGCTTGGAAGTGTCCCAGATGATTTTTCCTGCGAAGTCCATAAGGTTCACAATTTTAAGCACTAGCTCCTTGATGGATATTTCCTCCTCGGACCCTAGGTTTAGGGGATCCTGTCCATCAAATCTTTCGGCGGCCTTAACTACCCCAGAGGCGGCATCCTGCACGTACAGGAAATCTCTGGTGGGACTTCCATCCCCCCACACAGTGATTAAATTCTTTTTCAATTCTTTAGCTTTGTACACTTTCATAATTAAGGCCGGAATAACATGAGATGAACTAGGATCGAAATTGTCTCCTGGTCCATAGAGGTTAGTTGGAAAGACAACTATTGATTTAAATCCATATTGTTTTCTGTATGCTTGGGATTGAACCAAGAGCATTTTCTTCGCAAGACCGTACGGAGCGTTTGTTTCCTCAGGATAGCCATCCCATATAGAATTCTCCGAAAAGGGAACAGTTGCAAACTTAGGGTAGCTGCATATAGTTCCCAGGGCGATGAACTTCTGCACTCCTGCGAGTTTTGCTTCATTCATAAGCTGCACGCCCATTATCAAATTATCATAAAATAACTCTGCTGGCCTTTCAAGGTTAAGTCCAATACCTCCAACTTTTGCGGCGAGATGAAATACAATATCAACACCTTTGACTATTCTCTTACAGTTTGAAACATCAGTAAGATCGCAGTCCTTGGAGCGTGGAATGATTAGTTTCTTCACATTTTTGCGTCGGAGAAGTTTAGTCACAAAAGAACCCAGAAATCCTGCGCCTCCCGTAACTAGGACATTTTTAGTATTCCAATCAATCACGACATTTGGCCCCCCCACTTACTCTGCGAAGTTGTTATCAAATGATCCCCTATATGTTGCGGGCCATCCTCGAAATGAGGTCTTTATAGCAACACCATTCTTTCTAATCCAATCAATAGTGACTTCCAACCCATGCCTGAGGCTTACAGTCGGAGACCAACCTAGCAGCCTATTTGCTTTGCTGTAGTCACATATCAATGTCTCGACGTCATCGGGCCTTATTCTAGACGCATCTATTGTAATCGAGGGCTCATGCGACATAATGTCAGCTATGATTCCAACTAGCTCTCGTATCTGGACTGATTTTCCCGTCCCGATGTTTATAGTCTCGCCGTTGATTCCATCTGTGATCATTGCCTGAATTATTCCCCTAGCAGTATCGGAGACGAAAGTAAAGTCCCTTCTGCTGTGTATGTTTCCAAGCTTCACATCTTTTTTCCCGTTTATGAGCTGATTGACAACCTCTGGAATGATGTAAGGCTGTGTTATATTCGGGCCAAATGAATTAAATGGCCTGATTATAACTACTGGTAAATCGTGTTCTCGATGCATAGTGTAGACAACTCTTTCTGCCGCTAGTTTGCTCACAGAATACGTTGACTGTGGTAATGTAGGATGATTCTCATCCATCGGCGTATATTTTGCACTTCCATACACTTCACTCGAGGATATGTACACAAATCGTTTGATTCTCTTTCTGATTGCCTCCAAAGCAAGGCCTATCGTAGCGTTGACGTTTGTAGTAAAAAAGTCTCTTGGATAATAATAAGAATCAGGAATAAAAGGAAGAGCTGCAAGATGAAGAACGTACTCAACATCTTTCATCGCCTCAATCATCGCACTTTCGTCAGTCAAGTCTCCTTTTATGAAGCTCACGCCTGGCTGTCCCAGTATATAGGACTCCCTGCCAGAAGATAGATTATCAAAAACTGTAACCTGAGAGCCACCCCGAGAAAGCTGTTTAACCACTTCCGAACCCAGAAATCCACATCCTCCGGTCACCAGAACTGATGTACCCTTTACATCAATTAGCATCTCGTTCTCCAATTTAGGGTACTAGGTCTTATACATTCGATTATAAGTCTTCCCGTCTCCAAGGGGTGCACTAGCACCTTTCGACTTATATCAACTTATTTCGGCTAACCAGGCCACCGATGTCTACATCAGTTTAGTTTTGTAACCATCAATATCGGTATTGATGAATTGTAATAACTTAATGCATTCCCCTTTTTGAGTATGAGCTGTCATGTTTTTTCCTGTGCCCAGTTAGGTTAGGATCAACTATGTTCATCAGGATCTTTTCCTTCCAGCAAAAATTGATTTTGTTGCCATGCAATAACCAATTGGACTTGTCTGGCTCCCGAGTCAAGGACTGAACTACTGACGAGGAGTTTGGCTCGGCCAGGAGTAAGACGTACGTATACGTATTCGTCTTTAGGCAAAGATTTCAAAATAGGTTGTATAACTTTGGATTTTGTCCGGATACTAAATAAAAGAACCTCCTTAATAGCTGGATAATCTAAATAGCTTTGAAAGATCGATTGATTCATCAAATCTTAGCTATGCGATCACCAATGAATACTTTAAACTTTTACATAGATTATATAACATTTACTTTTACATAATCTAGAATCATTTTATTATTATTGTGCAGAAGGTTCACAGATTAATGATATCCTGCTATTACTTAATATCTAAAATTGAAGACCTCTCAAAAGAATAATATCGGGATCTATTTTACTTGTGTTGCATTACTTCTCTGCTTTTTTTCTTCTTGTTTTTCTATAACTTCAGGCAACTTGGGGTTGCTCCATTTGTCATGATAGGTTTTAAAGATTTCTTCTCCTGTAATATCATAGAGCTTGCCTAATTGGGTTACATGAATATTATGATAGGCTAAAGGAGCAGGTCTTGTATTATTAAGAATATCATAAGTTGAATATGCTCCTTCAGTATATTCATAGTCGACATATTCATACCGCGGTAAGCTTTTTGCTACAGCAATTGCTCCCTGATCAAAAAGGAATTTTGCAGCCGCGTCTCCAGTATATTGATAATACTTCTGAATACCCAACAAGGCAAATCCCATTCCGTTAAGTACTCTTGTTTCTTTCGTAGCATTGGACGATGAAGCGTATTCCTCGTACCACCATCCATCATTTGGAGTTTTACGAGTGACTCCACCATCTTTGACTTCAACAAAAAATGCATTTAATAACATTTTTGCAGTATCAAGGTATTTCTTATCACCAGTAATTTCATGTGCCTTGATCAGGACCTCTAAAGCGCGACCCTGTGCCATACCTGACCGCCATGGCGGCTCCACATCATATACCGGCCAAAAAAATTGGTATTCTAAAAGGGAGTAATTGCCGTATGAAACTGCATTCTCTACCAGCCAATCCGAATTATTGAGAAACTTCTGCAGAGTCCTATTGTATCCATCGTAAAAATCAAGGGCTTTCTGAGCAACAGTAATTGGATTTCTTTGAGGTCCTATGTAAATATCACCTTTATATCCATAATCCACAATAGGAACGCTAGAATTATCATACCTGATGATATTTGCAGAATATGCTGTGTTGAATATCCATTCATTAGCTGTATGAGTAGTAATAACCAATGCAATGCCCAAAGATATTACAACTATGACAACTAGACGCTTCATTGTGCTATCCTCATTATTCTTAATACCAGCTACATAAAGGATTTGCCTTCTATGGATCTTCTAGAAGAATGTAACCACACACACAACATGGTATTGATCCTATATGATGAAATTCTCGTTGTCGGTCACAAAGTAGCAACTACACAGATGTGTTCGAATTCCTTTAGAAGTAGCAACACAAAATAATTTTCTCATACACTGTATAACACCAATATTAGGTGTTGTACTTCCAGACAGGTACATAATCATATCAAGGATAAACGAATTCCAAATTCCTATCCACAGCTGCAGGGGAAAATAGAAGCATACAACAAGATAGTAAAGAATGAATTTCTAGCATTAGAAGATATACCAAACATTGATGATGGTAAACTAAGGTATGATATGTTTGTTAAAGCATACAATGAAGCTAGGGAACATGGCGGAATCAATGGTCTTACTCCATCAGAGATGTTTCTACAAAGATTAATTACATCCACTATAGATAAAGGACCTAAGCAGCAAAGTGTAACCCATGTAGGTAATCAGAAATGTAACCTATCTGTGTAAGTACAACAATTAGGTATTCATGTGCATAGGCTGAAGCACTGTTATCTTGCTTAATACTTTTATAGATCTATTCATCTACTCACCTTAATGAGATGCAATATAATCTTTTTGATCATGCTAATTACACTGAGCTTTACAGTTTTTACACAGATTGGAGTTATACCGGTAACTGACGTAGCTTATGCACAAGATGATACAGGAGAAGGACAGGAGCAAGAATTTACAGCGAATCTTACTGGGCAAGCTGAAATACCTCCGGTTATTACAAATGCATCAGGTCAAGCAACATTAACACTGAATGAAGACGGCGATGAGGTGTCATACGACTTAGAAGTTCAAGGCATTGAGGGAGTCGATTCTGCACACATCCATTGGGGAAATCCAATGCGAAATGGGCCAATCTTGGTAACCTTGTATGATGACGATGAACCTACGGATGAAGTAGATGGAAGTCTGACTGATGGTGATTTTACAATTGAAGACGTTGAGGCCGAATTACCAGAACAAGAGGCGTTGGTTTGGCAGAATCTTGGGCAGAATATCAGTAGCTTGATAACCCTTATGGAGCAAGGGAGAACATATGTTAACGTACACACGGTAGCGAATCCAGACGGAGAGATTAGAGGTACTATAGAAGAGATCCTAGAAGTGAACAACCAGGAAAACAGTGACAATAGCAATAACGATGGCGCATAAAGCCTCATCGACAAAGTTTTAAAAGCAGGGATAGAAAAAATCATTTACCTATCCAATAAGTAACTTTATCTCGGTGATCTGGAAAGTGCATATATTTCTAATGTTTTCACGTGTCAGAAGTGGGATCATAACCACTAGAAGTTCAATGATGTTCAGACAGACCTTCGTGATTTGAAATTTTAGGCTAGGGCTTATACAAAATCATGCGATATTGTCGAGTTAAGTGTATTAAGATTTATCAGTACATTAGCACGCATCACTCTGTTACCTCGATACATACTGCTTTTTTGTTGTTAGTTAAATTCGACTTCAAATTCCATGGAATTAACACATGCATTTTCAGGAACTTCTATACCTATTTGTCTGATTATCATGTATTCGTCAGCATGTCCGAAAAGATCCCGTACAGAGACCGATTTAGACGAATTACTGCCAATTCCGATGAAATAGTTGATCTCGTCATTCCATCCGTCAGTTATAGGCCTATGAAGGAATATTACATTATTCTTCTCACTATGTCCTTCTCTAATTACTACAAACGAAATGTTCAAGTTAGTGAATGATTTAATCTGATCTCCCAGGGTAACAGAAATATTCTTGCCTATGTAGTTGAATCTCTGTGATGCTGTAAACTGAGCAGTTTTGTTACCCCCATCTCCTTCAATGCGAAACTTAGCAGGCATATTGCCATTACCGCTGCTATTTTCAGTGTTTTGTATCTTTAGGCGGCTCTCTTCTACTGGAACAAAATCTTCATCTGCTGTAACTAGACTTAGTTGTATTTTTTTTGGATCGTGATAAGTTCCTAGTGCTTGTGCAATACCTTCGGGTAGACTGAAATAAGTCCACTTATCGTGATAGGTCTTAAAGATTTCTTCTCCTGTGATTTCGTATAATTGACCAAGATGGCTTGTCTGAGCAATATGGTAAAATATGGGTGCAGCTACCTCGTTATTCAGAATATCATAAGTTGAATATTGTCCCCCTCCCAAGGTAAATTCATAGGATGGAAGGTTCTTCTTTAAAGTAAGAATACCTTGGTTAAAAAGGTATTTGGCAACGGGATCCTGGGTATATTCATAATATTTGTGAATTCCTAACAAAGCGAATGTGTGTCCATTCAATACTCTTGACTCTATCGCTCCAGGTTTAGCATATTCCTCATACCACCATCCGTCATTTGGCGTTTTATAGGTGACTCCTCCATCCTTAACTTCAATAAAGAAGGCATTTAATAGCTGTTTCGAAGTATTGAGGTATCGTTTGTCATTGGTAACATCATAGGCTTTGATCAACGCTTCTAAAGCAAGGGCCTGTGCCATACCTGAGTGCCATGGAGGCAATAGATCGTATCTAGGCCAAGGAAACTGATATTCAAATAGAGAGTAGTTACCGTGGGAAACTGTATTCTCTACTAGCCAATCGGAATTATTGAGAAATTTTTGCAAATAGACATTATCATGACTTCTATTATAAGATTCATGGTGCTCGAGAGCTGAGTGAGCAATACTAACTGGATTCCTCTGACGACCAATGTAAGTCTCAGCATGATACCCATAATCTACGAAAGGAATACTGGAATTATCTGGAATGATCCTAACAGTAGAATCCACCGTCTGAGAAACCTCTTGATTAGCCATATACAGAGACGTAATGACTAACACAGCGCACAACGATATTGCAGGTGTATAGGTTGTTGACATTCTCCTGAATTCTCTTAGCTTCCTCAGAATCTAGTAAACTTCACCTAGAATTAGAGCCATGGCTACTTATATTCTTTTAATTGGGAGTAAGCGAGTTCCTTATGTTTTCATCGTTATGAGGAAAATCTATAACCGAGTAGAATCTATGATTCTCGAGGTGATTATTGCATCTGTTCGACTGAACAATCAGTTTTTCGGAATAGCTTACGTCAAATTTCTCATACGCCTCAGCGTCGCTACCGGCAAGAGTGGGAGACGACTCGCCGGCCGATCCAAATACAGCTATCTCCGCGGTGTTTCCATAAGTCGTTACATCGTTACCATTCACAGTAATTCTTATGTATCTTGCTTCTGTGCCTGCTGGTAGTATATATTTCTCAAAAGCTGTTGTAGTTCCACTGCTTGTACCACTGCGTACCTTTGTAAATGACGTACCATCATTTGATATAGATATATCAAATTTGAATTCTCTAACTTTACCTAAGAACCATGCAATATCTACACTGCAGGTATTCTTACTAGATCCCTTGTCCCTCTGCTTCATTTTGTGATCAACCAGGAAGTATACTGGGCTCACGGTTTACCTATACCGATCCTCATACTACATGATCTGGCAGCAAATCGACATTTACAATATTCATAATAAGTGATAGTATAGAAGAAGAAGAGGATGAGACAGACACATATGACCTCACTCTTCAATGGCAGAACTCAGATTGACAGGATCCTTCTGGCAAAGTTATTGCTCAGACCTTAGGAATATTCATAGCAGAGGATAAAGGTGTTGATAAGGATAATAATGGCAATGGCAGTAGCAACGGCAATGATAATGACAGTAATGATGGCGATGCAACGTTGACCTCTTTCATCAAATACCAGAGTATTGAAGTTTTGTAGCGAATACTAATGTGGGTCAAGGTTCGAAGGCCGATTCACTTTCAAATCCGTCAGGGTATTTCCAGTATGCTTATCGCACAGAACCAACTGAAATTTTCGTAATAACTGTATTGTTCCAAGAATATGCTCCCATTTTATATCCTCATTCTGTGGGGTGAGCACATCGGGCATTATCGAAAAGGTACAGGTCGCCTTTCCTCCAGGTACTTATGTAGCTGCAGCACTCTTTGTTGAAGCTGTAGGAATTGGTGCTGGTCAGGTATCATATAGTGGCTAATCCTGTTAATGTACCTGCAGGTATAAAGACTAGACTAGAATTATCATATATTGCAAACCCGAAAAATCCGGCACAGACTATATAGTTACAATTACAACTCGGAATCCTAGCAATACTATAATTGATGGACCTACACCTTCTGCCGTGTACAATATGAAACAGATAGATAATAGCCAAATTGCAAATAATGCTATTACTTCAGGAAAAATAGCCGATGGAACTGTGACTAGTAACGATCTAGATCCAACATTTATGATCTCAAGATTTTTGCATGATGATGCGATAGGAGATTCATTTGGTTGGAACCCCGATGGAATGGAAACAGATTTTATCATAATCGATGAAGCTGTTTCAGGTCCAAACGCAGTAGTAATTAATGTAGGAGACACTGATTCAAATAGTCAATGTGAGGCATTAGGCTCTCTCAGTGGCTTCTTCACAATACGATGCACTACTCCTCCACCACAAGGCAGTGAACTCAGATATACCATTATGAATTTACCTCTATCATAGGTGACTGTTCTAATTCAACTTGTTATAGTTTAATTTAGCTAAGAACCCATCCGAAAAGTGGTTGATTTTAATTGAGTTTTATGCAAACTGCATTTAATCGATAAAGCTAAGCTGTACCGCTTTCTCTTCTCAATTTGTATTGATATCAGAGGTTACTGGAGTTGATTCCTCGTACTGCATACCTGACGTTGTATGGGATAGGATCATTCCATTGCTGCAGGCAATACGTAGGAAGAAGAAGAGGAAGACTGGTCGTCCAAGAATGGATGACAGGAAGGCTATGAGTGCTATTTTCTACGTACTACGTACAGGCTGTCAGTGGAATGCTCTACCTAGAAGTCTTGGTGCTTCAAGTACAGTACATGACAGATTCCAGGAGTGGAGAAAGGCTGGTATTTTCAAGCGAATGTGGATCGATGGATTGGCTAAGTACGATAAAAAAACTGGGATCGATTGGAAATGGCAGGCTATGGATGGTGTCATTACAAAAGCACCTCTTGGGGGAAAAAAGCACAGGACCAAATCCCACAGACAGAGCTAAATCGGGTACAAAACGTAGTATTCTGGTAGATGGTAAAGGAGTACCACTTGGTGTAT
>WHTU01000036.1:0-845 GCA_009377575.1 Nitrososphaeraceae archaeon | reverse complement strand
TATACGAATTACTGGAAGAGTATGGTTATACAATTCACATCAGATTAAGAGGAGAGAAAAGTAGCAGCAAGGGTAGAGGGATACCCGGATATAGAGCTAAACATTGGATTGTTGAAAGAACCCATTCTTGGATGAACAGATTTAGACGATTGCTGATAAGATGGGAAAAGAGAATAGAGAACTATGTCGGAATGCTACATTTTGCTTGTGCATGGATCACATATAGAAGAAGCGGACTTTTCGCATAGGCTCTTAGTAGTTGCTGATGCTGACTCATGGATTACTAGTGTTATAATCAAGCTATTTGAACCTACATTCGAAGATTGATAGAATCGACAGTAACATAGATGTTAGCTCATGAGACCATTTCAGTCTAACTTATTATGGCAGCCGTTAGGGTCAGTAATGAAGCCGACAGATATGATCTGACCTACTATCTCTATTGAGTGATTAGCTCGACTCAGAATATAGGGTAAAATTTTTAACCTTTTCTAACACTGAATTAGAATATTATGATAAGACCAAGATAGTGGCCACAATTTTAAACCGGTATACCATAATGTATAAAATTCAGTTTTCCAAAACTGAATAATTTCACTATGGGACTGTTTGTTGATACCCTCCAACCTCATTATTTTTATATCTGCTAACGCATATTCTCAGGATCGGCACCAGACCTATTTGAGTATATTGCAGTTTCGACGATACTCTTCATAAATCCATCCATATCCTGAATTAGTGACATAAAGTCGGATAGCTAAATAATATTATGTTGGATTGCACAATATTTATGATAATAATGTCTTGGCCGTCCACTGCTCACGACCGCATGATCACGTGTGATT
>WHTU01000369.1 GCA_009377575.1 Nitrososphaeraceae archaeon | reverse complement strand
AAGTCATATCGTACGGGTTTACACCACTTTGCCGAATTCCTTCGCATTTCAAATCCCGAACAAACACCGGACACAATAATATCACTATCACAAAACCAACGTATTAACCAATACGAGTTATTAGACCAATTCGTTTCATACCTATTAAAACAACATATAGCAATTACGTCACTGAAAAATTACATTGCAGTTGTTCGGTCATTCTTGGAATACAATGACATAGACATTTCCAACTCCAAATTTAAGCGCAAGGTCAAAATGCCTAAAGCATATCCTGACCAAGAAGAACCACTTTCATTAACAGACATTCGAGAATTACTCGAATACAATTCAAACCACCGGTTAAGGGCATTCCTAATTTTGCTTCTCTCATCGGGCATGAGGGCAATGGAAGCCTGTTCATTACGGTTGCAAGACGTGGACTTTTCATCATCTCCCACCAAGATAACCATTAGACGTGAATATTCCAAAACCAGGCGCATCAGGACCATATACTGTAGCGATGAGGCAACA
>WHTU01000368.1 GCA_009377575.1 Nitrososphaeraceae archaeon | reverse complement strand
TAGCGCACTTGATGACGTTCTTGGTAAAGTTAGAGAACAAGATCCTGACGCACGCATATCTAAAGTAGAATGCACCATTGATTCTTCATGGATTATTCAATGTACGATTTCCTGGAGTCCTGCCAAAGGAGGCCAAGTCTCGGCTACCAATTTGAATTCATCCAGGTCCAACAACTACTAATACTTACTCTTCACGCTTATTGCGCGAAGCTAGCTAAATAGATCGACTGATTAACATCACTAGATGGCCACAGTCGTTGACAATCTTGGTATCAAAAGGAAAGCTACGTATAAATATAACTGGCAAGTAAGGGGCTTTTGATGTATTTAGCACTTGCGATTATTATACCAGCGATAGTTAGTGTAGTAGTTGGCTATAGCGTAGAACAAGCATATGGTCAAGCAAACATGACGGCACCCTCTATAGAGATGACAGGAGCTAACATGACAGAAACAGCAGCAAATATGACTACTAGTAGCAATATGACAGGAACAGAAGATGATAATACCACT
>WHTU01000367.1 GCA_009377575.1 Nitrososphaeraceae archaeon | reverse complement strand
GGTTTGTCCTCAAGTATCTGCTTGGATATCCAAATGTAAAGAATTATGACGGATCATGGACTGAATGGGGAAACATGATAGCAAATCCAATAGAAAAGGGAAGCTGAAACAAACGAGTAAATACCTTCTTTCTATCGATAGCATCTAACATCGGTACATTCTTCTTCTCATATTACACCTTAGATTGCATTGAAAGGGTAGTATCTGCTCGAATGTGTCGGGTATCAGTAACATACTTAAAATACAAGTACTAGTGGACAACTGAGCAGATGCCCCTAACAAAACTCATTGAAAAAGCCAAGACGACGAAGCACATCATTGATTCAGTGGGATTCGCTACATATTCAAATAGTCAATCGAGTGTTCTATCATAAACTTTCAACATTTGAATAGCCATGATACTTAATAGGTTATAGATAATGAATATCTAACCGCCAGAAATTGGAATAGTATAACTCTACTATTTACAGGCCTGTGTTGGGTTTAACTCTTGGAATTTTATTATTTCCGATA
>WHTU01000366.1 GCA_009377575.1 Nitrososphaeraceae archaeon | reverse complement strand
GGGAGCTGTTCCGCAACAGCCACGCCCGCAACGCAGAGACGCTCATACGCGCGTAGCCCCCCGAATCGCCTGCGAGCCGATCGGCGAACTGGTCAACTTCCGCAACGGCCTGCTCGACTGGCGCAGCGGCGAGCTGCGGTCGCACACCCCCGACGTGCTGTCCACCGTGCAACTCCCCGTCAACTACAACCCCGACGCCACCTGCCCAGCGTTCGATCGGTTCCTCGCCGAAGTGGTCCCCGCCGACATGATCGACATCGTGTGGGAGCTGATCGGCTACCTGGTGTTCTCAGGCAACCCGCTGCACAAGGCTGTGATGCTCATGGGCGGCGGCAACAACGGCAAAGGCACGTTCCTGCATGTGTTGGAGAAGCTGCTCGGCGGCAAACGCAACATCACAGCCGTGAGCCTCCACGATCTGGTGAACACCCGATTCAGCACCGCGTCGCTGTATGGCAAACTCGCCAACATCGCAGGCGACATCGACGGCAGCTACCTGGAGTCCACCGCGACGTT
>WHTU01000365.1:290-515 GCA_009377575.1 Nitrososphaeraceae archaeon | reverse complement strand
ACGCAAATCAGTATGTAGACAATAACTGTGAAACAAGCAATCCAAGTGGGCTATGTATAGGAAGGTAGTAAAGGATAACAAGAAACAATAATAGGCCAATCTACGGCCGATAATCTTCCACCAAAATTTTTTACTTTGATATAGCCTCTTATTTTCGAATCATAAATC
Source organism: Nitrososphaeraceae archaeon (assembly GCA_009377575.1). GTDB lineage: Archaea > Thermoproteota > Nitrososphaeria > Nitrososphaerales > Nitrososphaeraceae > TH5896. The sequence goes on along the minus strand of WHTU01000365.1, from coordinate 347 downwards.
GAGGTATTATTCATCTTACATTTAACAAATCCATTACTTCAATAGAAGATAGGAGGA
>WHTU01000365.1:0-280 GCA_009377575.1 Nitrososphaeraceae archaeon | reverse complement strand
GTCATCAGAGTCGACCTACATTTTGTATTCCTGATTCGTATCCTCATAGCTGGAGAGCACAAGAATAAAAAAAGAAATAGTTATTGTTGTAGGTTTTTGTGTTTTTAAGATCTATGGGAAGAACTGCTCTGCTGCTTGAGCTACTGCGTTCTCATCGCCTTGCACTTGTGATGCGATATTCTGACATCCTATGTTGAGTGGCAGCTCACCATTACCATAAGCATTGGCCTGTGAGATCGCTTGATTCTTTTCATATCCTTTCTTCTTACCTGCAAATGCA
>WHTU01000364.1 GCA_009377575.1 Nitrososphaeraceae archaeon | reverse complement strand
ACAGACTTATACCATCAAAATTGCAAAACTGACTGACTGAACCAACTGAAAGAGACATTGTAGAGTTGAGTCGGAAGTCTTGATGATATACGATAACCTCCAAGTTCCAATAGAAAAAATATCAGATTTATGAGTGCGTCTGAATTTGCCTGATGTAGATAAACTAAGATAATGTTCATGTTAACAGAATCATGAACAACAAGAGTTTGAGTAAAGCTGTCGTAGCTGCAGTAGCAGTGATGCTTATTGCAACATCGGCAATCGCTACAGAAGACGCATTTGCAGGTAAGAAGAAGAAGAAGAATGAATACAACCAAGCAACGTCTCAAGCCAATGCTTGCGGAAACGGTGAACTGCCGCTAAATGTCGGCTGTCAAAACACTGCTTCTCAAATCCAAGGTGACGAAAACGCAGTAGCACAAACAGCACAACAAACATTTCCATAATTCCACCACGGACCGTAATAGAAGATAGAACTCACAGCATAGAAGGCAGAAGTCTTCCATTTTTTTATTTT
>WHTU01000363.1 GCA_009377575.1 Nitrososphaeraceae archaeon | reverse complement strand
CCTCTAGATGTCTCCTATAATCTCGATCTACTTCTATGGCCACAGATAAGATTTTGCTCTTTCTAGAAGATCTTGAGGATTCTAGAAACATTTTTGTGTCTTTTGGTAAGCAATGTCCACCTATTCCATCTCTTGGCTCAAGTATGTTTACGTTCCATTTGGTATTGAGAGCCTCCCTAAGTTCTGGAAAGTTAATGTTATTAGCTTGGCAATAGAGATATAGATCCTCTGCAAAGACTATTTGTAAATACCTATGAGCATTTTCAGCAATCTTTGTTATTTCAGCAACTTCTATGTTAGACACAGGATACAGAGGAATTCCTAGACTACTCCCATAGGCACTAGTATGATTACCATTATTACTACTACTACCAAATCTACTACTTGTAACCATACTATTTTTACTATTATTGTCATCACCATTGTTATAGAATTGCATAGCTGCATTAAGGCAACAGCCACCTACACCTCCGGCTACACGCAGCTGATTAACTCCATGCTCTTTCTCTTCTAAACCGT
>WHTU01000362.1 GCA_009377575.1 Nitrososphaeraceae archaeon | reverse complement strand
ACTTTACGAGGCAATGGATAGTTTAGGTAGAAAATGATAGGAATGGATACAAATGGATACTACTTCCATATGTAAAATACATGTATATAGATCATTATTCTTTAAGTTTCTTTAAGTTGCTATACATTGCTATACATTGTTAAACATATACCACCCTGCTTACCAGTCACGCTCAAAAAACAACGATTATAAAAACATTAGCTTGTTACGTTTGATTTACCACCGCTTAAATAAAACTGTCATAGGAAAAAATATAACTCGAATCCTTTCTATATGAGAATATAAATTTGACAGAGAACAAATTACAAATGTCAGAAAACCGCTGTTATTTTATAAGCGAACAACATAATAGTAGAGATAGGAAGATGTCCAGATTTCAACCAACAGGTTCGAAAAATTGTGAAGTAAGTTTACCACCGTATGTGGTAGAACACTTGGACAGTATACGTGGCGGGTACCCCAGAAGTAAGCTTGTGTTAGCGTTAATTAGGAAATCGTTGGAACTAAAGGAGGAAGCTA
>WHTU01000361.1 GCA_009377575.1 Nitrososphaeraceae archaeon | reverse complement strand
TACATATTGGACAAAGAAAGAATTAGAAAAAGCAGAGATATTTCAAAAGATTGAACCGTATTTGACTTTTCTGAATGTGCATCAACTTGAGAGGCGGGGTGCAGATATACAAAGTAGGGTAGATGAATTGGAGGAACTAAATCAGTCACTAAGAGAGCGTGATAAAACCAAAGACGATGCACTCACGCAATTATCGGATCAGCTTATAACATTAACTGTAAGATTACAGGAAATTGAAAGAAAACAAAGTCTAATCTAATATAAACCATCGAACAAAAATGCGTCACAGAAATAAATGCAAACCGGAGTCAAATCATATATTGGTCAGTATAACTATCCCTTCTTTACAGTTTACACAATTGGATAATACAATGGTCTGTCCAGCAACAGCTCCCATATACAATCTAAGGTAAGCTTCCATTCCTAAGACCCTTGGTTGGACATGAAAGCACGTGTTGCATAGTCCTTCCAGAACGATTGACTGATAGTCAGCTCTATTATAGAATCTCGCCTTTTCATA
>WHTU01000360.1 GCA_009377575.1 Nitrososphaeraceae archaeon | reverse complement strand
ATTCTTGAATCCCTCAAAAGGACGTGTAGAGTCAATGTAAGGATCAGTTTCTTATCCAATCTCTTACCACTACATTCATACCACCATCGTCAATTATTGAATTCGAAAATGGATTTCTAAACCCAATATATCCACAATGATTGTCTCCTCGGACAAGTACTGCGTTGTTTTTCTCAAAACATTCCTCAAGGTTACCATCCCCATCTGCAACAGAAAACGGAGGGATTTCATAGGCTACATTCATTTCATTATAGTTTAGGGGAGTGGCTATCCTAGTTTGAGTTCCAACCAAACCTAGCGGATTATGTTTCTCAAATTTTTTATTCAATTGGGAAAGGTACTCTTCAAATTTTTTATTGAATTCTAATCCATCATCTTCAGTATTATATAAATTATAAAGTTTCTGTGGATAGATTATCCAAATAACGCTGAAAGAGTATCATTACTTGAGGAAGGTATACAGCTACTGTCATTGTTATGGAGTAATCCTTCCACTACATTTGAAGGAAGACATTTAAAG
>WHTU01000035.1 GCA_009377575.1 Nitrososphaeraceae archaeon | reverse complement strand
ACTTCAGGCACAAGGTGAAGCGCAAGCTATAACCACAATAGATGAGCAGCTTAGACAGAGTCCAAGCTATCTAGAGTGGCTCAAATCTCAGAGATGGGATGGACAGTTGCCATTAGTTGTGGGAGGAGGAGAAGGAGAAACACCTTTTATAAGTATTCCTTCTGCAGGGAATGGTAGTGCTAACGTTACTACTGCAGAATAAAGACGCTATGGAGACTATAAAATACTGCGAGTTTGCTAAGATGAATTCAGGTACTATTCGAGAAATAAACATTTGCCGTGAGTAAGGAAAGCCTTTATAATATCGGGAAAAGTAAAAAACTGCAGGAATTGGTGTTACTGCAACGGGATTGATGAACTTGGGTGAAAAGACTACACTAGCAAGGATGAATGTAACAGACGATGGCGATGGTGAACTATTGGTAAAGGCGTTCTAAATGAACAAGTTTAGAGCAACTGCAATTATTGCCGTCCTTGGGTTATTGGCTTACTTTTACTCCTATAACCTGGCGGTCGGTCAACCATTGGTAAATGTTACCGAATTGGATACTTTAGACAGGATACGGTATACTGCAATTCAAATGACAATACTATCATTGGAATCGGAACAACCAACCAATATGTCAAATGATGAAATAGCGGCTGAGATATACAATTATCAACAAAACAATGAGACTGACAGATTAACAACTGTCGAAATTGAATCATTGTATAGAAACATTACTAATGGAAGTCAGGTGGAAGCGTCACAATTAGAGGAACAGCCATGACAATTGCCACTAATCGTACACCACAAAATAGAAAGCAAATACTGAAAGTACTGGCAGATGAACTACTATAAAATACATAGTGCACACAATAAATGAATACCGCATAATGATGAAACCAGAGAAAATTAGACAATCATGTTTGAAAGTAGGTGTAGGAAAATGGAGCAAAGGGAAAAGTAAGAGGAAACCAGGCAGCTAGTAGAAAGTTACGCACGACCAAGGGAATACCTAGTTCTTCGTACCCGGATATATCCAAACTGTTATAACGGGTGCCTGGCTTTTTTTTATATGATTTTACGGTATTGGTAACTGAGATAGGGCAAGTAGTACAGGATTTCACAGTCATAATGATAATCGAATCGCATCTGTTATGGCCTTGATCTCATACAAACTCAAGCAACCCACGGTCATAGGTTTCATCATTGCTGGAATGATCATTGGTCCTTATACGCCACCTTTTAGTCTAATAACTAGTACTGAGGTAATAACCTGTTTGCAGAGATAGGAGTAATATTGGTACTTTTTGTAGTCGGAATGGAATTTCCCATCGCGAAGCTACGCAAAATTGGAAAAAGGGCCTTTATTATTGCCTCCTCAGAAGCATTCGGTACTTTTGTCATTGGGTTTATGGTAGGTCATTCCCTGTTGCAATATCAGATGTTCGATAGTCTCTTCTTAGCACTAGCAATCTCAGTCACAAGTACAGTAATCGTTATGAGAATCTTAGAAGAATTGAACATGATACAAGAGGAATCTGCCACTCTTATCCTAGGTGTAGCAGTTATTGAAGATATCATAATAATATCCATGCTGGCGATACTACAGTCTGTAGCGTCTTCTCCTGAAGGAGACGTATCAATGTTTGAAATAGCGACGTCAATTGGGCTGGTGTTAGCATTCATTGGGGGAGTCCTGTTTCTAGGCTCCAAAGTCGTACCTCGATTCATTAACTACGTGGGAAGTACGAACCAACATGATATACTGGTGATAGCTATGTTGGGAGTAACCTTTGGTATTTGCTTTATTGCATTTGAGGTTGGCATTTCTGTTGCTGCAGGTGCATTCTTTGCTGGTGTGTTGATTGCAGAATCAAAGGTACATTCTGTTACAAAAGTACTGGCCACACCTATAAGGGATATGTTCGCTGCACTGTTCTTTGTGTCAGTGGGAGCTTTAATGAATATCACATTGCTTCCTGCATTCATAGGGCCCGCATTAGTCCTGGTTGGAATCTCCATATCTGCAAAATTCTTTACAGTATTCCTTGCGTCACGATCTCAAGGCCTTAGCATTGTTACGTCTTTAAGGACTGGTTTTGGCCTGTCTTCCTCTGGAGGAGAGCTAGCTCTTGTTGCAGCAAAAGGGGGTTCAGATGTTGGAGTAACGAGTTCATTTCTGCTGCCTATGGTTGGTACTATGACTGTAATAACAACATTCATGACGCCGTATATCATAAAAATTGGTTGGAGGATAGCTGATACATTCAGTAAAGAAAGATTGGGGGATGAATATGTTGGAGACGGTAAGACTGATGTATAGACAATAAATCAATCTTGTGGCAGTCTGGCTATCCTCTCTGATGGCGGTACCATTACTTCGGCTTCAGCCTCTATACTTTCCAACGTTTCACCTCTGCCGTGAAGTTGCTCTAGACATATTGTGAAGCCAACATGGGCACAATCATCTGCATTGCAATGCCTACACATAGGAACTCCTTCTTTTGTCTCAACAAGCACTTCAGCCTGTACACCACTGTCCCATAATACAGTACACTTATCATTTTGGAAGTCCTTTACTACAAATGGATTTTCGATAGTAGACTTCTTATGAGTAGAGTTCAGCCAGTGAATAAAAGCCATCGTACCCATATCTAATGTGTTACACCTAATCTTGAAAGCTTTTTCTAATGATTCATTTACTGACGATAGGTTTTCTCTTCCATGCTGATTTCCATAACTTCGATGATCAGCTGAATCTTGATCAGGTTCATCGTCTTCAGAAGACTCGTCTTTTTTATTTGACATGTCTCTATTGCTTGTTCCTTCTTATCCTCGAGAGATTTTACCTTCTGCATTGAAATATAAGAACCTTGTGCTTATAAAAATCTCAGCCCAACCATTTTTAAAACATGTAGTGCAAAAGGTTGCTGGCAGTTGGTGCCTTTAAATCACTCTTCAGGAACCTTACTGTCGATCAAGGGGATAAGCGGTAGGGCTACCAGGACTCTTGTCTAATAAATCCTGGTTGTTCTACCTTTCAATATACAAAAAAGTCTTTAATAGTTTGAAGGTCATTTATTGACACTCAAACATATGGTAGGCGACCACTACGCGTCTGACATGCCGCTCATTAGTCGTCCTACGTTTCTTATCGTAATCTTGTAACCTAGTAATTCTCATGTTGGGAAGAACATGATCTATCGGATTCATTTCTTCGGTTGCTTGCTCGAATTATATCCTCACTTATGGTGCAAACTTGGTAACATTTGGCTGTGTTCTTTTCTGGATCATCTAAGGAGATCGTCCATCTACAGAATTTACCGTCAAGATTGTACACACCGCATCTCTGATGTTGGATAGTCCTTTAGAAAGTGCTCTATACGTTTCTCATGGTTTGTGTGTTGGCGTCATTCATTTTGATGATATTACTCATCCAAATCCGCTCAAGTATGTAATAAACTACCATAATCCGGGAACATTTTTTAATAGCCAAACTCGTACGGTGATTCCATAATTGGACATACTTTCAAAAAATGGGTAGGTAGGCTGTCGTGGTTCCTCATTGCACATCCTATCTACCTATCGAAATCAATATAAGATCATACCTCTTCACAAGCCTCTTGAATGTAATTATCTTGATTACTACGATTTAGTCCCATATTATTTTAAATAAAAATAGTGCCGTCAGGCGTATAGAAAGAGGTGATACATGAGAATGTGGTATTCTTCGCCATTTCATCTATTTCCTTCCGATTCCTTCGCAGCGAGAAAATTTGTCTGAATCGCGCAGAGTAATTGGCCTTTTCTGCTTTTCCATCTCCGTCATCAGAGAACTTTTAGGTTATTGTCCAATAGAGCGTAAATCCAAGTTGTGGATAGTAGCGAAGTTATGTTAGGTTATCAGGAAATACACAGGAACTAGATTTATCAAAAGACAGTAAACCTCAAACTATTTGGAGTTGATACCCCTTTCCTTACTTTACTATAATTGGTAATCGCATCATCCAAAATCAAATAGATCTTCTATCCTCTTATGAACTGTAAAACGTGAATGCTCTGGCATAGACTCCTCAATTCCGTGTGGCCGTTTTGAAATCTTCAAGGCACTGGGTAGCATAAGGGGTAACCCATTATAAAACCTGGAGTTCTATTTTTTCAAAACTTGATTGATAGTTGTCCTTTTCAATTTCGATCTCTGTATCATAAATACCGGATTCTGATTCAGGTTCTACTTGTAAGGTGAACATCACAACTCCGTTTCTATCAGTGTACATATCTTGACCTATTTTTTCTTCTGCCTGTGTTGAAGTTGCAGCTGCTGCTGCTGCTGCTGCCGCTAACGCTTTACCAAAAGTACTTGTCTCGAATAAGGGAGATCTTGGTTCAATTGCCAATTTTACGTGAGCATCTGAAATGGGGCTCCCAGTACTCCTGTCTTTAACAGTTATTGTAAGATACGTTTTTTCTCCGACCTTTACAGGATTCTGGGTATAAGAATATTCAATCGCGAATTGATTTGGTTCTTGTGTATTATCATCGCAGTTAACTATCCCTTCGAATAAGGTTGAAAACCTGCCTCCTGCAATATCATTTGTGATGCTACAAAAGTTATCCCCTTCGGTAGCTATGCTATTTTCTCCATCATAAGCGGCGGCTCTGCCATCACCAGATACATCTATGTCTACAGCGGCTCTTACGTTAATCAATTGAGAATCAATGACCAATGGTACAGCGAGAGTAAGGATTAGAGAGAGAACGATAACATTGCAAACGGTACAAGATCGTCCTACATGATTGCAATGTTTTGATGTAGAATTTATACTACCTCACCCTTTTCTTGTAACATTAATATACATCAAATTTATTACCCTGTACATTTTCCGTAGTAAATTGTAATACTGTTTTGATTATTCCATTTAAACCAAAATTGGGCTTCAATGATGAATCAAAATAGTTACTGCTGGATTTACAGCCAATTGTTGAAAAGGAAGGGACTGGTGGCATTGTTCCATTGTTTGTCAACTACACTTACGTATTACGTTCAAGCTAATCATTCATTTTTTTGTAAGCATCGAAGTGAAGCTTATGATGATTCATCTAACCCGCTACCTATCTGAGTGATTTGTTTTGAACGTATTATTAGTGATTCATTTTAACGTACAAGTCTGTCCACAAACTGAATAATTTCTCTCTACGGGGTTGGTTGTTAATACCTTCCAACCCCCTAGGTCACGCCCTAAATAGAGTAGTGTGGATTTTTGCCTATTTTATGGAAATGGTTGATCTGCTGCTACGACTATCACGTTCTCTTCACCTTGAATCTGCTAGGTAGTGTTCTGACATCCGACATTCGACGGGAGCTCACCATTTCCACAAGTGTTGTCCTGTGAGATCGCTTGATTCTTTTCGTACTTTTTGCCTGCAAATGCGCTATCTGTTGTTGCACTAACTATTGGGGCAATGAACATCATGAACTAACTCAGTCATGACTTACTTTTTCGAACCTCCTCGGACTTTGGACTTGGAACTGATATGTTCTTTCTGCACTTTTAGACTTAGGTCTAATAGTATTTGTGTAGCGGCGGTGGAAGGTGGCTTTCTAAATCCTGATATCTGGCTGCGGGAGCTCCTCTCATTTTTTGAATATCATTTTGAATTGGTGCTGCTTGCTTTTGTAGCTGATCGAGTTAAGATTTAATCTGTTCTATTGATTGTAATTGCAACTGCACTAGTTTTGGTCCTGAAGTCAAGCTTGACGGCGGGGGCCCCACCTCACCTGAGTGAAGTAATACTATTTAGCAGATAGTATCCCATACAATCGGCCGCTGATTGTAGAGATTAGTTCTATAATTTTTTATCTTGAGTGAAAAGTTCCATGAACCAGAACCTTCTTGCCCATGAGTAAGTAGGCAAGTTCTTACGAGTTATAACTGAAGCATCTCCGTCTCCATCTTCGCAATCAGAGATGTTTCTACAAAGGTTTATCACGGCAGCTCAGCTCTCTTTTGTACTGATTACTACGAGTTTGTCTGCTCCAGATTCTGCCCCCCATATCTCACCTGTCCTGCCTAATATTTGCCTCACATTAGCCTCCGTACTTGGAAGGGTGAAAACCTCAAATGTCTCATCCAATGGGTCAAAACGTACTAAGGAATTTGATCCGAAATCACTTAGCCAAACCACATCTTTCTCATCAACATATACGGCATAGGGCATAGGATTCTCTCCAGGAAGCCGCCATTCTTTCCATTCCTCAGTTGATGGATTGTAAAGGGCCACCTGACCTGCATTCCACTCGCTTACCCAGATGCGACCCTGCGAGTCAGGCCATACTCTGCGCGCTCCCTGATCTGCTGTAGGAGGAAGTAGTACTGTACTATTTCCATTTTGTATATCGATCCGAGCCACATAGCTACCTGCTAAAGAGGAATAATATACGGTCCCATTAGGGGTCGTAGAAATACCGTAAGGTCCTGGGCCATGACGTGCTTGAAATACGTCGATCTGTCCTACCTGTGGATCGAGTCGACCGTAGATCCCACTTTGTCCCGTAAACCATAAAGTACCATCATGATCAAAGGTAGCGGTATTTAGGTTAGCGTAACCAGCATCTTGAGGAAGACGATAAACCTCAACTTCCTCTGTACTAGGATCGACACGAACGATGGCATTAAGACCCCCATCTGTAATCCATGGAGCTCCATCTGGTCCTACAATTACGCCATGTGGAGCAGATCCTTGGCCAAGGGGTATATGGTGGGTTTCTCCAGTTATAGGATCGAGCTTCCCTAATTCACCTAAACGTTGAGCAGTATACCAAACGGTTGCATCTTCAGACGATGATGCCCCATCACCATCATTTGTTAAATTATACATGGGCGCGACATCATGAGGCCTCGACCCAGTTGGAACAGGATATTCTTTGATAGTTACATTAGCAGCATTAATTGATTCGCTTCCTTGTACCGTGTCATTCTGTGCAGAATTTGTCTGCGCAAAGATAGTGTGTGATTCTGTTTCTTGAACCCATATCTTTTCTATGAAACTAATACTAAGGAACAAGGAAAAAACAATAAGGGTCAATGATGTATACTTGGCAGGCGGTGCAATTCCCATTTCTTCCAATTACGAAATAATACGATAATAAGGTTTCACTCTCGTTGATAGAAGATATGTTCGGTAAGGATATCGAAATAACAAAATTTAGAGCCCACCAAGCCGGGTATCATCAAGGTACTATCATCTGACAACCATGGACGACTAAGGTTTTCCCCTTAGGTAACTTAGATGGAATCCTCATAATTACATTGGCGGAGCGTGTGCTGTAAAATAGTCACGGCTTATCCTTCCCTTGCTCAGGAGTACGTTATTGATTTGCATATGTCATTTGTTTATGCGTGTGAAAGGGTCTTCTGGATGGTCTGAATAGTCTAGATGTGGACGTGTCTGAGTCCGGGGACTTGGGGGGGACTAATATTGAATCATGACTGACTCTGCCTATCATTCTCGTTCATTACGCTGCTCCAAATATTATCATTAAGCTCTTCGTCCTTTACAGTATTTTCAATATTATATTTCTTCTTTGTCATCTACACTATTGTCTGCATTACTAGGTACATTTTCTATTATCCTTACACTAACGCACTGGGGACATTTTGATCTTAACTCCATTTTTCTCTAGTTAATTCATATTTATAGCTCGATCTATGACCCCTATTTTGATTGCTGATGACAATGATCGATTGTATGTTCTCAGGTCTTTATCTCAACCTTGAGTATTTCCCTTGCATTAACATCTAGGAACACCTCACCACCACCATTAAACCCTTGCACAGATGTCCTTTTGTATCTTAAATTCATGACTTCCCATCATCAATGTAGATATACGGACTTTAACTCCCAAAAGGAATTTTTCTCATTCAGTTGTCCGTATGACAATATTACACAATACGGAGTGAATGTCGTATCCATTCCGTACTTGCGATTTATTACTCTTGGTCGGTCAGTTGACAATCAGATGATCCACTAAAGGAATTATCTTGTTGGAAAGGATCATCTGATTGGAATCCAACTATAATTTCAATATCTCTACCACAAGTACCACTAACGGTAACTGGTCCAAATAGAGGAGGTTCACAGAGCATGATCCTATCTTGTTGATCTAAAGTTTCTCCTTCTAGTTCGTACCCTGAGGCACCAACATTACCCGAGTACAATACTCCTTGAACAATATTACCTGGACCATTTGAATCAAAACTATAGAAGGTCCAGTTTCCTGTTATTGTTCTATTATTAAATGAGTTAGAGGAAACGGCAACAAAGGAAAGATTAGTATCAACAGAAGATCCCATTGGACAGACAATACTTCCTGTTCCGCCACCGCGAACGGACGTTGAATTGGATAGTGTGCCTGCTATTGCGGTTTTATATTCCAACGGATCTCCCAGAGCTATCAAAAAAAGAACTAATGCGATACAAAGCAAAGATATAGATGTCGGATATTGATCCATCATGCTAGCACGTCATTATAATAAGGTATCATATTAATTATATGTTATCTGAGCCTAAAAAGTTTGAGTACTAATCTCCGCCACCCTTCATCCTGCTTTGCTATCGATCTGTGCTGGTCCGTCCTAAAGACTCTTTAGCGTCAAATTCTAGTTCAGGAGATCTAATCTTAAATAAATCTAGGGCGAGGACAAATATTCTAACTTAGCATAACAACTAGTATAGATCCACCTAATGCTATATGTTCATCTCCACTATATACAATCAAGTTAGCCATTATCATCAAATCCCTTTCTTGTGCTACATATCTATAATTCACTCACGACGATCGCATGAACACGATCTTATGGTAAGGATAACTTACAAGAATAGAACCAGTGAGAGCATTTCAAGTCTATATTAAATATTAAAGATGATATTATAACAGGAGTATTTGAAGGAATAAACGAATTGGTAGCAGATGTAACTGCTCTGCTCTTAGGCCCTCGCGTACTCGATAACCAAATCTTCAGAACACTGACAGCTAATCAGTTCGTTATAATAGAAAAGATATCAGATTTAAGTGAGAGTCTAAATTTGCCTAACCCAGATAAACCTACCCCGTGTTCATATTGGCAGAATCATGAACAACAAGACTTTGACTATAGCTGCTGTAGCTGCTGTAGCTGCAATGCTAATTGCGACATCAGCAGTGGCAACAGAGGATGCGTTTGCAGGCAAGAAGAAAGGATATGAAAAGAATCAAGCAATCTCCCAGGCTAACGCTTGTGGAAATGGTGTACTACCATTCAACGTCGGATGTCAGAACACTGCCTCGCAGATTCAGGGTGACGAGAACGCGGTATCTCAAGCAGCAGAACAAGTATTCCCATAGTTCACTTTCAGCGACGCTGACGGCGACAGCGAGTAGAAACTAAAAATTTCACAACCTTCTATTTTTTTACTTCTTATGTTACTACTACTTCTTATGCTTAAAGAGTCTAGGGTTTGTCATAAATAAAACGGCTGCGCTTTAAGACTTACAAACAGACTGAAGGAGTAGTCAATCATGATGTGTATAGATGTGGTGGGGTATGATTTCTTCTGATGTTCATTTCTCCCCCCCAACATACACATTGACAATGAAAATAACTCCTAAAAAAATTGGCATATATGCTATCTATCTATCTTCTCTATCTAGATCTTGCAGCCGTTTCTACTCGTCCTAGACTAACTTCGAAATTCATTAGCAGGTGATCTTCTCTACCTGATGGATTCCCACCTGTCAGTTAGTGTGCAGCTTCTGCGATTCTACCGTTAAATTTCTGTAAAGTTGTGAAACGAAGTGTCCTAGATATTTGTGTTCTTCATTTGCGATTGACCAACTGATGAACCGAAAGTTCTTCCTGAACAGAATTCCGGAACTATAATGTCCCTTCGCTTCGTATATACGATAATACTAGTAGCCATATGATTAAAGTTTCTATATATAAAACATATGGTACTAGATTAAATGAACAAGACTATAACTTTTACTTCAATCGCAGTGGCTTTAGTAGCTCTTTTCTCGAGTGCTACACTTCTTGCAACCCCAAATGTTGCGTTCGGAGCTGCAGCGGCGGCGGCAGCAGCAGGCAACGCAGCAGCAGCAGCGGCTGCAGGTGACGGAGGAGCTGCAGCAGCGGCGGCCGCAGGTGGAGACGATGATGATAAGAAGGACAAGAAAGATAAGAAGGACAAGAAAGATAAGGACAAGAAATGTAAGAAACACCACGACAAACACGACAAACACAAGAAGTGCAAGAAAGACCATAGAGACTAAACAGCACAGGGAGCGCGACTACTCGCGGTTACTCTTTTTTTCAAACTCTTATAACTTTAAGTCCTACGTACTGAACATACCTTATTCGAAAGCCATTCAGTCAACAATGAATTCCTGGACACTGATGTAGTAAGAACGAATCGGCCACTACGAATAAGAACATCTAGAATGCATGGTTGAATAGTTTTCGGATCACATTCACACTGCATATAAACTATCTGTTATTGATCTCTGCAACCGATGACGATGATGATAGTAAAGATAAGAAGGATAAGAAGGATAAGAAATGTAAGAAACACCCCGACAAGTATGATAAGCACAAAAAGTGCAAGAAACATCACAGAGATTAGCAAAATATGGACTGCGAGAAACGGTCCGTTTCTTTTTTTTTATTTTTATGAATCTCTAATAGCATAAGGAGTAATCATCTGACAATAGCAAGTTTATCTAAAGTCAACTCTTCCTCGCTATTTGCTAGATGTAAGGGACAGATTCGAGAATATCTGTGCTTAGGTCATTATTTTCTCATGTTGCAGAAGCTATCATACTATTAGATAGCTGCAGAGACTGTAGCTTTGCGTGAGTTTGCAGGCCTGAGAGCACTCACTCACTTTCTTATGGCAAGACATATGCAAGCTTAGCCTGAACATATGGTTCACAGTGGCACGACCAATTGCTTTGTAGTGGTACCTGTTTTCGGTAGCATTTCATCGTCTACGCAGCTCCCTTGCTATCACCTGATACGTACATAAATAAAAAAATACAGTATCATAACCATGAGCTTATCTCACAATGATTCCAAAAATAGTTTGCCTTTCCATCACGTCATATACCTAAATAAAATCAAAAATGTTATGAGATTGTACCAATTCCTTGTCCGACGTATTCTTGACTAAATGCCTCTATAGAATATCCCTGGGAAAGTAGTGTCTCAATACAGTTTTTTTTGTGGCTCTTTTTCCAAAGTTAAAGAAACCATTGTGCTTCCACTTGAATCGGTTTTGTTTGAAATAATGCCAGTTGAGGGTGTCTTAAATTCTACAAGGGCGTTAGATATTCTTTTCAATGTCTCAGCATCAAATACTAGAACGGATACAGAGTATATGCAACTATTTGACAGATCTTTTGTTTGAATGTCGTGTTTAATTGTCAGCGCTCCCTCTGAATGTGCAATACCCGGCGAAATGAGACAGATCAGCTGCGTCTTCCGTAATTGCTAATCATTTTCTAAGCATAGACAGGACATCCCGTATTATCTTGTTGTGATCTGCATCAACTTCCGTTGTAACTAAGAGCAACTGGCTTTCTTCTAGCGGAAATGATATCCTTTTTATTTTCTGATATTCTGTTATCGCATATCTTCCCTTGCCGATTCTTGGAGAGAGGGAGTCCCTTAAAGCCCATCTTGCTATAGCCTGTAAATTTGATCTTCTACTTTCGTCTTTGGATAGAAGATCTGCGACTCCTTCTCGCTGCCCGCCATAACTTACTTCACCTACATCATTACACACACCAGCGAATCTTATCTTTGGATCAAGATCAAAAATATCATCACATAGTCTGTCAAAATTCATAGTCGTAGTTCATAATGTAACTAATAAATGTCTTCTTACATTTAGTCTCATAACACAGATTAGCTACTACTGTTGAGAAATGGAATTGATGGCTAGCAAATCACGTCCGTCCCTAGAACTAAAGGGGGTCAGCAACTGCTATGATAAAGCGACGAGTATTAGATGGATACTTGTGGCATAAATTGAATCGGGATACCAATCAGTGGTTAGCTATTCGATGATTGATTTGCGTTCGGCGTTTGGTACGTTTTTTCTCCGATCGTATCAATAACCTGCAGCTTCCATAGCCGCAACTACTACTAAGTTTGGATTTATTATTCCATGACGCTAACGAGCACTAGATTTATCTGCATTAGCAATTTCAGTCTATTATATAAATCACATATTTATTCTATTAAAACATGAAAATTCAAAGAAAAATGGAAAGTAAGGCAGTATCAATAATCCGAGTCATATTCCTGCCTTATGTACGTAATCCAAGTTCTGTTTATCTTCTAACGTCTAATCATCGCGCAGACTCATTCTGTCTGCAATTGTATCTCTGATTGAATTCTTTGCATCATCACTACCATCAACATCATCATAATCATTATCTGTAGAGCTGGACAGTACCGGCAGTAGAATTTGTAGCACTAAACATGTGCAATTGCAATTTGTGAGACGTAAAATATTTGTTAGATGAGAAAAAGGGGGTGTGAAACGGAAGCTGAGTGTATAGTTATTTGTTTTTTACCTGGTCTAGTTCAGTTACCTTCCAATACATAGCCCACTTGGATTACTTGTTTCACAGTTATTGTCTACATACTGATTTGCATTAAGGTTTGTTGGTAGTCCGTTTGCATTGCTAAGGTCAATGACATTCTCAAGTACGTTATTGGCTGATATTGTATTCTGAGAGCTCTGTCCATCAAGGAACACCCCATTCTGACTTCCAATAATATTGTTCAAGTCTATTGCCGATATACGTGTATTGACAAAGGTTACTCCTGCCAGTAGATTTCCATTCATAAGGTTTGAGTCTATAGCAGCACCGGTGCTTGAGTGAGATGCTACACCTATACTATTACCCTGTATGATGTTTTGTTGTACTTGTGCATTTTCAGCTCCTGTCATAAATGTACCTATCTGGTTGTTTGAAATTATTACCGAGTTAATCTTAAATCCATTTGCTCCAGTAAGAAGTACACCTGCTTGGAAGTTGCTCAGAGAACCAGGTCCATTTACTACTACATTATCAACATTTGGTACCATAATTGCTACTTTAGAGCTGTCCTGTCCAGGTCCTGTGATTGAGAATCCGTTCATGTTAATTACTGTGTTTGGACCACCTATTATGATACCATCTCCACTGCAGTTAAGATTTGCAGTTAGATTTACCAATCCACTTACAACTTGACCACACGCTGGATTCGATGATGCCACTGCTGCTGCCGTTGCTGCGCCTTCCATGTCCAGTGTAGTAGCTTGTTGTGTTGAAAAGTCTGTGGCTCCCGTGCCAATACCGAGACTACCGTCATTACTGTTGTTAGGACCGCCAGGACCCCCATTCTGAGGCAGCGCAGGACTATTATTATTATTATTATTATCATTATTATTATTCCGTGGTTTGGTCGCGTCAACGAAAGATACCGTATGTCCTATGGATAAGCCACTTATCGATGCTAGTAATACAGTCGCAACCACGGCTACCAGTACCTGTCTCTTCTTGTTTATTTGATTCATTCTTAATCTCCTTCCCCTATTCCACTGCTGATAATCCTGTTGTTGACTACGGCCGGTTCTGTGGTCACAAGTGGCGGTGCTAATTCATACATCTTTTCGTACAATAATAACAATCTGATTCCTTTTTCTGTTGTTCTGTATGTCTGCTTACCACCTTCAAATTCAATAAGCCCATTGTCCTGTAGCATGGTAAGATATTCTCGGAGCTGAGCAAATGATAGAAATGCTTTGTACATTATCTTAGTCTTAGTTGCTCCTCCTCCATTTGCGGCCTCTAGAAGGAGACCCAAAATTTCAGTTCTACTTCTGTATTTCATAATACATTCAAACAGAAGAAGTAAACTAGATATTTATGGGAACCTTCTATTATCCCTGATAATTACGTTAGTATGTGTTTAACTAAAGTATTTATCTATCATATTATTTGTAACTATGTGAGCTTGGAATTAATCTTTCTACTAGAAAAGAATCATTAGCCATTGTTGCGCCTGAGAATATTAGGACGTAACTAAACTATTCTTGGTTCTTCATCTAATAACAAAGCTGGACAACCAATGACAATATTGCAACGACCTGCACAGATTGGTATACGTCCACGTTCAGGCGAGTCCTTTGTTGATCTAGTGCCTGCTACCTCCTTTTATTAAAGGTAGTAGATTTTCATGTACCTTGGTACCTTGGTATATGAACCAAGTCAATAATTCATATGTCATTTGTACCCTACATTTGGATATACTTTTATGCTTAAAGAGTCTAGGGTTTGTCATAAATAAAACGGCTGCGCTTTAAGACTTACAAACAGACTGAAGGAGTAGTCAATCATGATGTGTATAGATGTGGTGGGGTATGATTTCTTCTGATGTTCATTTCTCCCCCCCCAACATACACATTGACAATGAAAATAACTCCTAAAAAAATTGGCATTTATGTTATAAGTTATGAGTTAGTATAATATTTAGTCGTAAGTATTGTGAACTACTCGCGCTCTGTCGTTGAGCCACAGAACGCGTGTGACAATAGTAGTAGACCAGTAGGGCTTTTTCCCGGGCCGCTATATTTTTGCCCAGAAAAATATGAAATACTTGTGTTTGCTTACTTCGTCATTAGCTTGAGAAGTTGCCTGACCCCACAGAACTTCATAGTTATTAACATTCATTACAAATTAATTCATTGTGGTTGTCGCTCCAACTGCCGAGGTAAGTACGCCAAACTGGCATAAGATAAGGTATATTTTCGTGATAATTTTCTATATGGAGGTTTTATTTAATTAGTCGCAGTTTTGTTCCTATCATGTCATCGTCCTTTAAAGACTGATCTTATAACCAATAAAGAGCCTTAGAAAGGGAATCAACATCTAGATCAGGTTAATCAGTACTTATCCATACCTCGCGCTATATCCCGTATATATCCCAAAAATGCTGACGAACTCCTGTGAGTTAGTTGGAGTTTGGTATGGGGCAAGCTAAAAGGTGAACGCATCTGCGACTGTAGAACAACTAGTTACTCCTTTGAAATGTTGTGGTTAATAGAAGAAAAATCTGATTTATGAAACGTCTGAATTTTCTTAATCCACTTAAGCTAAACTGATCTTCATGTTATAAGAATCATGAACAACAAGACTCCTTCTAAGTGCTCTGGTATTAAATCTGTCTTGCTCCTTACTGTATCAGTTGGAGATAATGTTCCATCATAATCAGATAAAATCGCCTTGATTCTAGTTTGCATATATTGTTCTTCATGAGGATTTGTTCGATTATATAACTAAGGATTTCTATTGAAACATTGGGTAAAAGCAAATCAAATTGCCAGCTGGATTGTAACGCTACTGGTCGCCTACACTTCTGATGAGGTAGCCGAAATGGCCCAACATCACTCACCTTTCTTATTGTCATAATATTCTAATTCTAGGTTAGTTGGCTGCTCTGTACTTAGAGGCAGGGAGAGTTCGGGACGTTCTTTCGATAATAGGATTGCAAAAGATCGAGCAAAGCCTCTGTACTGTATTTATATACTGTCTCCGTAGTAGGTACTATTATCATATTTGTGTTTATCTTAATACAAGGGTTTTGATAATATTTTCGGCTGTTCGAGAGTTGAAATAAGCTGATGGTTCTGCAGAATATGTGATCACAAACCATTTGTCGTCTTTGGTTGTCCAAGCTTGCGTCTGTTTGATCTCAGACTGATTGCCGAGTATTGTGTAGGTAATTTTGTGGCCCGGTAAGCCGGAAATTATCATTGGATGGGAATCCAATAGAGTAAAATTATTAAAATTTTCATTGAGGGTCATTGTGGTAGCGTCAGTGAATGCACCTAGTCGGCTAGAGATACCAGAAGAAGCATTCGGATTTGGATTCGCTGGCTGAATACCCCTTGATGGGGCGATTTCTGATTTCTCAGCTGGACTAAAAGAGTCCGCTCCAGGACTTGATACGACAACATTTGCGTTCTCAGAAAATCCACTCGTTCCATTAAGGCCAGGATAATAGAAATCAACCACAATACTGTTGCCTGAAACGTTTCCAAGCCGTTCAAGAATGTCCCAGGCTGGAGGATATTTAATACGTATACCAGCAGTAGAATTATCGTAAGTTAAGTATGTTGAGCTGTTAGAACCTCCATTAATGTCAAAGAACACCTGACCAAGAACCGAGAAATTGTATAATTGAGTGGTAGATATTATAAATAGGAATGATGCTCCAGTAGCCAAATATGGAATATAGTAATTCAATGTTACTATCCCCTCCCAAATTTAATGGAGATCATACCTAATAAAATCCTCGCATCTGGTGCAGGAAAGGAGCGTGAATATAAACTCATACTTTAGGTAGTCGAAAATCAGCAGGCTGAAGAGAAGTGTTGTTGATTGAAACATTGAGATCGTTTTGATTTCGATTCTGGATTATCAGCTACAACATATCTTAACGGGCACATGGGCATACAACGACAGCCGCCGCTGGATAGCAGTATCTTACTGTCAATTGTTTGAGTTATTATTTTATTCTGCAATTTCTACTGATTCCGCAGATAGTCCCTCTATGCCTCATGCTTAGATTCCCCCTATCAAGACTTGTGGATAGATATTAAATTGACCACGTATAGCTCCGAGGTACACTCGTGCTCACTCGTGACGCATCCTGGTTCTGTTCTATCTTTCAATTGTCTGGCCCAGAGTCAAGTTTACTGAGATGGGATTGGATATTGTCTCCATCCCACTTGGGTCGGTAAAAGTTGCCTCTGTTCTCACGCTATCTAGGCTTTCATCAGTAAATGTAGTCGCAAACTGTACTGAACCGCTCTGGTTAGCAATTACCGGATTAGACAAGGAAGATGTCCGAATTAGTGAGTTATTATTAGCGGCATATACTTCCATTGTGCCACTCATGGGTTCTCCAACAAAAGTAGGATCCACTACTGAATAATCTAACATTAGTTTTATTTGATTGCCGGGACTGTTAGTCAGCGGAATGAAGTGGGCAGAGGCAAGCGCTTGAAATATTTTATCTGGTCCGCTGCTTGGCTGTTGAACAGGCTCAGGCTCAGGCTCAGGCTCAGGCTCAGGCTCAGGCTCAGGCTCAGGCTCAGGCTCAGGCTCAGGCTCAGGCTCAGGCTCAGGCTCATCATCTATGCCTGGAGTTATAGTTACCTGAGCATTAACAAATCGCATCGCATTCACATCCGTTAAAAAAAGTATGATAAGCGATACACAAAAAATAAAAAAAGAATTGCTCATCACTTTATCCCCAATCGTTGGCATGCCGTCTATTCTACGATATACGATAAATAGGTTGCTACTTATTAAACAGACCAAAATAGCACTCAACATGGAAAATATTTTCTGAAAGTATTTAAGCGAATATGGGTTGCCAAACGTAATGAGAGTCATCCCATAAACACTTGGGTATAAATTCATATAATGCCCGCACTTTGCATTGCACGCTTACGTGATTACAATACTAATACTATTAGTACTGTAGTAGGGTGATCTGGCAATAAACGCAGAAGAGCCCTATTCCATTAAGCTGATCGGAACTTCTGCTACTGCCAGTAAATACCACCATAAGATTGATGAAATAATCGATATGCAAAATCTGCAGGGCAGCTTAAATAGATCGGTAGCCCCACAAGAATCAAAAACATATCTTTTAACGCTGGATACTAAAACTTCCCAAAGAGCAGTTTGCGGAAAATATCTATAGTGTGTGATACATATTTTCATACTTCTATCTGGATTGAAAATGCAGATTTTCGAGTATCCTTATCAAGGTTACCATAAAAATGTCAAACCTAGACACTCCTTCCAAAATAAAGGGACGCAAATACAATATTAAGCAAACTTCTTGCGGCACAAGAATTACAACTCTTTTGCTAAATTGAGCTACCTTTTGTTCTAGGAGCACTTCGTAACTTGGAGATACGATTACGTGGATAGTACTTCTATTTTGAAAGCTACAGGGATAGATAACTTGGCGACAGTGGGTTTATTCAAAACTTTAACTTCGCCGCAGACTCATTCATAATGGTATTCCATGTGAGTCATTAACGGTAGCCACTATCCTGTCTCCGGTTGTATCCGTAATTGATAACACTGATATCGCAATTAGCCTAGAAATCAAAATCTTAACCAAATACCAGCGGCGACAAATAAAAAAAAGAAGAGCAAACATCAGCACAGATGACTGGCCCTGTCAACATCTAGAATTGCTGATTTTAGTTGCTTGCTTGCTATGATGCAGTGCTGCCTGCATTCTCATCGCCCTGGATCTGCGGTGTATACTTAGCCGTCATAACTTAACAACCACGTTCATTTATTATAAACATGTACCTAGGCTATGCAAAGTCTGGGTACCGATTACGAGCAAAACCCACGCTTAAAATACAAGAACAAAGCTCAGACAAACCACTGACGCCATTTCAATTGGGCAAGTGAGACCCATAACCAAAAGATCGATAGAGCATCATATTTTTATGTAGGCTTTGCCGCAGAAATGTCATTGTTACTGTCCGACAAGCTACAATTTTTACCCTTATGAGGGGAAAGCCTCTACTACCGGGTTTGTTAGATCAACAACATATACAGATCAAGTAAACAATCAAAAACTATGCATTGCAAAGGAGGAGCACTATGATAGGAAGGCAAACTTAGACTTGACATTTGCCAGATGCCGTATTGCTTGATTGGAGAAATCACGTGAGTGATCACGCGAAATTGTTGAGCCCACCAGCTCCCTCACAGATTGATGGAATACCAAGGTAAACCTTGGCTTAGCTAAAGTAAAGTAACCCTTTACGCCTACTATTTACATGTTAAAAAGGGGATACATAATATTAATTGCAGGTGCTTCGTTATTCGTTGTAGGAATAGCTTTGACAGTCGTATATGGCATAGGTATGGCTAGCACACTCCTAGATGAAACCACTGTTTTAGATACCGTTGAAATTGAACCTTCCGAATCCGTAAACCATACACTTGAAATAGATACTATAGACCGGCCTGTATCAGTTGCATTACATATGGAGTCTGACGTTGACAGTAACATCGATACGAGTAATCAATCTCCCTCTGAACGGCCAACTGTAGAACAGCTTGTAGTTAGTCCTGATGGCCTGGTAATAAACAAGAACCAATTAAGTGAACATACTCAAAGCGATCTACTTACAACTTTTAAGCCTGAAACAGAGGGAATATATACACTTACTCTTTCAAATCTAGGAACAGAGAGAGTAACTGTCAGGAGTTTATTTGGGTTTCTGCCTATTTCAGGAGAAGATGGACGAGTTAACTTAGATGCTATTATGGGAGTCGCAGCTGGAGGAATAATTTTCATCATAGGAGCGATAACACTTATTGCAGGGACCATAATTGCAATTATAGATCGGAAAAGGAGCAGAAATACAACAAGACATACTTTTGACTGGGGAAGATGACTTGAACCGGTGTGATCCTTAAATTTACTTTGGATTTACTGGTAATAATAACGCAAAGACCGATTTAAAAATTCTCTCTTCATGCCCAATTGATAGTTGAAATAGCTAGGATCTAGATTCAAATACAAATCTAAATGAAGGGAGAATAAATGCAGATATTCCATCAATTGTGGGAACGAATCCATTTCCATATCTAATTATTGTGACAGCAAACATCATGAACAAGCTTTGCATAGTAAATGATGATTTTCAACAATGGCTAAATTAAAGATAACTAGTTATCCTTATGTCTTTTGATGAGGACGGAAAAAAAGAAAGATGAGTGAGTAGACCCCAGTTGTGCATTTAATCTATCTCAGCACATCAATCCCGGTTTACAATGACTTGGATTGAATATATGATGGTGAGAGGTCCAAT
Organism: Nitrososphaeraceae archaeon; assembly: GCA_009377575.1. Taxonomy (GTDB): domain Archaea; phylum Thermoproteota; class Nitrososphaeria; order Nitrososphaerales; family Nitrososphaeraceae; genus TH5896. Next base: position 14,984 of record WHTU01000035.1, on the reverse strand, counting down.
CGCCATGGTGATGATCTTGGTGGTGAGGATGTGTGTGAGTTATGTGCGTAGTCTTATCATTATGCGTTATAGTGTGGGTATGCGTATCATTATGTCTTCCGTTATCTGAAGTGATCTCTCCCAGGAGATTAGTCATCTCAGCAATAGCAAGTCCTAGTTTGTCGGAAGCTTCTGTCGTATTTCCAGCAGTTACTGCCGATTCAGCTTGTCCCAGATAGGAGGTGACTCTCTCTGCCAAGGTAGTCTCAGACTGCGCCACGGCTACTGGATTAGAGAATTGAGTCAAGACAATACTGACTGGCAATAAAAAGATGGCTCCTATCCCAAGAGTTATGAAGTTATTCTTGATCATTATAATAATGTAATAGAACATTAGTATATATACATACATACAATTCTTCTTGCAATTTGATTTGTGCTCTAGATAGGAAACCTTCATCCCTTGCGGCGACGTTTACCTGGCTCGTGAGGACAGACAAGGTACAGAGTTTTATTTAGAACCGATAAGCACACTTTGGAGTATCTTGTCATTATAGCAGTCAGCTGAAAAGGTGATAAGATTTTCAGAGTTATCGAGTAAGTCAGATCAATTTGATTGAGCAGACTACAATTTTCATATCCGTACTGGAATATCTTTGCCGACAATCTTGCTAAACCCCTAAACTATTTCGAATTCTGCTATTTGCAATTGTCGATTCCTCATTCTCTTGCTTTCCTCATAGTCGAAACTTCGATTTTCAGACAGGTTTCTACTTATTTCATCTTCAATTAATTTTTGTTTGTAACCTTCTGCCAGCTGTTTGCTAGAAAATACACCCTCAATGTAACATTCAGTTCCACTGCCTTCATATTTTTCTGCATATGTAAAAACTAGAATATAGACCTTCAATGGTCACTTATCGATCGGAACGCTCATACGCCTTGCTCCTTTCCAACCTTTGCCTCTTAAGAATTCATTGGCAAGGATCAGGGAAAATTTTAAGACATGATTACTGCATTGATGCTTTTGTAGTACCGTCAATGGCTGCCGATAGGTTGACAGCGCTAAATCAGCCATTACTTGGTATAAGAGTATCACCAAACGCGTTAAGGTATACTACAGGCACAAAACTATCTGATAATACATCAGACAGTAAAAATACCTTCCGTAGTAACGACAAAAGTGATACTCGTAATCTATTCTAATTTCGCTCAGATACATTATCTGCATTATCTATACTGAGGGGTTTCTTAATGAAGCAAAGTGACATTATCATAACCATGCCGTCTGGGTATATCAATGATGTCTGCGACCTAAGGTAGCAGCAGCATGACTCTGTTACCCATGACTCTGGAATGTTTACCATTAATCTATCTCCTGGCGCTGTTAGAAACATTCTGGCTGGCTGTTCATTCTGACTTTGTTATGCCAAGTAGTTAATATTAACAGTTAAGGTCTTTAAATCACTCTTAAAGAATCTGTCCGTTAATGGAGATACGAGGTAACCAGATGCGTTGTCAAAGTAAGAAACAGATTGGTTCTGTATACCCATTGTTGCTGTACTATCATTAGTGGGTTGTGCGAATACTTCTCTCGCATGGTCTTGCTGTGAGCCAACCATCACGATTATCAAAGCCGATCATTTGATCAATGTGCATATACATCCTCTATCTCTAAAGTCAGCATAGTATTTTAACAATACGCCTCATGTCGTATAGTATAGAATCTAAAGAGATTACTAGGTTTGAGGATGCAGTCTTAGACTCAGATATTTGCATGTTAACACAATCTAGTTTCGCCGAAACTCCTTCCAGAAAAAGAACGGGTGGGGATAATTCGTAGCCTTCTTACTGCCAGATCGCCATTCCTACTGAATGATGCCGCTAGTTAGTAATCCTAGCGGTTAGTATCATGGAAAAATATGAGTTTAGTTATTTCCAAGACGGTTCCTGGTTTGAGAAATTCCACAAAAAATGAGTGCATTTATTCTTGCGCTTCGTAACCACACTCTTAATTCAGTATCTTGAAAAGCAGAATCGCGCCTTTTAATTATTATGTGATCCTCGTATGTAGGCTTGATTTCGTCTATTATATCTGCATCCCATGTTCCTCTCACACAGATCGGAAACTTTTCTAATCTTTCTTCTCTTGCTCTAGACAAGACACTGTGATCATTAATTAATAGATCAATTCCGCTAGGTTCACGAATCGCCTGAGTCTAAAATATCGGTATGCCCTGTTTTCTACAAAATCTAATCAGTTCTTGAATTGCGGGGATTACTTGCCGATCCTTTCTCATCTTCATTCCTCGGAGACCCGCAATTTATCCCAAGCAGTGCGCGCTCCATCCTTGTGGATTTCATAAAAGTAACCAGTGAATGTGAATGGTTCGTTAAACACATCTAGGACTGTAATTTCCCTTTCATACTCGGCGCTCTCTTTGCAATCAATCGCGTCACAGGTAATCGAAAAAATATCTATAAATGGTGAAATGGCCATCTGTTTTTCCCCAAAGCTAGGGCCTGTCTCTTCTTAAGGCTTCCTGATCATCGATGGCAATCATTCTTCAGGAGATAGATTGAAGCCTTTTGACTCGAAGGTTCTTTCCTTAAACTCATCCTTAGTCATTTCTCAGTCCTCCTTATTTGACTCAGCCCATTCATCTAACCTTTTCTCAAAGCACGATTGACACAATACATCACCGATATTTGTTCTCATATTTACTATTTCTTGCTCACTACTTGCGAGACATTCACGACAGAAAATTACCATTTCCTATGATTCTATCTCCCATTCTTCCCAGTTTGTATAAGGATTCCAAAGCTTTTTCCCCCAAGGTCATTCCTCCGGCGCTAGCTTAGAGCCCTCAAACTAGACTCTAATCGAATGACATTAATAATGATTGGAAGAAAAAAGGGAAGAATGGGTTGCATATAGTAAGAGATAAGCATGCTACTATTGATAGCCGAGGGTTGTGTTATTTATGATCCGAATTGCCCCGAAAGGAAGCAATCCTGACCAACCACAATTCTTTAGCTTTTTCCAGTACCAAAAATTGCCAATTTCGTCTTTGACAAACACTTGGTATCGATTTAAAAGCAGATTCTTCATTGTCTGTAATGACTTCGATGCAACCATCGTTAACATCGTTGAGTTTACTCATAGCTTTGACCGATTCAAATGATGGATAAGGACAAGCCATTCCTCTAGTGTCTATCAATTTTACTATATTATACCTCAGCAATAAACCAGCAGAAGGGGATCCATCTATTACTATCTTCAATTGAGTTTGCATATTTTACTTTCCGGACTAGTATCAATTGAACAATTGGCTATATAAATAAAACCATCCCTCCCTTCTTTGATGCTGGCAATGCTGCATTTAGAAACCCAATTACATCTTCAAACCCCACTCCTTGTTCTAGATTATCGGAAGTAATTCCCATTTGTAACAGCATTTCCTTTGATGGTCCACAAGCAGTAACTTGTACACCTGCGTCAATGGCATCATGCAAATATTTGTCTAATGGTGGTGCACCCGGCATCGTTATCTTTGATGCACCATCTTTTTTTACAATATCTAGTCCGCCCATGGTACAGTACAGTTTGCATTTTGCTCCCATGGTTGCCGTACCTAATGCAAGTACCAGCGCAGAATAGGCTCTTCCAGGATCATTAGACGCAAGGACCAGATGAACTTCTTGTTGATCCCCTTCTTGAGTCATGAATCTGACAAAGCCGCTCATTACTAAAATAAGTTTCGATATACTACAATGAAATATGTCTAGTTAATACATCTCGTAGCGTTAATTGAATGTATGATTCAGCTATTTAGGGAACACCTTTCGGGAAGAACCTTCAATGTAAACAAGAATTGTTACCAAAAAATGCGAGTTGCTTCATAAAACCTGCACTTTCAATTCCTCAATTTCGACGACATTAGGCAAGTTAACGATCACTCTGGTGAGCAAATCGACTTGTTTATAATCATACACATCGGCATATACGGAATGGCGACCTTTTGAGAGACGACTTAAAACTCTATCTACAGATTTAAAAGAAAGGATTACGGTCATGGCCAATCATTTCATTCATATCAGGAATAATCTTTTCCAAATGCATATACTCTATGATCATTAAAACAAAGATGAAATTCCATTGTGGATCCAATATAATAGTTCGTTATGCTTAAATTCATATCCATTTAGTCTACCATTATCAATTCCGGCTCATTTAGCTATCTCTTGGCTTACCAGGAACCAGGCTAGCTCCCTGTTGTGCTCTAAACCGTCTTGAACCTTCAGTCAAGAACCAACTCTTTTCATCTTGGAGCCGCATTTAGGACAAGCAATTTCATTATGCTTAGCTCCACAGCTCATGCAGTAATAACGTACCCCAGAACCTGAACCCAATCCGGCCAAACATAGAAGTGCCTGACGTACCCATTTTCTTAAACAGCTTCCGTCTGACAAACAAACTGAGCATGATCACTACACCAATAATTATAGGCAAAGAATAAGGAAAAGGTACCACAAAAGAAATAGCAAGAGTTATTGCAAGATAAATTCCCATTCACATTAACTGTTGCGAAAGAAAATCTCTATTGCTACTCATGATCTAATATAAGTACTATCACTAATATAAGTACTAAGTCTGTTTTAACTCCGAGGTGTGTAGGGTACTTGTTATTCTATTTTGCTATATGGAATGTCATCTGTTAGCAGAATACGATACCCCCCTGCCAATTCGATAAAGCCACCCGTCTGCGTACAACAACTAATAACAATTTGTTAATTCTTACAATAGACAGTAAGTATTATTCATAATAAGTATCATTTACTAGATGAGATAATAATGTCTGGGGTTTCAAAATCTAAACACCCAGGGAGCAGTCAGTTGGACCAATAGGCTTTTTAGGTTTCTATACGCATCTTGTTTGCGTTTAAGTGGAGCCAAACTGGGTCGTGTAAGGAGGCGAGTTCTTGCCTTCCTATGATATTCGGCCCATCCTATTCAACTAGCCCCAGTGAAAGGAGCACCAAAGTAAATCGTTCTAAGGATCTGGTGAAGCAAATCAGTTTCTATATTCAAGAAAATACGGGACGGGATACTGTTACTATGTCAGAGAGCTAGTAATTGTGATTTGGATATTATCACTGTCGCGGATTATCAGATAAAACTGTTGTCATATTCAACGCCAGTAGGAGAAAGTATAACCTAAAGGAATTATAACTGATCAAGGAGGGATTTCCATACCTAGTGAATTTACATTAAATGCATTTACACATGCCTTCCTTCCTTTAGCGTCAGACTCTAATAATCATCGGCAATATTGGCGGACCTTGTATTTCCAGATAGCAGCTGTGTCAAGATATTCTTACTAAAGTGAGTTTTTATTACCAACACAATATTTTATATGTGCCTTTTGCGCAATTCCCATTGCTGTACCAAAAGTACAATGAAGCAGACATAACCAGAACCTAATACTGCATTAGTTCAGGAAATTCTGTTAGGACGGGCAACTTCCTGCGGGAAATGGAAAGAAATCCATCGATGGGGCACGGGTTCTGGCTCGTATCGGAAACAACCTACCTGCAAAAGGTGATTCCCATCCCATTATTTTTGTATGAATGCAAAATTACTAACTGTACATCTACTTGTGAAGTTTATGGGAGCGTATGGCTGATCATGCCATTATCTCTAGACCTGTCTCCCTTGTTTAAGGTAGAAAATCGTACAATATGCTAACGGAGGAATTGGAAGAAAGTCCATATACCTGACTGCCTAGGCAGGTGGTGGGATGTAAGGAAACCTGAATGTTTGTGACGAGGGATACAAGATTGCATCTTGTGAAGATCTCGATCATTTTTCATACCAATAATAATCGCAAAGCCATATTTGTACGAGCTCTAGACAGCTATGTCCTACTCATCTTTTTCCTTCTTGGAATATTTTCATCTCTTTAGGTACTAGTTACCGAATACAACTAATCCAAAGCCAAACATGTACTATCTTTGAAGTTATTGTATGTATAGCTGATAGTGGCGGGCTGGTATTCTGGCCTAGGCTGGAACTTGATGCTTCTTTAGAGCTCAAAAAAATTGCTGACATACCAACTCATTCATCTCTATATCATCAAACAACACCTTACTGATAAGGATCTATACTATATCCTCCTTGGATCACTCCAAGCCTCTTCAAATCTTGTTCATATTTTCTTGCCATTGATATTAAAAATTTAGTATCACAAGTTAACCCAGGAATTATTTTCATGATTGCCTGCGAAACCGCAGCAGCTGCTCTGTACTCGGAGGTTTGGATGTGCGTTTTTCCTAACAACACAATAACATCAAAATTTATACTTGCTCCCTCATTTAGTAACAGAGCAGGGATCCCAGCAACGGAGCCATTATATAACTCCAATGCTGTGATGTCGCTATTTATCATCTTCTGCTTTGCACTTTCCGTGCTGGCTGCACCAAATAATTTTTTTTGAGGATTGTGTTCTTTGCGAAATTGTTTCGTTTCTTTAGTATCTCGGGTGAAGACATTTCCAGAACTAATTACAAGTTCGCATCCATTCTCTTTTGCCCATCCCAAGATTATTTTTGCGACATCATAATACAATGACTGGTTCAAATTCAGTTCGGAAATCAGAAAAGAAACACCGAGATCCTCATTGGCATAGATTCTAGCTGGAAAATTTGCAATCCCGCCGCGTACTGTCGATACAGGTGGAAATGCCGGTGACTCTAATACCGAAACTAGTTCATTTCGCATGGAACTCATAAAGCACATCGAAGCGATAGAATTTGATAGTCCGCCGCTGGGAAAGCCATCAACTAAAGTGCCGCCTTTAAGATTTACCTTCTTTACTGGACGAATTTCAATTGGAGCTGCATGTGACATATTACAATAACCAAACTCAACCTTAAAATGTTTAATTTGATGATTGTTATCCTCATTTGTTATTATTAGAAGAATATTAAGCAATATTAGTAGGTATTAGATTAAAAGGGCAAACCCAAGGTACTTGGCGCCTTCAAATAAGAAGCAGAAATAAAATGACAGATAAAGAAAAAACAGCTCAAATGTTTTATGATGGCTTACAATAGGTTAAGAATAGCATAGGAAAACTTGATGACACACTAGGGACAAAGATAGTGTGGAAAAAACGATCGAATATTTCAAAGGTAGACCTAAAAATTTTGATGATTATTATTCTTGCAGCTGATATGTCGGATAGTTAATCTGACGCTCATCATCCTAGCTACTCGGTCTGAGCTACAGCCTTCCTCAGGTTGGGCTGCCTCATATGCCTTGTCTCTTTTCTGTCCCCATACCAGCCTAGTCCCAATAAAACAGCTAGTATTCCACCAGCAAGGGCAAGCCCGGCAAAGCATGCCAATCCATCCATGTTCTTGTCCAGTTGGAGGCTGGATTTTAACCTTACTTTGAACACTGAACTCTTACTAAACTAACTGATTTCGATAATTTCCGTGATGCAAAATAAGCAGACTTTGAAGAATGATCAAGCATAATTATCGGTGATTTAGCCATTATTATGAAAAAGCTCTTCTGATTGTTCAGAATTATCAATATTGATTTCCAACATTATAGTCAGGTATAGCGAAGTTTAGATATGTTCTCCAGGACCTAGATGGATAAAAAATTTTATCTATCTAAGTATAAGTTAGAGCCTTTTCTGTTCGCTCTTGGTTTTTGTACAGTATTTCAAGTAATCCATTATATTCCATTACCTGGAATCATGTTATCTTGTGTGTGCAACAAGAAATTTATGGATGTTGCAGAATTACTGATTATGTTACGAGTCCAAGTTGGTAAGACGGCTCTTAGTTTTGGTCTAGTAGTAGTAGACATGCAAAATGGCTTCGTAAGTAAAGGCGGTTCTTATGATAAACTAGGCATGAATATCGAAGCCTTTAGAAAAATAATTCCGAGAATGCGGACTCTGATAGCTTTTTGTAGGAATGAGGATATCCCTATATTTTATACGGAGGCCGTACGAGAGCGAAGCGGGATTGATCTGTTAACCAACATTCACATGATCCTTCCAAGGACGCGAGAAGAGAGGCTAAAAGTACCGATTACTGTTAGAGGAACATGGGACTCTCGTATAATTGATGAGATCAAGCCAGGAAGAAATGATCATGTTATAATTAAGAGACGTGATTCCGCTTTTCAGGATACAGAACTAAGGGTGTGGCTTCAAAGTGTGCGAATAAATACTCTGATTTTCTGTGGCATAGATACATCAATTTGCGTAGAGACATCACTTAGAGATGGATTCAATTTGGGTTATGACGTGATATTGATTTCAGATGCTACCGCTTCAGGGGTTAAAAAGCACTATGAAACTACCTTAGAACGCGTTCGGGATTACTATGGTATAGTAACTAGTATTAATGGTTTCGAGAAAATAATCAAGCTCTTGAAATAAATCGAGGGAGGAACGACAGATTATAATGATATGTCAGACGCGAGAGTCAGTCGATTCCTAGAAAAGCATAAACTGATCGATCTCAGAAGGGTAAGACAGAGCAGAGTATCTAGAAATTGATATGATATGAAGATCGTATTATGCTATTATCCTGTGCTGTCACATTCCGATGAGCAATCTATCTGTTTGTCATTTTCTCAGTCGAGGTAAAAGCTGTTCAAAATGACCTGATGGCTGCGACTAGAATTTAGAGACAAATTCCTACTAGAGGGATGGCTGCGCATCAACCTCACAGAAAGAAGTCATAGGTGGATAATATTTCCCGTATCGTCAATATGTCAATATGTCAACATCGTCCCTTTTGATGTTGCCAACATCCATCGCTCAAATTCACTCAAGCATCATTTAGCCCATTCGTCTAACCTTTTCTCATAGCACGATTGACATAAAACGTCACCAAAATCTGATCTCATTATCACTATAGCTTGATCACTGCTTACACCACACATACGACAACAAACCTCCATTTCAAAAACCTCTATATTAGATTCCCGACAGTTCGTATAAGTATTCCCAAGCATCTTTCCCTAATATCTTTAGTTAGATCCTAGCATTCCTACTATAGTAGTTTACATTACTTTGCATTGGAAATCCTCCTGGGAACCTTTTCTCTGTACGTCTCATTCAAATTTGTTGTTCAGGTTACAAGATAAATTGTTGCAATTAGTTAATAAAACGATTATTCCAGTTGTATCGACTGTATTAAGCAAATCAGTGATAAGCGAAGATCATGCATCGTACCTTGGAGTATATGAAGGGGCTATGGGATATCACTGTATCGTCACCCCGATCTGATCTAATACTAAATGTAGAGTTCTTGCCAATGCCAGGATTTCAAATTTTGCTCTTTCCGAAGGTAAAAGTAATTAGATCGCCATTTTCATCAATACGTACGTTCACTTGCGCATTTTACCGTATTGTTTGACTAGTTCATAAGATGCTATTTACACCTATATCTAAAGCTAACCATTATCCCTCACTTCCTTATTATTTAGACATGATAATTTATCAAGTTCCGTTCCGCTTTGCAATCCATATTTATTATGTTTGGACTAAGGGCACAAATGCTTAGGCAGTTCAATATCTAGAAAACAAAATTTAGATTTTATCCATTTCTATAGAGAGAGCTCTCTCATTACTTCTCTATCTAAAATGTGATAAATTCATTTTCTCTTCTGGTCTCATCTCTCTTTGCCTTCTTACATTTTTAACAGCAACTTCGAAATGTCTAATAGATACACATGCTTCTGAGGTATGTTTTAATGCTTCTTCAGGAGTTGGATATTTTTGTATATAATCATGTAGAACTAAAGATACGGCAGTATTTGCAACTGATGATACATCCGCTCCGCTAAACCCTTCTGTCATGTCTGCTAATCTCTTTAGATCTATATCATCGCTAATTGGTTTCCCTTTAACGTTAATCAGTAGGATTCTTTCTCTTGTATTCTTGTCAGGATTGGGTATGTATACGATCTTATCAAAGCGACCAGGTCTTAGTAAAGCAGTATCCATCATGTCTACTCTATTAGTCGCGGCTATTACAACTACATCATGAATCTCTTGTATGCCATCCATCTCTGTGAGCAGCTGTGACATCATTCTTTCTGAACTTGGATGACCGCCACCACCAATACCTTCCATCCCTCCTCCTCTGATAGGTGCAATGGAATCAACTTCATCGAAGAAAATAACACATGGTGAAGCTTGCCTTGCCTTTCTAAAAATATCCCTAATTCCTTTTTCAGACTCTCCTACCCATTTTGACATGAGCTCGGGCCCCTTGATACTGATAAAATTCGCCTCTGATTCCGTCGCTACTGCCTTTGCAAGCATAGTCTTACCCGTACCTGAAGGCCCATGCAACAATATTCCCTTTGGTACTGTATGTCCTAACTGTTTGTACATATCTGGAAAGCGCATAGGCCATTCAACAGCTTCCTGTAATTCTCGCTTAACTGAGTCTAATCCACCTATATCATCCCATTTCACTTCTGGTGGCTCTACATAGACTTCTCTCATAGCAGATGGGGTTACTTCCCGTATTGCATACTGGAAATCATTCATAGTTATTATGAGCTTTTCTAATGTTTCTGGCAAAAGCTTTTCTTCTTCCAAATTAAGCTCAGGTAACATCCTACGCAGACATTTCATAGCTGCTTCCTTACACAAATACTCTAAATCAGCTCCTACAAATCCATGAGTTACAGCAGCAATCCTATCTTGGTCTACATCGGTGTTCAAGGGCATATTTCTTGTATGTACTTGCAGTACTTCTAGTCTGCCACGCTTATCGGGAACTTTAATCTCGATCTCCCTATCAAATCTGCCTGGTCGACGCAATGCAGGATCTATTGCGTTTGGTCTGTTACTTGCCGCTATAACTATCACTTTTCCTCTAGCCTCCAAACCATCCATGACTGAAAGCAATTGTGAAACTACTCTTCTCTCTACTTCTCCCATTACCTCTTCTCTTTTTGGTGCGATAGAGTCTATTTCGTCTATGAATATTATTGAAGGGGCCTTTTCCCTTGCTTCTTTAAATATTTCCCTTAAACGTGCTTCGGATTCTCCATAGAATTTACTCATTATTTCAGGTCCAGATATACTGATAAAATGCGAATTACTTTCATTGGCTACTGCCTTCGCCAATAATGTCTTGCCAGTACCGGGAGGTCCATGCAATAGAATACCTTTTGGAGCTTCTATGCCAAGTTTTTCAAATATCTCGGGATGTCGTAACGGGAGCTCTATCATCTCCCTTACCTTTTGGATCTCATCCTTCAACCCACCTATGTCTTCGTAGGCAACAGCTCTCGCATCTCCACGTATTAGAGCCTGATCGGATGTTGCTATAGTGAATATTGTTTTCTGGCTGATGATTACTGCATCAGTTGCAGCAGGTGAAAGGCCAATAACTTGAAGGGTGAGTCTTCCGCCAAAATAAGGGACCATCACGTTATCTCCTTTTGTCATGCAAACACTTTCAAGTGATTCAGTAAGATATCTCTCATCAATAGGTGGAATTGCTTCTAGTGGAGCTACAATCACTTTTTCTGCAGGTATGGCTTTGATCTTTTTTACAACTCCGATATCTCCTATGGCCAGACCTGCATTATTCCTAACAAGACCATCAATTCTGATTATACCTTTACCTTCATCAGAAGGATATAACGGCAAACACTTGGCTACTGTCCTTCTGGTACTCTTGCTTTTTTCACCACCTTTTATTTCTATGACATCTCCAGTAGAAGCATTCAATAGATCCATAGAGTCGTAGTCGATGCGGGCAATCCCTCTACCAACATCTCTACTATAAGCGTCAAGTATTTTTAAGTCGGCATTTTTGGTATTATCGCCGGGCATATCAGATAATGTTGTCAGTAACTCTTTATACATTTTTGCAAACCTTTATCCTATATTAGAAGATGAATTCGTATACGGAAAGTTCTTTGGCATCAATTTTCTGAATGACATGGAATTCTTGGTGCAAAGCAATTTGGATCGTGAATACAGATTTACGCACTTAAACTCCCGAACAGAAGATTGATCCAAAAAAAATATGCCGATCTCTATTGGTAGAGAAGTATTAGGAAAGTTGAAAAGATCAGAGGTAGGTGAGTCATGAAGAGGATCATTCATTAAAATCAATTTTAGATGGCATCCAATTTGAAAAAAGAATAAGAAATTAACGTAATACTCTACTATAATTCATGTTAATAAAGTAAGTATACTACATTTCGTGATAGAAGAATACCTATGAATAAAAACAAGCAGACTCAAAGTTACTCTCTTGCGGTCATAGCAATAACGGCAATAGCGGTACTTTTAGTTTCATCTGCATAGTAACAGAGGATGCTGAGGCAAAGAAGAAGAAAAAGAAAGGAGGTTCATCAGCAGCCGCAGCAGCAGCGGGAGGAGCTGCAGCAGCCGCAGCAGCAGGCAGATAACATAAGCAACGAATAATCTAACCCCCATCCTATCACTTTTTTTTACTTTATTATTATGTTGGTTCATACTCATTTGATGTGAAAGTCATGTTTGCGATTGGTAGTGTTCTTTGTGTTGTACAGTGCTCTTTGTGTTGTCCAAATCTCCCTTCGAACCGAAGACTCATGTATGAAGATGGTCTGATCTGCAGTAGCTATCCTATCAGTGATAAGCGAAATACCAAATTATAACTAGTGAATACTATCTATAATAAGTGGCCTACCTTTTGATAAACCTGTGGGGGACGAAGAGAATAGCGGAAGTAGCAGGCTGCAGGAAGAGAGTGAGTAGCAGCAACAACCCTCAGCAGCGGCAGAAGAACCTTGAAAGAATGCATTCAAAGAGTATAGAGCTTGAAAATAGCACTACAACTGCGTTTGCAGCAGAAATTATCGAACATGTAGATAGCAACAGAAGCCGCTCTTCTTCTAGAGTTTTAACCAAACATTCTCAATCTCTGCTGAATTTATAATGGTTATTAAATTCCTCATGTTTTCAAGTGATCTGTCATGTCCATCTATATGGCGAAGACACACAATCTGAAACTACTACAGAATAGAATCCTCTGTTGAAGGCATCCCTGGCACTAGACTCTACTCCAAATTCCGTAGCAATACCTATAAACACTATAGTAATAATACCGGCAACCAAGCATGCGCTCAAAGCCTGTGTCTATGAATACTTCAAACTTCATTCTTGTATCTGTAATTATCTATTATTATCGGAAAACCATTTGATTGGTTTAATATTAATCCCATCTCGTTTCTGTTCATAAATCATGGAGCAATATCTCGGGGCTTTGCTACATAATGATCTGGTATCCAGTCTCCGGATGCGGATGGTACCCACTATCCTGTCTCTGGCTGTATCCGTAATTTAGACACCGATATCACACATGTTTTCATTAACTTTAAGCGACTCCAAGTTTTAACCGATATAACTTAACAACCACGTTCTGAACATGAAACTAGGCATTTGCCAGATGCCGTATTGCTTGATCGGAGAAATCACGTGAGTGATCAAGCGACATTGTTGATCCCATCAGCGCCTTCACAGATTGATGGAATACCCTTTAATACCTTAGCTAAAGTAAGTAACCCTGTATAGTCTGGTGGTAGGTCAGGCGCTACTTGCTGTAGGCTTCATTCCTGATCTGCCACCTCTCCTGTCATAATATACCTTAGTAAGATAGGGAAAGTAATTCTGAAACTCACAGGGAAAATGACTGTAAACAACCTTTTCTAACTATAGACTGGCAGGAGAGTATTCAATTAAATAGTGTTGCAGTAGGTCAAGATCGCGATACGAAGTGGCGCGGCTTGCTATATTCTTACCGGCGGCGCGCGCGTCACTGTCATCATCAGGCTGATTTCATAGACTAACATCTATCACAGTTATTGGTACGGGCGTTTTGATCTTTTCATTCACTATTATTGGAGACAGAAAGAACTTCTAATATAGGTCATATAGAAAGCGTATATAAGGTCATCAAGATATAATTTACCTAATTTGAGAATCTCCTTTAAAGTAACTAGCCTCCTGATGGTTCACATAATAGGTATAATCATACTCATAGAATTTGCAGGAAATAGTGTATCAGGCTGAGACAACAGAAGCAATGATATCTCCAATACTAGCACGAGATCAAATTATGCCGAGATATTATCTGATAGGAGCAACACAACAACTAATCAAAGGTAACACAGCGATCTTATAAGAATTTGTAGTACTTTTCATGAAATATTATCAGAGGATGTGGCATATTCATGTAATTACTCAATGTTGTATTACAAAGGGCAGTGTGAATTATATTCAGATCTATTGATGCAGAATGAAACCGAAGCTGTTCTGAAAGCTAGAAACGACCTGTCATTTTGCTCGGATTCAAGACTTGATGAATAGATCCAGGAGCATGACTTGACTAATGCCCCTAGAACTCCTACGTTGATTCCAAATGAAGGATTTCCAATGGCTTAGAAAATTAAGTCGAAAAGAAGACACCTTTTACCGCAGGTAACTTTTTTCCTATTGATGTTCGCTATACTTTTTCCAGAATTCCATTGTAGTCGTGACCTCCTTTGTCCGGTGACATCTTCATTATCATCATCATTTAATTGATGGTAGTGTTGGCAAACATGATTGTTATAAGGGGTAACATCCGCAGTCTACTCTGTCATATGTATGACTTCGAAGTACATGAGGATATCTCATATATGTATATAAGTAGTAAATGTGATTCTATCATAATGAACTTTTTCAGGGGGGTTAATCTGATATAGATGCCGAAGAATCCATTCAAACGAGGTAAACCCAGGCATCCCTATGAAGACCCGTACTCAAATTCAACTTATAGTAAGAGAATAATGAAAATTGCGATTCCTGCAATAGTAGGTGTGATAATAGTTGCGATTCTTATTGTGTCTAGCGTTAAAATTGTTGATGCTGGAAATAGAGGAGTATTGTTAAATTTCGGTGCCGTTGACGTTAGTAGAT
>WHTU01000359.1 GCA_009377575.1 Nitrososphaeraceae archaeon | reverse complement strand
AATTAGAATATTATGATAAGTTATGACGACCAGGAAGAACCAATGATCTTATATCTTTATGCAGTCTATAATACAAGTAGTCGAAGTGTAGATCTGGAGGTGAAGTAAGTAGAGTGGATAAAGACGAAAGAAAACCACCTAGGAAGCCAATACCTAAGGGACCGAAACCTACCTAATCAGACAAACTAAAGGACGGAATTCTTTTACTGTTATATTAATACCACAGGCATTTCCACTTACCCATATTCAAATAAGAATAGCATTTCTTAATAGTATAGACAGAAAAACTTTTCCCATCAAGAATACTTCCAAACTAGAAACCTAAAAGATAAGATGCTAAGGTTCGTGCAGCAACAAAGCTAAAGAAATTTTAATAACCTCACTGTATAACCAAAGGCATTGTACAGTAAACCTGTGATTTTTGTGGTTATATCAGTCTTAGTTGTCGTGTTAGTGTACAGTTCGTCTCGTTCATTTATCGTATTTGCAGCACCTCCGGATCCAAATTTTGGGGGAGTCTG
>WHTU01000358.1 GCA_009377575.1 Nitrososphaeraceae archaeon | reverse complement strand
TCCAGATGGAGAAATCCGAGGACAAATATCAAATTCAACAAGTGGTATGATGATGAAGTGATTCGATCGTTTTTCCTAAGAGTTTAATCCTGTAACTTTTATCTTCTGATGGTATCTAAGTATCTATTTAGTTGTGGCCATAGTATACATTATTGTTGTTTGATTTCTGATTGAATCCAGAGATTCTCAAATATGGAAGCATATGATAGAACTGTTGATTCGCTATTTGAGTATGTAGCTAAACCAATTGTATCCTCGGCCTCTTTTTCCTCTATTACCAATGATAATTCTTTGTCTGCCACTATAGTCGTTAGTCTAGTTTGTATCGACTTAAGCAGATGGCGCAGCTCTATACGTTGATATCCATTCAATAGCTCGATGTCCTTACCTTCTCCTACGAGTATTCTAACTGCAATCTCATCTCCAGCCTTCTCTTTCAGAAGATTTAATATTCCCTGATTATGATATTGACGAAGTATATTTGCGTGTGTAAATACTATCAAAATCTCCTCGGTTGCAGAC
>WHTU01000357.1 GCA_009377575.1 Nitrososphaeraceae archaeon | reverse complement strand
GGGTTTATCATCGCAATTTCAATTTCAATCAAGAGTGCGAGTAAGTTTTTAAACATTGATCTGACTGAAAGCGTAAATAATTTTGAACGACTAAAGTTGGTCTTTCGCTTATTTCATAGAACAATGTACTTTAGATTTCCTAATTAACTATTGTATTTCACTATTTGCCTATGTACTAGTCAGATGATTTTGAATTCAGTCCTCGGTAGAGATAAATATGGAATCCACAAATTATTAACATGGTAAGTCCAGCAGCTACAAGGGCAATTGCTGCAATTTTAATACCACTGGCTATGGTTGGTGTCCGAGAACTAATAAAGAGATTTGGGCCTAGATTATCAAAAAGATAATCATGTTCACTTGTAGAATTTATATGCCGAATCAAGTTGTCTGAATGTCCATAATATGCTTTATGCACAGTCCAATATTCTGGTTATCGAAAATCTAATGACAAAAATATCTGATGTTTAGAACATTGTAAGATTTGACATATACAACTTTAAAGTGTTAGCAGTTTTAATAC
>WHTU01000356.1 GCA_009377575.1 Nitrososphaeraceae archaeon | reverse complement strand
TGTAAGATCGATATTCATATCCTTACCATGAGGCGTTTGCTGACTGATCTTTACCGATCTAGTTTTCCAATACTTGTCACATTTTATTTCATAGATAGCAAGTGTTGGAGTCTGCTCTAGCAGGAGTATCACAGTACCTCTTAGTATATGTACATCAAGCTCTGACGTGAGGTTAAAGTACTCAATACTATAGTCGCTTCCGTCTTTATTCTGCCATATAATAGTTTTCATAACATGTCATATACCACATAATATTCTTAATAAAAAAACTTAAAGATGTATGAATAGGCGATCTAAATGGAGGGGTAAAATCAATTTGGGTGGTTATCATGCTCACACCCTTTTTCGTAAGTATTTGTTATTAAGTGGTCGCGTACAAATTGTCGGTAAATAGTACACCTGGTAATTAATCTGCCTGTCATAGAATCCTTTGCAAGCTGCATTGATATCACAGATTAAATCTCTCTATTACTTCATTTACGAAAGCTTTACAGTCTTCGATATCTAACTCCTTGATTGCTGGG
>WHTU01000355.1 GCA_009377575.1 Nitrososphaeraceae archaeon | reverse complement strand
ATGAGAAATATGATATTGCTAAAGCAAAATCGGTTTAATCAATTTCTAAATTCTGTTGAAGGCATAAACGGCAAGACTTTGACGATCAGACTACAACAGCTTGAGGAATATGGATTAGTTGAAAGAAAGTTGATTCCCGGCATGCCAGCGCATACAGAATATTACCCCACCGAAAAAGGTATGGCTGTACAAAGAATCTTGGTAGAGATCGCTTCGTTCAGTGCAAAGTTTGAGCCAGAGATAATCTTTGTAGATAAGAGGCCAAGAAATAATGGGAAGCCACTCTTTGGGACTAGAAATTTATCTGAAGTTTATGATTCTTAAACAACACAGGTAATTGGCGGAATATTGGCACGACTTTGCGAAGTCGATATACTGGATGCTGTCAAGCTGTCGTAGGTTCTAGATATGGTTCCTACTCCCTCAAGCTACCTTAGGGTACTTTTCATTTTGTATTACACAAATTAGATAGACTCTCTAATGATTACCTTTGCTGGTTCCTTAATCTGGTTCAAAATAACATG
>WHTU01000354.1 GCA_009377575.1 Nitrososphaeraceae archaeon | reverse complement strand
CCTGCTCCACCGGCATTACGTGAGCCGATTCCATCTGTTACACTGTCAGAGCTTGAACCAGGTAAATATGTTTCAACAACAGGTCGAATAGTGTATCTTCGAACAGCGGAAAGACATGATGCTCTTGGAGAAAAAGTTGTCTTCCCAGGCCTAGTCGAAGATGCGACTTTCAAAGTACCATTTGTCAGTCATAAGATCTCGTACCCACTAATACGCGATTCGGTATACAATATTTACTCTGCTTATGTTCATGAGTTCCCAGATAGATCTTTATTGTTAGTAATAACTGAGTTTACAAAATTAGAACCAAAAAGTATTGAAGATATTCGTGAATTTACGTGGGTTCCGAAGATCGGTGCCATCAATAAACCAGTCAGAAATATTTATTTGAATGGAACAGTCTCGACCATTCACAGTACATCTGGCTTAGTTAAACGTTGTAACAAATGCAAGTCATTAATTTATTACGATAGTACTAAATGTCCAAAAGAATGCGGTATGGGCTATGCATGGGATCTTCGAATATC
>WHTU01000353.1 GCA_009377575.1 Nitrososphaeraceae archaeon | reverse complement strand
CCATTTTTATAGTATGTTATGAATTAGGCGGCTGCAGTAACGAAGCACCGAGATTCAGGCAGGAACGTGTCTACGTTAAATGACATAAGGTAGGCGACCAACACCTCGCATTCTGGCATAACCTTTCATGGTCGTCCTACCTTATCATAATCCTGTAATTTAATAATGTATCATGAAGTCAAAATATTACGTTCAAAAAAGCTAAATGTAAGTCTGTTGTATGAAGGTTTGATCATGACGCAAGTGCCTCTGCTTATGGAAACGAAGGTGTAAGGTAGGACGAAAGTCCTATCTTCAATCTCTCAAAATTTAGATATATTAATAATTGTATATAATCAAAGTCAGTCAGTTTTCTCAAGAACTGAATGGCTTCACTCTGGGGTTGATTGTTGATACCCTCCAGCCCCGGTTCGTATATTTGAATGCCCTTCATGTTTTTATAATATGGTATATAATCACTGTTGGCAGTTGGAACCTTTAAGTCACTTCTAAAGTGCCAAACTGTTTACCAAATGGATATGGGGGTAGGCG
>WHTU01000352.1 GCA_009377575.1 Nitrososphaeraceae archaeon | reverse complement strand
GTGTCATCTGACTGTCGACGTAAAACTACGGTGCCTCTGCCAGTAAGATTAAATATTCTACCATCAGGTTCAGTTCCATTGAGCGACCATTCCGTAATTAATAGTGCAAGATTGCCTGCCTGAAGTACTCTCTTTACACTGGCTTCTAACTTTGCTCCCTTGCCAATGAAATCTTGTAGAGTTCGGCGTATACTTTCCAGATCCTTAACAACTTGTCCTGGCTTAGAGGCAAAACACACGTCTTTTTCATAGAGCGTCATCAAGAAATTTGTATTTCCTTTGTTGAATTCTTCCACTTGTGAATTGAGCAAGTCTTCAGGCGTCACAATTTTCGACATAATACACTCTTGTAATAACATATTCAATAAGTCTGTTTACTCAATCACAAGTATACAAAAACTGTTCCAATCGAGCATACGCCGGTTGCACATTTCAGAGATTTCATAGTATCTGAAATACTAAAAGACTTGACATTTTTCAGATTTTCAAATTTTAGGATGAATTAAATGTAAAATGTCACAAATCCAACCTATA
>WHTU01000351.1 GCA_009377575.1 Nitrososphaeraceae archaeon | reverse complement strand
GTCACGGCACTAACAGTTAGAAAAGAAAGATATGACTTGTTCTTCTTTAAGCTCTTTTCTTGCGCCGCCTGTTTTGAGGGATCTACTTTGTCCGCTTTTCCTATGATCTGAACTAGCTTCTTGGCGCCAATTATTATTGGAATTACGCCTAGTAGCCCTATGATGTACGGCGGGACTAGTAGCGGTAGAAATGAACCTAGTGCACTGATAGCAACAAGTAACCCTATCCCCATATATTGACCTAAAACTACCTGCTTAGCCGTAAACTTCAGCGAAGAAGAAACTGATGATGGCGAAAAGAACAACATGAGTACAAAAATGTCATCAATATTAGTGGCGACAAATGCGGAAATGCCTATTGTTACTAGACTTATAATATCTGTCATTGGTTAAAGGTACAGAAGGGAGCGTAATTCCCCATATATTATATTAAATACTTAATACATATCATACATCAAATTAGACATTTATGAAGGCATGGTACATGTATTTCAAACGTTCTTTCATACCACTACAGAATCTAATATAGCAATA
>WHTU01000350.1 GCA_009377575.1 Nitrososphaeraceae archaeon | reverse complement strand
AAAAGGTGATCAATGTTTTAAATAAACCAAGGAAAGGTATTATGTACCTTATTTGTCAATTGATATATGGAGTGTTTTGAATCGCGCAGTTTGATTAAACTTCCGTATACATATTCCATAAATTCTTTACAGAAAAGATCATTAATAGCTATCAGTATATGAGAAATAGCAATCAAAGCAAAAATTCTGGCCAACAGGAAAAATCCTTTTATTTTCTTGTTAAAGCTTCATAACCCGTTATGGGATTATTTTTACGATCTGAAGCAAGCGATGATGAAGATGAGAATAGTGATACCGATCCATCTTGTTCTAAAGCATTGCATGTGGTGCCTGACACATCTGAACTCATATTTCGCATATTTTCTCCTGTAACCATATTACTATTAATAGAAATGGTCGTGTTGGTTAATGTAGTTGTTTTTGATACCAAACTACCGCTATCACATAAAAAATCTATGTCTTTAGAATTATGAGTCAAATTAATTTCACAATTTTCAGCCTTAGTATCACCATTCTGTGGTTCAAAATCAATGATGG
>WHTU01000034.1 GCA_009377575.1 Nitrososphaeraceae archaeon | reverse complement strand
TGTTTAAGTTTGTGAGTTATACAATATTTTTTGTCTGGACTACAATCTGAACATTCTTCTGTGACCATAAAAGTGCAGCCAAATTCACTACACGTATTTCCTTCTGACATTATTCATTCAATCTTTTCTTGATATATAAAGTTAAATTTGTTGAAGCTTGGATCTACATATTTAATCGGAGGTATATTCTGTAAATATTCTTCTAACTTAGGGATAAGGACTTGAAGAATTATAGCAGAAGACGCGATATGGTGATAGGATAGTCCTATCTATGCGTAGACGCATGCTCCTTAATATGGACTTCACAAAAACATCGCATGCAGACTTCACATTGCTGATCGCATATCTTTTGACATACGCCACAAACTCCTTGCGACAACTCACTACTCAATGCGTTTGTCTACTTTATAAAGTTAGATAGAATTTTGCTTTTCTAAATGTAGCTTAAAATAAGCTGCGATACTGTTTCACGATGAAGCTAGAATGCACCCCTTAAGTCACAAGATTGACGTGGGCCCAAGGGTGTATGAATCATTTTTGACTTAAATTTTGGGCTCACGATAGACAAAATAATCTAGAACATTCTTTAACCCTGGCATATTATCATACACCGATATTGTACAGCAGTAATAGCCTTTCCGGAATCATGTCTAACCTTCTTGGGGAGTGATCGCCCCCAGCCATGACACTGCAGCTCCATCTATGATACATCAACTAAATTGTTGATTCTCCACTTAGGATTCGTTCTCCAGTCCGTGGATAATATTGCCTTCTTCAATTCAATTCCTCTATCTTTGCTATAAACCAGGAGATCATCATTCATACTAACGGAGTTTGTTACGAACCAAAAATTCAAACGAGATTGAGGATGTTTTACTTTTTCATTATTCTTGATAATATTAGCTTTTTCATAAAAATCATCTATTTCTTCCGTTCCTATTGGTACCTCAATATCTTTTTGACGAAATTTGCATTCACAGACAATTATCTGGGATGGCTCTTTGCTTACGTATGCAAATACATCAATTTCTTTTCCAGTCAGATATTCTGGTTTGATCCGGGTTTGCACATAACAACACGATTCGCGATGAATTTTATTAATAACCAAAGCAGTTTCATCCTCAAACATTCGTGAGAATATGTTTTCGATAGAGTAATTATTTCCTTCCAAGAAATCTGATAACGTAGGATAATCCGCTACTCCTTCGGGGGGGAGTATTCTGATCTTGTGCTATTAGAAGATTGTAATTGTAATCATAATTTCTATGTATAAGTATTCCATCTTTACTCTTCTTCCATTCTAGTTCATTATCAATTAATTCGTCAACCTTTTGACGATCCGATAGAAAATCCTGAAGACTTATCTCTTTAATATATTTCCAATTCTTGATTTTCCTTCTATTTTGTGATTGTACCACTGGTTCTGTCAGAAAGACTTTGATTCTCTCTTCCCTCTTCACAGGTTCTAAACTTACAGAATCGAAGTACTTGTCCTTCAACTCGTAAATTGTAGTCTCATAATGAAACTTTTCGCCGAAGTAAAAACATTGTATATGATCATGCATTCCATCCTTAATTTGGCTAGATAGTCTCTTTCCGCTATTATAAAACCTCTGATATTGATCGGAATGCAGATCGATGATTTCGTTGATCTCCTTTACATTGCTCCTCAAACTAATTTCGCCGGATGGGTAAGTGTCTAAAATGTAAGGAATGGCTCGATACCCAAAGTATGCTTTATGTATTTTATCCTGATAACGGTCTACGTATCCCAAATCAACAAGTATGTCTAAAACCTTTGTTTCTTCAACTGACAGACGCATCTTAATATCATAGAATCCATCTTCTTTTATCATCTTCTTGATTGTTTCATCAGTGGGAAGTCGTGAACTTTTCTCGAAGTCTTCTCTCGTTATTCTTTCTCTCATGGTCTCGAATGCAATTCTCTTCGCCTTGTTCAACTGAAGCCATGTACTGGCCAATTGCAACAACAAGTCTCGCGACAAATCCATGTAAATTGTGCAAAGATGGAGTGGAGTGGCTAAAGAATATTGCTATTAATTCTGTCGAGCAACCCCTTGGAGCCTTCTTCTGAGTCATTAACAGAATTTCCGATATTATAAGCCGGCTCAAAACCATTATGTAAACACGGACAATATTTGTTTACGTCAACTTCTTAACTGACTTTAAAACAATTTTTAGTTCTATGTTGTAGAATAATTTCATCATCATCGTAATGGCATAAGTGTTCACCTGCTTGTGTAGTTGAAAAACCTTGCCTTTCTAAGCTGTTCGAAAATACGGTTCTTTCCTTTTGCGGCAATAGTGTAAAAAAGTGGTTCAAGTAGAATAAGGGATTAGTATTCGCTTAAACCAAAATCTATGACTTGCTCCACTGAAATTGTTTATATGCCCGCTCTGTGCGTTCAAAGTGAGAAGAGGAGACCTAGAATTGAAAAAGGTAACATATATTCTGTTTATTGACATTCTAGGCTACCAGGAATTAGCAGAAGAAATTTCGTCAAAGATTGACTTTGAAGCAAGCCACATAAGACGCTTCTACTTTCGCGATCCTCTGGATCAGACACTTTATAAATTTCACAATAGTATCGATTACAGGCCACTTACAGATAGCTTTTTGGTATTTGCATATGATCTAAAACAGTATTCGAAATAATAGGAGAAGTGTCAAAACTATCCATTCCTTTCAAGAATCCAATTCTAATCCCTCTCGAAATCGGTTTAGCAAAAGCAGAATTAGATGAAGATGTTGACCCAATAGATCAAGATGGAACCATCAACATTCTCAAAGTAGATTTACTAAAATACTATAAAGAGTATTATAGAAAAAAGACTAACAAAAGGGTAATGAATACGTTTATAGTTATAACAAAGGACTTCTATGAGAGTCTGTCAGAAGATAGGCGATACCTATGTGATAAAATTGTATATAC
This sequence comes from Nitrososphaeraceae archaeon, assembly GCA_009377575.1. Classification (GTDB taxonomy): domain Archaea; phylum Thermoproteota; class Nitrososphaeria; order Nitrososphaerales; family Nitrososphaeraceae; genus TH5896. The sequence continues at coordinate 32,325 of WHTU01000034.1, read as the reverse complement.
CGATGACAAAGGAAAAGAAATAGAATTCTATTTCGCAGAGCCAAATATGATGCGGGATATTTCTGGAAATGATACCAATGATATTGCAAAAATAAAGAAATACCTCGATAAAATCCAAACTGATCGTTTATGGAAATACTTTGAATTAAAAGCACTGATTTTTCGAGAACAGGAGACCGGAAGGTGGATAGCCCAGTTTATTTATATCAGATTATTAAATGAGCCCGTTAGCGAAAACTCACTCCGCACTAATAATCTGATTCTTATACACAAGTTATATAGCATGACCGAATTACGTCCGGTCTTAGAATCAGTGACAAGCGGTGAGTTTCAAGTTAGTGATTTTCCTTCTGCCCTGTTGGAAGAAATTGACGGCAGTATGGAATACGAATTCTGTGGATACATTAATAATTATAGAATACGCTCTCCTGCTGATTCATTCATAGTTACAAGTCCTGCTCATATTTTGTTGAAGGGCGGAAAGTCACCTTCAAAGTTAAGCGATTCAGAGATGTCTATGCTACAAGACCTTCGAAATTATGACCAAATGTCTCCTATAGTTGATGCTACTAGACGTCATCTAAATCTGGGTTTTTGGAATTTCACTTATTCAGCATTTTTCGTGGCGATTGCGCCTTTACCGATGCAAAGGCCAAGGATTGCCTTCAGTAATAACCAAATGGAGATAAGAATCGGGTGTGAAGAAGATGTAGCCCCCTTAGACTTGGAAGTAAATATAATCGGAAAGATAGATGGCAATAATACGAGTTTAAGAATCCATGATAATTTCATTAGGATCGCTGAAGACATGGTTTATAATACGAATTTAAAAGCCGGAGACGAGGACGGTGCATTAGTTGATTTGTATTACAAAGGAAATCAGTTTGAAACTTGTTATGTTAAGAGGGAGTAGCCTAAGTAAGGTCACCCTTAAACTGAATCAATCAACAGTGACAATTGATTCCAAGTTGATCGTGTATTAACATTTGCCAATTGCTCATTTCCTTATTCCTTTTCAGGATTTTGCTGCTGATCCAAAAACGCCTCTCTCGAATCAAGTCCAAATAGTACCTGATTCAGATAGTTTTATGTTAATATTCTGATTAGCTAGCTACCTTGGATAAACCACTATTTACATACAATTTTCTAAAGGGAGAGGAATAGACGATTATAATTCTGGTTTTTGGTATTTTATTTAACCCAATTAAACCAGAAGATGCTGAATTTAGGATCAGATATAAATGGCTTGGATACAATGGTATCTAACCGACTATGATATCACCATAGATTAAGCTTATGACAAAGTATCCTGGGTTTTATGGCAGGAAAGAAACTGATAAAGTTATTGTATTGCATTAAAATGGATTAGACCTAAAATAGTACCTTTAAATGAATGCGAGTATAAAAACCAATCATTAGTTTGCAACAGAAACGCGCATTCTATCAAAACAAAGCGAATCTTGTATTTAGACTGGTAACGTTAGTGTTACCGATATCTATTGCCATTATTCTTGCTGTGCAGATGTCGTTTGTATCTGTCAACCCTGTTATGGGCCAGAATGGTGTTTCTTCTGCGATCGATCAACCATTATTCTCAAATAGTGCTATTATTTCTACTCGTGGACATTTCAATTACTCTGGTTCTAGTGAACTGATGCCGGATCATAACAGTACAGACTATACTTATCATAATGGCGCCACCGCTGATAGTGGAATTCTGTGTCCTTCGGAAAAAGAAATTGCTGTTTTTATTCATGGGGCTTGGGCAGACGAACATTCAGCCAATGAACAGTTCAATAGAACTGCCATGTCATTGGCCAGAAATAATTATACGATACCTTTGATCGGTTTCAGCTGGGATTCAAATACACCAATAAACAAGGACGGTTGGGAAACTGCAAAAATTATAGCAGAAAAGAATGGACCCAAACTTGCACAATTTGTTAATGATTTTAAGAATAAATGCAATGATACAGATATCAGACTTGTTGCTCATTCTCTTGGCGCAGTAGTGATTAATAGTACTTTGATAAGCCTAAATAATACACAACAATGGAATGACAAGAATGGATTAAACATAACTTCTGTTCATTTGCTTGGTGCAGCTATTGATAGGAGTTCGGTTGCAGCGAACATGACTCTTGGAAATGCTATCAATAATGTTGTAGGTGACTTTTACAATCTACGTGATTCTGAAGATAACATGCTGCAATACGTATATCGATATATTGAGAAGCGTGATGCACTTGGGTTACTAGGGATATCTCATAGTATGCCTATGCCAAAGAATTACTTTGAGCGACAAGTAAACTCTGAAATTCCTCCAATTCAGGACGTAGATGGAAATAGTAAACTTGATTGTTTCGATTTTTTTGTTATTTTACCTGGTGACAACCATTGTGGATATATAGGAGCCAGAGGTCTACCTCCATTGGAGAACATACCACGAAACGATGGTGCAATGGACGTAGTGGTGCAAGATTGGTCAGGGTAATTTGATCAAAAAAATGAATCTTTGGCAGAAATTATAGTTTATATAGGATTGTAGGCACGTTAAATTAAGTTATATGATTCTATCGCACCGCCGTGTTGACTTTTTAAGCTCTCAATCTGAGGTCGTTGTCCCTACGTTTTGTCGTAGCTCCAAATCATAAACTCTCTGTAACATTGGATGGATCTGAATATGCACCAGATCCATCATTGCTTCAGGTAAGGCCTTCGTATTCACCGCCTGCTCGAGTTTTCCGAGGCTATTTTCCAGTTTATCTAGATTGGTGGTTTCATTGACAAGAGACCTTGGACGTAATTGATTGATAAATTGGTCTTTGATATTGCTGGAGAGAACTTTTGCCGTCTCATAGTCATTTATATTGACTAGTGCTAAATTATTTTCCGTATTCATTGAGATGTTTGAATCTCTACTTAACGCATTCCCGCTACCATTAGTAGCATTATTAGTCATCATCGTCATCATCATGTCCATATTCATCATATTTGACATATTGGTCATGTCATATCCTACAGCAAAGGCGCTCCCATATTTTCTTAATATATCATCGACTATATTTGCAACTACTAATGCAAGTGTAGTAGAATTTTTTTCCCCCTGGTCATATATTTGAGCAATATCTGATGACGGAGGACTTGTTTGCATAATATTATACTGAAGGTTCTTCAGTAGTTCAGCAGCATTATTTGCATGTGCAGAGGCTGATATATTATTGTTGGATAAGAAATCTGTAGATACAAGTTGTGTTTCAGCCTTGATCTCTTCAACTAACGTAACCAAATAAGATTCATCGGTCGTAGAAAAGTCATGAGCGCGCACATTCTGGTACTGATAGTTATCCATGAAGATCACTATTAAGGTCAATACTAGAATCAATAAGAATCCAAGAATAGTAACTATTTGATTCACAAATATGATGAGAAGAATTAGTCATTAATAAATTTGCTAGATGCTCGACTAGTTGTATGGTAGTCAAATGAAATTCGTTTTGTTGCGACTTTACAATATTTTGTGATCTGATCTACTTGCACTAAACTTGAATTATTTGATAACAGAATTATCAGAATTCTGGTTTCTATTATCTGACTATGTGTTTCTTATAGGCCCACAGGGTGAGGGGCCACAGGTCGTTGTAGATATTGATGCCCTAATGTATCAATTGCTGTCGATATCTGGCATCCCTGGTTTAATACTTGCAGGTGTAGCATTTGGAATGAGAAAGACTGATTTCTCACAGGCTACTTCCTCAATTTTAATTGGTACTGGAGCATCACTAACGACAGGAATGCTATATGCCGTTTCGATAATAGGACGCATCAACACCGATTTTCAAACAGAAAGCATTTTCATAGTTCCACGTCTTTTTCTTATTGCTGGCATTGGAGTAATGGCTATTGGTGTGTTCCTTCGTATAAAAAATCTAAGAAGAAAGCGTAGGAAACTTCGCAATTTCAACAAATCTTTATGACACACAGGACGTAAAGTAAGCATTTAACTGAATCGAAACACCTGATAGAAATGGTTAACAACTCTCGGGCAATCTATTGTTCTAGAATTAAAAGACGTTTCAAGAAAAATAGTAAAAATATATATTTCATTCAGGCAGAAAATATTGCTGCGAAGTAGTATCTGTAATGTCTCCAAAAATATTGGCTGTAGTTTTCATTGGTGGTGGTATACTCCTTGTCTTTGCATTGTCTGGCTTCCAGATAACGAAACTGTTTTCTCCTGGTATTACTGAGGAAGTGGTTGTAAGCGTAAAGCAAGGTGGGTCATGCATCGTGGAGGCAACTGACAGAATACCAAGAGAAATTCCTAATTGTCCCTACGATCAAGGTGAGCGTATAATTATCACATACAAGGCAGAGCAACCCTCGGTGGAATCTCATGGAACCATATAGCGGGTATCCGACTATGTATAGTTCCTTTCCGTAAAATTGTTTTTCTGATCTCCGCTTCCAGATTTTCTTGAACAAGATCTTGATTATACTCCTATGCTAGTACGTATCTTTTGACTACGATATACTTTAGGAGTTGAATCTAATGCTGTTTACTATTTTATGAATAATGTGAAATACGTATCTAGTTTCTTCCCCCCTGATAACGTTAAGGAAAAATGACTCAAATCAAAAAACAGACTGTACCAATATTGCAGCACATCTGTCTAAAGAATGATATTCAACCTTAATGGCAAAAAGAAACATGTTCTTTCGTTGTATCAGTATCCACCTTGTTTTCACACGTCATTTATTGTTCTAAGATGACCATGCGGTTCAGATTTGAAATTTGAAATATAAAGACCTTTACACAATTAGTTCTTGACTCAAAAACTATCATATGAAATAGTGTATACGCTCATGAACGAATCTGTCCTCCTCATCCCTGAAAATCAGTCCACAGTGGATGCACACATACATCCCGAATTGTTCTATGTCACCTTGCTTAACTATTGCAAGAGTATTTTCATTTTCTGTATCTTCCACTACTACAAACTGATTCAGATTGTTCTTCTCAAGTATATTTTTCAGAAAATTCTTAAGCTCCTCTAATGACGATTTATCATAGTAAAAGAGGACAGATGACCCAGCATTTTTATTTGATTTTCCGTCATAGCTATCTCTGCCATTCACTTTACCTTCGTTTATAACTCTATCGTTTGATTCTATGTCGATAGATTTAACTAATAAGGATCTGATATTGGATGGGATAAAAGTTAGGTCCAATTTGATAATCAAAATACTATCCATCCATTTACATAGTGTATCTACTTAGGAGTAGAAAAACTTGTTTTCCAAGCAGCTAGACTATTATTTGTATACTGTAAATGTGAAAGAGGTTGAAAGCGTTCATTGCTCCCAAAACTAATAAAGTCTAAAAGATTTATTGCTATGGCTGTAACTGTCATAATCGCTTCTTCAACGTTATTCTGGATTACGACCGCAAATAGTAATTTCTTTAGCTCTTTCATTTCAGATGATGAGGCTAAATATAGACAGAATTCCTTGTCTCCTGACCAAGATAATAATGGTATAGATAAGGACTATTACTTGAGGGGAGGTGCTGCTCTCAATGAGACAGCGTATGCGGAAGGAAAACAGCTTTCTGTGAAGAATGAGCGTTACTTGTGCGGTACCCCTTTTGCCAGCTTCACACAGTATATAGAAGAATATTATATCCCTCTAACTTGCTCTCAGCCAGTTGGAATTACAGTAGATAGTAATGATAAGATTTGGTTTGTCGCCACGTGGTCAGGATATTTAGTGGTTTTTGATCCTGATTTGCGACAGTTCGTTGAATTTATTGAGATTCCAAACTGGAAAACGAAGGGGACTTTTGGCTCAATGGTTTGGAGTATGGAATTCGATAAAGAGGGTAATCTCTGGTTTACGGATCAAGTTAATGATGCGATATGGAGATATTTTGTATCTGAAAAGAAATTTGAGATGTACAAGGTTCCGACTATGGGTAGCTATCCTCAAGGGCTTTCTATTGACAATAAGGGGATGGTTTGGTTCTCCGAAATATTCGGAAAGCGTATTGGTGTATTGGATCCTAGCAAAGTCATTGATAACACAACAAGCGGTATAACCGAATATCCATTCGAAGATATCGAATACGAAACCTTGGGACCAGGTTTGTTAAGTAAAAGCTACAACAATACGATCTGGTTTACTTCAGTGACTTATCCTGAAGGTGGGAATATAATAAGTTTTGATATCGTCAGCAAGAATTTCACTGTGTTTGATTTACCTGAAGGTACTGGAGTTCCAGTAGGAATAGCCGAAGATGACGATGGGATATTGTGGATAAACGATCATGCAACCAATCTATTCTTTAGATTTGATCCAAAAACATCGCTAGTAAAAAAGTATTCAACCTCTCTTGCTACCAGTAGAAACGACACCACCACCCTTCCATATTGGAATATTGTTAAGGATGATAAGATCTGGTTCAATGAACACGAGGGAAATGCCATAGCATATTTTGATCCAGTAAATTCTACTCTTGTTGAATACCAGGTTCCTACGAAAGGGATATCGTGGGGAAATACATCTAATCCGCTAAAATTTACCATCGATGATGGAGGATCCGTATGGTTTACTGAGTGGAGCGAAAATAAGATCGGAGTTTTGCAATCCGATAAGATCACAGATCTGCCGTTATGGTTGACAGTTTCAAAAGATAGTTTAACATTAGATGCTAGTTCAGGGAGAGGCGATAAGCTTATGATTCATCTCTATCCGAATAGCACCTACCTCAAGGAAAATAATGAGGATAACAAACTAACAGCTGATACTCCAGTAAAAATCATAGCTGCGACATCCATTACTCCATCAGGAAAGTTATGGAACATTACAACGGATTTTGATAATGATATTATCTACCTTGATAATAGTAACATAACCGATAGCAATAGCTATGATAACACTCCGTACTCGATTGAGATGGAGGTCAAGCCAATCAAGGGATTAACACAAGGGAATTATACATTAACAATTGGTGCAAGATATGAAAGTGTGAGCTATTCGAAGATTATTGACCTTGTCGTGACCAACTGATATTATGATAGAACCAATTAGTACAATATGCGCGGAAAGTCGAAATAAAATTCATTAGGCAACTCAACAATGTTATCTATAAAAATTATAATATGTTTTTTGTATTCCCGGAAATCTCCATCAGAGCTGCAATGTATACATAGATAATAAATGCACTTATTCGGCTATTGAAGATATAAAATTAAGTTCATGCCAATTAGGGAAGGCAATCTGTTGTTTGCCCGTTCGCTCGTTATTGTGGTAATCGTATATTTAAATCAAATTTATTCTCTAACTGCTACTTCGATTACCGTAATCACAACCTATGACAAGGAATAATGAACAACCATGGACACTCAGATCATGACTTAAAGATTAGATTTGTGTATGACCCAGAAATCCCTATCGTCGATAAGCCTACAAAGCTAAAGTTCACAGTACAGAGAATTAGCACAGAAGAATATTTGAAAGATTTTGAGGCGAGCATCATAACAACGGATAACATTAGTGATCAGTTCAGAAACTTCAAATGCAATAGCGTCAGCTCTCCAGAAGGACTGTTTGAAATAATTACAAGAGTAAGCTTGACAGATGTTCATGCTCTGGCAGCATTTGACATTCTTTTACCAAAAATGTAGTTGAGAGCAAGTTTGCTGCTACGTCTAGAAATTACTTATGTACTTGGAACTGCCCCAGTGCCACGATTAACTATAGAACTTACGGAATTCCAATCATGGCATACTAGAGCTTATTGTATATATTAAGTACCAGTTGTGATGTACAGCGAATGCTGCTATCGCAAATGAATTATTACCTGGGTAGTCTGTTCAGCATTTGTTATGATTTTGAGTTAACATCGTATTAACTTTAGACCGATCGCTTCGAAATGCAAGTATGAGACCAACATCTAGAATCTCTTTAACCCAGAATCGAGGTTATTATCCATCACCTTGCATGTATGAAACAGGTCATAATCTGGTTCTAGTTTTCATATATCTCTTATTCAGGAATAAATTCTGGTAAGAGAGGATGGACAAGCCAACCGCTCTTACCATGAAGCAGACTATTTCTAGTCTAATACTAGAATACAGTAAACCTACACTTAAATGCTACGATCGAATGTGTATTATTCTAGCCTGTATTTATAGGCCTAAACAGGGCAGAACCATTGCTGGCTATTAATATAAAAGTGTTTTGTCTCTAAATAGGTATCATTTATACTAATTGCCACATACAAGTTAACCGCTAGTGATAAGATAAAATCAATATACTTGTCATTTATGTCAATACCGTAGAATTGACTGAGTCTCTTCTAAACTATCGAATAGAAGATCATTAAAATCGTATTATCTTGTAACTTTGTACATTTGGATTTAAATTTATTGAAAGGATAACTTTCAATATTCCTAGGCAGGTGCAAATACCTGGATTCTATTGTTTCCTGTATCCGCCACATATACCCGTCCTTCAGTATCGACATCTAATCCCTCTGGCTCTGAAAACTGTCCCTCGCCACTTCCGGGCGAACCCCATTTTGTAATAAACTGACCATCACTGGTAAACTTTTGAATCCGGCCATTGTCCTGGTCAGTAACATATACATTATCTGATACGTCGAGAGCAACACCTGCTGGATTCTTAAATTGTCCATCACTTTCTCCTTCAGTACCCCAAGACTTAATGAAATTTCCGTTGCTATTAAATTTCTGAATGCGATGATTCTTCATGTCAGCTACATAGACATTTCCAGCCGAATCGACGTCTACACTTTCAAGCCAAGAGAATTCTGTTGGTCCAGTTCCTTCAAATCCACCCCACTTCGCGACAAATCCTCCATCACTGGTAAACTTTTGAATATTAAGGAGTTCAGCATCTGTTACAAAGACATTTCCCGCCGAATCGACATCTAAACCGTGAGGATGGAGAAATTGTGCATCTGCATTGCCCTCACTCCCCCACTTCGCGACAAATCCTCCATCACTGGTAAACTTTTGAATCCGATGGTTATTCATGTCAGTCACATATACATTTCCTGCATTATCACTACTCATACTATGTGGCTTGTTAAGTTGCCCGTCATTGGTCCCTTTGGTTCCCCACGCCGAAACAAACTCTCCATCTGTTGTAAATTTCTGTATCCTGTGATTTTCATAGTCTGGAACAAAAACATTACCTTTGGCCACAATAACGTCATTGAGTCCGCTAAACTGTCCATTCTCTTCACCTTGGGTTCCCCATTCTGTAATCAGGGTATATGATCCTGATTCGGTGACTGTGCTTGTATTATTATTGGTGCTGATATTACTCGAATAAGAACTTTTAGTATCAACCGAATAAGATAAAGCTGCTAGAGTGAACAAAATTGTTAGGAAGGCGAATTCAGATGGTTTTGACATTGCAAATATTATCCAGGTCTAATTCACATATGAATGATACTTTTAACACTACTATCCGAAAAATACTGTTTTGCTGTGAAATCATTACGATTTTTTATGTAGTTGGTTGGTAGGCAAGCACTGATCGATTCGCAAGTTGTGGCAGATCCTGGGTATTATCTCATCCTTAGTTAATGATACCTTTCGTAGTATTATCAAAATCCATTTTCAAACCGAATATATGAATGCCATGTGAGCAGCACTTTAATGGAGGTTTTGGTATCAAAAATTCTAGAGACTTTTGGCTATAGGCTGTAAGGGAAAATGTCACCAAATGCTAACCATCGGCGGAGGAGCATCCTCTGCTTACAGAATGGGTTTTAAGAGGTGTACTGTATGCGGTCTGTTCATCAAATACGAAGGCATCCGATGCCCTTGCTGTAGCCACGTCTTACGCACCAAAAGTAGGAGGAAGGGCTACAAAATAATCCTAAAGATTTAACTTTTTCTCACCTGCTTCCAATATTTTGATAATAATTCGATACCATAGAAGGAAAAGAAATTTATCAGAATGATTACGGATAAAAATAATTGCCCTTGATCCCTCTTCCCGTCATATTTGTTTTTATTACATTCATTGGAATATGGTTAATAAGCATAGTTATTCTTCAACTGAAGAATGATTTAATGGGAGAGAGTAATGAATTTGGCATTAATCTAGCGTATGGTCATTTCTTTGGCGATAACAAAACCATAGACGGTTTTAGAGTAGTATTTCTGCCTTTTCCTCCAGGCCCAACTGCAGGCGAAAACACAACTTTGAACTTTAGTGTTCTCGATGAGGAAAATAGTAATATTAATAATATTTTCTCCGCCCTCATTATTAAAGAAAAGGGATCTAATCGAGTAATAGAGCAAATTCCTTATAAGCGATATGAATTTAGTGATTTTAGCATTCCATATAAATTTAGTAATAATACCAATTATGTAGTGACCCTCGAGACAAGAGTTATGGGAGATCCAAAATATCAAGCTGAACCAATAGTTGCTAGTTTTGACTTGTCTGTTGGAGATCTCTCATTCATAGCTTTTAGACATTTAATGTTTTATTTTGTTACTCCTGCGTCGTTGTTGGTTGCTGTGGGTTGTCTAGTAATTTTGTACCGCAGGAGAAAGCAAAGGAGAGATAATGATGACAACGAGGACTACGACGATGACGATGAGCCCAACTAGTCGAATTCAATCTTAATCAATGGTGACAATTTCGCGTCTATAAATCAGGTCGAACTCTAGTATTGATATCAACAATGTAATTGGTATCAATAACCGTTTCATACGGTCTTACCTGCAAGACTGTCATTGTCGATGGAATTTTTCTCTAGTTCCAATCTCTTCTTCCGCCTGTTTATCCTTCCAGGTTTGTCAGTCACTTGCATTCTGCCTTCAAGTACGGGACTAATCTCCCAGTCAATCAGTTTGCCGTCATATATCCAGCCTAGACAATAGTCTTCTTTACTAATCATTCCAATGTACGAGAGAAATTCATCCATCATATCCCCCGAGAGCTTAAACTCAGTGATTTGGTCTCTACGCTGTTCAATGCTGTTCTGTTTCTGTCCTAATTCTCTTTTCACCTCATTAGACTCTTCCTTGGGTAAACCATTATCATTGTAGGATTTCTGCATGTCTGCATAAGCGTCGGTATTGGTTGGATACTGCAAAACTTTTGCTTTTTCCGTTTCTTGTTGTCCCAACGGTTGCAATTTTGCAACCGATTTCCGCTTATTTAACCGTCGTTGCTGCTGAGTTAGATCTTTGCATTCATCGGGAAGTGAGGAATAGATTGTACGCTTGCTAAAAATGGTGATATTCTCTAGAAGCAGATTTTTCGCGTCCTCAGGCGTATAATTCTCTTCCTCGGTAGCAATTCGGTAAGCCTCTCTGATTAAGTCCTTCGCATGCCCAAATGTAATATTTATCTGCTCAAGATAGTGAGCAAGTCTGTCTGATATCCGCACTTTATTTTTTGGTGGGATCCTGATCATCAGTCTGTCGGTTGTTTTGTCGGTTTGAATTCGGTCTTGACCTTCTCGATATGCACGAATATTCTCCGAACTTCTAGGCTGCGAAAAATTAGTGTACTGGACACAGTTACAGAGGCGACCCGAGGTAATGTGGGTAAAATGAGGGACCACAGCCACCAGAAGCAAAAAAATAATTGCAGAAGCAACAGTCTTCCCTTTGGTCATATAATAAAATTCGCATGGAGCTAATATTAAGACTGCTATCTCGGCATAAGAAGCTAGGTCTATTCACTTTCATGCATCTACTCATCTTCGAAACTCCAGAGAAAACCTTTTTGATAATACTTGCGAGAAACTATCAAGTATTAAATCGCTATTTTTCTCCTTCAATTTGATTAATCGATATGAATCAAAATTCCCTTTCTTCAAAGGCTTCTTGACCATAGGGTAAGTGATTGATATTTGAGTGTAAAGCGTACTAACTATGTTATATTCGATTTGGGGAATCTCATATTGCTTCCAACCTAAGAAATTCAAAGTGGCACTCCCGGAAAGCATTTTGACTTTAAGTAGCTTAGTGAATGGTACTGCAGTCACAATCTCATTTTCAAACTTTGTAAAAGGTTGCTATCTTTATTCGAAAGTTTAGGATCCTAAATTCAAAGATCCTTTGGAGAGGACAATTATACGAAACCATACACGAACGAAGAATCCTCGAATTAGAACAAACAGTGGAAAATAACTTAGAATCTCTCGTTCGGGAGATTTAATAGCAACTCAGTTGGTTGAATTAAAGTCTTATAAGATTTCTGACTTCGGTCGAAGCAATTCAAAGCATTATGGATTAGACTAGTAAATTTATCCGTGCGAACGTTGTGATTTTTTTTCGTGTTACTAAAGAATAAAACAGCCCAAAAAATCAAATATGGACAAACGTAGATTAAAATCTAAAAAATGATTTATAGCTGTAAAACCTTTTATATAAGAGTTATAGTATTTTGCTTGATGAAAACTAAGAGCATATTGACATGCTTCTTGACTAGCATCTTGATTGCTGGATTCGCTTTTTATCCCTTTGTAGTGGGAAATCCTCAATCGACCCAAGCTTTCAATACCGACGTTATACCAGGAGGAAAAACGAAGCAAGTGACGTTGATAACCAACGAAACGGTGGTACAGGTAGCTCCGGATAATGCATTGCATCCGGGTGGCGTGGCGTACAATGCATATACATTCAACGGTACAATACCAGGCCCCACCATAGGAATTGACCAAGGAGACAATCTTACAGTCACACTAACTAACGAGGGTAAACTTATTCATAGTTATGATTTCCATGCTGGATTGGGACCCAAAAAGGCTCTATCAGGAAGTGTTCAACCGGGTGAAACAAAGACTTCATGGCTACAAGGTGTGAACGCAGGATCCTGGCTTTATCACTGTGGTGCAGATGGTCTCAATGGTGTCTGGGAGCACATAGCAAACGGCATGTATGGAACAATTGTCGTTCATCCGCAAAATGAAGAGCCCGCAAAAGAATTCTCGGTAGTGTTTAGCGAAATATACAATAACGCTGATCCGGGAGTTTTTAATGAAGTTAACGGGACAGGTTCATTTGATATAGGCAAGTTCTTAAATCAGAATCCAGACCTTATGCTTACCAACGGAATGTCATTCAAATATGCTCCTTCCGTAGGCACAGTATCAAAGCTTGATCTAAATCCGAATGCAACAGTATTCACAGTCAAGCCAGGTGAACTTACAAGGTGGTATATCACAAACCCCGGCCCTAATGACGGAGTCGCGTTCCACTTCATATCAGGACAATTAGATGTCAGAGACGGATTTAATGCTGCAACAAATAGTTATGGAGTAGTAAATATGAATGATGAAACTTGGTGGATACCACCTGGATCTTCATCTGTTATCGAAACAGTTTTTCCAGATGAAGGCGTCTACGTAGCCGTCGATCATAATATGGCTGATGTGGTGAAGGGAGCAGCCTTTGCCGTACTGGCTACTGAAAATGCAACAGCAACAGATCATCCAGAAGGCTCTTGGGTACCACCACAAGGAAGCGAGTTCTCAGGTGGTAGTCAGCAGGCTCAGTGGGTTTCGTCTACGGAGTCGGGCGGAGGAACTAATTCAACAGATACTCAGATAGGGTAACCCCCCCTCTTTTTTACACTATATGAGAAATATAGATATGTTTAGTGTGGGAGTTGTTTCCCGAATAAGGTACTATATCTCAAACCTTCTTAATAGATAACTCAAGATTTTTCTAGTATTTCTGAGAGCCAAAGGAAAATAGGGATAAAGTACAAAGCGTAGTATTTAGATGGGCCTTATCTATGATTGCAGACAGGAATTACATACAAGGAAATTAGGCATTTTCTAGATAGTCCTCTGGAAGTCGGCGCCTCAGATCGATCGATATTGACCATAATTGCTGTATCACATTCAACTACTAATAATATCTTAAATTGTGGACTCCGTTCCCAACGAAGAAACGCGCATTTGATGAGGGTAGTCAACAATTCAGTGCCAGTCGATATCGAATCAGCTACCTTATCGCCGAACGAGAGCAATGGTATCTATTAGAATTCCCGCTATTCCAAGGCCTATACCAGTCATTCCTGTCATGAAAGACGAGCTGGCTACTTTATTAACTGTACTAATTCTATCTTTGAGTTCCTGAGTGCTATTTGCCGACGTGGCTATATCCCCTTTTATATCATTCAGATCGTTTGTTAATTGAAATAATACGATGTTAGATAGCCGAGCCGAGATCTAGCGTCAACATCAGGCATCTCAGTTGCAATATCGCTGCCTGACTCAGAAAATGATATAATTTCCTTACTTTCAACATGCTCTACCTGCACCTCATCGCTGATAACCTGACCTTCAATAGTGCCATTTACTAACAAGTCATAGGATCCTAGTCTTGTTGGAAGTATTTCAGCTTCGTAAAGCCCTGCTTCTTCTTGTGAAGGAACGAAAGCCAGATCTTTTGTGATACCCCCGTACTTTACCTTTATATCCATTTCAGCTAATGCATTCCTTACGGGAGAAGATCTGTTTTCTGAATCTGTCGTTACTCCGACTACTATATCGTTGATTTCATCGATTAGGACCGGTTCTTCCAACCATCCATATTCAAGAGTATAGTTTCCATATTTGCTGGTTTGATGCGCAAACGCCATCTGAGGATTACTATTGTTTTGAAGGATTAAATTTATGTAGTATGTTATAGCAATGGAGCATACAAAAAAAGCCATAAGGATCAGAAAATTTATGTACGATACTCTGTCATAAGATCCCATAACTGATCACTAGATACCGATAGATCGATTTTAAATTTAAATCATAGCTGATTTTGCATAGTAACTACAAAGCTGTGGTTTAAATCGTAAGCGTCGGTTCTTTGGACGATTATCTTCACTTCCCATTCCCCTGCTTGACTAAGATATCCACCTGATTCGCTATATTCACCTTCACCTACCTTGGTCAGTTCTGCAGAAATTGGGCCTAATCCCAGCTTTTTTGTTACTGAACACCATAAAAACGGATTTGACATTAATAGGGGCTTTTCCATCAGAGTTAGACAATGATACAGTAAAATTGTTATTTATTCCTGAATAGAACGGCGATATCTTATATGTAACGTTGACATTGTCAACAACAGTACTATAAGAAAATTCGTTACTTGTTATATTACTTGCGGTCTCTGAAGAAATCAATCTAATTTAGACAATATTCTAATCCTCAAATGGCAAAGCTGTATGGAAAAAAAGAGGTTGTACGACCTACCTGGCTGTACAAAAAAGATTATGGAATAGCCGCAGTTTCGTTTCCATGGCTTCCGCTTTCTTCCGCATGTTCGAGGTTTGGAGAAATACTATTTACTCCTATCACTACGCTACTTCCAGGCGGTAATTCTACGTCTTCTGTACCGGAATTTTGAAGTGCTACATCAGTTATAGTCTGGTTAGCAGTAGATTCGAGGTCAATATGGTACAGACATAATTGGCCAGGATTGGAGAGCTCACCTATATACTCTAGATCCGCGGCAGTTAGATTTGGCGCCTGACCAACTAACACATTCAAGCCGGCTGCTGAATCTTCTCCACAAGGGATGTTTGCAGCTACATGTCCATTATTGATAACATATGGTGTAGTATCTTAAAGATGTATGAATCCATTTGCCGGGATCGTCAAATCTTGAAGTGGAACTGCAACTGAGTCTCGAACGGTCGTGCCCTGAGAAGATTCAGTCTCATTGCCGTGCATAGATACACCTGCAGACTGCGCAAGCACTAACTGTCCGTCGCCATTAATCATTGGATTCGCCCCTGATGCTACAAAAGTAGTAGCCAATATTGCTGCAACAAAAGACGCCGTAAATCTAATTCTGTTCATTGTTCCCTATCAATAAATCTCCTTATTAAGTCTTGTAGTACAATAGTAGAACAGAATATAATGTTTAGAAATGACTTTGTGGAATATTCGCAATTAAAAAGAGTTCCTACGATACTAATGGAGAAACTTTTTAAACGGCAAAAATGAGGTTGTAACAGAGGATAGATATTAAATTTGATCTTATATTATTAGTTTGGTTATATGCTCGCTATACATTGATGGATTCAACGATTGATACAACCTATTTTGTCTTGATAATACTAGATGCGAACAGAATCAAGGCTGCAAAGAGAATAACATGAGAGAGCTCTATATCTACTTCAGGAATCATAATACCTTGTGCACCCATCGTAGAATAAGAAAGATAAAGCAGTTCCATAATAACGAGTAACAAAAATCCAATTGTCATAAGAAAGAGGCGCATCCCTCCATTTCTAAGATATGCAAATGTGGAAACAGCGGTAAGAAAAATAGCAATTATCAACCCCAAAGTATGAACAAGGATGTGATACACCATGTCAGTATGAGATATGTGTGGAACTATTGCCGGAACGGCAGTGACTGAAATGACGATGAATGCGATTGTTATAAATAGCCTCTGTTTATCCGAATTGATTACCTCAAATATTCCTCTTAGAGACTGCATGGGGCAAACATGTTGTCTATTCCAAGTATTATCCAAGTATTATAATTTTGTGTTATCTGATTCGAAATATACCAGTATGAAAACTCAAAGTATAATCAATCGAATTATATAAAATACCTAACTGCTAATTATTTCGTCTGGCTGGAAAAGATGTCTTGATAGGCTTGTATGTATACTCAATCGTTTTGCCTCCACCGCTTTCCCCCTTAAATAGACCTGAAGAGATCAGCATTGCCGGAGTAATTTCTAAATCACTGGAAATTCTATTATTTGCAGGAATAATTCTTATCTTAAGAAAAGACAGACGTGAGATGCAGAGTACGTTGATCCAGATGAGAGAGCGTTGATAAGAGGGTTTTTTAAGTTTTAACCTATGCCAATCAAGATAATACCCGTCATAACGGTATGAAAAAGAAGCCTTTTTACGCTTGAAATTCAGTATGCATATATTACTAGACTTCCCAACTACCGGTACCACTCTTCAACCAGTAACAAACAAAGGTATGGCGGCCAGAGGTTAGTCTAATCGAAACGAAGGACTGGCCACCTACCTAACCATGCAGATTTATGTACGTTACAATAGTGTTAACATTTTCTGAATAAAAGCATTTCTGGAACAATATTATCCTCAAAAATTAGAGGTAGGAAGACTCAAACATGTAAATCAGAACTTGGATTGCTCTTTAATTCAAGACTTATAAGCTATGCACGTGTTTTTTTATGGTTGAAAATTTGCAACCATAAAATACAGACATAGGAAGTACAACAACTAGTATTTCATAGTTTGAGCTATCATCGGAGACTGAATTGTCCTGCCACACTACAAAAGTGTTATTAGAATCTGAAGCAATTTGTGGATAGACAGAATCTCCTTCGTTATTGCTGATATTGTATTGCATTACAGGGAGGAATTCAATAGTTTTATCCTTTTGTGGAACTGATTTCTCTGATCCGAATGATGTGTTATTTATCAAAGAAAAGACAAGAGCGAGAAAACAAATCAATCCTGCTGCTATTGTTGTTGAGGCGAATGATGACGATACCACCTAAATCATCATCTATTCAAACCTTCAAGTCTTATAATGGTTGGGCCCACCATTTGTTACTTATAGGACTTTGGTTATTCAAATAGACTTGTTTGTAACTTCATATAGGTTCTTGTGATGCGGGCTTCTTCGAATGAGTTCTCATAGCAAGATACAGATCCTGCAGATCTTTTAGATCTGATTAAACATACGACGAATTCTAAATTAGAAGATTATCCATCGTCCGAAATCAAATGTCATTTCAGGACTAAGGACTTTAATATAGCTGCAATTTGTTGGAAGCAGAATTTAAGCTTGGATCCAAAAACCTCGAATTTAGCAGAATAAGAAAGCTAGAAAATCTACTATTTATCTTTCAGTTTTCGGTCAGGTTCTAGACCAGATGGCTCTTTTCTCTTCTTAAACTGGAGTAGCAGAACCAATACAACTCCGATTCCAACTAGCATGATAAGCGGAACATAATAAACTGGAGATCTTGATGGATTCCCGTAAAAGATATCAAAAGAGATCATACCTGAATAGGTGTTGAGTGGTGAAAAAGATTGATCCTTTCCATAAATAGAAACAGAACCTAAGTTGAAACCCTCTAACGATAGTCTATCTAATATTATTCTTAGTCCATTATTAACGGAGAGCCCTTGGTTATTTCCATGCCCTATCGTGATCGGCTCATTTGGCGACCAACCTGCGTCCGATCTTTCGTATACTTTGATGTAGCCTGATTGTTCACTATTTACTGCTATCCAAAATGCTTCTGAATTACCCCCAAACATAGCTATCTCAATGAATTTCTCGCTAGGATGCGGTTCATATAATCTGACAATGGTCTTAGCATCACTTCTCTGTGCATATGACATATTATTTTGGATAGTTAACATCCAGTTATCTCCTAAGGGTGCTCTAAGTGTGTGGTTAATCGGATTTCGTCGATCAAAATTTGAAACGTTATAAGAGAAGGTAAATTGTTCGGTATTGTTTGTTTCGAGGTGCTTTATCGGTTTTTGCATCTGATCTTCCAGTTGTAGAGGACGTGTCTCAATAACCTCTGTCTGGTTCGTCTGCCCAAAAATGTCCGATCTAGAATCTTGTTCAATTAAGATCCTTGTACTAAAGAATAAGACGAAAATTAAAAAGAGCGTTACTGTAAAATAAATAAGAGAAGATTCGTGCGAATTCACTTTGGCAATCATAATCTATTCGTATAATATAAATTCTAGTTACTAAAAACCAGCATAAGTTTACATGTCAATACATTGAATCAATACATTGAAACAGAATATCATAAGCAGATTAACCAATGGATTTGTATTTTGTTCTCCAACACAAAAACATTATTGACCAGAAACCCCGCATCCTGACATTTAGTGCATTTCAAATGGATGAGTTCCGATAGACCAACCTGAATGCTAGAATTTAACAGGATGCAACATTACTATTATCTCGAGCATGGAAAGCTAATCACTTCTGTAATGACTGTTGTAATGAATGAGAGTCGTCACCAAGGAAGCAACTAGCTAATGAATTCCATACATTCTGATTATCCTTGCAGCTCTGGCATCAAAATGACCAATGGTTTGTTTAAATCTATTGCAGATGATTTATTAATAGGTATGAGTCAAGACGAAAAAGTATTCTGTCCACGGTGTCAGACCGAAGGAAGGAGGAGTAAGGTCATCTTATATCCAGGTCAAACTATACCAAAGATGAAATTTACTGATGGATATTAGAATGAGAATGGGGATTTTGTTGAATTCAATGCCGAGATTAAACTGCCATGGTATATCTGCAGTAATGGACACGTAACGCCACGCAATGTGGCAGATAGGTAGACACATCTTGGATAGCTACGATTTCACATGAAGGGTAGAAAATGACGAATGTGCTCTAGATTAAGATGCTATTATAAGAATAATTTCTTGCCACGCTCGAACATACTCATTTAATCAATACCTGTCCAAAATATAAAAGCCCCTTATGCCGGGGATATTCTGCATGTCCGCTAAAGCTCAAGGTAAACATATAGGTACAAGAACGAGGCGATGACTTGACACAGTGAAGGGGATCGAGTGGACTTTCACCATATCAAATTTAGACTCGGCACAAGGAGAAGAGGGCTAATTTCATGTATACAACGAAATTATAACGGAATATGGATCACACCAAGTAAATTTTTTTTGGATTCGTAGTATAGAGATAATAATCGTCGTAATTATCAAAGAGTTCATCAGATATGAAGATGAATGTTTCTTTTTTGCAAATCATGCCTGATCATCGTGATATTACTTAATCTGATCTTCATCTTGAATTCCGTTACTGTAGCTCAGAATATAGTAAGAGCGCAAGCAACAGAAAATGGAACATATCCATATCAGGCACCCTTATTTGCATCTCTAGATGACAGGGAAGACACGAACACTGAAGAGCGAAGAATAGAAACTGAAACGATACGGCAAAACTCTACATTATCTTACAACTCTACAGCACCACCATCATATTCTACAGATAACCAATCAAGTACTGGAGAACTACTCCTCTCTGCCAATAATCCATTGAAGGTGGCAGATAGCTATCGGGATCAGGATAGCAGAGTTTACGACGTATCTAATACTTCTGGATCCTTCTATCTTGGAGATGTCCAATTTAATCACTATCGTATCAATGTAAATGGAATTTCGATGCATTATGTAAAGGGCGGCGAGGGCGACCCGATTGTATTATTACATGGATGGCCTAAAACATGGTATGAATGGAGATACATTATGCCCATTTTGGTAAACAATAACTATACCGTGATAGTGCCCGATCTGAGAGGATTGGGTGATACTTCAAAGCCGTCTGCAGGCTACGACGGCAATACTGGACCTATGACTCCGCCTAATAAAAGGGTTCAAACTATTAATGCTCCTGGAAGCGAAGTAGGGCCAGGAGCAGTATTAACCTGGGGGAAAGCTCTAGCAGACCAGGCTGAGGCAATGGGTTTCAAATGGGATTGGAAAGGCAGATCGAGCAAACATATTCCATTTGACTGGTCTGGACCTTAGATCTGATTATCAAAATAATCCTCCAGTAACTTGGATTCGCGAAAGTTATAAACTCAGAAGCAAACCCACGAAAATCTGTCTACCGTTACATTCGAAGATACTGTATGCCGTGCAAATACTGCCTCCTTGTGAGTATGTAGGATAATATCAATAGTCAGTACCACTCCCGGTAACAATAATCCATTATCATGATGTATTTGTGACAAAAAAAGGTTCCGAGACTGGAGGTAGAAGTATTATTAGGTACTCCTCTGATTGCTAGTTATCGCTGCTACCTTCTAAGCTTTCTTCAGAAGGTTGTTTTTCTTCCTCAGTCGGCTGCTCTTCCGGCACACAGAGACCTACTAAGTCTATGTCCGAATTGATCTATGAGCATGGATTAGGGCGATTGGCAGTCCCTGATCTTCATATCAGCAGCAGGATTAAAGTCAGTAATGATATCTCCATCACGGCCGCAGAAGAACGCATCTCTTCCAGGACCACTGTAAGTGTATTGACTCCCTCATCGCCATATCACAGCTTTAATGTTTAGGGATCCCGTACAGACAAATGCGGGATTTGAATATTGCCATATGATTCTATTGGAGTGTCGCTGTTAATCCCATACTCAATATTAAGTGAAAGTAGCAAAGAAGGATTCTTGGCTTTGGTGTCCTAAAGATAGTCTAAATTGAGAGATTGATACAATAAATTTAAGTTTTAGCTCTGTGTTAGGAATTGCGGCTATGGCATTAGCCTTGGTAAGTAGTGTGTGATAATCGCATCATCGACGACCAAAACTTCATCTTAAGGCCAAAACAAACTGTTATGATGATGATAATGCCTACAAAATCAATAGAAAAAATATTGGTGTGGTAATCGATCAATGTCAAAAAATGAAGATCCTAAATTCATTCAGATAAGATATACTGATGTTCCCGGTAGATTCTTAGCAAAGTATATTGCCAAAAATAAAGAATTTGATATAGAAAATCTTTACAAATATGGAATAGGCTTTGATGGCTCATCAGTAAGAGGCTTTGCGGACATCAATGAATCTGATCTTATGCTGTTTCCAGATAAATTGACTAGCACAATTATAACAGAAAATGCGCTGATGATCCCTGGTTACTCAGTTTTAAGCGTAATTGCTAATGTTCACAGAGGGTTTGGACAGGGCAGATTATCTAAGGATCCTAGATATGTTTCTCGTTGCATGGAAGAGCATCTAAAGCAAAAGGGTTTGCTATGTCAAATTGGAGCGGAAGTCGAATGTTTCATCTTTGATGATATTGGTCTAAAGGATGTAAAAAATAATGACCGCGATAATGAGGAGCCTAAAGTCATATCTATAGAACAATATGGAACCGGCAAATATCCAATACGCACAAAAGAGGGATACGATGCACCACCATTTCAAGATTCTTTATCGGCGCTTAGATTTGAAGTATCAGAAATTTTGTCAAGATATTACGACATTGCTGTCACAAATCTGATGCATGAAGTTGCAAGCAATGGACAAATAGAAATTAACTTTAAACATAGCACATTAACAAGGTCTGCAGATAATGTACAAATATACAAAGACGTTGTAAGGAATGTCTCAAAACAACATAATAGAGTGTCAAACTTTATGCCAAAACCAATATTCAACGAAGAGGATCTGAGATCCACTAACGGTAATGATAACGGCTCAGGAATGCATACAAGTATCAGTCTATGGGAGCAGCCAAACAATAACAATGGTAAGACAAATACCTTTTACGATGAAAATGACGATTACGCAGAGATAAGTCAAATTGCCAGATACTTTATTGGTGGTATTTTAGACCACGCATCTTCTTTGGCCGCATTTGTAACACCAACTGTTAACTCTTATTATAGATTGATTCCTGGATTCGAAGCTCCTATTTACGTTGCATGGGCAAGAGGTAACAGGTCTACTGTTATAAGAGTGCCAGTAGATGAGAAAAGTAATTACAAAACAAAACGTATTGAATTTCGAGCACCAGATCCATCTGCAAATCCATATCTGGCATTTTCTGCCATCGTAGCAGCAGGACTCGATGGTATCAAAAATAAAATGGAGCCTGGAAACCCAATCGATAAAAATGTGTATAAAATGTCTGATTTTGAGAGAAGCAACTTTGGAATAAAGTCCCTACCTTCTAATCTAGATGAATCACTAGAGGCATTGAAGAGTGATTCAGAATATCTCAAGGTGTGCTTCCACAACGACCTCATAGATACTTATCTTTTGCTCAAAGAGGAAGAGATAGCACAGATAGGAAAAGGTAACACAAAAGTTAAACAGTTCATGTACTATTATGATGTCTGAATATGATGTGGGTAATGATTGAGGAATTTAGGAATTATTTTAGAAAGTTTGATAAGGTACAAAGAGAAAATGAATGAAAGAAGAAAACTTGGAGAACAATCAATTGGTGCTGTAATTGCATATAGACCATCTCATTCACTTCATAAACAATTTGTACTCTTAAAGAGTCCTAGAGGAGATTGGAATTTCGTAAAAGGACATGAAGAAAATCAAGAGACAGATCATGATACACTTAAGAGGGAAATCTTTGAGGAAACTGGTATTACCAGTTTTAACATATTCAATTACTTGGGCAATATAAAATATAAGATTATGAAGGCAGGACTTCCAGTACAGAAAGAGGTAAAATTCTATTACGTAACTACTGATCATAACCAGGTTATACTCTCTAATGAGCATGTTGATTATATCTGGGTGTACTATGAGCAAGCCAGGAAATTGTTAACATTCAGTCAATCTAATTTAATCCTTGAGAAGATAATGAATACGGCTTATTGTATGATTAAGTGTTGTCATGAAGTGTATCCATATAGAAATCAGAATTAGGGTTAATCCATTATACGAAAAAGAATGGACTGGTGACATTGTATCTATTATTTGTAGCTTTTAGATGACTGTTCTAGAAAAGTAGTAAGCAGAGTGTCTGAAAGAAAGAGGCCAGTAGATGTTTTCAATGTATTAGTGGACTGGATTGGATAATGACTAATGGTTCCCAAAACAGTGGTGCTAGTTAATGGAAAGTAGTTTATATCTAACATATTTACACACGTTTCTAGTCTAGAATCATATCAAGCCTAAATGTATTCCAAATTCTTACGCGAGGCTACTAGGCAAAGTGGAAGCTAGATAGTAATCAGATTTTATCCATCTAAATATATTAGTGATCACCTAAATGACTTACCAGAGTACCAGAGTACTTTACCATCGCAAGATATTTGCCTCTTCTATATCTTTGGTATTTAGTTCTATTCTGTCCGGTACACCCTTCTTTACTGATTTTGCTAGATCAAACTCACAAAGATCAGAGATCCGATAAGGAAACAATAAAGCGAGAAAAGGTAAAACTCGCCTCTATTTATGATTTTTATTAGGAATTTTATGGAAACGTATCCTACTCCTGCAGCAGAAAGGGCACCTAAAATATATTCTTCTAATGGCATTTTTACTATTTCGGCAAAAGATGAAGCATTCATGAAAGCAAGATCGTATAGTCCTGCGCCTAAGATTGCTGGTATAGAAAGCAAGAAAGAGAATGTAACTAACTCAGATCTCTCAATTCGCCTAAACATTCCAAAAGAAATTGTTGCTCCACTTCTTGAAATACTAGAAAAAATTGAAATGCCTTGTCCCACACCTATCAGAATGGCATCAATTTTTCCTATTGAATTTGTACCTTGTCTGACAAACTTTGTAGATAGTATCATAGAACCACTTATGAAGAAACCCAATCCTATTGCCCACATATTATAAAACGACTCTTCAAATAGTGTTCTGAATCCTAAACCCATTAATGCTGTAGGAATCATTCCTAGAATAATGAGGAGAAGAAACCTTCGGCCCCATCTATTATCGGGCATAATTTTCTTACCATTATTCTTGTTTCGTAATTGAATCGATTTAAATGAGTATAAAATCGAAATTAACTCATTTCGATAAACTCCAATAACAGCTGCAAGAGTACCTAGGTGCAGAACCACATCGAAAAAAATGGGAACTTTCAAACCCATAGATAACTGAACCAAGGCCAAATGACCGGAACTAGAGATTGGAAGCCATTCAGTTAGTCCTTGAATAATTCCCAGAATTATTGCCTGGATCGGATCCGCCATAATACTACGACATAAATTACATGCCCTATTTAATTACACACATGAAAGGATAAATGTCACTAAAAAGCTGAAGGATCTGTTGACGAAGGGATTCCCCTGTATTATTACTAATATTAGTAAAATTTTTCTAGTATCCGATTTAATATTTTCTTCGATTAAGAGAACATTTGGCGAGTATGTATCCAAAAGGAAATTTGAGAGCACGGTTAAAGAAATGTTACTAAAAACGTTGGTCTATAGCATGTTCTATAATGTGATGCTTGAACCGAACTACGGTGTTTTCTACTGTTCCTGCGAACATAGGTAGAATATTTTTCGATATATAATAAGAATCGCTTTAATCATTTTATCTAGATTAGAACGCCGGTTTACAAAATGATAATTTAGGACTCATCTGTTCTATGTACATAAGTCTGTTGTATTTTGCCACTCGTTCGCCACGTGCAGGGGCTCCTGCCTTGATAGCACCGGCATTAATCCCGACAGAAAAATCAGCTAACCAATCGTCGTTCGTTTCGCCAGATCTATGGCTTGCTATTATTAACCATGATTTTGAGGTGGCAATACAAACTGCTTCCATCGCCGTGGTTAGAGTTCCAACTTGGTTCACTTTCACTATCATCGAATTTGCTACTTGCTCATCTAAGCCTTTTTGAACCCGGCTCTTGTCTGTTACAAAGATATCATCGCCTACCACATACGTCTTCTTGCTTATTCCCGCAGTAATCTTGGCAAATGAGTCAAGGTCATCCTCTATAAATGGATCTTCTATTATCCTAATTGGATAACGGTCACAGAGAGAAATATAGTAATCCAATAGTCCATCGGACTTCAGGGACTTTCCATCTATAGTATATTTTGATGTAATAGGATTCCAAAAACTATTTGCAGCACAATCAATTCCCAATAAGATGTCAGTTCCAACACTGTAGCCACATCCACTCACGGCATCAGAAATATAGGATAAAACAGATTCAGTATCCTTAATTGAAGGAGCAAAACCTCCTTCGTCCCCCACATTTACAGCTGAATCGCCGAGTTTATCAGATAAAATAGATGCAAGCTTATAATATATTTCAGAGCCTATCTTAACTGATTCACTGAAGGTTTTCGCTCCCACGGGAGCTATCATGAATTCTTGTATTGCAAGACCGCTTCCTGCATGCTTACCTCCATTTATAATATTCATAAGAGGAGTGGGAAGAGCAGTATTAGTAACTGACATGGTGGGGAGAGCTGCATTGGTAGATTGCCTTTTTTTAGTTAATCCTGTAAATAAATCGGAAATGTGTTGATATAGCGGAACACCCTTCGCCTTAGCTGCTGCTTTTGCACATGCGATCGACACAGCAGTTGTAGCATTAGCACCAAGATTTTGCATATTATCCGTACCGTCAGCTTCAACCATTATATAATCAATTTCTTCTTGATTATCACAAGATCTACCTGCAAGAATCAACGATATTTTTTCATTTATGTTGGTTTTGGCCTGCAGTACTCCTTTTCCAAGGAATCGCTTAGAGTCACCGTCCCTAAGCTCTAATGCTTCATTCCCGCCTGTTGATGCTCCTGAAGGAGCTGAAGCTACGGCTCTGACACCGGAATCAGTATAAACCTCAGCCTCGATAGTGGGATTTCCACGAGAATCCAATATTTCTCGAGCCTTTACCAATTTAATTATGCATCGCGAATCAAATTCCATAAGAAAAACAATTCTCCAAGAATTATTTTTGGTTCATAGAGTTTGTAATATATCTTTTGCTTTGTTATCTGCAGGAGAATAATATGATATCTTCCTAGTATGAGACGACGTTCTTTGCAACTCGATTCATTTTTTTAATGCAAATTTACAACTTTGGTTGTATACTTCATGTTGCTCTCACCTGGACTTGATTTGAAACAGAAGGATTCTATCTATGAATAAGTATCATTCCGAAAAAATGAAAACTCATCACAGCTCTGGTATAAAATTCAGATTGCCAATTCTCGTATTTTTATCATTGTTTTGAGACTAAAATGAGAGCTCCTGCTACAATAATCGTAACTGGAAACTCTCTTGCAGTATAAACTGCGGGTATTGCATTTATCAATTTGTACCTAAATTCTCAAGTACGATTTAACGTACAATAGCTGTTTTGATGCTCTCAAAAATAATCAGACTTTCAGGTATTAAGCTCCCTTTATCGTAATCAAACTCGCCTTGTAGATAACCGAGGGAAATCCTTAGCAAGATGAGCCGCTTATAATTAAACAATGTGTGCAAAGAAAATAGCCGCCATTTTATCTGATTATGATGGAACCTTATGTCCGACTGGTTCTGTAAAGAATAAAGCAGGCACAATTCCAGAGGAATTAGAACAGGTTTTGTGGAGTATTTCTCGACAGATTCCTGTATGTATCATTTCCAGCAAAGATTACCATTTTCTACATCCGAGGACAAAATTTGCTAGAGTACTTTCATGTATTATGGGTATTGAAACAATTAGCTTGAGAATCGGTAAGCGACTAACCAATGAAATTCAAGGAACAAAAATTGGAAGCAGCCGCAATAACAATGAAGAGACATTTAGTAATATTTCGTATGGTATAAGAAAACGCCGTCTTCTTCCTAAGAGTAGAAAAGTACTACAGGTCAATTCGGAGTTATTGTCTAGACTTGCAGAAGATATTGAATTAGAATTTAAACATAAAGTAGTAGTAGAAAGAAAATTTACCAGTGAAAGACAATACTTGGCAGGTATTACAATTGATTATAGACATTTAAAGGATTGGAGATCATACAAGAAAATACTTGAACCAGCTTTAAAGGAAATGATCAAAGAGCACCAATCAACTTCAACTGTATCAACACCTGTATCAACACCTGATCTGCATCTTCTGACATATAGTTCACATCCGTTCATGGACGTGTACGCGCTGTATTGCGATAAAGGTATGGCATATGACTTTGTTACCTCCAAAGTCCTAAAGTTGACAAATTGTGGAGGGGGTCAAGCCAGAAGTACATTATACTTGGGAGATTCAGATAATGATAATCCTGCATTTGAGCGCGCAGATATATCGATGGGTATTAATTCTGATGAAAGATTAAAGCCAAAATTGAATTCTGAATATAGAATTAATTTTGATCAGCTCCATAAATTTCTCAACAAACTTTTGCATAATCGATTCGTATTTTCAGACGATCTCATTTATCACTAATATTGAGAAAATCTCTATTGCAGTATTAGAGTTAATGGGATCTAACCAAAAATTTCACACCGTATTTTGCACCATGCTATTAGTGTAGTCGCGGACATATATGGCATAAAATAAAATGATTTGAAAACAAGTAGGTTAGATGTATTACAATGGCTTGACGGTCATAACGAATCTTCGGGAGAATAATAGCATTCCAAAAATCGCTCCTATTGAAAATATCAGACTATAGATGGCAGCTACATTGAAGCCGAAGGCATCCCATAGGAACCCGAATAATATATTGCATACAAAGAAACCAAATCCAATTACTACATAATATAACCCAAAAGCTGTTCCACGCATCTCTGGAGAGACGTATCCAGGAATGACTGCCCTTTGGACAGTTTCTATCGTTCCAATATACAGACCGAAAATTGCAGCAATCATGTATGCGAAGAAATATGCATTTGATTCTAAACCTATCATTAGCAATAAGGATACGACGAAAATAGAAAAACCAATAATGAGTGCCTTTTCTTTTCCTACTCTGTCAGCAAAGATTCCCATTGGTATTCCTATTATTGTATGAGTCACATTGATAACTGCATATACTAGAGGAATGTCGTTAGCAGATATACCGAAATCTTGTGACTTTAATAGAACGAATGAAAAGTTAAATGCACCCAGAGAAAATACTCCTGAAATAATAACCAGTATAAGAAATGGCCTATTCACTTTTACAAGGGTCATAGTCCTAGTCAATATTGGGGGTATCCTTTTCCTCTGTTTATGGGAACTGGAGGTTGTTGATAGTCGGTCTGCATCATCCTCATCTTCATCTGTTCCATTTCTCCTTACCATAACTTCCTTAACATAAAAAATAAGTATGATTACTGCAATGGCACCAGGGATAAGGGAGAAAAGAAATACCCACTGTATATCCAAAACCTGAATGATCATGAAAGCAGCTATGGGTCCTAATATCGCTCCCAACTGGTCTATGGTTCTATGTATTCCAAATGCTTTACCAGAAATAGATGTTGATACTGAATCTGCAATGAGCGCATCACGAGGGGCAGTTCTTATACCTTTTCCAATTCTATCAACAGCTCGAACTGCAAAAGCATCTATCCAGCTAGTACTAAACGCAAGAAACGGTTTGCTTATTGTCGACAAGCCGTATCCTATCAATACAAATATCTTCCGTTTATGAAAATGGTCTGACAGAGAACCAGAAATCATTCTAGAAGTGTAACTGATAAGTTCCGCAGAGCCTTCCATTGTTCCAAGAAGAGCACGAGAGGCTCCTAGATTGTTGACCACAAACAACGGTAGAATACCTAGAACCATTTCGGTTGAAAAATCGGTAAAGAAACTGACTAGCCCTAAGGCAAATACATTTCTCAAACCGCTAGGTCGAGAGGATTTTTCCCCCCTATTATCAGAACTGAACGGTTCATCATCTGCTGTCAACTAGGTCAGAAGGATAGAGAAACCCTGCAAAAATATATTTGTAATCATGCTTAATCGGATTCTTTAATCTTGGCAACATGGCTGAAATATATAGGATAGGATATGTGTGCCAGAAGTCCCACACACAGCCAAGATTGATGCGCGAAGAAGCATCTTATGGTAGGTGATAGGTATGATGACCTTCCCAATTCTCCTGGAAGATGCAATCTTCTTCTATTATCTATAGCTGTAGGATTTATATCCATAGCTATGATTTTCTACTCAGAAAATGAAATGTGCGTGCCAGGGTTCCCACGTACATAATCAGTACAATCGTACTGGATTTTGACTCTACCAGCTTGTGAGGTTAGTCCCTGGATTTGTTTGTCTGTCTGTCTGTCTATCGTGTTCGAACGCTTGCCATACTTCCTATCTGATTGCCACTTCCTCTGCATTCGCAGGTTGCAAGGTAGTGACTGAAGGTATCCGTTGGAGTGTCTCATCTTTTTTCGACGAGTTGCTGTTGAGCGCAAACAGCACCATTATTCCAACATTGACAGTTAAAGGAGTTGCTTTGATTCTCGATCTGTAGAAACTTCTTGTGATCGAAGAGCACACCGATGCACTACAGTTTTATCACTGCTGGACACGGATTAATGAACCAATATCTAGATCAGTTTAATAGAATAGTATCGACATTCTTGGAGATAGTTAGATAGTTAGATTAGCTGTTAGAGGCAAACCTTCAGGATCACTAATAGAATCTCAGCTCTTCCAAACAGACCTTATCTTGTATTCCCGTAAAATAATTGAGGATTGACTCAATATCTTGACCCGGAGAAATTTCTCTAAGATATTCAGTGCTCTTGAGTGTGTCAGATGCTTGTTCTAGTACCATGATGAAGATATCTCTATCCGCTAGCGCAGTAAGAAGACCTTGCTTATCCTTTATCTGAATCTCTAAATCTTCCTTTCGCACTCTTGCCAGTGCAATTTCAACAAGGAAGGACATTTTTTGTAGTCTGAAGAGATCTTCTGTATCGAAGTCAGAATTTGTAGATCCAATATTATGATCTTTCGTAATCCTGTTCCTTTCATAAGGACATTCAAATCTATTTACTACCTTGCAAGGGTATTGTATAAGATCTTTTTCTTGTCTGCCATTAGACAATCCTTGGATAACCAATCTATTGATTCCAATAAATATTGGGTCGTCACCATCTGGACTCAATAAGCAGTGAAAGCACTTGATCCTACCATAGTTTGAGTTCTTTGTGTACTCCATCAGCTCTTGATAGTCTGAATCCCATTTCTTAGCATCTTCTTGTTTTCGCTCTCTGTTCAACCCGCCTTCTGATATGTATGTTAAGCCTTGGTCGAAATCATCAGGAAAGAAATCTAGTGCATAGGGAGTATCTCTGATCTCAATCCAATCATCCAATGGAATTATTGGTTTACCTTTCCAATGACTTAAGCCAGCTTTGTTACTGGGAGTGAAGAAGACAGTATCAAGTCTATCAAGTCTCTTTGTTAAGTTACTGATTGATCTCTCTAAATTCAATCCTCTATAATCCTTCGTCTCAAGAGTTAAATGCATTACTGACAGTACTCGCAATTCCCTCGAATAGTGCTTCATTATATTCATTAGCGAGTATAAGAGCTACCGTTTGTGGAATCGTCATGTTTTAGAATCTTATGATTCATCCCAGACTCAATTCCTCGAGACGAACGTCTTCATGTCGATTACCAGTATGAGTATGTAGGACTCATTTCTTACCCTAACAAAATCTCAACTCGTTCGAATCGATGATATCCATATTCCGATCCGATCTTTCACTCTTCATATGGTTCTAAATGTCCACTAGTTTGGATATCATATTTTTCGGCACACTATCACAAATTTAATTAATTATTTTCAAATCCTTAGCTAGATGATGATAATACATTATTATCGTATGGATTCTTCCTATAAACAGTATTAATAATCGGTCTAAATTATCAGATAAATGAGCGAAGCAATAATTAATACAAAAAAGGAGTATGCAAAGATATTTTTGGAATCTATCAATAAGGAATTGAGATCTAAGTTTGAAGAATTACGTTCATTAAAGCTCAAAGCAAATACAAAAGGGGGAGAATACGAAAAACACGTTGCCAATCTATTACATGACTATCTAGGCTCCAGGTTTGAATTCCATGTAATCGATGCAGAAATGGAATATCTGAACATATTTTCTACAGGCGAGAATGAAATTGATATAATTGGTACATTTTCAAATGCACTTCCAAGGATAATCCTGAAGGTGTAGGTCTGCAGGTCCAGGGTACAATGGTAAATTCTTGTGCACTCTTATACCATGTTCTTCGTATTGGGAGTATACATAACGTATTAAGAGTATCAAGTAACAAGAAATTTGACATTATGTTAGATGGAATCAAAATTTCAAGTATAGCGTTTTCGATGACTGGACTATTCTTAACATTGAACGATTATTTCATGTAAATAACGAATACTACATGAAGAGGGAAGATAACATAGTTAGTCTATGATTATATACATACTACGTGCGTTAATTACGATAATGGATAGATTTGAAAGAGCACAAGACAGAGAGGAAGTAGGTATTGCGGTTGGGGGCAGATAGGACAACACAGACAATCTGGTAGCCGAGGAGGAACTGGCGGTGCCGGAAAAGATAAAAATCTCTGGGTCAGAACGGTCATTGAAGAACCAGATCATTTCGGACATGATTCTACAAATTCTCGCAGTCGAAATCCTGTTCGTCGGTGGCCCAATCTGACCGATCTGAATGATTTAGCAATACGATTTGGCATGCAAGATGAACAAGACAGATCAGTACTGGACCTAATGTCGAAGGGATATAATAAACTACTGGGAGGAGGAACGCTCCTGAAACCTATCGTAGTACGTGTAGCTAAAGTCTCTGC
>WHTU01000349.1:287-539 GCA_009377575.1 Nitrososphaeraceae archaeon | reverse complement strand
TGGATAAGGTAGTAGGTCAGGGTGTTCAAGTCATTGATCATTCCTGACCCACTACTTGCCTATTCTGAGTGATTAAAGGCATGATTAGAAAGTATGATCAAACCCTTAACCTTTTGTAACACAGAAATAGATCATAGTTCAGTTCATTTGACCTGGTCGCACTACCTTTTTCAAATCAGTTAGTCCTAAGAAATGTAACTCAAGATTACATAAGCAGAAAGTTCGGTAGTTTGTTATGAATTCCATTTTATA
>WHTU01000349.1:0-277 GCA_009377575.1 Nitrososphaeraceae archaeon | reverse complement strand
GTTGCATAATCCATCTGGCCTATTATTTGATACGAATGACTTACTACAAAATGTTTGATACTGCATGAATGACCAAATGATTCTCTTATCTCTTAAAAAACCAAAAGTGACATTATTTGAGCGTGATAATGTCCTCCTCTGGGACATTAAAGGCTAGTATAAGATGTGTTGCATTGTAACGGCTCTGTAGAAACCATTCATTTTTTGAGATAAAGCTATGTAATAGCACAATACCATAGATCTGGTGAAAGAATCAAGATATGTAAGAGTAGAAACT
>WHTU01000348.1 GCA_009377575.1 Nitrososphaeraceae archaeon | reverse complement strand
TCTTTCCTTCTCTGTTCTCAATATAATATAATGAAATCAAATAAAATAAAAAACTATCGGATGATATTTTGTGTATTCCACAAATTTGGCTATACGAGTCCGAATTAGGTTAGAAATTGATGAATCTTGCGTCTGATTCGTGAAGATATGTTCAAATATATCATTTGATAGTAATAATTTAGCCAAGGAAAAGAAGGCACCACTATGAGAGAGAGTAAAGGCAGGGATGATTCTGGTGACGAGAAAAGCTACGGCAATGATTCTGAAAAGGACGATGATAATAACCGTGCTGACGATACCAGTGATAGTAGCTCTAGAAAGGCTCATGCAGCAAGAAAGATTGGTACGTTAGAGAATGGAACTACTACATTTATGCGATGGTTGAATTCAGTAGATAAGCAACAGCAACATAACAACAATTCTTTGAATGTACCCATCATTTTAAGGAGATTCATTAAGAATAGGCGTACAACATTGTATGATAAGAATTTGGAATCTGAAGTAGATGTTGAAATTAATGAAGGTGTTCCATTTTGC
>WHTU01000347.1 GCA_009377575.1 Nitrososphaeraceae archaeon | reverse complement strand
AAATTTTATGACTCATTTAAATGATCGTACGTTTATCATGATTTAAACCGTCTTCTGGGTGTATCGGATGGTTTAAGATCATACAATTGCGCTATCACCTGTGCCATGGCCGTTCGCTATACCTTGAGTTATGAACAAATTATTGCGCTTGACCATATAGATCTAGTTTGTTGAATGGAGCATACCTAGAAGTCAAAGTGAGGCTTGAGCTTCAGTAGATGTCTGAAGCTTATTCAATCTATCCTTACTGAAAAGATAAGTAGGTGAGAGAAAAACGTACCAGATGGAAAGAACTGATGGTTCCATATGACAAGAAACCAAATACAACGATATATTGGAACAAGCTGAAATGCTGTGTCGAATAACTGACCATATTGTCATAGAGATTTGTCCAGAGAAGCTTTATGAAAGCTATCAGAAAGTCGCTTATTGTCTATCAGAGAAGTCATAAAAGGAAGTAGAAATTCAAGAGGAAAGTAAACTGGAGAGAATATAATGAATCTCTAGTTAGAAGAGGGGAGCTATTATTTGATACTGATTTTTTATC
>WHTU01000346.1 GCA_009377575.1 Nitrososphaeraceae archaeon | reverse complement strand
GGTACTTTAGTTATTTCAATATCACGCACCAAGGATTGCCTGGAATAGTATTGAATAAGCCTATTATCAGGTTGTATTATCGCTTGAACAACTAGTGTCATCGGGCATAACTTAATAGTGAAGTCATAGACAACAATATGGTCATTCGTAAGTCTAATCACCTTTTCAAGCGATTTTCTGGCCTATCTGATCATCGCTATTTTGGGTTTCTAAACAACCTATTGGTGTCGCAAATAGAGGGAATA
Source organism: Nitrososphaeraceae archaeon (assembly GCA_009377575.1). Taxonomy (GTDB): domain Archaea; phylum Thermoproteota; class Nitrososphaeria; order Nitrososphaerales; family Nitrososphaeraceae; genus TH5896. The sequence continues at coordinate 302 of WHTU01000346.1, read as the reverse complement.
AGGAACGTACTAAAACTACTACGATACGAAAGATGTTTATAATATCGTTTAGCTACGCTATCCAGCAAGGTATTATATTTATGAAATACAAGAATGCTTATCACAAAATACTCTCAACACGTGCTCGCTTGAGGTGTCCGTTAGATGTCTTTGTCTACACCACCACAATAACCAAATGCACGAATTACGCATCTAGAGGGTGTCAACTCTGGTATAGCAAAGTAGCTATGTGTTAAGTGTAAGGATCCATCAGTGCAGGAATTATTTGTTGGCGAGGTTCAACTTGCGTTCTGAGGATTTCC
>WHTU01000345.1 GCA_009377575.1 Nitrososphaeraceae archaeon | reverse complement strand
CTATTAGAAATTGTATTATTATAAATCTCATTATTGTGTGATTCTGAGATGACTATGCCTTGTTCTTCATCGCTAACTATATTATTTCTTGCAACAGAATCAAACATATTTCTGCTAAACATTATTCCCATTTTGGTATTGTTATAGACCTTGTTGTTCTCGATTGAGATATTATAGCAATCAAGTGAGCAAATAATGCCTATCGACCCATTATCGTTTACTGTATTATTTCGTATAATCATGTCATGAGTTCCAGTATGAGGATCAAGACCATAATGTCCACTGTTATGGATATGATTATTTTCTATTGTTATATTACCAACACCGTTTGAATAGAAAGCAAAGTAAAGATGTTGAATATTGTTATTTGCTATTCTACTTCCATCACCACCAAAGTACGTCAGACCAACGACAGGTCCTCCACCAACTCCACCCTCATATCCAAGATATGCTATCTCTGAATTTGTAATATCTGTAGTTCCTGTCGCCTCTCCTTCAATACTAATAAATGGCCTAGGAGAACCTAATTGTACTTCTTACTCACTGCCCCT
>WHTU01000344.1 GCA_009377575.1 Nitrososphaeraceae archaeon | reverse complement strand
TGCTGATAATGGTACAGGCACAGTAAAGCTCAGCAATGAAGCTATATGTATAGTCGGAAGAAAATGAGTAAGGAACCAAGGCGTCAAACAGCCACGCCCAGTAGTGTCTTGTGGCCCCAGAATGTATGGTGATGCGCCGATTTACTTAGTTTTCAAGATATCCAGTTTGTCACATCTCTAGTGATATTTTATCACTTTCACGCTCAGGACTTTGTTACCATTTATAAGGTATGATTCTAGTGGAGTTGCCTAATTCATGATAATTTGTACCAATAGTCGAATTCCTTAAATAATAAGTAGCCTTCTTATAAAAGAAGGTTTTGGGCTAACAATAATAAGAACAAGGTAGGGCGTTCATCTTCGTTCTTCACAAGTATTATAGACTTACTATACAATATCTTTGGTCATGCAGTAGAGTATTTAAGATTTCATTAGCTTTGTTGCTGCACGAGCATTAGCATCTTATATCTTAGGTTTTTAGTTTAGTAGTATTCTTATACTGATACACATATTAATGGATTATTCATGGCATATTGTAATAGCAATAGTAG
>WHTU01000343.1 GCA_009377575.1 Nitrososphaeraceae archaeon | reverse complement strand
CCATATGGGAAGATGATACGGCTGGTAATTTTGAAATCCTGTACAAAAGAGATGGTGCCGATTATGATCCCACGACGATAAATCTAAGTAATAATGCTGGATCTTCATCTGGCCAGGCAATAGCTGTATCAGGTAATAATGTACATGTGGTATGGGATGACGACACATTTGGAAATTCAGATATCCTGTACAGGAGAAGTACTAATGGAGGAGCTACTTTTGGTCCTACAATAAATCTAAGTAATAATGCTGGATTTTCATTCGCGCCAGCAATAGCTGTATCAGGTAATAATGTACATGTGGTATGGCGTGACAATACACCAGGAAACTATGATATCTTTTATAGGAGAAGTACTGATGGAGGAGCTAGCTTTACAGAACCGATAAAGAATCTAAGTAATAATGCTGGATCTTCATTCGCGCCAGCAATAGCTGTATCAGGTAATAATGTACATGTGGTATGGGGAGATAATACACCTGGAAACAATGATATCTTGTACAGAAGATCTCTAAATGGCGGAAGTACATTTCCTAATATCATAACTAATCTA
>WHTU01000342.1 GCA_009377575.1 Nitrososphaeraceae archaeon | reverse complement strand
ACACCAGGGCAGTATAATAATATTCATGATTGTGACTCATTATCAGAATCTACATGCTATTATACGGTGACGTTGAAAGTGACGCGTGCAGCTGATTTTCTCTGCTACCGCCATCCTCGAATGTTACCCATGGATAACCAAAGGACGACCTCTATTTGTAATGAAAAAGAACCAGACAGGATATGGTAAGATTTAGCAACAGAACCTAGAATAAGGACTGATCGTTTAGGCTGAATACCAACCTCTGGATCTTGCAAAGTAGGAAAGTTAATCTTTGAACTATTTAAACAGAAACCCCATTTAGAGTTATTACCCCCTATACACTAATATAGTAACTGCATAGCTTTACTGTTGGACGGTAACTCAACTTGCGGAATTTAGATTTTTTTGATGGCAGAAACAGACATTCTCCGGTCAACTTGCATCATACGGGTACACCTCGATTCTTTAGCTACGCCTATTATTCCCATAAATACAATCCAAAACCAGTTCCTTGAACAGATTTTGTTGCAATTTGATGAATGGATTGGCTACTATTTCTTGGTCATTGTGTTT
>WHTU01000341.1:323-556 GCA_009377575.1 Nitrososphaeraceae archaeon | reverse complement strand
CTCTAACAATAGTAATTTGCTACTGCGAGTTATCTCAGTTAGGAAAATACAGTAGAATACAGAAATCAGACATCTATTACTTCCAGATATTCTGATAAATTATTAGCTATACCAATAAGAAGTAGTTATCAAACATACTGTTCGCAAGAAAAAATAAAATGGATTTTGATTAGCTAATAATTTACTGCGGTATTGGTTTTGGTTCTTCTTCTTCGAATTCTGGAAATACTTGG
>WHTU01000341.1:0-286 GCA_009377575.1 Nitrososphaeraceae archaeon | reverse complement strand
AGTCGATGTTTTGACATCCGACATTCAATGGTAGCTCACCATTTCCACAAGCATTTGCTTGACTAGTTGCTTGACTCTTTTCATAGCCCTTTTTCTTGCCTGCAAATGCATCTTCTGTTGCTACAGCTGACGTCGCAACAAGCATTGCGGCTACTGCAGCCACTACAGCTATAGTTAGATTCTTGTTGTACATGATATTCATAGCATAAACAGTGGTTTAGTTTATCTGCATTAAGCAAATTCAGACGCTCTCATAAATCTGATTTTTTTCTGTTAGAACTATCGC
>WHTU01000340.1 GCA_009377575.1 Nitrososphaeraceae archaeon | reverse complement strand
GCAACTCCCAAGACATCCAAGCAGGGGGTGTTCCTGGCGAGCTTCCCGCTGTGACCCCGCCCTCCATGGCGCAGGTCCTCACCGACGTCACCCGTGTCCACCTGGGCACAGCCGACACAGGCCCTGTCGACCGCCCCTGGGACCAGCTGCTCACCCTCGCGATCGGCGGGATGAGCGGCAGCGGCAAGACCACGGTGGGGGCGTCCATCGCCCTGCAATCCCTGGCCGCAGGCCACCGTGTGGTGCTGTGCGACCCCCACTCCGCAGACGAGCAGTCGCTCGCAGCCAAGCTCGCGCCAGCCCATCCGATGCTGTGGCGTCCCGTGGCCACCACCGAAGGCGAAATCCACGCCGCAGTGACCGCAGTCGAACGTGTGCTGCGCGACCGCGCGGAAGGCCGTGACACCGACCGCTCCCCCGTCACGTTGATGGTCGATGAGCTGTCGAAGACGATGCGGGGGCCTTTGGCTGCGACCATCGCCGCTCTGCTGGAAGGCGTCGCGCAGGAGGGCCGCAAGCTGTCGGTCCGCGCGGTGCTGCTCGGGCAACGCTGGTCTG